>CAKOLG010000010.1 GCA_934096175.1 uncultured Bacilli bacterium
ATTGAACTTTGAAATATGGTATAATGATGGCAGTGAACGGATGTGGACGGTGTCCACAATTTGTCCACAGTAGAGAAATATTTATAATATAAATAGTACAGATAATACAAATAATATAGATGTTACCTAGTCTGGAAAAGCCTGAAATACAGGTAATATTATAAATACAAATAATACAGATAATATGGGAGTACAAAGTTCATGTGGCTCAGGCAAAAAATATAAACAGTGTTGCGGGAAATAAGCTCGCAAAGCCTTATAATAAAGGGCTTGCGAGTTTTTTAGCGCTTACAATTTTTAGGTAATTTTACCTCAAAAAAGATGTTTAGATAAGTTTTAGATAAGTTTTTTTACTAGCTTTAACAAAATGCAAGTACATTGTATGATATAATATGTAAAAGTTGGTGATTATAATGAATTACAAATTAATTGATGTAAAACATCAAGAAAAAGAAAAATTATATAAATTGTTACAATATTCCTTATATGATGGTTCGCAATATATTGATAATGATGTAAATGAGGAATGTATATTTGAATATAGATGGTTTGATAATTACTTTACTGATGAGGATCGAAGTGCATATTTTATTAAAAGTGGAAAAACATATGTAGGAATGGTTATGGTAAATGAAAATTTAAAATTTAATAAAAATGGAAAGTGTATTGCCGAATTCTTAATAATGCCAAGATTTAGAAGGAATCATATTGGGAAAAGAGTCGCTTATGAAATATTTGAAAAATTTAGGGGTGATTGGGAGGTCCAACCAATGGAAAACAATCCTATTGCATATTCATTTTGGAAAAATATAATATCAGAATATACTAATGGAAATTATATAACTAAAAATGATGGAATAGAGGATGTATTCATTTTTAACAATAAATAGAGGTGGCTAATTATGAAAATAATAGAATATGAAGAAAAATATCTTGAAGACGTTAGAAATTTATTAACAGAACTTGAAGAATATATTGTATCTATTGATAAAGATGAGTTAGATCAAGTACATCCTGAATATCATGAGAAGATGGCATTAGTCGATTTGGATGAAGTAGATAAGAATAATGGTAAATGCTATTTAGCAATTGAAAATGACAAAGCAATTGGACTTATTATAGGTACAATTCCTCCATATGAAGAATATGATTATTTAGATTATAAGTGTCCTAAAAGAGGAATAATTACTGAATTAATAGTTACATCTAAAATAAGAAGTAAAGGTGTCGGACAAACTTTAATGGATAAATTGGAAGAATATTTTAAGTTTAATAATTGTGAATATGTTTTGGTTGATGTTTTTGCTTATAATGAAAATGCTATTAATTTTTATAATAAAAAAGGATATCATCCTAGAATGTATACCGATATCAAAAAGCTGTAATAAAAAATAAATTTTTTTAGATAAGTTTTTCGCTGATTTCAACATTATTTAAATGATAATTTTGATATATAATAACTTACTAAAAATGAGGTGAACTATGAAGAATTATAAAAAATATATATTTGATTTGGATTATACTTTATTAATTCCAGATTGGTCTAAAGAAGATGAATTTTTAAAAATGAGTATTCCATTAGAAGAACAAGAAGAATTCTTTAAACAAAAACAAGCTATCTTAAATAAATATGAATTAGAATTCCCTAAATATGACTTTAAGACATTAAGCGATTTCTTTAAAAGCTACGGTTTTACTGTTAACGCAGATACAATAAGTGGCTGGATGATTCATAATGGTGAAACAATAAAAGATGTTGTAGCGGATGGAGTTATCGAATTGCTTGATTATTTAAAAGCAAATGGTAAAGATATAGTAATTCTTACCAGCTGGTTTAGTGGAACACAAATACCGAGATTAAAAAGAACAGGATTATATGATTATATAGATAAAATAGTTGCCGGTGAAGATGCAATGAAACCTGATTTAGAATCTTTTGAATTAGCCATTGGTGATACAAATAAAGAAGATTGTATAATGATAGGTGATAGTATTAAGAGTGATAAAGTTGGTGCAGAAAATGCCGGCATAGATTGTTATATAGTCGATAAAGAACATAGCATGAAAGATTTACTACAAATGATTATTGGTAGTAAAGATAAACCAGTTTGTCTGACTAAGAAAAATAAATATTAAATCAATTTTTTTAAATAAGTTATTAGATAAGTTTAAACTGTATTGTCAGAAAATTAGACATTACTTATTTCCAACTTAAGATTAAACCTACGTTTTGCCTACAAAATTTTGAGTTGTGGGAAGAACTGTTCATGAATATTAATAAATATAATAAAGATGTCATCAAGTACAATGACCTTTTTGCTTACTAAAAATTTTACAATTAAATTACTATAGCACATTGGAAACAGTTAATCCTTTAGCCTTTAATATATAGCATGTTACTTTATTTGAAAAAAATTTTCGAAGATGTTTCGATAAAGAAAAAAGAAGATTAACTATGATATAATTGACTTAGGAGTTGATAGTATGACAAGATATTATTGTAGTGGTTTTGATATTAACGATGCTTTTGAACATGACTTAGGTGATAAGTTTTTAAACAATGTGTTGATTTTCTAGTTGGAGATTAAATAGTACAAAAATCAACAAAAAATTCTTCTTTAATCCAACTATATTTTTATCTCCTGCATCAAAATACGTAGTTAACTCACAAGATGGACTTCTCTTTAAATACTGTCATATCAGAAACAATCGCTAAAAAAGGACTCGATAAATAATTCCATCTCCATATTAAATTAGATAATTATTATATGTTTACAAACTATAGCAATTATAATAAAATCACAGCCTTGGTTGATAACAAATTGTTGCTTCATCAAAGAATACTATAATCCCTTAAATTATTAGATTTATCAATAATGTATAAAAGTTCTATACTCTTTGAATTTAATTTAGAAACACTAATAAGTTTTTGACAACTAAAAATATTTAATGAATCCTGACTTTAAACTAGAACCAAAATCAAACCAAAAGAAAAAAAACTAAACGTTCTATCTTCTAAACATTCCTGCACGAACATTATCTAACTCGTCCATAGACATTTCATCTTGATCTTTAGCTAAAGCTTCTAAAGCTTCTTTTTCTTTTTTTAATTCTTCAATTTGTTGTTTTCTATATAAACTTTCATTTTTTAAAGCAGCAATCACAGCTATTTCATGAGGAACCGCGCCAACAACATTATCTAATTCGTCCATAGACAGTTCGTCTTGATCTTTAGCTAAAACTTCTTTTTCCATTTCCCTATTAAACATATTATTTTCCCTCCACCTATTTTAATTATATATGTACTAAACTATATTTACATAATTATAATTATAAATTTACAATGTTTTTACAACAAATAAAATAATATAGCAAAAAAACTATATTATTTTTTAGTATTTTTATTTATTATACATTCGTTATAATATTAACGAAAAAACAGTTATGTCCCAAATTATAAAAGCAAGTTGAGTATAGAACCCCACTAGGTTTTAAATAATGTTTTTTATTGTCTCCTTTTTGTTGACAAACTCAATAAAACTCTAGTTTTTTATTATGATATTTACTAACACCCCCTAGGGGTGTTATAATATTTTTCGTGGAGCTGATAATTATGAAAAATAAATGTGAACAGTGTAATCAATGTGAAAAAAGTACTCACAGAGATGAAACAACTAAAAAAAAATTAATAAAAAGACTTAAAACAATTGAAGGTCAAATAAGAGGCGTCCAAAATATGATTGACGAAGACAAATATTGTAATGATGTTTTAATCCAACTGTTAGCTATTTCAAAATCTATAAAAAGCGTTAGCAATGAAATATTAAAAAACCACTTATCAACTTGTGTTGTTAGAGATATAAAAAACAATGACTCAAATATTATAGATGAAGTAATGGAATTAATTGGGAGATTAAATTAATGTATATTGTCTACGTAAAAATAAACGGAATCACCTGTGACAATTGTCGAAATAAAATAAAAAAAGAATTACTAACTATAGCTAGTGTTAAGGAAGTAAAAATAACTAAAAATATTGCTGAAATTAAAGCAGATAAGAAAATAGATAATTTACAAATAATTAAAATAATAAATAGCTTAGGTTATTTTACTCAAAATGATTATATAAGTGAAAATATAAAAATGATAGACCATAATCTAAAATTGAAAGAATTTTTAATTATCTTATTAAGTATCATAATCATAGTACTTTTAATCAATAAAATTTTTGGCTTTAATATATTAAATATAATTCCGACAATTAATAGTAAAATAACGTATGGAATGTTATTTATAACTGGATTACTGACAAGTATTCACTGTATTAGTATGTGTGGTGCTATTAACCTAACGGCAACATTTAACAAAAGTGGTAAAACAAATATAAAAAAACCTCTATTATATAATTTAGGTAGACTACTATCTTATAGCTTTTTAGGTGGCTTAGTAGGTTTAATAGGTTCAGTTATTAGCATTAATAAAAAAATAAATGGTTTACTTATTATTATTGCTTCAATAATTATGCTACTAATGTCCTTAAACACGCTAAATATAATTAAATTTAAAATACCTAGTTTAATAAAACTAAAAAATAAAATAAAAACTAATAATGCCTTTATAATAGGTATCATAAATGGTTTTATGCCATGTGGACCATTGCAGGCTATGCAAGTCTATGCTTTATCAACAAATTCATTCCTAAAAGGTTTTTTATCAATGTTTTTATTTTGTTTAGGAACGATTCCCTTAATGCTTGGAATAAGTATCATATTCAATATTGTAAAAGGCAATACAAAAATATTACTAAATAAAATAGCTACTGTACTAATTTTACTTTTATCTTTAGAAATGCTAAGTAGAGGAATAAGTACTCTTGGCCTAAATATTAATAGTTTATTTAATAATTATGATACTTTTACATCCTCAACTTTTATAAACAACTATCAAGAAGTCAAAATTGACTTATCATACGGAAATTATGACGACATAATCGTTCAGAAAGACAAACAAGTCAAACTAATAATAAACGTCGATGAAAAATATCTAACTGGTTGCAATAACACTTTAATAATTGAAGAATTTAATATTGAAAAGCAATTAGAAGCTGGTGAAAACATAATTGAGTTTACACCAACACAAATTGGTAATTATTCCATGAATTGTTGGATGAATATGATTAAAAATAATATTAAGGTAATAGATGATGAAAAATATTTTGAGGTGAACAGATGAAAAAAATAATTTTAAAAATAGAAGGAATGACTTGTAGTGCTTGCTCATCAAGTTTAGAAAAATATTTACTTAAACAAAAAGGTATCAACGATGCGTTAGTTAATTTAGTAATGTCTACTGCAAGTATCAATTATGAAGATGATATTACTCTAGAAGAATTAAATAAATTTATTAGTGAAGCTGGCTTTAAATCATTGGGAGAATATAAAGATGAAGAAGAAAATAATAAAACAAATAAAACAATGTACTTTATAATTAATGGCTTTCTTGCTTTACTTGTTTTATACATATCAATGTCACACATGATCCATTTACCCGTAATCCCTTTTCTCAACATGTTAAAACATCCAATCAATTACTCAGTATGTTTATTTATTTTTAGTATATATTTCATATATTTTGGTCGAGATATTATTATAAGTGGAATAAAAAATATAAAATATAAATCACCTAATATGGATACATTAGTTATGTTAGGTGTTACCTCAAGTTTTTTATTTAGTACTTTTAACATGTTTATGATTTTAAAAGGTAATCAAAATTACGTAGAAAACTTATATTTTGAAAGTGTATGCGTAATATTATACTTAATAAAATTTGGTCGATATATTGATAACATAAGCAAAGAAAAAACTAAAGATGCTATTAAAGGATTAGTAACAATTACTCCTAAAGTAGCCACCATATACAAAAATAATAAAGAGATTGAAGTATCTATTGATGAAGTAAAAAAAGGCGATATCCTAATTGTTAAACCTGGTAATAGATTTGCCGTTGATGGAATCATTACCGAAGGTAATTCCCATGTAGATGAATCATTTATTAGTGGTGAATCAACTCCGGTAAAAAAAAATATTAATGATAAAGTAGTAGCAGGCGCAATCAACTTAGATGGAACAATATTATATAAAGCTTTAAATATTGGCAAAGATTCCACAATATCAGAAATTGTAAGACTGGTAGTTGAAGCAACGAATACTAAAGCCCCAATTGCCAGAATAGCTGATAAAGTAAGTGGCATATTTGTTCCTATAGTAATGTTAATTGCAATAACTACATTTATTATTCATTTAATCATAGGCTATAATTTTAATAGCTCTATAATATACTTTGTAACAGTTTTAGTATGTGCTTGCCCTTGTGCTTTAGGATTAGCAACTCCACTTGCAATAGTTGTAAGTGAAGGTTTATGTGCCAAAAACGGAATATTAGTTAAAAAATCAGCAATACTTGAAAATGCCAACAAAATAGACACTATTGTTTTTGACAAAACAGGTACATTAACATATGGAACTTTAAAAATTTCTAAAATTATTAATAATTCCCAATATAATAACAAACAATTAATTCAAATTGTATCTTCTATAGAAAATAAATCAACTCATCCAATAGCACATGCTTTTAAAACATATTCAAAAGAAAATAACTTAGAATTATTAGAAGTTGCTGAATTTAAAAATATTACTGGTACAGGATTAACTGGCACAATAAATAAAAAAGAATATTTAATAGGAAATAATAAACTTTTTAATATCTGCCATATACCTAACAAATATTTAAAAGAAGAACAAAAGTTATCTCAAAATGGAAATAGTATTGTATATGTAATTGAAAATAAAAAAGTAATTGGTCTTATTGGAGTTAAAGATATTATCAGAGATAATTCAAAAGAGGTAATAAAAAAATTAAAACAATTAAATAAAAAAGTAATTATGCTTACAGGTGATAACAAAATTACTGCAAATATAATTGCCCAAAGTATCGGTATCGAAGATGTAATAGCTGATGTTACTCCTAAAGATAAATCAAATAAAATTAAAGAATTAATGAAATCGGGACTAAAAGTAATGATGGTTGGCGATGGTATTAATGACGCCCCAAGTTTATCAGTTGCAGATATTGGCGTTAGTTTAAATTCGGCCATTGATATAGCTGCTGATTCTGCAGACGTAATTTTAATGAAGGATGATTTGAATTCAATTTATAATTTATTCGACATAAGTAAAAAAACACTAAATAACATAAAAGAAAATTTATTTTGGGCATTTTTTTATAATGCTTGTATGATACCGGTTGCTTGTGGTTTATTAGAAAGTATTAAAATATCTATGAATCCAATGCTAGCTGGACTTGCCATGACTTTATCAAGCTTTACTGTGATACTAAATGCTCTAAGATTAAAAAAATGGAAGGAAAAATAATATGTTTAATAAGAAAATAAAAAAAGAAATAATTATCGAAGGAATGATGTGTGAACATTGCAAAGCCAAAGTTGAAAAGGCATTATCAGAAATAACTAATGTCTCTAAAGTTAAAGTAAACTTGCAAGAGAAAAAAGCAACAATATATTCCAAAAATAGTATTAATGAACAAGATATTAAAAATGCTATTTTGCAATTAGGTTATAAAATTATCAAAATTGGAGAAGACAAATAATGAAAAAAGTAAAAATTATATTCTAATATAACTACAAGAATGATTTATAATATATTTTCATTCTTTTTTTATACAAAAATAAAGCATTTAACAAAAAAATCTACACTTAACATAATAAAACTTTTAAAAACCAATACTACGATTTAAATTCAAATAAAATTCTAAATCATATGATATAATGTTTATTATATAAAACTTTATACCCAAATGGAGGAATATTATGATTAATGTTTTAGTTATAGAAGACGAAGAAAATATAAGACAAATAATATCTAAAGTACTTTCACGTGAAGGTTATCACGTTTTTGAAGCAAGTAGCGCTGAAGAAGGATTAGATATCATTGATAAAAACTTAATTAACCTAATTGTTTTAGACTTAACTTTACCTAATATGGATGGTTATGAATTTACAAAAGAACTAAGAGAATCAAACATTGAAATTCCTATTTTGATGGCAACTGCTCATCAATTAGCTATCGATAAACACAAAGGTTTTATGGTTGGCACAGACGACTACATGACAAAACCTCTTGATATGGATGAATTTATTTTAAGAGTAAAGGCATTATTAAGAAGAAGTAAAATAGTTAATGAAAGAAAAATTACAATCGGCAAAGTCACATTAGATTATGATTCTTTAACCGTAACAAGAGAAAATGATAAACAGACTCTTCCTCAAAAAGAATTTTATCTATTATACAAACTATTATCATATCCAGATAAAATATTTACACGAATAGAACTAATGGATGAAATTTGGGGCTATGAAAGCGATAGCGATGATACAACCATAAATGTTCATATAAATAGATTACGTAGAAAATTTGAAAATTATCCAGAGTTTGAAATAAAAGCTATTAGAGGATTAGGTTATAAAGCGGTGAAAAAAAATGAACAATAATGTATCAAAAAAAATAAAAATTAATACATACTTTACAATATGGACCATTATATCAGGTATATCTTCATTAATAGTTTTCATAATTATATACTTTATACTGAATATAAATATCGACATGACTCAAAAAATTCAAAATAGTCCTTTAATAGCAATTATAATTCTTTTAATTGCTCAGCTAATTATAAGTGGTCTAATGACACTAATAATTGGTAACCCTGTAATAAGAGTTATGGATGAAATAGAAAAAGTTATTGAAGAAATATCAAATGGTAACTATAAAGTACGAATTAAAGAAACTAAACCACTAAAACATATAAAACATAATTTTAACAAAATGATTGCCGAATTAGATAGTGTTGAAATATTAAGAAGTGATTTTGTTAATAACTTTTCTCATGAACTAAAAACTCCTGTTGTATCTATAAAAGGTTATGCTGAAGAATTAAAACGAGATGATATTACAACCAAAGAAAAAACAGATTACCTAAATATTATAATTGAAGAATCTAATAGATTAGCATCTTTATCAACTAATATATTAAATTTATCTAAAATAGAAAGACAAGAAATTGTTACAAATAAAACAAAAGTAAACATTGGTGAACAAATCAGAAAAGTTGTTTTAATAGAATATAAAAAAATCGAACAAGCTAACCTTGATTTAGATTTAGATATAGATGATTGCTATTCTATTGTAAATGAAGACTTAATGGAACAAGTATGGCTTAACTTAATTGAAAATGCAATTAAATTTAACAAAAAAAATGGTCAAATTGCTATAAAAGTTAAAAAAGAAAATGAAAAAATCAAAGTTATTATTAAAGATACTGGAATAGGCATTGAACCAGATAAACTGAGTCATATATACGATAAATTTTATACAACAAGTACCAAAAATGGCAAAAACGGCAATGGTTTAGGATTAGCTTTAACAAAAAAAATTATAAACTTACACAATGCTACAATCGATGTGACAAGTAAGAAGAATAAAGGAACTGAATTTAAAATATTATTAAGTAGTGTATAAAATATACACTATTTTTTAAAAGTTTATTTTCAGTTCATTTTTTTATGTATGATATTAATGAAAAGGAGAGAAAGTGTATGAAAAAAATTACAGATTTTATTGTAAATAAAAGAAATTTAATACTAGCAATATTTGTAATTCTTACAGGGGTGTGTTTATATACTTCTACAAAAGTCAATATAAATTCTGATATCACTAGATATTTACCTAAAACATCAGAAACTAAAATAGGTAAAGATATAATGGATTCAGAATTTGAAGAACTAAAATCATCTACTTTAAATGTTATGTTTAAAGATTTATCAGAAGAAGAAAAAGAAACAACTCTTAAAGAATTGAAAGATATTGAAGGTGTAAGTAGTGTTGATTATAACAACACTGAAGAATATAACAATGGCAAATATACATTATATGTAATTAATGTAGATGATTACGATCACTCAACAACAGCCGAAAATATTTATAACACTGTAAATAAAATGAAACCAGCTGCAATGAGTGGTACTATATATGATGAATATAAACCAGTACTACAATTTTGGATTATTGCCTTAGCAATCGGAATTGCCATGGTAATACTTACAATTTTAAGTGAATCTTATATTGAACCTTGGTTATATTTGGCTTCTATAGGAATCGCAGTCTTTATAAATAAAGGAACAAATATCATTTTTCCAAGCGTATCAAATATAACTGATTCAATAACTGCAATTCTACAACTTGCCCTATCTATGGATTACTCAATCATGTTATCTAACAGATATCGTCAAGAAAGAGAAACCGAAAAAGACAAAGTAAAAGCTATGAAAAAAGCTTTATACGATTCATTTAAAGCGATTTCTAGTAGTTCAGTTACTACGATAGTCGGTTTACTTGCTTTAGTATTTATGAGCTTTACAATTGGTAAAGACTTAGGATTTGTTCTTGCTAAAGGTGTATTACTAAGCTTAATAAGCATATTCTTCTGTTTACCTGGTTTAATATTAATGTGCGATAAATTAATAATGAACTCTAAAAAGAAAGCAATTAACTTTAATTTAACCAAAATAGGTAAATTTAGTTATAAAACAAGATGGGGCCAATTAGTATTCATAATTGCTGTCTTTACCGTAGCTTATTTACTAAAAGGAAACTTAGGAATTTTATATACTGATTCACAACAAGACGAAGTTGGTAAACAATTCCCAGCAACAAATCAAATTGCAATAATTTATAAAAATGAATACGATAATATAATTACTGAATATTGTAAATCTATTGAAAATGATGAAAAAGCTAATCAAGTATTATGTTATGGTAATACAATTAATGAAAAATTAGCTTATAATGAACTAAATAATAAATTTAAATCTTTAGGTCAAGATACAGAAATTGATGATTACTTAATAAAAATAATCTATTACAATTACTATAATAAAAATACTAAAGATAGCATGACATTAAATGAATTTATATCATTTATAAAATCAGATGTTTATACAAACGACAAAATATCTAATTCAATTAACAAAGATATCAAAAATAATATTAATTTATTAGAAAATTTTGCTACAAAAGAAAATGTCAACAAAAAAAGAACAATAAGCGAGATAGCAAACATTCTAGGTATGAATGAAAACGATGCTAATGATATATTAATTTTTTATAATTCTAAACATAATAATCAAAAAATGACTATTAAAGAATTTGTCGAATTTATGATAAATGAAGTGGCTACTGACCCTGCATATGCTAGTAGCATAGATTCAGCAACATTATCATCATTAAAACAATTACAACCATTTGTAAGTGCAGGAGTAATTAACAAACAAATGACATCAAGCGAAATTGCCCAAACATTTGGTATAGATAAATCAATAGTTGATCAATTATTCTTATTCTATAGAACAACTCAAGATTCAACTTCAACAATGACTATAAATCAATTTGCAACATTCACATTAAGCCTACAAACAAATCCAACATTTAGCACAATGTTTAATGATGAAACCATTAAAAAATTAACATTACTTCAAACATTAAGTAATGAAGAAATTATTAACAAAAAATATAATTCTAATGAATTAGCTTCAATTTTATCCACTATGGGTTTAAATCATCTAGAAGCAAGTACTATAAATTTATTATATTTTTACAATTACTATTTATCCAATATAGAAAATGGTATATATAATACAAACACAAAATTATCATTAAATACATTTGTAACAAACGTAATCATGGATAACAACATATCATCTTTATTACCAAGCAATATTAATTCATATAAACCTATTCTAGTTAAATTTAGTAATAAAGATTTTATTACAACTAAATTAAATAGTACAGATATGAGTAAAGAATTACAACCATTCAGCTTTACAGAAAAGCAAATAAAAATGATCTATGCTGCTGCATATAAGCAAAATGTAAACCCTTCAGCTAGCGATTCTGAAGCATATACTAATACAGTTATTAAATTAACACCTTATGAACTAATAAACATTATTAAAAATCAACTACCAGCAAATGATTCAAGACTAACTCAAATCAAACTATTATTAAATATAATGGACTTATCTTATAACCAAAATTATAATATAGTTCCAACATATAGCTATAACGAACTTACTACATACTTATCAACAATTGACAATAGTATCAATAGTAGCACAATATCATTAGGATATAGTTATTACGATTATAAAAATATGGTAGACAGCTCTTACAAAACTATGAGTGTCAAAGAAATTATTAATTTCTTAATAACTAATAAAGATGATAAAGTAATATCTTCTCAATTAGGAGATAATACAGATTTATTATCATTAGCTAATATAATAGTTAATAACACAACTACAAGATATACATATAAACAGATGGCAACACTAACAGCTGAACCAGAATCTACTTTAAAAAATATATATGGTGTAGCTGATTACAGTGGCTTAACAACTACTTTAAGTCCACAACAATTTACAAATTTAATTTTAGATAATAAAGATAATGAATTATTAAAATCAAAATTAAATAGTACTACTATTAATAGTTTACAATTAGTAAAAAAAGTTATGGATTCTACAATAAATGGTACTAAGTATAGTGCTAGTGACTTGTCTAAATTACTTGGTACAGATAAAGAAACTTTAAGTTTAATCATGTCTTTATATGACTCTAAGCATATTAAATCTAACCAAACAATTTCTTTAAATGATTTTACAAACTTTATTATAAGTGATGTAATTCCAAACCAAAAATATTCAAGTAAAATAGATGAAACATCTAAATTAAAATTAAATACAGTAACTGCTATTATAAAAAATACCATAAATGGTACAAAATATAATTCACAAGAATTATATAATGCCTTAAGTAGATTAAGTAATAATCTAGATTACAATCTAGTCGATATTGTCTACATTTATCATGGAAGTCAAAACAACTATGATGATTCATGGAGATTAACAGTAGAACAAATAGTTAATTATTTAAATAATGATTTACTAAAAGATGAAAAATATTCTAACTTCTTAGATGAAGAAATGAAAAGTAAAATTTCTAATGCCCAAACAACAATTAATGACGCTAAAAAACTTTTAGTAACAGACGAATATTCTAGAGCAATTATTAATTCTAGATATGGAGCAGAAGATAAAGATACTTTTGAATTTATTCAAAAAACAATAGATTCTATTGGTCAAAATGATGGAGTATATGTAATAGGTGATTCTGCTATGGCTCTTGAAATGAGCAAATCATTTGATAGTGAATTAAACTTCATTACTATTCTTACTATTATATTTATTTTAGTTGTTGTTGCCTTTACATTTAAAGACTTGCTTATTCCTTTAATTCTAGTATTAATAATTCAGTGTGCAGTATTTGTTACAATGACCATACTTTCATTAACTGGCACAGATGTATACTTTATTGCTCTACTAATCGTTCAAGCTATTTTAATGGGTGCAACAATCGACTATGCTATTGTTTACACTACGTATTATAAAGAATATCGTGAAACAATGAACATTCAAGATGCTATGATTAATGCCTATAATAAATCGATTCATACCATATTATCATCATCTTCAATTTTAATAATTGTTACTCTAATTGTTTCCTCATTTGCTGAAGCAATACCAGCAAAAATCTGTGAAACAATCTCACAAGGTACACTTGCTTCAGTTATCTTAGTCATCTTTGTTCTACCTGGTGTACTTGCCTCATTTGATAAAATAATATGTAGGAAAAATGCCTATAGTGAACCTAAAAAAAACAAAAAAAGTGCTAACTAATTAGCATTTTTTTTATTAATTTTCAGTTCATTTTTCTATGATAATATGATTTTAGTGAAAGGATGTGAATAAATGGATATAACAATTACTTATTTACTTATTATTATTTCTTTAATAATCACTTTAAGTGCCCAACTTTTTATTAGTACCGCATATGCAAAATACACAAAAATTATTAACAAAAAGCAAATCACTGGAAGTGAAGCTGCTCGAATAATTCTTGATAAAAATGGTTTGAACAACATTAAAATTAACCGTGTAAGTGGATACTTAACTGATCACTATAATCCACAGCAAAAAGTTATAAATTTATCCGAAATAAATTTTGCTCAACCAAGTATAGCAGCTTTAGCGGTAGCATCTCATGAGTGTGGCCATGCCATTCAAGATAAAGAAGGATACAGTTTTATGAGAATTAGAGCCTTCTTAGTGCCAATAGTAAATTTCTCATCATATGCAGGATATTTTGCAATTTTACTAGGTTGCCTCTTTGGTAGTATGAACTTAATATGGCTAGGCATTATGGCAGAAATTGTAATACTACTATTCCAAATTATAACTCTACCAGTAGAAATAGATGCCTCTAACCGTGCCATAAAAGAATTACCAAAATATGACTTATTAGATCAAAATGAAATTTCTGGCGCAAAAACAATGCTTACGGCGGCAGCTTTAACATATGTTGCAAGTATTGCAACAACTATAATTCAGATAATTAGATTAATTCTATTATTTGACAAAAAAGAAAGGTAAAAAAAATATGAAATTAATAGGTGAAAAATTAAAACAAACTAATAGAGAATCTATTTTAGCAAGCATTTTAGCAATTTTATTAGGCATAACTATGATATTCTTTTCCAAAACAGTACTAGATATAATATCTTATTTAATAGGAAGTATCTTAATTATTAAAGGTGTTCTTAAAATATATTATTATTTTAAATATGAAGGAAAATATAACGTTTTTAATTATGATTTATCTTTTGGTGTATTTAATATAATCTTTGGTATTTTCTGTATTATATTTAAAACAGAACTACAAAATATATTTAGTATATTTATTGGAATATTTATAATATATGAAGGAATTATAAAAATATCTCTATCAACAAAACTAAATTTAATTGATACAAAAATAGGATTTTTAAGTTTCTTATTATCGATATTAATTATTATATGTGGCGTTTATATCACTTTTAATGAAGGACTTCTTATTACAACAATTGGTTATACATTAATAATATTTTCAATAATAAATATAGTAGAAAGTATTATATTTAACAAAAATATAAACAAAATAGAAAAAATGTTAAATGAAAAAAATATTTAATCACACTTTAATATTAATAATGATTATAACTTCATTAATATATTTAGCCAATAACATTATTATTGGCGCCTATTCAAGAATATTACCATGTATAACAATAATTCCGGTTTTATTAGTTCCCAAAATATTAGCTAAAATAAATTTCCAATTAACTGAAAATGAAGAAACGCTATATTACATATTTATATTTATTGCCCATTTTTTAGGTGCCGTTGTGAATTTTTATGACAAAATATGGTTCTTTGATCTTGTATCTCATACATTATCTGGCATAATTTCTTTTGTATTTGGTCTAAAAATTTTGCAATTAAATAATAAAGAAATAAAATTAAATGTATTTAATATAATATTTTTATTAAGTTTTTGCTTCCTAATATCTGGAGGATGGGAAATTATAGAATTTCTAGGTGACAAACTATTTAAATCTAATTTTCAACATGCTGAAACAGGTGTTGTTGATACTATGGAAGATATGATAAGTGCATTAGTTGGTTATACAACAAGCCTATGTATTTATTTTAAATATAATTATCAAAAAAATTTTCAGAAATAAAAAAGAAAAGTAATCAAAACTTTTCTTTTTTATGCTTAGATATATTTTCATTCTTTATAAACAATATTCTGTTTCATTAGAAACTGTGGCCTCCACCGCCACCAGATGAACCACCGCCACCGCCACCAGACGAACCACCAGATGAAGAACTTGAAGGTGGATTATAAACAGAATGTGTGCCAGTTTTCAATCCCGAAATTGAATTAACATTTATAGAATAAAGCGAATTATTAATTATTTCCTTATTACCTGATTTTTTAACTCTATAACCCAAAAATGTAATTAAAAAACCAACCAAAGCGGCCGTAATTAATGAAACAATGACGTTACTAATATATTTCATCGGTTCAGCAATTTTACCACCAGCTAAAATAGTATTAATTTGCCCAAAAGCTTTCTTTGCACAAGTGTAATAATCAGCTTTTGAAGCAAAAGTATAAATATTATCTGTAATAATATTAGCTTTATTTACAGTAATAGCATCATAATTTTTTCCATCTGAGAAAACATATATATTTCTTTTATCCATATCTATAAGGAACAAAGTTCCACTTTGTGTCCCGAAATTATGATGATAATAATCACGAGCATAATTTTCTGTTGTTGTATTATTATGATTTATAGATTTAAAAATAATATTTCCATAACTAGTAGCTGGTTCCATTATTTCTTTTAAATTATTTTCTTCATCTTCAGATAACAAATTAGCATCATCTTCAATAACTAATTTATATGTATTATCAGCATAAACTGTCCTAATATTAGCAGTAAAAACAAAAGCGGGTATTAGTAATAAAAATAATAATAAAATTTTTTTATTCACTCTCATCACCACCTCTAATTCCAAGTTGTTCAAACTTTCTTCCAACAAGTGTGTTATATTGTCTAACTAAATCTAAAAACGAAAGAAGAACTAATACCAAGGCAACCAAAGCAGCTCCATAGTAAAAAAAGTCATTAACCGGATTTAAAAAAAGTGTTCCGATAGAAATTGCAATACCTGATAATTGTTTTAATTTCTTAGTTTTATATTTTGTTGATTTATTTAAAACAATATCACTGTAACCATTATTGAATGCTAATTTTTTTGAATTTTTCAATACCTGAGGATTTTTAGATACGAAGCCCTTATCACTTAGTCTCTGATCATTCCAGTTCAAACTAGATGTTTGAATACTAGAAATAATTAAACTAATAATAGACATAACTATGGCAACAATAACAACCTTTTTAGGAGTTAAAGTAATAACAAAATTCAAAATCAAAAAAATAGGAATTGCTAACAACAAAGAGAAAATAATATATTTTTTAAAATCAATCGGCATCTCAACTGCACATTTTCCAGTTTGTCCATTAACCACTGCATAACTAATAATATTATTTTTAGATTTAATAGCTAAAAAGTAAACTGGATAATAAGCTGTTTTTACATTAGTTACTTTTAAATCAAGCATAGGTTTATTACAACCATATTTACGAAATCCCTTTTCTTTACTTAATTCCTTAGATGCCACAGGTTTAGCAATTACTTCAAAATCATTATTATATAAATCTTTAGCAACATCATAACTATCAGCATAAAAACCACTTAAGTATTTAACATCAAATGGTAAAGCTTCTTTAAAATTAAATGGTGCTATTGCCTGTGAAAAATTATCTTGAAATTGACTGGCTAAATCAAAAGATATACCTTCAAAAATAGCATCAATTTCAGCCTTAATTGTATAATCATCATAATAATCATAATTGCCTTTATGATGAGAATACTTAGAACCCTTGTTAACTTGCGTCCCATGATGTTCAGCTGTATATATACCATATGGCATATAAATACCCCTAAATTTAGAAATCACTAAATTTTCTTTTAAATAACTAGGAGCAAATGGAAAACTATTAACTTTCTTTTTATAAATTTTTTCACAATCTTCTTTTGTCAATTTAAATGGAATAACATAACTAGGAACTTCTTCTTTAAAAAGTTTCGGCTCAATAACCATCGATGAACCACAATAACTACAAAAAGTAACAGCAGTATCATCAAAAGTTAACAAAGTAGCTCCACACTGAGTACAAGTATAACTTTTGACATCTATTTTTCCTACTTCTAACAAGTTTTTTTCTTTAGCAATCTCAGCCTTTTTTTTATAATCCTTAACATCAAAGGACGAACCACAATACTCACAAACCAACTTTTGACTTTTAGGATCAAGCTTAATTTCAGCCCCACACGAAAGACATCTCACAAACATCACCAACTTCTTACAATAATTTTATCATCACTTTGAAATATTCACTAATAAAATTTACAATACCATATAAAGATTAATAACCAAAAAATTATTTAAAACGACAAAAAATATTTAATTATTTAGTTATAATTGCTAAAAAGCATTAAAATTTAATACGTTTGTAAAAAAATATTTTCACATTTTTTACAAATAAACTTCACGGAGTAAACACAATTATCTATTATCTTGTTATCAGAGGAGATGAATTAATGAAAAGAAAAACAAAAAATATCATTAGTTTTATAATTATTATAATATTACTTATAGCTATTGGACTAACCATCAACTATGGAAGTAGTAATTCAAAAACATTAGAGGGAATAAATGAATCCGAAACTCGCGGCCCAAATCCAGAAAATATGCAAGAACCGCCAGAAAAGCCAGATAACAATGGTCAATCAGCTAGCGAAGATAATACACCGCCCGAATTACCATCTAATGAAAATAACCAACAAAACCCACCAAGTAAACCAGACGGTGAAAATAATATGAATAATGGCAATATGCCTACTCAAACTACTGAACCAAAAACAAATAATAGCCAATCAACTGCCTTTTATATTATTACTTGCCTAGAATCATTACTACTAAGCTTAATAATCATTTATTTATTCCAATCAAAATTTAATAAAAAGAATATAAAAGAAACTTATAATTCAAAAGACAAAATTATAATTTATATTTTATCAACTATTATAGCAACAGCGATTTTAACATTAGGAATATCTTATTTTACTAGCAAGTACTTAACAAATAATGGCCAAAATGAAAATCAAATTCAGCCTTCAGAAAATGGTAACATGAACAATAATAACATTAGTTACACATCACCAAACAAAATAGAAGAATCAACTTCTCTTTTAGATAAGGAATACACAAGCACTACAGCAGACGAAAACGCTTTACTAGTAAGTGGAAACATAAATGTAACAGCAGATAATATAACAGTAAATAAAACAGGTGATTCCACAGGTGGTGATAATACATCATTTTATGGAATAAACTCAGGAATTATTGCTACAGGCGGAGCGGTACTAAATTTAAAAAACATTAATGTTACAACAAATGCAACTGGAGCTAATGGCGTATTTGCCTTCGGCGGTAATGCCACAACTAATAATTCTACTAGCGATGGAACAACAATAAATATTAGCGATTCAACTATCACGACTAAAAAAGATAACTCAGGCGGAATTATGACAACTGGTGGAGGGACAACAAATGCTTCTAATTTAACAATTGAAACAGCTGGTACATCAAGTGCTGCAATTAGATCAGACAGAGGAGGAGGAACAGTTAATGTTGACGGCGGTACATACAAAACTACTGGTCAAGGATCACCAGCAATTTATTCAACAGCCAACATTTCCGTTAAAAATGCTAAGTTAATTGCAACTGCATCTGAAGGAATAGTTATTGAAGGCAAAAACTCGGTTGCCATTGAAAACACAGAATTAATTGATACAAATAACAAATTAAATGGCCAATCGACCACTTATAAAAATATATTTTTATATCAATCAATGAGCGGTGATGCAGCAGATGGTACTAGTAATTTTAGCGCTAAAAATTCTACTATAACTACAAACAATGGAGATACTTTTTATATTACAAATACTACAGCTACCATCGCTTTAACAAACAATAAAATAGTTAACTATGATTCTACAGGCAACTTTTTAAGAATTAAAGCTGATTCATGGGGAACAACTGGTTCAAATGGTGGAATAGTCACTCTAACTATGTATGACCAAACAGCAACTGGAAATATTGTAGTTGATTCTATTTCAACATTAGATATGTCTATGGACTCATCATCATATACTGGCACAATAAATGGTGAAAATACAGCTAAAAATATTAAATTAACCTTAGATAAGAATTCAAAAATAAAATTAACAGGCGATTCATATATTTCAGAATTAGATAACTCTGACTTAACAAACAGTAATATAGATTTTAACGGATATAAATTGTACGTAAATGGTAAATCTATAAACTAAAGTATAAAAATGTATAAAAAAAATTAAATTACATATAATAATGTTAGCACTTAGTGTTGACAAGTGCTAACAAAGGTGGTATATTATAAATGTAGTAAGGATACTACAGGTATTAGATTATATAATGTGCTCTACCTATAAAGGCTTCAACACATAGTGATGAAAGGAAGTAGATATATATGATGTTAGTACCTAGAAGAAATTTCAATATTTTTGATGACTTTTTTGAGGATCCATTCTTCAATTCTCATGAAAATAAAATTATGAAAACTGATATAAAAGAACATGATGACAAATATGAATTAATTGTAGATTTGCCTGGTTTTGATAAAAATGATATAAAAATGCATATAGAAGATGGCTACCTTGTCATTAATGCTAAAACAAATACCAATAATGATGAAAAAGACGAAAATGGCAAATACATCCGCAAAGAAAGATATTATGGCGAATGTTCAAGAAAATTTTATATTGGTGAAGATATAACTGAAGATGATATAAAAGCAAGCTTCAAAAATGGTACATTAGGTATTGAGATTCCAAAAATTGAAGAAAAAGAAAATCACGAGAAAAAATATATTGAAATTGGTGAGTAATTAAAAGAGTTTCCGATGAAACTCTTTTTTTTAAAACTACTTGCTAAAAAATTAAATTATAATTAAAATTAAAGATTTTCAAGTTAGGAGAAAATACTAAAAATGAATGGTGTGAAGCAGTATCAACTGAAGATTATAATAAGCTAGATTAAAGCCGGTATTTTATCTGGCTTTTTACTTTGTTCTAATAACTAAATTTCGTGGTATAATAACCAATAAATAGGTGGTGGTATTTTGTCTAAAATTAGCAATATTTTAAATATGTTAGAATATTTAAGTACAGGAAAAAAATATAACGTCGCCGAACTATCAGAAAAATTAGAAGTTTCTCCACGAATGGTTAGGGTATACAAAGAAGAACTAGAAAAAGCTGGTATTTATGTTGACACAATTAAAGGTCCTTACGGTGGCTATGTTTTAAATCAAAATATTAATATCCCTAAAAGATTTATTATGCCAAATGAAATAAATATTCAAAATAAAAATTACTTTAATTTAATAAATAAAGCTATCAAAGAAAAAAGAAAATGTTTAATAGAATACTATTCACAAAATAACCAAACAACTTCAATAAGAACAATTCACCCCTACGAATTAATATTATTTGGTAACGAGTGGGGTGTTGCTGCTTACTGTGAATTAAAAAAAGAAATAAGACATTTTTATATTAATAGAATAAAAAGTATCAAAATTTTAGAAAAAATTTTTAACTGACATATATATTGCCTCTTTCTCTGCTAAACTTTACTAAAGAAAGAGGTTTTATAATGCTTAAAAACTTATTTCATAAATTTTAAGGAGGAATATAAAATGAAAACAATAACTTATGTTACTGGTAATTATGGAAAATATATTTCTGTAAAAGAACATTTTGCAAAAAAAAATATAGAAATAGAATTTTACAAATATGATTTTGAAGAATTAGAAATAAATAACATTGAAAAAATATCTAGAAAAAAGGCGTTAGACGCATACTCTATTCTAAAAACACCTTGTTTTGTTGCTGATACAGGATTCTATATAGATTGTTACCCTAATAAACCTGGTTATCCTGGCGCTTTCGTTAAAAGAAGTGGAATTAGCTCAGATATTGAAAAATTACTTGAAACAATGAAAAATGTTCCTAATAGATCATGTAAATTTGTAGACTGCCTAACATTTTATGATGGAGATAATTTTTATACTTTTTATGGTGTTAGTAAAGGAACATTAGCATTGGCAAAAAGAGGTAATTCAATCCAAAAAGCAAAATCTAATTTATGGTATGTATTTATACCAAATAATTGTACTAAAACTTTAGCAGAAATGTCCGATGAAGAAAGAAATAATCGAAATGACGGTCACACTTCAGCTACTTTATTATTCGCCGAATGGTATCAAAATATTTATTTAAAAAACAACATGCACGAAAAAACTGCAACGCCTGAAATATTAGCCAAAAAACTTAAAACAAATATTAAGTTTTAAATATTTCTAAAAAAAATTTTCACAAAATTACAATAACTTTTATATAATCTAATTATCAAACAATGTCATTTTTTCCTGAAATTATATTATAATATAGAGAACTTGCAACTACAAATTGACAAAAAACAACTTAAAATTGGTAGTTCGCAACTAGATAAAAAAGTAAAATTATCAATGTGAAAGGAGAAAATATGAATTTATCAGAAAATTTAAAAAAAATAAGAAAAGAACACAACTTATCCCAAGAACAACTTGCTGAAAAATTAGGAGTTTCACGTCAATCAGTATCAAAATGGGAATCATCACAAGCTTATCCTGAAATGGATAAAATGGTCCAACTATGTAAAATATTTAACTTAAATATTGATGATTTATTAAATCAAGATATAAAAGAAATAAATCGCAATAAACAAGCAAAAAACAATATTAACAAATTTATTGAAGATTTTTTAGATTTTATTACCACAACAATAGATATGTTTGGTTCATTTAACTTTAAAACTAAAATAAAATGTATTTTTGAACAATTTATTATTGTTGGGATATTATCTCTAATATATATCATTTTTGGTAATTTAGGTCACAATATAATACATAGTCTATTTTCATTTGTTCCAAACACAGTTTATTACTCCATATACCATATTCTAGAAGCAGTATATTTAACAATATGTATTATATTTACTATTATATTATTACTTCATATTTTTAAAACTAGATATTTAGATTACTATTTAAATGCCAAAACAGAAAAAAGTTTTAAAGAAGAGCAAATTATTGAAAATGAAACTCCAATTATTACACCTAAAAAAGAACTTTCAACCAAGCCAAAAGAAAAAATTATTATTCGTAATCCGAACCATTCAGAATATAAATTTATTATTAGTTTATTAAAATGTTTATTATTTATAATAAAAACAATCGTAGCTTTTATTGCCCTAGCATTCTGTATCACTCTTATTGTCCTAGCTATTTGCTTTGTTATATTATTTTTATTTATAAAAACAGGTGGCTTATTTATTGGTGCATTAATTACTTTAATTTCCTTAATTACAATAAATATAATAATCTTAATTATGATTTACAACTTTATTATTGGTCAAAAAGCCACCAAAAATATACTAGCTCTAATTTTTATTTGTTCACTAATAACTATGGGTGGTGGAATTGGCTTAATTTCAATTAATATTACTGATTTTAAAATAATAAACAGCGTTGATAACTCTAACTTTATTAACAGGGAAAAAAATCTTCCGATGAATAATAAAATATTTTTTGTAGATTATAATAACAAAATAGAATATATTGAAAGTACTAATCAAGATATAAAAATAGTTTATACATCTTCCATATATTATAATTTAGAAATAAAACAAGTTGATGACGGTTATTATTTCTACTTAAGTGATAATGATTCTAAACAATTTGAACTAAATAAAAATATTATTCAAGATATTAATAACAAACAAATAATTAATTACTCTAACTATAAAATTTATATTTATACTACTAAAGAAAATATCAAAACTTTAAAAACAAATTTAAATAAATATTACCAAAGCTAAAAATATCAATATAACTATAGATAAAAAGCCCAATTTTGGACTTTTTATTTTACTATAAAAAATATTCTGCTATAATATGAAAAAAAGAAAAGAGCGACAAATATGAATGTTTTAGACAAATTTTTAAAATATGTATCGATTGATACAACTTCAGACTCCACTAAAAAAACCACACCTAGTACAAAAAATCAAAGAAAATTAGCTCAATTATTAGTTCAAGAATTAAAAGACTTAAATATAAGGGATGTTTATTATGATGAAAAAAATTGCTATGTTTATGCAGTTTTAAAAGGCAATGAAGCTCTTCCTAAAATTGGTTTTATTTCACATCTAGACACTTCAGAAAGTGCAAAAGGAGAACGTATAAAGCCATACTTTTTCACAAATTATCAAGGACAAGATATAATTTTAAATGATAATAAAATACTAAGAAGTGCTGATTATCCTGATTTATTAAACCATATTGGTAAAACTCTAATTACCACAGATGGAACAACTTTACTTGGTGCCGATGACAAAGCCGGAATTGCAGAAATCATGATGATGTTAGCATATTATTGTTTTAACGAAGAAGAACACGGCGACATTTATGTTTGTTTTACACCCGACGAAGAAATAGGTCTAGGTACCTTAAACTTTGATAAAGAAAGGTTTAAACCTGATTTCGCCTATACAGTAGATGGTAGTAGTTTGGGTGAATTTTCCTATGAAAATTTCAATGCTGCAACCGCTACAATAAAAATTACCGGTATTCCAACTCACTGTGGTACAGCTAAAGATAAAATGATAAATGCTGGCAGAATTGCAACGATATTTGCCTCATTAATTCCCGAAGAAATTCCTGAAAATACCGAAGGATATGAAGGATTTTACCACCTTCAATCAATTACGGGTGATGTGTCTTGTGCCAAAATGCAATACCTTATTAGAGCATTTGATAAAAATGAATTCGCTAACCGTAAAAAAATAATTGAAAGTATCGTTGAAAAATTAAATGAAAAATATAACAACTGTATCGAATGTGAAATAAAAGACTCATATTACAATATGTTTGAAATTATAAAAGCTCAAACTGATTTAATAAATACAACTAAAGCAGCACTAAAAAAATTAAATATTTCATGTTTAACAACACCAATAAGAGGTGGCACCGATGGCACACAGATAAGCTATATGGGTATTCCTTGTCCAAACTTAGGCACAGGTGGTCATAATTTTCATAGTGTCTATGAATACATTTGCATTGAAGACATGGAAAAAACTTGCGAACTATTGATTGAAATTGTAAGAGAATTTGCTCGCCGCAAAAATATGACCTTAAATAAAAAAAATAACTAAGACGGGAATGATCAAAATAGAGCAAGAATTATTTATCAAAAAAATAACTTTAAATCACGATGAAATACAAAAACAAAACAAATATCCATTTAATATTCCGTTAATAAAAAATCTTCAAGAACTTTACTTAGAAAAACCAGTTACATTTTTAATTGGCGAAAACGGAGTAGGCAAATCTACTTTTATTGAAGCGTTAGCAGTAGCTTGTGGACTAAATGCAGAAGGTGGAACAGAAAATTTTATGTTTTCTACTAGAGAAACACCTTATGAGTTGAGTAACTACATTGAAATAGATAACTTTCAAAGAAGAGTTGAAACCAAATTTTTTTTAAGAGCAGAAAGTTTTTATAATCTCGCTTCCGAAATTGAAAAATTAAGAGTTAGTGGATATGGCACTAAAAGCTTACATTCAGTATCACATGGTGAATCATTTCTTCAACTAATAGAAAATCGTTTCACCCCTAATGGCTTATATATATTAGATGAACCTGAAGCAGCATTATCACCAAGCCGTCAATTAACCTTACTTTATTTAATAAATGATTTAGCCAAAAAAGGTTCACAGTTTATAATTGCTACTCATTCTCCAATTTTAATATCTTACATAAATGGTCAAATTTTAGATTTAAATAATGATTTTAAAAAAATTACATATGAAGAAACAGAATTATATCAACTATACAAAATGTATCTAGATAATCCCTCAGCAGTTCAAGCTAAATTATTTATTGAAGATGAAGATTATTAAAAAAATATAATATATACTATGATATAATAAACAATAGGTGAGAACATGGAAATAAAAGAGTTAAAAAACAAATTAGAACAACTAAATAGCAAGTTAGATGACATAGGGAGGTCACTTTGACGTTGCCACCAAAACCAATCAAATAAAATCTATAGAATCCAAAATGAATCAACCAGATTTTTGGCATGATATAGATAATGCCAATAAATTAAATCAAGAATTAAGTTTATTAAAAAAAGAACTAACTACATACAATTCTATATCTTCTTCTTTAAAAACAGATCAAGAAATAATTGAATTATTAGTTGTAGAACCAAATGCCGATTTACAAGACGAATTGATAAACGATCTTGAATTACAAACCGAAAAAATTAATGAATTAGAACTTAACACATTATTAAATGGTGAACACGACAAAAGTGCCTGTTACTTAGAAATACACCCAGGAGCTGGTGGAACAGAAAGCTGTGATTGGGCAAGTATGCTTTTGCGAATGTATCAAAGATTTTGTGATAAAAATAATTTTACATATGAAATAATAGAACAACAAGCTGGTGAAGAGGCTGGCATAAAATCAGTTACCTTACATATAAAAGGCCTTTATGCATATGGTTATTTAAAATGTGAAAGAGGTGTACATCGTTTAGTAAGAATATCACCTTTTGACTCTAATAAAAGACGTCATACTTCCTTTGCTTCCGTTTCTGTGATACCTGAAATAGACCAAAATATTAATATTGAAGTTAAAGAAGAAGATATTAGAATAGATACATATTGCGCAAGTGGACATGGTGGTCAAGGTGTTAATACTACACCATCTGCTGTCAGAATTACCCACTTTCCCTCAAAAATAGTTGTAACTTGTCAAAATGAACGAAGCCAATTACAAAACAAAGAACAAGCCATGAAAGTTTTAAAAAGTAAATTATACAATTTGGCTTTGGAAGAAAAAGAAAAAGAAATTGCTCGCTTAAAAGGAATTACGACAGGCATAGACTTTGGCAGTCAAATTCGCAGTTATGTTCTAGAACCTTACACATTAGTAAAGGACGCTCGCAGTGCCTATGAAGAAAATGATGCCTACAAAGTTCTTGACGGTGATATTTTACCTTTTATTCGATCAATTCTTAAACTTAAATAAAGCTTGCTTTAAATTTGATTTTTATTTAAAATAAACACCGAAAAGGAGGAACTATGGACGAAGTAAGATTATATTTACAAAAACTTTTAAAACCTAATGATAAGATTGTTCTTGCTTTATCAGGTGGCCCTGATTCTATGTGTTTACTAGATATTTTACTAAGTTTGCCTTTAAAGCTAGATATAATTTGTGCTCATATTAATCACAATATTCGGAAAGAAAGCGCCGATGAAGCAGAATTTTTAAAAAAATATTGTAATCAAAAAAAAACAATTTTTGAATTTACTAAGTTTCCCAAAAAAAGTTCATTTCAAAATTTCAGCGAACAAGAATTAAGGCAAATGCGTTATACATTCTTAGAACAAACTGTTAAAAAATATCATGCAAAATTTTTATTTACTGCTCATCACGGAGACGACTTAATTGAAACAATTCTTATGAAAATAGCTCGTGGTTCAACAATTAAAGGATATTGTGGCTTTCTACGAGAAACGTCACAAAAAGATTACGTTTTAGTTCGCCCCCTTATTACAGTTACAAAACAAGATATTGAAGACTATAACAAGCATAATAAAATACCTTATTTTATAGATAAAACAAACTTTGACGATACATATACACGTAATCGATACAGACATAACATATTACCATTTTTAAAAAAAGAAAATTCTGATATCCATTTAAAATACTTAAAATTTAGTCAAGAACTTATAAAATACTATGATTTTGCTCAATCACAAATTACCAAAGAATTTAATGAAAGATTTGCAGAAAAAAAATTAAATATTGAAAATTATTCAAGTCTACCAACTTTAATTCAAGAAAAAATAATAGAATTGTTTTTAGAAAAAATATATGGTAATCACATTACAATGTTAAATAGTAAACATATTAATAATATTATCGAAGCAATTAATAACCCCAAACCAAATATTGAAATATCTTTACCAAATAACATTAAAATTATTAAAAGCTATAATAGTTTAAGCATTGAAACCACACCATTAATTGCTGATTATTGTATAGAATTTAAAGGCAAAAATTTATTACCAAATAATCGTCAAATTATTATGGTTGAAAAAAGTGAAAATACTAATAATAATTACATAAGATTGAATAGTACAGAAATAAAATTACCATTATACATACGTAATCGTCGTCCAGGTGATAAAATGATTATCAAAAATATGGTTGGTTCAAAAAAAATAAAAGATATTTTCATAGATTCAAAGCTTACTAAAGAGCAAAGAATCAATCAACCTATTTTAGTTGATTCCAATAATAACATCTTATGGTTGCCTGGTTTAAGAAAATCGAAATTTGATAAAGCAATTACAGAATTTTATGATATAATACTATGGTATAATTAAATTTATTAGAAATTTATATTGAGGAGAGGAAAAATGAAGAAGAAAAGTAATTCATATACAATGATAGTATATGGTATATTAGCCATTTGCTTAATGGGAACTTTACTATTTGTTAATAGAGGTTCAAATAAAGTTAATGACTTAACTACTGGAGACTTAATCCAAGCAATTCAAAAAGAAGAAGTAACAGAAATTACAATCACACCGAAAAGCAGTGATAGTATTTACTATGTAGAAGGTAAACTTAAAAATTACGATAAAGGTGAAAAATTTACTGCGAAATTAATCGGTGAAGAAATAGATGTTGTAACAGATTATGCCGAAGCTAAAAGTCTAGATTTATACGATACAAATAAAGACCCAGGCACAAACGGATTCGTTTACGTTTTATTAAATGTTGCACCTATGGTTATTATCGTAATCGTAGCTTATGTCCTATTTAATAAATTAGCTGCTGGCAACAACAAATCTATGGACTTTGGTAGAAGTAGAGCTAAGTTAAGCGAAGATGGTGGCCAAGTTAGATTTACAGATGTAGCTGGTCTAAAAGAAGAAAAAGAAGAAGTTAAAGAATTAATTGATTTCTTAAAAAATCCAAAAAAATTCCAAAAATTAGGGGCTAGAATTCCCAAAGGTGTCTTACTAGTTGGTCCTCCAGGAACAGGTAAAACATTACTTGCAAAAGCTGTTGCTGGTGAAGCAAATGTCCCTTTCTATTACATAAGCGGTTCAGATTTTGTTGAATTATTCGTTGGTGTAGGTGCCTCACGCGTTAGGGATATGTTTAAACAAGCAAAACAAAGTGCACCTTGCTTAATATTTATTGATGAAATTGATGCCGTAGGTCGTCAACGTGGTTCAGGTATTGGTGGTGGTCATGATGAGCGCGAACAAACTTTAAACCAATTATTGACTGAAATGGATGGCTTTGGCGCTAATGAAGGAATTATCATTATTGCGGCAACTAATAGACCAGACGTACTAGATCCAGCATTATTAAGACCGGGTAGATTTGACCGTCAAGTAACAGTTAGTTTACCAGATGCTAAAGAAAGAGAAGAAATTTTACAAGTTCACGCTAAAAACAAAACTTTTTCTCAAGAAGTTAACTTGACAAACGTTAGTCAAAGAACACCAGGATTTAGTGGCGCAGACTTAGAAAACTTGCTTAATGAAGCAGCACTACTAGCTGTTCGTCGCAATAAAGAAAAAATTACAATGGATGAAATCGATGAAGCAACCGACCGCGTACTTTTAGGCCCAGCAAAAACAAGCAGAAAAATCACAGATAAAGAAAAAAGACTTGTTGCAATTCATGAAGCAGGTCATGCTGTAATTGGTTTAAAATTACAAGATGCTCAAGAAGTTCATAAAATTACAATAATTCCTAGAGGTATGGCTGGTGGTTACACCATGATGCTACCAAAAGAAGAAAAAATGGCAATCATGACTAAAGATGAATTGCTATCACAAATTACAGGTCTTTTAGGAGGCCGTGCGAGTGAAGAAACCTTTATTGGTGAAATTACAACCGGTGCTTCTGATGACTTAAAAAGAGCAACAAAAATCGCTCGTTCAATGGTTACTGAATATGGTATGAGTGATTTAGGACCAATTCAATTAGAAGAAAAAAGTGAAGGTGTTTTCTTAGGTAGAGATTACAACAAATCACGTGACTTCTCAGACCAAGTTGCTTTAGAAATTGATAAAGAAGTAAGTAAAATATTAGATGAGTGTTATAAAAACGCTAAAAAACTTCTATCAAAACATGAAACTTTAGTCTTATTAATTGCCGATGCATTAATGGAAAGAGAAACTCTTACTAAGGAACAAATATCTTCTTTGGTTGAGTATGGAAAAATTACTCCAGAAAGTGAAGATGCTACAAATAACGATGAACCAACAATTTCAAAATTAAAAGAAATTGCTAAGGACAAAGGAATTAAAGGCTATAGTAAAATGACTAAAGAAGAACTTGAAAAAGCAATCGAAGATGTTGAAAAGAACTTGTAAAAAGTTCTTTTTTAATTAAAAAACGAAAACCTATGACATTTCATTACATATATGATAAAATTATTTAGAGAAATAATACATGAAAAGGTGGTACAGATTTATGGCAAAAATTATTTCACTTGTAAATCAAAAGGGTGGCGTTGGTAAAACAACAACTAGTATAAATTTAGCGGCAGCTTTAGGTAAAGAAAATAAAAAAACTTTACTAATCGACTTAGATCCTCAAGGTAATGCTTCAACAGGTCTAGGATATGATGAAGACAATTTTAAACACGATATTTATGATGTATTAACAGAAGAATGTACTGTCGAAGAAGCAATAATAAAAACGAAATTTAAAAATTTATCTTTAATACCAGCAACGATTAACTTAGCTGGAATTGATATGGAATTTTCTGACCAAATGCATAAAGATAGTGAATTTAGACCAAATGAACGATTAAAATTAGCTTTAGAATCAATTCAAGAACGTTTTGAATATATAATAATCGATTGCCAACCATCATTAGCGACATCTACAATGAATGCCTTGGTAGCTAGTAATTCTGTAATAATTCCTGTTCAATGTGAGTATTACGCATTAAAAGGACTTACCCAATTATTAAACTCAATTATTTTAGTTCAATCAAATATGAATCCAGAACTTCGTATTGAAGGCGTTTTGCTTACTATGTTAGATGGTAGAACAAACATTGGTTTAGAAGTTATTGAAGAAGTTAGAAAATACTTTAAAAATAAAGTATTTAATACAATTATTCCAAGACTTGTAAGACTTGTCGAAGCACCAAGCCATGGTAAACCAATTAGCGATTATGATCCAACAAGCAGAGCAACATTAGCATACCAAAATTTAGCAAAGGAAGTGATTAGTAGAAATGGAAACTAAGAGAAAAGCCTTAGGTAAAGGCCTAGAACAACTATTTTCCAATGAAAAAATAGACTTTGATAACTTTGAAAACAAAATTGTTCAAGAAACTAAAGAATCAGATATTGTAGAAATCCCTTTAACTGAAATTAGAAGCAATCCATACCAACCTCGTGAACACTTTGACGAGCAAGCATTACGTGAATTTGCTGATTCAATTAAAGAACATGGCGTAATACAACCAATTATTGTTAAAAAAAGTATTAAAGGCTATGAAATTATAGCCGGTGAAAGAAGAACTAGAGCTTCAAAAATTGCTGGCAAAGAAACAATTCCTGCAATTGTAAGAGATTTTAACGATCAAGAAATGATGGAAATAGCTCTAATCGAAAATATTCAAAGAGAAAATTTAAATCCCATCGAAGAAGCAGAAGCTTTTGCTAAAATAATAGCATCTAGTAATATAACTCAAGAACAAGCTGCTCAAAAATTTGGTAAATCTAGAACTTATATTACAAACTTGCTAGGCCTACTATCATTACCTGAACAAATCAAGGAATATGTAGTTGCTAATAAAATCAGTATGGGTCATGCCCGTGCTCTTAGTAAAATAGAAGATGAATCTTTAATAAAGAAAATAGCAGATAAAATTATTGAAGAAGAATTAAGTGTTAGAGATGTTGAAAAATTATTAAGCAATCCTGATATCCCTAAAAAAAATAAAGTTGCAAAAGTTACATCATATAACCCTCATCATACTATTTATGAAGGAATTATGCGCGATAAAATTGGTACAAAAGTAAAAATAAATAACAAAAAAATCGAAATCCCTTTTGATTCCGAATCAGACTTATATAGAATATTAGAGATATTAGGAATAAGTATTGAAGGTGAATAATGACAACTTTTTTAATAAAAGTATTAGATTTTTTTACACAAAAAAAAATATATGTTACAATTTTCACAATTTTAATAGCTTATATTATTTACAAAGCAATATCTCTTATCTTAATTAAAGGTATAAATAAAGGCAAAAATGCTTATGAGAGAAAGAAAAGAATAACAATAATAAACTTATTTGTAAACATAACTAAATATCTAATAATAATTCTTGCTGCTTTAACAATTTTAAATATTTATGGCGTAAATATTAAAGCGATGGTAGCTGGTTTAGGAATAACTGCTACAATTTTAGGTTTAGCATTGCAAGACACTTTTAAAGATATAATTAATGGTATAAACATAATAATGGAAAATTATTTTATAGTAGGTGACGTTGTAACTTATAACAATTTCACAGGAACTGTCCAAGAATTCGGCTTAAAAAGTACCAAAATAAGAAACGTTAATGGTGAAGTTTTAATGGTTGCTAATCGAAATATAATGGAAATTAAGAACTTGTCTCAAAAGGAACAAAAAGTTTTAATTGATGTTAACGTTGCATATGAAGAGGATACTGCAAAAGTAGAAAAAATTATTAAAGATAAAATTCTTCCTCAAATTGAAAAAATTGAAAATGTAAAGAAAAACAGTACCATATACTTAGGAATTGATGAATTAGCAGACTCTGCAATTAAATATCTAATACAATTTGAATGTGAAAGAGATACACAGTGGCAAGCTCAAAGGGACGCTAACAAAATTATTCTTGTAGAACTTTCAAAAGCAAATATTAAAATTCCATATCCACAAATGGAGGTGCACAATGAAAAATAACTATACACTTAATGACTACGTTATTATGAAAAAACCTCATGCTTGTCAAACTAATAAATGGCAAATAACAAGAGTTGGCGTAGACATAAAAATAAAATGCTTAAATTGTAATCGTGAAATTATGATGGATAGATTAGAATTTGAGCGCAAATTAAAGAAAGTAATTGGAGGAAATAATGAATAAATTTAAAGAAAAAATGACTTTAAATCCAGTTATGACCTTCTTAATTTTGATTTTAATTACCATAGTATTAAGTGGTTTCTTAAATTTAATTGGTTTTGAAGCAACTTACAACAAAATAGACATAAAAACAGGTGAATATGTAGCGACTTCTGAAAGCGTTGAGTCACTACTAAGTCTGAGTGGCATTAAATATATATTTACATCAACAGTTTCCAATTTTACAGCCTTTACACCATTAAGCACACTAATAATTATTTTAATAGGCATAGGAATAATGGAAAAAAGTGGTTTTATTAAAACTACATTTACCATCCTAACTAAATATTGCAAAAAATATACAATAACCTTTTGTTTAGTATTAATAAGCATCATATTTAGCTTAGTTGGCGACATTGGCTATGTTGTTATGATACCGCTAGCTGCATTAATGTTTTCTTATGGAAGACGAAATCCCTTATTAGGTATAGTAGCAGTTTATGCTGGTCTAACATGTGGCTCAGGTTTAAGCTTATTTCTAACGTCCATTGACAGCGAAATGTTAAACTTTACCTTAGCAAATGCCCAAGTTATTGATGCGAATTATAGTTTATCAACAATGTGTTTCTTATTTATAATGGTTTTTGCAATTCTAATCTGTGCAATAGTTATTACCGTAATTACAGAAAGATTCAGCGTTTATAAAGTAGAAAAATACGAATTCAAAGATGAAAAAAAAGAATTAAGATTAGGAAAAAGAGAATACCGAGGTTTAATATTTTCAATAAGTGCTGGTGCTATATATTTGCTAATATTTATTTATAATATTATACCTGGTTTACCATTCTCTGGTAATTTCCTAGATTATAGTCAAAAATTTTATATTGATAAACTATTTAGTTATAATTCATTTTTTAGTAATGGCTTTGTCTTTATTATTACAATGTTCTTTATTATTTTAGGTTTATTTTATGGAATTGGTGCTAAAACAATCAAAAATAATAATGATTTTTGTGAAGATTTAACACATTCTTTAGACGGAACAGGACGAACTTTAATTTTAATTTTATTAGGATCAATCTTAATAAATGTTTTCAAAAAAAGTAATATTGGTACAGTAATCGTTGCAAGTTTAAGTAACTTTGTTGCCAATGGAACATTTAGCGGTATTCCATTAATTGTTTTACTATTTTTCGCGAGCGCTATATCAACATTGTTTTTAACTGGAGCTTCTAGTCGTTGGGCAATTTTATCTACAGCCTTTATACCAGCTTTTATGAACAGTAGTTTAAGTCCAGAGTTTGCTCAGGTAATTGCTCGTTTTGGTGAGTGTATGACAATTGGTTTCACACCTTTACTAGCATACTTTACTATTTATATTGCATATCTAGAAAAATACAATCAAGATGATAAACCTATTAGTTTATTTCGAACATTACGCTATCAATTAGTTTATGGCTTAACAGTTGGCATATTATTACTAATAATTTTAATTGGCTGGTACTTAATCGGCATCCCAATTGGCATAGGTGGCGCAGTTACAACATAAAAACAATTGAACAATCAATTGTTTTTTTATATAATATTTAGGAATTGAGGTGTATTAATATGTCATTAAAAGCAGGAATCGTTGGCTTACCAAACGTCGGTAAATCAACGCTATTTAATGCAATAACAAAAGCAGGAGCATTAGCTGCCAATTACCCATTTGCAACAATCGAACCAAATGTTGGAATGGTAACTGTTCCTGATAAAAGATTAGATAACTTAAATAAAATGTATAAACCAAAAAAACTAGTTCCAACAACATTTGAATTTACCGACATTGCAGGTTTAGTAAAAGGAGCCTCAACTGGTGAAGGTTTAGGTAATAAATTTTTGTCACATATACGAGAAGTAGATTCAATTGTTGAAGTAGTTAGATGTTTTGAAGATCCAGAAATAACTCACGTTGAGGGTAAAATAGACCCCGTTAGAGATATTGAAATAATCAACACAGAGTTGATTTTGGCAGACTTGGAAATTGTAGAAAATAGAATAGCCAAAATAGGGAAAAAGGCAGAAACTACAAAAGACAAACAGGCAATTTTAGAGTTAAACACTTTAAAAAAAGCTCAAAATGCTTTAATTCAAGGAACTGCTCTTAGAAAAGTTGATTTTACTGAAGAAGAAATCGCTTGTATTCAAAATTTTAATTTTATAACTTTGAAAAAAATAATATATGTTGCTAATGTAAACGAAGAAGATGCTGTAATTGGAAATAACAACTATACCAAACAAGTCTCTGAATATGCTAGTAATGATTCTGCTAAAGTAATAGTTATGTGTGCTAAATTAGAATGTGACTTATCAGGCCTAGAAGACAATGAAAAACAAGAATTTATGCACGAACTTGGCTTATCTGATTCCGGTCTTGATCGATTAATAACTGCAACATATGATTTACTTGGTTTAAAAACTTTCTTTACATCAGGTGAAGATGAATGCCGTGCATGGACATTTAAAGCAGGAATGAAAGCTCCTGAATGCGCTGGAATTATTCATACAGATTTTCAAAAAGGCTTTATCAAAGCTGAAGTTATGTCATATGCCGATTTAGAAAAATTAGGCAGTGAAAAAGCTGTTCAAGAAGCTGGTAAACTTCGTTTAGAGGGCAAAGAGTACATTATGCAAGATGGCGATATTTGCTATTTCAGATTTAATGTAACAAAATAAAAATGAAATATATCAAAGAATTTTTTCGCAACGATAACCCATTTGTTCCATTTAAAGAATTTGGTTTTATCCACTGCACTTGCATATTAATTGTTTTAATAGGATTAATAATAATATATTATAATCGCAATAAAATATCTAACTTACCAGAAAAAAATAAAAAAAGAATTCTTAATTGCGTCGCAATAGTTATGTTAATAAATATGGTAATATACAATATAGCACCACATGTATTTGGCTATTTTAATTATAAAATACATTTACCATTTCAATTATGTTTTATAGCGGGTTACCTATTTATGTTTGGTATTTTATTTCAAAAACAATCTATATTAAAATTAACATTTTTTCTTTCGTTTATTGGCCCTATACCAGCAATATTATGGCCAGACATGCCTTCGACATTTGATGACTTTAATTTTTGGAAATATTTTATTTCTCATCACTTATTTATTTTAGCAAGCTTTTTTTCTTATTATGCTTATAATTATAAAATAACACAAAAAGATATTGTGAAAGTATTTCTTTTTACAAATATTTTAATTTTAATAATGCTTCCATTTAATTTAATATTTAACATGAATTATATTTACTCAAATCAAATACCTAGTAACGTTTTAAAATTATATCCATTTTTAGATAAAATACCTGCCTATTTAATAATAGAAATACTCGGTATTATTATCATGACCATCTTATATCAAATAGTTAGATTAAGAAACAAAGAACTAGTAAAAAATAATAGTTTACATTCAGAAACCAAAATGCTATAATATGGTACGAGTAAGAAATTTACTCCTTGCTTTGTATGATTACAAAGCCGAAAAGACCATAAGGAGGTGTATAAAATGAACAAATATGAAATAATGTTTATTGTAAAAGCAACAATGGAAAGCGATCAAGTTAAAACAACAGCAGAAAATCTAAAAAAACTAGTTTCTGAACTTGGTGGAAAAGTTGCTGAATACAAAGAATTGGGCGAAAAAAAATTAGCTTATCAAATTAATAACGAAATCAACGGATATTACTTCGTAATGCAATTTGAAGCAACTAAAGAAGCTGAAGCTGAATTAAATCGTAAAGCCAATATCGATGAAAACATTTTAAGACATTTAATTGTTAAATTAGATGAGGAGTAAGATGATTTATGAATAAAGCAATTATAATAGGAAGATTAACTAGAGATCCTGAGATGCGTACAACTACTAGTGGAATTAACTCAACAACATTTACTGTTGCAGTTTCACGTAATTATACTAATCCAAATGGTGAAAGAGAAACCGATTTTTTAAACTGTGTAGCATGGAGAAAACAAGCTGAAAATATTGCTAAATATTGCACAAAAGGTTCTCAAGTAGCTGTTGAAGGAAGAATCCAAACTAGAAGCTATGATGCACAAGATGGAACAAAAAGATATGTTACTGAAATAATTGCTGATAATGTTACTTTCCTTGGTGCAAAAGGTAGTAATGTAATTAGTGATAACAATTTTGTAGGTGACTCTGCTATTAGCGATATCGCAACAACAGATATAAGTGAAGATCCTTATAAAGATTTTGGAGAAGTAGCTATTAGTGACGACGACCTACCATTCTAAAAGGAGGATTAAAAATGGCTGAATTTTATCGTAAGAAAAAGAAAATATGCCAAATGTGTGCTGGAAAAAGTGTAGACTATAAAGACGTAATGATCGTTTCAAAATATATAAATGAAAAAGGCAAAATAATGCCACGTCGTATGACTGGTGCATGTGCAAAACATCAAAGACACATCGCTCAACAAATTAAATGGGCAAGATACATGGCATTAATTCCATATGTTAAATAAAAAGTACTCCGTTTAAGAGTATTTTTTTGTGTATAAAATACTACTTATCCACATAAAAAAGTTAACTATTTGTTAACTTTTTAATTTTATCAGCTATTTTAGTAACATTGCCTGCTCCTAAAGTTAATATTAAATCATTCTCTTGAACCATATTTTTTAAATAATTAATTATTTCATCATGTTCAGAAATATGAATAGCTTTTTTTCCAAGTTTTCCTAATTCATTAATCAAGTCTTCCACACTTATATTATAAGTATTTTTTTCTCTTGCTGCATAAATATCAGTTATTATAATATTATCGAAGCAAGCTAAAGCCATAGCAATCTCTTGTAAATGTTGAGCTAAACGACTATAAGTATGCGGTTCAAAAACAACCCAAGAATGATTTATTTTTTTATTTTTTATTCCTTGTGCAGTAGCCATAATTTCTGTCGGATGATGACCGTAATCATCATATACTTTAGCGCCATTTAAAATTCCTTTAAACTCCATTCTTCTCGCTGCACCAGTAAAATTAACTAAAGCCTTAGCTACTATATCTAAATCTATACCATATAAAGAGCATAAAGCAATACAAGCTAAACTATTAAAAACATTATGTACACCAATTATACCTAACTTAATTCTTTTTTTAAATACTCCCTTATAGTACGCGTCATAAGAAGCACATCCATTTTCATCAAAAATGACATTCTTGTAATACCAATCTGATTTTTCATTTTTACCAACAGTTATAGTTTTTGCTTTCGTATAATCTTTTAAAGCCAGACATCTTTCATCATCACCATTAGTTACTAAGTAACCTTCACTAGACAAACCTCCGACATATTTTTCAAAACTTTTTTGAATATTATCAATATTTTTAAAATAGTCCAAATGATCATCATCAATATTTAAAACAATTGCACTTTTTTGCTTAAAATTTAAATAACTATCAGAATATTCACAAGCTTCAACAATAAAATATTTACTATTACCAACTCTATAGTTTCCGTTTAAAATCTTTAAATTTGCTCCAATTTGTACAGACGGATCTAATCCTGCTTCCATAAAAGTACATGTTACCATACTTGATGTAGTTGTTTTACCGTGTGTACCTGCAATACCGATTGGTTCATCATATAAATTAGTTATTTCACCTAAAAAGATTCCACGCTCCACAATTGGAATATTTAATTCTTTAGCTCTAACCAATTCAGGATTATCTAACTTAACAGCTGCGGTATGAACTAATAAATCAATAGTTTCATCAATGTTTTCTGCTACTTGCCCGATAAAAACTTTAATACCACTTTTCTCTAATAGCTCAATTTGTGGAGTATAATTAATGTCAGAACCAGTGACTTTATATCCCCATTTTAAAAGTATTTCTGCAATTCCGCTCATACTAGTTCCACCAATCCCACTCATATATATATGTTTATAATTTTTGAGATTTAATTTCATACTAAAACACCTTCTAATAAATTATATCACAATTCATATTTTCCCATGCATTTTTTAATGTTTTTTCGCTATTCTTAACGCCTAGTTAGTATTTATTATTTTATAATTATTTGATATAATTAAATACAGACATTTATTAAGGGAGTGTTAATATGAAAGTTATATTGCTACAAGATGTAAAAAAACAAGGCAAGAAAGATCAAATAATAAACGTAAGTGATGGCTACGCTCAAAACTATTTGATAAAAAATGGTTTAGCAGTTCAAGCTACTGAAACTAGTACTAAACGTTTAGCAAAAGAATTAGATACAAGAAAGCAAGAAGAAGCTGCTTTAATAAAAAAATGCACAGAAATTAAAGAACAATTAACAAAAGAAGAAATTATAATTCATGTAAAAACTGGAGAACACGATAAAGTATTTGGAACTGTTTCTTCAAAACAAATTAGCGAAGAATTAAAGAAAAAAGGTTACGATATTGATAAAAAGAAAATAATAATAGATTATCCAATAGATGTATTGGGTACCCATAATATAAAAATAGAATTACATAAAAAAGTTGAAGGAGAAATAAAAGTAACTTTAAAGAAGTAGGTGATTAAATGCCAACAAGAAAAATGCCACAAAATTTAGAAGCAGAAATGAGTGTTTTAGGTTGTACATTTTTAAATAAAAATGCTCTAACTAAAGTTTGTGAAGAATTATATTCTTATATGTTTTACAGTGATGCTAATAAAAAACTATTTGAAGCAATTAAAAGCTGTTATGATCAAAAAATTCCTGTTGATATCACAACAGTAAAAGAAGAATTAGACAAAAAAAAGAATCTCTCATCAATAGGTGGAATAGATTACATTAGTGAAGTAATTGACTCCGTAGCAACTACTGCTAATTTAGAATACTACATTAAAATAGTAAAAGACAAAGCCCTAATAAGGAATTTAATAGACACAGCCACTGATATAGTCACTAACGCTTATGAAGAAGATGAAAACATCACTGGTTTACTTGATGATGCTGAAAAAAAGATTTTAAACGTCGTAAAAGAAAGACAAACTAGTGATTTTATTCACATTAAAGATGCTATTGCAGTAGCTCAAGAAAACCTAGAAAAACTATCACAAAACAAGTCAGAAATTACAGGACTTCCAACTGGTTTTTATGATTTAGACAAAGCAACTGCCGGATTGCACGCTGGTGAAATGATTATTATAGCTGCTCGTCCAGGTATGGGAAAAACTGCTTTTGCCTTAAATATAGCTACCAATGCTGCCCAAAACACTAAAAAAGCTATTGCAATTTTCAACTTAGAAATGCCAGCAGAGCAACTTGTAAACAGAATGCGCTCTGCTGTAGGACAAGTTGACTCATATAAAATTCAAACTGGCCAATTACAGCATGAAGATTGGAAAAGAATTAATGAAGCCAACAGTCAGCTAGCTGAAACAAACATTCAAATCGTTGATGATGCTGGTATTACAGCAGCCGAAATAAAAGCAAAATGCCGTACTTTAGCTAATAAAGAAGAAGGACTGGGACTTGTTATAATCGATTACTTACAATTAGTAACTAGTGGTGGTAGAAGACCTGAATCACGTCAACAAGAAGTTTCTGATATATCTCGTTCATTAAAAACCATGGCAATGGAATTAAAAGTCCCTGTAATTGCTCTTGCCCAATTATCTCGTAGTGCAGAAAAAAGAGAAAATAATCAGCCAATGCTAGCAGACTTAAGAGAATCAGGTTCTATTGAACAAGATGCAGATATGGTTTTATTTATTAATAGAAATGATTACTACAAAGCTAAAACAGAACTTAATAAAGAAAAAAACGTTCCAGTAGATATTATAATTGCTAAGCACCGTAAAGGATCAACTGGTAAATTCCAATTACTATTTGAATTAAATATGAGCAACTTTAGAAATTATTTGGCAACGGAAAAGGAAAGTGATTATGAATAAGAAAAATATATTAAGTTGTACTATTTTTACTATAATAGTCACGACTTTACTAACACTATGTTTTCTATATGAACAACAAGACAATGCCTCAAACAATGTAGAAGAAAATATAATAAACAAAACTGCAAAATATAATTACCAAGTTTATTTAGACGGAGAAAAAATCGGTCTTATTGATTCAAAAGATGAATTATATTCATTAATAAATCAAGAACAAATAGATATAAAGAAAAAATATAACGTTGATCAAGTATATCCGCCAAAAGGCTTCCAAATTATAAAAACAAATACATATGAAAATACAGTAACAACTGTAGAAAATGTTTATGAAACTATAAAAGAAGAAAAACAGTTTACAGTTAAAGGTTATATGATAATAATAAAAAAGAATGAATCGGGTGTCGATCCTACATACATATACGTGCTAGATAAAAACGTTTTTGAACAAGCAATTAACAATGTTGTTACAACATTTATAGGCAATGAAAGATTTGAACAATATAAAAATAACAGCCAACCAGAAATACTGGATACTGGTTATACAATAGAAAACATGTACTTCAAAGATAGTATTACTATAAAAGAAGCATATATTAGCGTTGATGAAACCATCTATACAGATGTTACTGAATTAACCAAATATTTATTATTTGGAGAAAACAACACCGCAAAAGAATATACTGTAGTGCAAGGTGACACAATAGCTAAAATAGCTTATGATAATAAACTTAATACCAGTGAATTACTAATTGCTAATGAAGAATTAAAAAGTGAAGATACTTTACTTGCGATTGGTCAAAAGTTAAATGTTGCTTTGATTAATCCAGTTTTAACTTTAATATATGAAGAATTAGTTGTAGAAGATGTTGAACGAGCATTTACGCAAATTGTTGAAGAAGATAATAGTAGATATGTCGATTATAAAGAAGTGAAACAAGAGGGAGAAAATGGTATTGACCGTATTACTTCTCGTGTCCAATTTATTAATGGCGAGCAAAACCAAGGTGGTTCAATCATCGGAACGCCACAAGTCATAAAAGCTGCAAAAAATCAAATTATCATAAAAGGTACAAAGAGATATAACAACTCATCAACTTACGTTGATACTGGTGATACTTGGGGATGGCCAACAAACCAACCATCTATCATTACATCTCACTTTGGTTATCGTTGGGGAACAATTCATGATGGTATGGATATTTCTGGAACAGGTTATGGTTCACCAGTATATGCATCTTTAGATGGAGTAGTAGTAAGTTCTCAGTACGGAGGAATGGTTGGCTCATCAGCAGGAAAAAATGTTGTTATTCAACATAGTAATGGATACTACTCAGTATATGCTCACTGCTCACAACTTTATGTACGAGTTGGTCAACAAGTAACCAGAGGCCAAAAAATAGCTGCGATGGGTAATACTGGTTTCGTAACAGGAACTCACTTACACTTTGGTTTATTCTATGGTAAACCATACAATGGTGGAAAAGCTATTGACCCTAGACAATTGTGGGGCTTATGAGAACTTGTGTATTAGCTAGCGGCTCAGAAGGCAATGTAACTTATGTAGAAACAGCAAAACATAAAATATTACTTGATATTGGTATGAATGTTAAATACATTAAGGAAAAGCTTTCTGAGCTTTCAATTGATTTGGCAAATATTGATTATGTTTTTATCACTCACGTTCATGATGACCACATTAAAGCTTTAAAAAATTTAATAAAAAAATATAATCCTACAATTTGTTTGAGTCCTAAAATGTATAGCGAGTTAGAAGTTTTAAAAGATTATGACAAAATATTATTATACGGTGAATCCTTACAATTTGATGATTTCTCTGTCGAAATAATTAAAACATCTCACGACACTAGTGACTCACGCAGCTTTATTGTAACAAGTGACAATAAATCAGTTGTTTATTTAACTGATACAGGATTTATAAATCAAAAATATTTTCCTAAATTACAAAACAAAGATGTTTACCTTTTTGAAAGCAATCATGATATCGAAATGCTTTTAAATGGTCCTTACCCTAAATGGCTTAAAGACCGAGTTATTGGACCTTACGGCCATTTATCAAATAAAGATAGTTCTATTTATTTAGCTAAAATTATTGGACCGAATACCAAAAAAATTATTTTAACCCACTTAAGTCATAAAAATAATACCGAAGAAATAGCTTTAGCAACAATTAAAGAAACCTTCACTGAGTATGATATAGCTTTTGATGATATTCAGTGCGCCAAACAAAAAGAAAAAAGCGAGTTGATTGAGTTATGATTAAAATTATATGCTTGGGCAAAATCAAAGAAAAATATCTAATTGACCTAATTGCCGATTACCAAAAAAGAATTAGCAAATACCATAAAATAGAGATAATAGAATTAAAAGATGAAAACGATTTAAATCTTGAAAAGAAAAATATCGAAAAGAATATTACAAAGCAAGATTATATAATTGCTTTAGACATTAATGGTGAACAAATTACTTCAGAATCTTTAGCTAAAAAAATTGAAGAAACATTTATACATCACAGTACAATAACCTTTATCATTGGCAGCAGTATTGGCTTACACCCTGATATTAAAAATATTGCAGACTTTAAATTATCGTTTTCTTCAATGACTTTTCCTCATGGTTTATTTAGGGGGATTCTCCTTGAACAAATATATAGAAGTTTTAAAATTATTAATAAAGAAACTTATCACAAATAATAAACATAATGTTTATTATCATAAAAAATACAAAAAGAAGGTAATAATATGATTGGAAATGATTGGGATGAAAAATTAAAAATAATTTGGCAAAGTCCAGGTTTTCGCAAATTTTATTCTATTATAGAAAATGAATATAAAAATAAAGAAATTTTTCCACCCAAAAATTATATTTTTAATGCATTAAAATTAACAAGTTATCAAAATACAAAAGTAGTTATTGTTGGCCAAGACCCTTACCACGGAGTTGGTGAAGCTCATGGGTTATCGTTTTCTGTTCAAGATGGGATAAAAATACCTCCATCCCTACAAAACATCTATAAAGAACTAAAAAATGATTTAAATATTCCCGAAGCATCAAGCGGTGATTTAACTAAATGGGCAAAAGAAGGAGTACTTTTACTTAATGCAGTTCTTACTGTTGAAAAAGACAAACCTGCTTCGCATCGTAAAAAAGGCTGGGAGCCAATGACTGATTATATAATTAAGTTATTAAATCAAAAAGAAGAACCGGTAGTTTTTATATTATGGGGAAACTTTGCGAAAGAAAAAAAACAATTTATAACCAATCCAAAACACTTAGTCTTAACATCTCCACACCCTTCGCCATTTTCTGCTAATAGTGGATTTTTTGGTAGTAAACCATTTTCTAAAACAAATAATTTCTTAATCGCTAATGGATTAAAACCAATAGACTGGGATTTAAATAAAAAAACTAAATGATAACAAACATGAACTTGTAAGATAAATGTAGACACAAAAAAACGGTCTACATTTTTTTGTTATAATAAAATTGGAGGAAGAATAT
>CAKOLG010000011.1 GCA_934096175.1 uncultured Bacilli bacterium
TTTGTTCAAGGTGAAGAAGTAAAATATTTAATGGATGTAATAAAAAAAGAAGCAGTCTTAGATAGTATAGCAAGTACTTATGTAACATCAAGTAGTGGAATAGACTTTAGTGCAGTATCAAGTGATACGAATGGAAAAGGAGTATATACTTTAACATCAAGTGCCAGTGATAAATATCCAATATATTATTACAGAGGAGCTGTAGAAAATAATAATGTAATATTTGGAGGCTTTTGTTGGAAAATGGTAAGAACAACTGAAACTGGCGGAATTAAATTAATATATAATGGAACTCCAACAGATGGAACGTGTGTTGCAACAGGTGCAGATACCACGATTGGTACAGCCTCTATGAATGCTGGATATCAAGAGCGCTATATGTATTCTAATCCTTTTATATTTGAAATAGGTACTTCTGGAGATATGAATCAAGATAATGGTAAAATATTCGGTAAAAGCGTTACATATGCTAATGGATTTTATACGTTAGAAGATACTCATACTTTACTTAATACAAGTACTTATGGTACCCAAGCGATGTCTAAAGATGGTTACAGATATACATGTAGCAGTGCAACTGCAATTTCTTGTTCAAGTGTTACGTATTATAATCAAGTTTCTGGTCCGAGTGTTTCTGGAATTTCGATTATTTTATTGGGTGGGCTAACCATAGATGATGTTATTGCTAATTTTACATATAAAAGTACAAATGAAGCAGATTCAGCTATGAAAACAAGCATAGATACTTGGTATAAAGATCAAATAACTAATTATAGTAATTCTTTTGAAGATACTGTTTGGTGCGTTGACAGTAATATTGTAAATAATGGCTCTTCGATAGGAGCAGGACGCTGGGGGACATCTTCGTTTGATTTAAGTACTTATACTAGAGTAAAAGCCAAAACACCTTCATTAGTGTGTGGCAATAATAGTGACCAACTAACTGTGTATAAGGAGAACGGAAATGGAGATTTAACTTATCCAGTAGCACAAATAACAGTTGACGAGGCGATGTTAGCAGGTTTTTCTGGCGAAAGTGTTACTGATAACTTCCTTAACACAGAAAATACATATTTTACATTATCTCCTCGCAATACAGATTTTGTGCAGGTAGGGCCAGTTTTTTTTGGTAGTACCTATGTATTAAATACGGCAATTTCATTTAGTGCTAGCAATACTCTACGATACAGTGTTACACATGGATTACGTCCAATGGTTTCTTTAAAAGTAGGAACAACATATACAAGTGGTACTGGTACTAGTAGTGATCCTTATATAATAAGTTAACAAGTTTATTTAAAAACTTGTTTTTTTAAACAAAAAAAGTTTTTTTTCATATCATATATTGATAACAAAAAATAGTAATGTTAAAATTATATATGAGGGATAGTTATGTGCAGTAAAAAAAAAGAGAAAGCAATTTCACAAGCTTTGGCAAACTTACGAATTGATCATATCCATGTAAGTTCAAATTTTGTGAATGCTTATAGAGAAAAAGTAAATCTTCCACCTATAAGTGGAAAAATACTAACTTTAAAAAGAGGTCAACAAAATGGAACAAACAAATGAACAAATAGATAAATTATGGGATTCATACTTTTATCCAGGAACAATTACACTAAAAAATAAATTAAAAATTGAAGATTATGATGAATTAAAAAAAGAAGAGGCTGAAAAATCTTTTGAAAGATTAGTTGAGTTATACGAAAATCCTATCGTAGGTAACTTTGATAAAGAACATTTAAAAAAAATTCACAAATATATTTTTCAGGATGTATATGATTGGGCAGGCGAATACAGATATGTTGATATGGCTAAGCAGACTACTTTTACAGAACATCAAAATATTGATCACTATCTAGATGACTTATTTAAGACAATGCATGAAGAACTACAACTTGTAAAAACAAAAGAACGTTTAGCAATGTTTCTCGCAACTTATTACGTTCACCTAATACAAATTCATCCCTTTAGAGAAGGAAATGGCCGTAGTACTCGCGAATTTTTTCGTGAGTTAGTTGAAGTCAAAACCAAAGAATTAATGCCGGTGTCATATGAAATTGATTGGGGAAAATTTGATGGAGATATTTTCCTTGAAAATTTAGATTTTATTTTTGCCTTCAGAGGCGCGATTGAAGCAGAATTTATGAAAGCACTAATTGCTGTAGAACCAGAATATCAAATAAAGATGTGAAAAAATTCACATCTTTTTAATCAACAAAAAAACCACATTTCTGTGGTTATCATTCTCAATGGTGGAGGATGTGGGATTCGAACCCGCGACCCCCTGCGTGCAGGGCAGGTGCTCTAGCCAGCTGAGCTAATCCCCCGAGAACAGATTAATAATATCATATATTTTTGGGGTATGCAAGCATTTTTTTAATAAATTTCTATAATTTGTGTAAAAAATACACTATAACAATTATCAATAAATACTTTCTGATTAATTGTATCAATACTTGTAACAATTCCGTTTTTCAAAAATAATTTTCCATTACGGTAAAACTTTATTGTTATATATTCTTGATTGGCAAAAGAATTAAAAATTTTTACTTCCAATAATTTAATCTGATCATCAGACAAAACAGGTTTTTTTACAATATATTTTCTATTTAAAACATCTTTAATCATAATATCTCCACTAATAACTGCATTAAATGGCTGCCATTTTGCAACATTACGACTCATATTCATTCACTATGACCTCCAATTTTTTTATTTCTTTCTTTAATTGTTGATTCTCCTAAAAGAGCTGAAGCTTTAAGGATACTGTTTTTTCCAAATTTCTCTGTAATTTTATCAATTACTTCATTTTGACTTTCAAACTTATTAACTTGATCAATACTTTCAAAAATACTTAACTGTAAACAATCTTTTTCTACTAATCCACCAATACTTACTCCAACTTTTCTAATAGGTTGATTACCATAATACTTATCAAATATTACAAGACATGCATCAAAGATAATTCTTATGTCATCTGTCGGAGTATCTAATTTTAAAACATGATAAAAACCACTTCCTACATTTTTCGAATAACCAATTAATAATCCTATAATAGAACCTTGTTTATTATTACATCTTAATCTTTTAGCAACAATATCAACCATTTCTCTAATAATTAAAATAATATTATTACCATTATAATCTTTAAATAAAACTTGACTATTAGAATAAGATTTATCAGGCATTTTATTACTTAAATCTTTTATTGTACTTAAATCAATACCATTTGCGTGTTCCCATAATTCTATCCCAATAACTCCAAATTTAGTTTTTAAAATATTTTGATTATATTTAGCTAAATCACCAATTCGATAAATTCCTAAATTATTTAATCTTTTTTCCATACGTGGTCCAATTCCCCACATTTTAGACAAAGGAGTAATCTCCCATAATTTAGTCCTAACATCATCATAAGTCCATTTTGCAATCCCATTTTTATATTTTTTAGCCTCAACATCCATTGCAATTTTTGCTAGTAAAATATTAGGCCCAATACCACATGTCGCGGTAAGTCCCGTTTTTTCTGTAATACTTTGTAAAATTTCTTTAGCTAGTTCATAATCAGTCTTTTTATATAATTTTAAATAATGTGTAACATCTAAAAAACATTCATCAATAGAATAAATATGTAAATCTTCTTTGGCAACAAAATCCAAATAAACATTAATAACTTTTTTACTAAATTCAATATACTTACTCATACGAGGAGGTACAATAAAATATTTTATATTTGCTGGTATTTCATATAAACGCCCACGAGATTTAATACCTTGTGCTTTTAAAAAAGGTGTAATAGCTAAAGTAATTGCTCCTTTGCCTTGATTCGGATTTGCAACAACTAATGGTACAGTAAAAGGATCTAACTTTCTCATAACACATTCACAAGAAGCAAAAAAACTTTTTAAATCAATACTTAAAATATGTCGTTCAGGATATAAATTATTATTCATAACATCACCTTTAATCAAAAACATTTGTTCGAACAAAATAATTATAAAATATATAGATAATTAATGCAATTGTAAAAAATTACCAATAGATATATACTTAAATAACAAAGGAGTAAAACTTATGTGTAACAAATGGAATAAAGATTTATATGAAAAGTATATAATGTATTTAAAAAGTGTTAGTGAAGAAAATTATAAAAATTTTCATAGTAAATTATGTTTCACTAAATATGAAATTTTAGGTATTCGTTTACCAATACAACGAAAAATAGTTAAAGAAATAATAAAAACAGATATTGTAGATTATTTAAAATATTGTCAGGCAAATTACTATGAAGAAGTAATGATTGAAGGATTAGTAATTGCTTCAATAGAAGATGAAACTTTATTTGACACATACTTTTTACCTTTTATTAATAAAATAGATAATTGGGCAATATGTGATTCTTTTTGTAATAGTTTAAAAATAATTAAAAAAAATCCTCAAAAATATTTTAAATTAGCTATTAATTTATCATTATCTTCTGCAGAATTTATTTCTCGCACAGGCTTAATAATAATTTTAAACTTTTTTATAGATAAAAAATATTTAAAAAAAATATTTACATTATTAGATAAAATAAAAAGTGACAAATATTACATAAACATGGCCGAAAGTTGGTTAATATGTGAAATATATACTAAATACCCACAAGAAGCTAAACAATATTTACTAAGCAATAAATTAAATAAATTTACTCACAACAAAGCTATTAGTAAAATAAGAGAATCATACCGTATACCACAAGAAGAAAAAGATTATTTAAATACTTTAAAAAGGAAATAATCTTTGATATGATAAAAAAGGTGATAAAATGAAAAAGAAAATATTAAATATATTAATGATAACATTAATAATATTAAATATTGTTGGGTGTACCAAGAAAAAAGAAAGTGAGGATCCCAAAGTGGAACAAAAACAAGAAATAACTATATTAGAAGAAAAAGATGGTGAAATAACTAAAGGAACCTTAGAAGGTTATACATTTACCGAAACAGAAGATAAAACTGATCGTGTTAAAATCCAAATGGAAAATGGCGACACCATCTTAATTGTACTATCTAACAAAGATACGCCAATAACTATTGCAAACTTTAAAGAATTAGTTAGTGAAAAATTTTATGATGGTTTAATCTTCCATCGTGTAATAAAAGACTTTATGATTCAGGGCGGTGATCCTGAAGGAACTGGTATGGGCGGTTCAGCAAAAACAATTAAAGGAGAGTTCTCTTTAAATGGTGTAACAAATAGCCTTTCTCACACCAAAGGTGTCATTTCAATGGCTAGATCATCAGAATACAATTCTGCCTCAAGTCAATTCTTCATTTGTCATGCAGACGCTACATATTTAGACGGTAGTTATGCTGCCTTCGGTAAAGTATTTGCTGGCTTTGATATTGTAGATAAAATTGCTAATGTAGAAACTAGTCAAATGCCTGCAACACAAGATAGACCATTAGTAGAACAAAAGATTAAATCAATAAGATTTATTACCGTTGAAAAGGCTTAAAAAAGTCTTTTTTTCACTTAAAAAAAATGTTAAAATTAAAATATAATAAATAGGTGATAAAAATGGAAGAAAATAAAAAAACTAAAAAAGTAACATCTAATAAAACAACGACTACTAAAAAATCTAAAACAAATAATTCAAAAAAAGTAGCTCCTAAAACTGTAAACTCTAAAAAAACAAGTAACTCTAAAAAAATAGTTGCTAAACCAACCCCTGAAAAAGAAGCTAAGAAAACAGTTTTAGAAACTTATGTCATAAATGAAGAAGCGACACCTGCAAAAAAGAACATTTTTAACGAGGAAGAAAATGAAAATCTTCGTGAAGTTGTCAATAAATTAGAAGAAGAAAATATTGTTATAGATAATAAAATAATTAAAAGAAATAAAATAAACAAATACATTGAAATAGTTTTAATAATATTAATTATTACAACCATAATTTTGGTAACAGGATATGTAATAAAAGAACAAACAAAAATAAATAAAAACAACATGACTTTAAATAGTAATATTTATAGTAAAGTAATTGAAAATTCTAAAAATAGAGATAATAATGAAGATAAAAGTGAAAATATCACAGAAGAAAATGATTATTCAAATATTGAAACAATTTCTTTAAGTGAATTTGAAGCAAAAATACTAAATAAAGAAAACATTACTATTTTAATATCAAAATCTACTTGCTACTATTGCGTAAGTTATGAACCAATCATCAACGAAGTACTAAATGAACAAGATAAAAGAATTTATCGTATAAATATTTTAAATCTATCTACTGACGAGATTGAAATCTTAAGAAGTTACTACAAATTTATTAAGACACCAACACTTTTTACAGTCGAAGATGGAATCGTTAAAAGTGAACTAATTGGTACTAAAAATAAAGATGACTTAAGTACTTGGGCTAGCGAAAATATTAAATAAAACAACTATAACCTCAATTTATAGTTGTTTTTCTTTATAGTTATAACAATTCTTGACAAAAGATAATTTTTCTTTATAATAGAGGCTTAAGAAAAAGGGGGAATTTTCTTGGCTTTACCTTGTTATAACTTAAACCTTAATCTTTATCGTGTATTCTATACCGTTGCTAAAACAAAAAGCTTTTCTGAAAGCTCAAGAACCTTACATATTTCTCAACCAGCTATCTCTAAGCATATTCAAAATTTGGAATATGAATTAAATACTTTACTATTTTTTAGAACCAATCGTGGTATTGAATTGACACCAGAAGCTAAAGCTTTACTTATTTATGTTGAAAAAGCTTGGAATTTCCTAATGTTAGGTGAAAAGCAACTTCAAGAAAGCAAAGAACTTCTAAAAGGCAAAGTTTCTATTGGCGTTCCAACATTTATAAGCGTTTACTTTTTAAAAGATTACGTAAAAAAATTTATGCATGAGCATCCAAACATTGTAATAAAAATGGCTAACCATGATGATGAAATATTATTTAACCTTTTACGTCAACACACATTAGATTTATTAATAGTTCCAGCAAACAACAATATTCCAAAAGAATTAAAAACAATTCCTCTGACTAAAGAACAATATTGTTTTGCTTATTCCTCTGAAAAAATAGGATCTTTATCTATCTCATCATTAGAAGAATTAACAGCCCATCCTTTAATCCTTCCTGTTAAAACTGCTTATTCCAGAAAAAAAATAGAAGAATTTTTAAACAATAAAGGCATTTCCGTTGATCCCATTATGGAATTAGAAAGTTCTGAAATGATTTTAAATTACATAACAGAAGGCTTAGGAATTGGTTATATTTTAAAAAATATAGCTATTAAAAATCCTAATCTAACAATAATTCCTTTTCAAGAAGATTTACCAACAGAAACAATCACGCTTGTATATAATGAAAATACATTAACAAATTCATCTAAGGAATTTATCAATTTATTAACATCAGAAAAATAATTATAGAAATAAGGTGAATAAAATGACTGATAACTCTGTCATTGAAATGCATGATACATGGCTCGTAATAAATTCAATTATAGGTTGTACAAACGGCTGTAAATATTGCTTTTTACAAGCTAAAAACCAAAACATTAGTAAACCTCAAATTAAAGTATCAGAAAAAGAAGCAGTAAACCAATTATTAAATTATAAATATTATGAACCTAATATTCCTGTATGTTTACTACCCAATACAGACCCCTTTTTAAATGAAATTAATATAAAATACCTTCAAAACCTATTAAAATTATTATCTGATTATAAAATAACAAACCCAATTACAATAATTACGAAATGTTTAATCCCTGATTACTTTATATCATATTTACAAAAACTAAAAAAAGATAATTTAAAAATAATAATATATTTAAGTTTTTCTGGTTTATCAAAAGAATTAGAACCTAATATAAATGATCAAAATATTAAAAATAACTTTCAAAAACTATCACAAGCTAATATCCCCATAATTCATTATTTTCGTCCATTTATTCCTCAAAACTCTAATCCTGAAAAAATAACTGAAATTCTCAATTTTGTAAACAAATATACTGATATTTCAGTAATAACAGGTTTAAAAATAAAACAAGATTTTGTTGATAAAATAAACTTTTGGGATTATATTTCCACAAACAAAACTCAATGTATAAATTCCTCCGGCATTTGGCCTCGAGAAGCATATGATTTTTTCTATAAAAATTATCATCACTCTCAAAAAATTTATCAAATAAATAGTTGTGCCTTAGCAGCTAAACTCAACTTACCAAACGAAAGTTTTTATAATACAAAAGAATGTCTAAATTACAACCATTGTTCAGATCACCAAAGAAAAAAATGTTTACTTGCTAAAAAAACAAATGAACCAGTAGAAACAAAATTAATAGCTTTACTAAAAAAGATAAATAAATATAATCCTAATTTAGTTATAATCAAAAAAGACAACTCCCTTGTTTTAAAAAATATCGACTTAACAACAGGTGATGTTTCTTACTTAACTTTTATGTTAGGTTATAAAATAACCATAGCTGCCAAATTAATTGATGATAATTACTTTAATTCATCATATACGAACGCCGAATCAATAATAATTTAAGTCAGGAGAGTTAACAATGAATGAATTCATTAACTTTATACAAAATAACTATAATCAAGCTTTAACTTTAAAAGAAAAATTTTGTCAACTCGAGAAGAAAAAATGGGATAGCTTAACTGTCACGCTGGAATTAATGGTCCAATTAGGCCATACTTTCAACGTTTTAAACAAAAATATATTAATAAACGAAAATGGTCGTTCAATTAATGATTTAGGCGATGAATTAAGTGATATGTTACTTCAATTGTCTTACCTTTCATTTCTTGAAAATATTAACTTAACAAATCTTGAAAAATATAATGAATATGATTACAACAATTTAAATGGTTTACCAATTCTTCTTGGTCAGCTAACTGAAGCCTTACTTGAAGACAAAGAATATCGCTTTACTAAAAAAAGAGTCGGTTTTGCAAGTACGAAAGACTTTATAAAAGATCGTATTATAAAAATGTTTTTAATCATTTTTCATTTCGCCTCAAAAAACAATATAAATATTAATAATTCATTTAATAACATGGTTGTTGATGCAACAAAATTTATAGAAAGCAAAGTAAGTAATGGAAACAATTGATATTTTTGATCAAAATCATAACTATCTTGGTACTTGCGATAAAAAAAGAGCTCATGAAAAGGGCTTGTGGCATCAAGTATTTAGTTGCTTATTTATAAATAGCCAAAAAAACACGGTTTATTTTCAATATAAAAATAATACACATAATGAATTATCTACCTTAAATAAAGTAGATATATCAGTTGGTGGACATTTACAAGCTGGCGAGACAATTGCAGATGGCGTCCGCGAAATCAAAGAAGAATCATCTTTAGTAGTAAATTATAACGATTTAATAAATGTTGGTTTAAGAATAATAAATAAAAAAATAAAAGAAAATTTTATAATAAAAGAATTTGCTTATTTACATATATATGATAACGAATTTGAGTTAGAAAAATTAAAAAGTATAGATGATGAAGTTTTATATTTTATAGAATTTGACATTAATAAAATTATTGATTTTCTAAACGGTAAAAAGGAATATATTTATGGAAAAACTCCTACTGGTTTGCAAAAATTTACTAAAGAATCTTTTATTTATGAATATTGCAAAGATGATAAACTTTATCTAAACTATTTATTGCTTGCTCAAAAAATCATTAATGGAGATAAAAATGTTAAGTGGAATATCTAATAATATTCTTCTTTTTTTTGCTTATTAAATAGACTTATAACATAAAAAATGCTAAAATACTTGCAGGTGATAAGAATGTTAGAAATATCAAATTTACAAGTAATAACAAAAGACAATCAAAAAGAAATTTTAAATAATTTTAATTTAAAAATTAATAATGGCGAAACTCATGCTTTAATGGGTCCTAATGGAGTAGGTAAAAGTACTATATGTCGCACCTTACTTAAAGATCCAAATTATGAAATAGTATCTGGAACCATCCTTTATAATGATAATGATATAACTAAACTTACAACAACTGAAATTAGTCGTTTAGGTATAATGATGATAAGCCAAAGTCCTATAGCAATTGAAGGAGTTACAAATGCTGAAATGCTAAGAATTGCTTTATCAGAAAAAAATAATGAACACATAGATATCTTTAAATTTTCTAAACAAGCTAAAGAAATATGCCAAAAAATTGCTTTACCAGAAGAATTCCTTCATCGTGACATTAACAGTGGAATGAGTGGCGGCGAACGCAAGAAAAATGAGCTTTTACACATTTGGATGCTTAAACCATCATTCTTAATTTTAGATGAAATAGACTCTGGTTTAGATGTAGATGCTTTAAAAATAGTTGCTAGTTCAATAAAAGAATATCAACAAGAAACAAATTGTTCTATTCTTTTAATCACTCACAACCCTAAACTTTTAGAAATTCTAAAACCAGACTACATTCACATTTTGAAAAATAAACAAATTGTTAAAACAGGTGACTATAATTTAGCAAAAGAAATTGAAAAAAATGGCTTTCATAGCATTATTTAAGACAAATGAAATAGGAATGAGTAAATAAAATGAATAAAATAATAATAGATAAAGAAAATAATATAGAAATAAAAGATAACATTGCTGAAATTCTTATTGCTGTACCAAAGTTAACTATAGAAATAATCGGCCGAGTTCTTATAAATGAAATAACAGAATTAACAACCGAAAATATAGAATTAACATTAAATATTCATGAAAACAGTTCGTTAATATATAACCGTTTTATTAAACATAATAATATGAATAACCATATCATAATTAACCAAAATAATGACAGTAAAGCAATTATAAATTATTCATTTATTGCTTTAGACAAATGTGAATTAACAATTGATAGCATTATAACAGGAGATAATAATGAAACTGAAATAAATGTTAGAAGTGTCACAGAACAAAAAGGTCAAGTTAAAATAACTTCGACTGCCGATGTAAAAAAATTAGTTAAAAACAATAATCTTTTAGAAAACATAAAAGTATTATTACTAAACAATGAAGAAAGCATAATTATTCCAAACTTACTTGTCTCATCAAATGAAGTCGCTGTAAACCATGCTGCTACTTTAAGCAACATTGATAAAAACTATTTATTTTATTTAAATAGTAAAGGCATTGATAACGAAGGAGCAATAAGATTAATTAAAAATGGCTATCTTTTGAACAATTTAGATATAAAAAATGAACAAATAGAAAAAATAAAAAATATAATTGATGGAGGTGAATAACCAAATGAATCGTGAAGATTTTCCGATGTTTAATAGTAATTACATTTATTTAGATAATGGTGCAACAACTTGGAAACCCAAATGTGTAATTGACAAAATAAATGATTATTACACAAAATATACCGCTAATGCTCATCGTGGCGATTACGATATTTCACTTAAAGTAGATATGGAATACGAACAAGCAAGAGATATAATAAAAGAGTTTATAAACGCTAAAAGTCGCCAAGAAATAATCTTTACAAATGGAACAACAGATTCACTTAATATAATTGCTAATGGTTTTTTTAAACACAATCTAGAACCAGGTGATGAAATAATAATCACTGAAAGCGAGCATGCCTCAAATGTTTTACCTTGGTTCCGTTTAGCAAAAACAAATGGAGTAGTTGTTAAACATATTCCTTTAGATGATGATCATTATGTAACACTAAACAATTTAAAAAAAATTGTAACTCCAAATACCAAAGTAATTAGCTTAGCAATGATTACTAACGTAATAGGCGACATTAGACCGACAAAAGAAATATGCCAATTTGCTCATGAGAACAATATTTTTGTCGTAGTTGACGGTGCTCAAAGCGTTCCTCACATAAAAACTGATGTTCAAGACTTAGATTGTGACTTCTTAGCTTTTTCTGGACATAAAATGTGTGGCCCAACTGGCATAGGAGTGCTATATGGTAAATATGAATTACTATCAACTGTTGAACCACAAAATCTTGGTGGGGGCATGAACGAATCATTCGATAATATAGATGAAGTATATTTAAAAGAGCTACCAACTAAACTAGAAGCTGGTACCCCAAATATCGAAGGCGCTATTGGACTTGGCGCGGCCGCCGAATATTTACAAAAAATAGGAATGGACAACATCAGCAATTATGAACAAAAACTACGCGCATACCTCCTACAAAAATTAAAAGAAATTCCCCATGTAATGATTATTAATGAAGAAAGCGATAGTGGCATTATTTCATTTAATATTGATGGAATTTTCGCACAAGACGTCGCAGTGTACTTAAATAAACATCACATTTGCGTAAGAGCAGGTAATCATTGTGCTAAGATTTTGAAAAATGAAGTTGGCGTAAAAAATACAGTTAGAATAAGCATTTACTTCTACAACACATACGAAGAATTAGATAAAATTGCTGACTTACTAAAAGACAAAAATAAAATTATAGACGAAATGCTTTAATAGGAAGTGATAAAAATGTTAGACCCAGAAACAAAAAAAGCTTTAATAATGGAACATTACTTAAATCCTTTACACAAACAAAAAATAACAGATGAAAGATATATCAAAGTAAATTCAAATAGCGCAACATGCATTGATAATATTGATTTATATGTTTTATTTGAAGATAATAAAATAAAAGATTTATATTTTGACGGTGAAGCATGTGCAATCAGCACATCAGCGACTTCAATAATGATTAAATTACTTCTAAACAAAAGTATTCCTGAAGTAAAAGAATTAATAAAAAATTATAACAATATGATTGAAGAAAAAGAGTATAATCCTGATATTTTAGATGAAGCAATTTGCTATGATGAAATATATAAGCAACAAAATCGTAAAGGATGTGCAACAATTCCTTGGAAAGGCATTGAAAAAGCAATAAATTTATATGAAAGTAAGAATTAATTCTTACTTTTTTTGTATAAAAAATAACAATATTACTCAAAATAAAAAAGAAAGGAATGATTATACATGAAACAAGTACCAGATATAATTTCAACCAAAGATTTATCTTATTTAGAAGATATGTTTAATTGGCATTTTGTATTAGCCAAAAAAGCTTATACTTATAGTCAATGCGTTGAAAATGAAGAAATAGCTGAATTTTTAAAAGACACATATACAAAACACAAAAAAATATGTGACAAAATAATCAAAAAATTAAATTAAGGAGGATTATATTATGGAAAGTAAAGTATGTTGTAAAGAAACCGAAGTAGAATGTACAAAACTAATGAATGATCGTGACTATTTAACTGACATTTTAGCTAGCGAAAAAGCCATTACAGTTAATACAGCTACTGCTTTAACTGAAGCTAGTAACCAAAAATTACATGATGAAATATTAGAAATCTTCACCACAGTTGAACAAATTCAAGCTGCTACATATGAATTAGCATGGAATAATGGATGGTACACTTTAGAAGAGTCACCCAAAACTAAAATAAAAGAAAAAGCAACTAGTCTTCAAAAAAAATTAGATGAGTTTTCCAAATAATATAAATATGCCTAAGCATATTTTTTCTTTATAAAAATCAAACTTATGATATAATGTATAAGAATAGAAGGTATTTTATGGAAGATAAGAAAGCATTTATAATAAATTATATAAAAGAAAAATTAAAAGAGTTTACTGAATTAGGCAAAACATATAGCGAAGAAAAAATAAACACTTTAGCAGAAAAACTAATATCAACAAACAAAACCAAAGAAGAAATCGTAGCTATAATCAATAATCGCTTTTCATATCAAATTCGTAAAATTAACCATAACAAACACTTGGCTTCCTTAAAAGAACACTATATAGCTAGTATTAATAAATTAAAAAGAGGTAAAAACTGCTACTTACTTTCATATAAACAAGGTAACAAAATCTTGGAACAAGCATTTATTGAAGAAATTAAACCAATTAATCCATATCTAACTTTAGTTAACTTAAATAATAAAAAACAAGCATATCGTAGAGGAAATAGCATAGATAATGACTACGAATTAATTATGAGTGATATAGCTTTTATTTTAAATATTCCTTACGCTCCAACTTATCGTATTTTTGACAAAAATATGAATCCTATTGGTGTACTTAATGAAACCTTTAACGAACCAAATTCACGTTTCTTAAACTTTGAAGAAGTTTTACAATTCATTAAAGAAGAATCGCCAGAGTTTAACTTAAAAGAATATTTAATTGAATATCATGATCAAAAAATAAAGCATGGTTTAAAAGAAATAACAGCTCCTAAAGCCTACAAAGAAAACATTGAATACGTTTTTAATTTATTTAAAGCATTACCAGATATAACAAAAGAAAACTACAATGAGTTAAAACAATCGTACTTAAATATGAAAATATTTGAATTATTAACAAATAGCCTTAACAATAATCTAATAAATATTGGACTAATTGTTAATAAAACTAATAAGAAATATACATATAAATTATCGCCATTATATAACAAATGTGTTACAAGTATCCCAAATATATCTAGTACAAAGACAATATGTAATTTCTTTATAGTTGAAAAAAAGCAATTATTACACACTATAATTGTCAATTATTATGGATATGTTAAAGTATTACTTTCCTTAATTATAGATAATAAAGCAACAATTATTTCTTTAATTGACCAAATAATAAAAGAACACTTAGATTATGAAGAGTACAATAAATATCACCAAGTAATTGTTGATAATATTACAATGATAAATGAAGAAGTTGTTTATAAAAAACTAGTAACAAAAGATACCTTAGAAGATCATAAAATATACAATCAAAATAACGACGACTTTCAAGACCGCATAGCTCCTTTTATAGACAATTATGTAGTAGATGACAATGACCAAAAAGGTAGTGCAACTATAATAACTGTAATTGCTTTTGTTCTGTTAATTACAATATTATTAATAATTTTTGCCATTTATTTAGTCAGCAAAGTTGAAATGTAAAAGTATTGACATATTTAAAAAAAAATCATAAAATAAATACATAAATTGATGAAGAAAGACTAGTAATTTATGACGTTTGTCAAGAAAGCTTATGGTTGATGTGAATAAGCCAAACCATTAAATGAATCTCCTTTCTAGAGCAGCTAATCACTGCCGGGTAATAACCCGTTATACTAATTAAGCAAAAAAAGGATGGTACCGTGCCTAGCACTCCTTATGTACCATCTTTTTTTCTTTTAAGAAGAAAGAAGGAAATAAAATGATAGATATTAAACTAATAAGAGAAAATAAAGAATTAGTAAAGGAAAATATAAAGAAAAAATTTCAAAATGAAAAATTACCTTTAGTAGACGAAATATTTGACCTTGATGTCGAATATAGAAATACTAAACAAAAAATGGATGAAGCACGTGCAGAAAAAAATAAACTAAGCTCTGAAATAGGTGCTTTAATGAGAGATAAAAAAATTGATGAAGCAAATAAAGTAAAAGAACAAGTAACCAAAATGTCTACAGAAATAGAAAAATTGACAAAAGAAGAAGAAAGACTAAGTGCTACTATAAAGGAAAAAATGATGGTAATACCAAATATAGTTGCTGATTCAGTACCAATAGGTGCTAGTGATGCAGAGAATGTTGAACTACAAAAATTTGGTGAACCAATTGTTCCACCATTTGAAATTCCTTATCATGCAGACATTCTTGAATCATTTGATGCTTTAGATAAAGAATCAAGTGGTAGAACAACTGGAACTGGTTTTTATTATCTTATGGGCGACGCTGCAAGATTATCTTCTGCCATGTTAAGTTACGCTAGAGATTTTATGATTGATAAAGGATTTACTTACTGCATTCCTCCGTTCATGATTAGAAGCGACGTTGTAACTGGTGTCATGTCATTTGCAGAAATGGATGCCATGATGTATAAAATAGAAGGCGAAGACTTGTATTTAATTGGAACATCAGAACATTCAATGATTGGCAAATTTAAAGATCAAATAATTAAAAAAGAAAACTTACCAATAACTATGACATCATATTCACCTTGCTTCAGAAAAGAAGTTGGTGCTCACGGCATAGAAGAAAGAGGTATATATCGTGTTCATCAATTTGAAAAACAAGAAATGATAGTACTATGTGAGCCAGAAGATAGTGAAAAATGGTATGAAAAAATGTGGCAATACACAGTTGAATTATTTAGAAGCCTAGATATTCCAGTAAGACAACTAGAATGTTGTACAGGAGATTTAGCTGATTTAAAATATAAATCATGCGATATTGAAGCATGGAGCCCAAGACAACAAAAATATTTTGAAGTTGGTAGTTGTTCAAACCTTACAGACGCTCAAGCAAGACGCTTAGGTATCAGAGTAAAAAGTGATAAAGGAAACTATTACTTACATACCTTAAATAATACTGTTTTAGCCTCAACTAGAGCATTAATTGCTTTATTAGAAAATAATTATCAAGAAGATGGCACAGTTAAAATTCCTAAAGTTTTACAACCATATATGGGTGGAAAAACAGTGTTAGAACCAGTTAAAAATAAAAAAAATATTTAAAAAAATAGAAAATTTTCTATTTTTTTTCTATATTAAGAAAAATATGTTATAATGTTAAAAGTAAGATAGGGATTAAATACTAAAAAGAATAAAAAGGATGTGAGCCCGTATGGGATTATTTGACAAATTTAAGAAAAAAAACAGTGAGACAACTGCGCCAGTTGAGCAACAAGCCCCAGCTTCTACTCAACAAGTAGGAACTGGTGTGGCTCAAACACCAAATGCCGGAATAAACCAACAACCAATTACTCAAGAAACGGGTTTAAATGCAATAGCTCCAGAAACAGGAATGCTAGCTGATAATCCTTTTGTTGAAGCTCCTTCTGTTGACCTTGTAGAAGATAAAATAGTTGCTCCAACAGCACCAAATTTTGATAATATTTTTAACGCTCAACCATCTGATCTAATAGCAACTCCAGAACCAACTTTAGATACAAACAACGTAGTACCAAATCTATATGATACAGGTGCTCGTATAGATACTCCAAATCCAATAGTTGAGCAACAAATCGCTTTGGATGTTCATCCTGATGAAGTGTTTGAAGGAGGTAACACCAAAGAAGACGAAATAACTAGAATTGTGGCAAATTCTGTTAATCAAAATGCCCAACCCCAAGATTTTGCATCACCAAGTATTAATGTTAATCCTGTAGAACCAGTAGTTCAGCCAGAACCAATTCAACCAGCACCGGTAGCAGAACCTACACCTCAAGTAGTTGAACTAACACCACAACCACAAGACTTTGTATCACCAAGTATTAATGTTAATCCTATAGAACCAGCTGCTCAACCAGAACTAGTTCAACCAGCACCGGTAGCAGAAACGACACCACAAGTAGTTGAAGTAACTCAACAACCCCAAGACTTTGTATCACCAAGTATTAATATTAATCCTATAGAACCAGTAGTTCAACCAGCAACAGTTCAACCAACTGAAGTAGCAGAACCAGTTCCTCAAGTAGTCGAACTAACACCACAACCCCAAGACTTTGTATCACCAAGTGTTAATGTTAATCCTATAGAAGCAGTTGCTCAGCCAGAACCAATTCAACCAGCACCGGTAGCAGAACCTACACCTCAAGTAGTCGAACCAACACCACAACCCCAAGACTTTGCATCGCCAAGTATTAATGTTAATACTGTAGAACCAGTAGTTCAGCCAGAACCAATTCAACCAGCACCGGTAGCAGAACCTACACCTCAAGTAGTCGAACTAACACCACAATCTCAAGACTTTGTATCACCAAGTGTTAATGTTAATCCTATAGAACCAGTAGTTCAACCAGCAACAGTTCAACCAACTGAAGTAGCAGAACAAGTTCCTCAAGTAGTTGAATTATCACCAGAACCTCAAATTGTTGAAGCGACTCAAAAGCCACAAGAATTTGTATCGCCAAGTATTAACGCTAATCCTATAGAATCAACTGTTCAACCTGAAGTAATTCCACCAACTGAAGTAGCTCAACCAACAGCTCTAAGTGAAAGTACTATAGAGGAAACAATTCCAAATATTCCATTTGGTGTTACTGCACCTAGTAACCCAGAACCAATAAATGCTGAAAATCAAAATATAGCGAAAGATACTTTTACATCAACACCAGAACTAATCTCACCAAGTATCAATGTTAATCCTATAGAACCAGCTGCTCAACCAGAAATAATTCAACCAGCTGGAGTAGCCCAACCAGTTCCACAAATAGTTGATTTAACTCCCCAGCCACAGACCCATGAATCACTAAACATCAACACTAATGATGTTGTAGAACCAACCATACCAGATTCAATAAATAGCGACCAACCAATGCCAGCTGATAACGTTGAAGAATCTTTAACTCAACAGGATAATTTGCAAAACTTGAATGAATCTACACAAGGTACAGAAAATGCAATTCAACAAGAACAAATTTTACGTGACGAAAATACTAAAACTAAATTTTGTGATTATTGTGGAACGATGGTAAACCAATATACAGCCATCTGCCCAAATTGTGGCGAAGCAATAAAATAATTATTAGTTCATGAATAATTGAACTAATTTTTTTATTTTAATTAGATATATGATATAATCATAAAAGGTGAAGTAGTATGGAAAGAACAAATAAAATAAATTATTATTTAGACGTCGCAGAAACTGTAATTGAAAGAGGAACATGCTTAAGACGAAATTTTGGCGCAGTTATAGTAAAAAATGATGAAATAATTTCAACAGGTTACGTTGGTGCTCCACGTGGTCGTAAAAATTGTTGCGACTTAAAATATTGTACTCGTGAAAAACTTAATATTCCAAGAGGTGAGAGATACGAATTATGCCGTAGTGTACACGCTGAACAAAATGCCATCATCAGTGCTGAACGCAGCAAAATGATTGGTGCAACCTTATTTTTAGTAGGAAAAAATCACACCGACGGTTCTTATGTTGAAAAATCTAACCCTTGTGCTTTATGTAAAAGAATGATAATTAATGCTGGAATTAAAGATATTTATATTAGAGATACAAAAGATGAATATCGTCATATAGATGTTCAAGAATTTATTGAAAATGATGAATCTTTAAATGGAATTAAAGGCTATTAAGCCTTTTTTTTAAAGATAATTTTTGTTATAATAAAAAAACTGGAAGTGATATTTATGAATTTACCTAATATGCAAGAAGCTCGTGCTCGTAATAAAAATGAAGTAAAATATATTCATCTTGAGCAAGACTATAATAAAAATCAATACAAAAATCAAAAATATTTTTTAAGAACATACGGTTGCCAAATGAATGTTCATGATGGTGAAGAAATAGCAGCCCGTTTAGAAAGTTTAGGTTTTACTGCCACTGACACTTTGGAAAATGCCGATATTGTCATTTTAAATACTTGTGCAATTCGTGAAAATGCCCATGATAAACTATATGGTTTTTTAGGTCGTTGTAAACACGAAAAAGAAAAAAATAATAAAAACTTGATTATTGGAATTTGTGGTTGTATGGCTCAAGAAGAGAATGTTGTAAATGAATTAATGAAAAAGCATCCATATGTTGACATTGTCTTTGGCACTCATAATATTCATGAATTACAGGAATTAATTATTAATCGTCAAAATAAACAAAATATTCAAGTATATTCATGTGAAGGTGATGTTTACGAAAACATAATGTATAAAAGAGATTCACAAATAAAAGCCTGGGTTAATATCCAATACGGTTGTGATAAATTTTGTACATACTGTATTGTTCCTTATACACGTGGTAAACAAAGAAGCAGAAAAAGCACAGAAATTATTAAAGAAGTAGAAGATTTAGTGCAACAAGGTTATAAAGAAGTTACGTTATTAGGTCAAAATGTTAATGCATATGGTAAAGATTTAGAAAATGAATTATCATTTGCTCAACTGCTTCAAAAAGTAAGTGACACAGGTATTCCCCGAATCAGATTTGTTACTTCTCATCCTTGGGACTTTACTGATGAAATGATTAAAACAATTGCCGAATGTGAAAATATCATGCCATATATTCACTTACCACTTCAAGCTGGTTCATCAAGAATCTTAAAATTAATGGGTAGACGATATACTAAAGAAGAATATCTAGAATTATTTAATAAAATTAAAAATACGATTCCTGACGTAGCCATAACAACAGATATTATTGTTGGTTTCCCTAATGAAACAGATGAAGATTTCGCTGAAACCATAGATGTTGTAAATAAGTGCCATTTTGACAGTGCCTACACATTTATTTATAGCCCTCGCGAAGGAACTCCAGCTGCTAAAATGCCCGATGCTATTGATCAAGCTACTAAAGAACAAAGACTCCAAGAATTAAATAAAATAATTAATAACTATAGCTTAGAAGCTAATAAAAAATATTTAAATAAAACAGTAAAAGTTTTAATAGAAGGTAAAAGTGAAAAAGACACCAATAAATTATTTGGTTATACAGAAACAATGAAACTAGTAAACGTTGAAGGACCAGAATCTTTAATTGGGAATATAGTTGAAGTTGAAATAACTGATGCTAAAAGCTTTTCTTTAGACGGGAAAGCAAAATAATCTAGTAAAAAAACAATAAAATGATATAATAATATAAAGGAAGTAATAAAAATGAGTGCAACAAATAAAAAAAATAAGTTTATAACTGTAATAGAAAAACATAAACTAGGCAGTCTTATAGTATTAATTCTTTTAATATTAGGTATTTGTATACCAATAGTTGTATCTAAAAAGTCTTTTTCTAAAAAAACAATTTCACAGGAAGAACAATTGACTGAATATTTAAAAGAATTAGGCAAAGATTTTTATGAAAATGTTTATTACCAGCAAATTGGCCAAGATGAAGAATCTCGTAAAGTATTCTTAACCAAACTTAAACACGATGGTATAAAATTAACTTTAAACAGCCTATCAACACACAAAATAGAAGAAAACAAAGACAAAATAGAATCTTTTGTTAACAACGAAACAAAAAAAGCATGTAATAAAGAAAATACCAAAGTTATTGTTTATCCTCAAGCTCCATACGGTCAAACAGATTACAAGATAGAGATTACTTTAGATTGTGGCTTTTAATAAGAAATAATTAATATTGTTAAAGTGAATTTTTATTCACTTTTTTTTTTGATTAAAAAAATAAGTTTTATTCAAACTGTCGCTAAATTATGATATAATTACAATGATAAAATCTAAGACTAAAGGAGTAAAGTTATGAAGAAGTTTAGTAATAATTTACTTGGTGCATTAATTGGCCTATTAATAATTTGTTTAACTGTTGGCTATGCAGCAATTAATTCTAAATTAAATATTAACGGAAATACTGATATTAACAGTAATAAATGGGAAATATATTTTGACAATGTAGTAGAAAATAATGATAGTATTCAAGCTATTAAAACAGCTACAATTGAAAATGATAAAACAAAAGTTAATTTTGATATTAGATTAGAAGAACCTGGGCAATACTATGAATTTAATGTTGATGTTGTTAATAAAGGTACCATCGATGCAATGGTTGATCAAGTAATAAAAGATGGCTTTACTGAAGACCAAAAATATTTAAATTTTGATGTAACTTACGACGACGGTACAGCATTAAAAAAATGCGATGAATTAAAGGCAGGAGCTACTAAAAATTTAATTGTTAAAGTAACTTATAAGAAAAATGTAACAGAAGACATGTTACCAGATACAGAACAAATACTAGACTTAGGTTTTGAAATAGATTACATTCAAAAAACTAATTCATGTGAAATACCAGACACTCCAGACAACCCAACTTCATCCCATACTTTAACTATAAATCCTAATGGTGGAGTATATAATAATACTAGTGAATTAACTAAAATCCTACTTGAAGAAGGTACAATATATGAATTACAAACACCAGTAAAAGAAAATGCTGCCTTTGAAGGATGGACTGCCATACCTAGTGAAACTTTAGTTGGTAATATCATAAAAATGGCAGATGAAGATATAACCATTACCGCTAATTGGAATGACGAAGTAGTTGCTAAAATAAATAATACATATTATTCATCAATTCAAAAAGCTATTAATGCAGCAAACCCTAATGATATAATAACTTTACTAAAAAATACAGTTGAAAATCCAAATAACAATAAACAAATAACTCTTGATTTAAACACTTATACAGTTACAGGTACATTAACCAATACTACAGCTGGTAATTTAACTATTAAAAATGGCAAAATAGAAAATTTAAGCTCTACAGGAATTGTAAATAATGGAACTTTAACTATGGGTATACTTGATGATGAAATGGAACAAGATAGCGTAGCTATTATTGGTAATGAAATTGGTTTAGATCAACAAGGAATATTTAATTTTTACGACGGATATATTGAAGGAAACATTGCAATAAATGGAAATATTAGTAATAAACCAGATAAATATTATTTATTAATTGACCATAACAATGAAAAAAATTGTCAAAAAGCATATTTATCCGAAGCTCCAGCTAGTGCTGTTGCAAAGACTATTCAAGGTGTTGAAAAATATTACGTTAATTTACAAGATGCAATTAATAGTGCTGCTATCAATTCTCAAACAGTTTATGCAACCCGCGATTTTGAGGCAGCTTATACAATTACTATTGCTAAAAATACCACTACCGTTTTGGATATAGCAGGTTATAACATTGCAACTGGTTACTCAATAACAAACAATGGTACATTTAAAATTTTAGATAGTGCCGAAACAAAAGGTACATTAAGTCCTTCAATTGCTATTGAAAATAATGGTACTTTAAAAATCGATGACACAAACATAACTGTCACAACTTCTGCAAACATCATAAATAATAATGGTAATATTAATATAGCAAATTCCAGTTTAAAAGCTTTAGCAGGTTATGCAATATCAAATACTGGTAATGGAATATTAACCATGGATGAAAATACCTATTTATCTTCAAATAAATTTGCTTTATATAATAATTCATCTGCAGAATTTACTATAGATGGCGGAAATATTACTGGTGTTAATAGTGAAGGTGCCCTAATTATTAAAGCTGGAACAATTACGAATAATAAAAATAATTATAGCATTCTTGCAACTGCTCCACTTACTATAAATGGTGGAAACATAACAGGAGATAATTACTATTTAATATATAACCGTAATTCAGATATAATAGTAAATGGTGGCACAATTACCAATCAAACAAATAACTATTCAATATACGCTAAAAATTTAACGATTAATGGTGGTGAAATTACTGGACAAATCAATGTAATAACTGATTTGACCACAAACAATAATCCTAATATAACTTCTAATAATACATGTGTTATTGGAAATTCTGCTACAACCACAATTAATATAAATGGTGGTACATTCAACTGCAGTCGCTATGGAATTTCAACTGGTAAAATAAAAATGACAGCCGGTAAAATTACGGCCACTGACAATGCTATTTATGGTTATACTACTAACAGCGAAATAATTGCTGGTACGATTATTTCGACAACTAAATATGGTATAAGTACTGGCTATAGCATAACAATAGGCTCAAATAATTCTACTCCAAATATTGAAGGAGAACTAGCCGCAATTTATGCTGACTCAAGTGCCAATATAACGATTAATTCTGGGAATATTGTAAGCCCTCAATATGGTATTTACAATAAAGGAACTGTTAATATCGGAACGGATGATGGAAATATTGTAAGCAATAATCCAATAATTATTGGAAAACTGTATGGACTCTACATAAATGGCGGTATAACTAACTTTTATGATGGTATCTTAAAAGGCGTAACAGGAGCATACTACGGAACTATTTCTGGTGTTCCAGATGGTACAAGTATCAAAGATGGCAATGAATTAGTTGATGATACAACTTACCAAACCGCTTCTTTAGAAAAAGAAGAAAATTTTGTGCGAGTTGATGATACTGAATATAATTCACTAAATCAAGCGGTCTCAGCAATTCAAAATAAAGGAACAATCCAACTAATTAGAAATGCTTCGATGAAAAACGTTTTAGAAATTCCTGAAAATAAAGATATAACTTTAGATTTAAATGGTTACAGCCTAACATCTTCAAAAGAATTTACAGTTGCGGGAGTTTTTACAGTAGAAGATTCAAGTGAATCTCAAACAGGAGTGATTGAAAGTTTAGCAGTTAATACAATTAACTTAACTGGTACTTTTAACTTAAATTCTGGAACAATCCAAAAAACAACTGCGATTAGTACTTCAAATTTTTTAATTTATGCCACATCTGGTACGATTAATATAAACGGTGGTAAATTATTAAATGGCGCATTAAATAAAAATTGTTATTCAATAATAAATAGTTATGGAAATAAAGCAGAACTTATCATAAACGATGGGGAAATCATAAATGAGGTAACGGCTAATTCAGCTCGTGCAATAACTAGCGTAAAAAATATAACGGTGAATGGTGGTAGCGTAAGTGCATACGATCTAGCAGTTTATAATAACACAACTATAATTGTAAATAATGGTACTATCACATCAACCCAAAATGGTTACGCAATATCTAATACAAACAATGTAACTTTAAATGGTGGCATAATAAATGGTAAAGTTGGTGCAAACTCAAATGTAACAACCAATAATAATCCTGAAATAAATTCCACTAATGTTTGTATAAATTACCTATCATCAAGTGCTAAAATAAATATAAATGGCGGAACCTTAACATGCGGTACAATAGGTATTTACGGTGGCAACCTTACTATGACAGCTGGAACAATTAATGCAGTTGGTAATGGTATCGATACAATAAATACAAATTCTAGCATAATAATAAATGGTGGTAAAATAATTTCCACAAATGGTTATGGTATTTCACAGACTAGCGGAACAACAACTATCACAACTGACGATACAACTACTAAAGATAATTATCCATCTATTGAAGGTGCTAAAGGTGGTATATATACAAAAGGAACATTGACTATTGGAACAGATGATGGAATTATTGATAATAACTATCCAGAAATAAAAGGTGGTTTGTATGGTATTTACAATGATGGTGGAATAGTTAATTTTTATGATGGTATCTTAAAAGGAACAACATTAGCTTATTTTGGTGCAATTCATGGAACACCTAATTCTTACACCGTTGCCTCAAAAACAGAAGAAACTTATAATGTTAGTTACTTAAGTCAACTAGATAATTTCTTAAAAGTTAATGATACCGAATATAACTCATTAATAAACGCAATTGCTGCTATTGAAACAGAAGGAACTATTGAAGTAATCGCTAACGCTCCAATTAGTTCAGTAATAACCATTCCCGAAAATAAAAAAATAACTTTGGATTTAAATGGTCATACCTTGACAATTTCAAAAGAAATAGTAAATAATGGTGAATTTACCTTAATGGATTCCAGTGATAATGAAAATGGTGTTATTGAAAGTTTAGCAATTAATGCCATAAATAATAGTGGAATATTAAATATTAATTCGGGAGCAATCCAAAAAACAACTGCAATTAATGCTACAAATTATTTAATTTATACACCATCTGGTACGATTAATATAAACGGCGGAAAATTATTAAATGGGGCATTAAATAAAAATTGTTATTCAATAATAAATGGTTACGGAAATAAAGCAGAACTTATCATAAACGATGGGAAAGTCATAAATGAAGTAACGGCTAATTCAGCTCGTGCAATAACTAGCGTAAAAAATATAACGGTGAATGGTGGTAGCGTAAGTGCATATGATTTAGTTATTAATAATAACACAACTATAATTGTAAATAATGGTACTATCACATCAACCCAAAATGGCTACGTTATTTCAAGCACAAACAATGTAACTTTAAATGGTGGCATAATAAATGGTAAAGTTGGTGCAAACTCAAATGTAACAACCAATAATAATCCTGAAATAAACTCAAAAAATGTTTGTATAAATTACCAATCATCAAGTGCTAAAATAAATATAAATGGCGGAACCTTAACATGCGGTACAATAGGTATTTACGGTGGAAACCTTACTATGACAGCTGGAACAATTAATGCAGTTGGTAATGGTATCGAAGTATTTTTAAATAATACAGTAAAAATAAGTGGTGGTAAGATAATTTCCACAAATGGTTACGGTATTTCGCAAGCTAACGGAACCTTAACAATTGGCGAACAAGGCAACTTAGATATAAGTACTCCAATTATTCAAGGTAATTTATATGGTTTATATATTAGTAACGGAACTGTTAACTTCTATGATGGTATTTTAAAAGGGCAAACAGCAGGATATTATGGTACAATAACTAATATTGAAGAAAATACTTATATCATCAACGATTCAGAAATTGTTGATGATGTAGAATATAAAACTAATTACTTAGCTTATTTAACAGATATTATTATAAATGAAACAAATAACACAAAATATATAAATATCCAAACTGCTATAGATGAAGCTAGCAGCGGTGATACTTTAAAATTAATAAGTAATGCATCAGTATTCTATCCTTTAACAATTGCTGAAGACAACAACATTACTTTAGACTTAGCCGGCTATACACTTACAACCACCAAAAAAATTACAAATAATGGTACATTCAATATAATTGATTCAAGTTCAAGTCAAACTTCTCAAATAAAATGCTCTTTGGCGGTTGATTTGTTCACGAATAACGGTACATTAAGTATGACTAATTTTGCAATTGAATATTCGCCTTTAAATAATACAGCCATCGTCAACAATTCTAATTTGACTTTAAAAGATATATCCATAACTAGTAAAAACGCTGCTATAAAAAATAATAGTTCTGGTAATTTAATTTCAAATAACACAAATATTAAAACTTCAACAACTGCAGTAGAAAACTTTGGTCAAATGCAAATTAATGGTGGAAAATATTATGGTACTAACTACGGCATTTATGAAAGAAGTACTAATACAATAAATATAGTTAATTCTTATATTGAATCATCAAGTAATTCAATTTATAACAGCGGGGCCACACTTATTTTTAACAACACTGATTTAATTGGTAGCATCATTTATAACCGTGCGCCAGCAGCTATAACAGGTGGTAATATCAAAGGATCAATTTATAATTACGATGAAATGACAATTGATAATATTACTATGAAAGATGAAGTTTTAACTTCAAAAAATACTTATTACGTAATAAGTAATACTGGTACCTTAAATATAAAAAATTCTTCAATTAATTTAAATATTGCTGCTAACGTTGGAAATTATGATGCCATAAATAATACTGGCAGTTTAAACTTAAATAATGTAAACATATCTTTAAATAAAAATACTACAAATAGTACTAATACAAAATTTATTGAAAATTCAAGTAAAGTAGAAATAATAGATAGTGTTATAAGTTTAAAAGATAATTCTACAACATCAAGAATATATGGCATAAGTAATATAAAAACAGGAACTATTTCAACTACGAATACTAGTTATGAAATATCAGGTGGTCGAACTATATATGGCTTTTATAACAATACAAGTGATAATGTTATAAATATGGTAACTGGCTTAATAAATGTTTATGGAGCGCAAAACGCCTACGGAATTTACGTAAATGAAGGTGAAGTTACTATTGGTACATATGATGGATCAGGCACGGAACAAGCTGATGTATCACAAACTAATCCAAGCATAACTGCTATCGGAACAGCAAGTGGTATTGGTGTCAAAAAAATAAATGGTTTATTTAAATATTATGATGGCATAATAACCGGTTCAACTAATGCTAAACCTGAAACAACTACAGAAGTAGAATATAACTACGAAGTAAAAACTTATATATCAGAAGAAACTGGTTATGAATACTGTATTTTAGAATACTTAAAATTGAAAGCAATCTCCTAAAGATTGCTTTTTTTAGTTAAATTTGACAACTAGTAAATGTTTTTATATAATCTAAGCAATTGTTTTTAAAGTCGAAAAAGAGGAGATTTATATGAAAAAATTTAAATTACAAAAAACTTTATCTTTATTACTAAGTGGTGTAATAATTAGTACTGCAGTAGGTTGTACAAAAAGCAAAAATGATTCTAATGAACCATTATATACAACTTCAACGTTAGCTGATGCAGATGATGCTGTAATCTATGGCTATGTAAGAGAACTAATGAATGATTCAGCTGAAAAAATTGCTGATAGTCCATACAAAGATCAATTATTCCCGGTTTACGAGGAGTATAAAAAAGCATACAGAAGTATGATTGGCACTTATGATGATTATTTGATAGTGACTGGAGTCAAAGATGCTTATGACGAAAATGATCAACTCATGCTTGAACTTTTCCCACTATCAAAAGAAAGTATACAAAAAAAACATAATCTATTCATATCATATGCCAAACAAGCCGAAAGATATGCTACTTTATATGATCCTGAAAATACTTTTGCATGTACAATTTATGCTTATGCAGTTGTTAAAGAAGAAGATATAGATACATACCCAGATGCAACCCAAAGACCATATTATATTCCTCTTGAAATGGCTCTAGCACAAGGTCTATTACCTGAAGAATTTAACATGAGTAATCTACCTGATAATTGTGAAATAATTAATAATCAATTATATGTTAAAGCATCTACTGTTGAAAAAATAACAGAAGAAGGCTTAATTTTAAAAAAAAGTAAATAACATGAAATACACCATGATTTACTTTTTTTTAGTGTTTTGATATAATCACAGGTAGGTGATTTTCGTGAAACAAGAAAATATTAGAAACTTTTCAATTATTGCCCATATTGATCATGGCAAAAGTACTTTAGCTGACAGAATACTTGAAATAACTGGCGGCGTAGATAAACATGATATGAAAAATCAAATACTTGATAGCATGGATTTAGAAAGAGAAAGAGGCATTACAATTAAATTAAATGCAGTTCAATTAAAATATAAATACCATAATGAAGACTATTTATTACATTTAATCGACACACCAGGTCATGTCGATTTCAGTTACGAAGTATCAAGAAGCTTAGCTGCTTGCGAAGGCGCAATTTTAGTTGTTGACGCTGCCCAAGGAATTGAAGCCCAAACTTTGGCTAATCTTTATTTAGCTTTAAATAACGATTTAGTAATTATTCCAGTAATAAATAAAATAGATTTACCAAATGCTGATATTCCTAAAGTATTAAAAGAACTACATGACGTTTTAGGCTTTAAAGAAGAAGAAGTTTTATTATGCAGTGGTAAAACAGGTCAAGGAGTTAAAGAACTAATTGATGCAATTATTGAAAGAATACCAGCTCCTAAAATTAATAATGATGCCCCAACTAGAGCCCTAATATTTGATTCGCACTTTGATGCTTATCGAGGTGTTATTGCTCTTGTTAGAGTATTTGATGGAAAAATAACTAATAAAGACACTATGCATATGTTAGCAACTAATGATTCATACGATGTTGTCGAATTAGGAGTTAATCATCCAAAAGAAGAAATTAAAGACGAACTATTATCAGGTGAAGTAGGGTGGATCAGTGGTTCAATTAAAGACATTAGAAGTGTTCATGTTGGTGATACTTTAACAGTTTTAAGAAATGAAGCTCATGAACAATTACCAGGTTATCAACCAATGAAACCTATGGTTTACAGTGGAATATTTCCTGTTGAACCAAATAAATTTCCAGCTCTTCGTGAAGCGTTAGAAAAATTAAGACTAAATGATGCAGCACTAAACTTTGAACCAGAAACAAGTGAAGCATTAGGCTTCGGCTTTAGAACCGGTTTTTTAGGTTTACTTCATATGGATATAATTATGACTCGTTTAGAACGTGAATTTGATTTAGACGTTATAGCAACAAGTCCTTCCGTTATTTATGAAGTACAATTAACTAATGGTGAAAAAATAACAATAGATAGCCCAACTAAACTTCCGGATCGTGGATCAATATCTACAATTAGCGAGCCTTACATCAAAACAAATATTTTTGTCCCAAGTCAGTACATTGGACCTATAATGGAATTATGTCAAGACAAAAGAGGAAACTACCTTGGTGTAGAATATATTGATTCATCTCGAGTTAATATTCACTATGAAATTCCCCTTGCCGAAATTGTTTACGACTTTTTTGACAAATTAAAAAGTATTTCTAAAGGCTACGCTTCATTTGATTACGAAATATGTGGTTACAAAGTATCTGATCTTGTAAAGATGGACGTTTTAATTAATGGTGAAATAGTTGATGCCTTAAGCGTTATCGTTCACAAAGATTATGCATATAGCCGTGGTAAAAAAATTGTCGAAAGTTTAAAAGAAATAATTCCTCGTCAAATGTTTCAAGTGCCTTTACAAGCCAGTATCGGTAGCAAAGTAATTGCTCGTGAAAATATTAGTGCTTTACGAAAAAACGTTCTTGCCAAATGTTATGGTGGCGATATTTCTCGTAAGAAAAAATTACTAGAAAAACAAAAGGAAGGCAAAAAGAGAATGAAAATGGTTGGCCGTGTAGAAGTCCCTCAAGAAGCATTCTTGGCGGTTTTAAAAGCTGATAAATAATGAATAGGAGAGATAATCATGTTAGACATGACCAATAACGCAGAAGAAAAACAAACATTTATAACTAACGTTATTTTAAATTTAAAACAAAATAAATTTAAAATTCAATATGCTAGTGGTAGGGAAGAAGAAAAAATTTTTACAATTGAATCATATAATGAAACTTTAATTGCCTTAGAAAAACAGTTTTTGACATTTAAAAAAGATTATATTATTAGAACTAAAAAACAAAAAATAAAAATTTTATTTTCTCAAACAGTAGAAGCAATTCTAGCTCTAGTTGGTTTAGTTTTTACAATGAATATTGACCTGCAAACAGAAATTCAAAATTTATTAATAGCTTTATTATTTTTGTTTAGTATATATTACCAATGTGTTAAAACTAATGAATTTGATATGCATACTTATAATTTGTATACTACAAGTTTATTTGAAGCATTTATCAAAAGAAAAGAAGATTTTAAAATTGTAATGAAAGATGAACAAACTAACGAAGAAACAGAATGGTATGTTGTAAATTTAAGCAATATTTGGCAATTGGAAAACATTTCTGATTTGAGTAATTACAAAAAATCTCCAAAAAAACGTGAAAAAGCATCTAAAATAATAAAAAAACTTAATAAAACATTAAAGAAAAAATATGTTCAAATAGACGACTAATGATGTGATATAATATTAATAGGTGGTAGTAAATATGAATAAACAAGAAGTATTTAAAAAAGAACTATCTTATATTACGGATGATAATATAAGAGAATCATTAAGTATTATGATTGATAAAATTCCAGACTATTTTTTTACCATCCCTGCGGCATCAACTGGTAAATATCATCCCGAATATGCTCAAGGAGAAGGTGGATTAGTTCGTCATACAAAAGCAGCTGTTCGTATGGCTGTAGAACTATACGGAATCTATAAGTTTCCCCAAAAAAGCAAAGATTTAATAATAATGGCTTTAGTTTTACACGACAGTTTAAAAAAAGGTGAAATTGAAAGTAAATTTTCTCTTTTTGATCATCCGTTACTTGCTAGTGAATTTATCAAAAAAAATCAAAAAGATTTGAAACTAACTAGTGATGATTTAACCTTTGTATGTGACTGTATTGCTAGTCATATGGGAAGATTTAATACTTCTGATTACAGTGAAGTAATTCTTCCTTTACCCAAAACACCTGAACAAAAATTTGTTCATATGTGCGATTTTCTAGCTAGTAGAAAAGTAATAAAAATTGAATTCGATGCTAATAACAACATTATTGACGATTAAAACAAAAATTGCTTCCAAAAGAAGCAATTTTTAATATGCTAAGGCAGTTACCGCAAAAATTATTAAACATAAACTATTATAGTGTAAGGAGAAAAATATGAACACAATAATAGGACTATTGATACCATTTATTGGAACAACTCTCGGTTCGTTAATGGTATATTTTTTAAAAAATAAATTAAATAGAAAATTTGAAATTATAATTTTAGGTTTTGCTGCCGGAGTAATGGTTGCCGCCTCAATATGGTCGCTTATCACTCCCGCAATTGAAATGTCACAAAACATTTCTTGGTTACCAGCTAGTATTGGTTTGATTATTGGTATTTTATTATTCTATGTTATTGACGTTTTTTTAAAAAAAGCAGAAAAAAAAGAAAATAAATTAAAAAAAATTGATAAATTAATGTTAGCAGTAACACTACATAATATTCCAGAAGGCATGGCTGTGGGAATTGCTTTTGCATCTTTACTAGCAGGTAATAGCAATATAACCGTTGCATCTTGTTTTGCGCTAAGTCTAGGCATAGCTATTCAAAATTTTCCGGAAGGAACAATAATTTCTTTACCAATGCATAAAAAAGGCTACAGCAAAACAAAATCATTTATTTACGGTGTAATATCTGCATTATATGAATTACTTGGTGCAATATTAACATTAATATTTACTAACTTCATTAGTAAATTATTACCATATTTACTTGCTTTAGCAGCGGGTGCCATGCTTTATGTAGTAATTGTAGAATTAATACCAGAGTCTAATGATAAATCAAATTTAAATTCTCTTGGATTCTTATTTGGTTTTATAATTATGATGATTCTTGACGTTGCACTAGGTTAAAAATGTGGTATAATTCTCTTACTAGAAGGTGGCCCAAAATGGATAGATTTTCCTCAGCAAAAAAAGCAAGTATTTTAGGTATCATTGGCAATTTGTTCTTATTTATTATAAAAACGATAATTACCTTTATCACAAATAGCCAAGCGATGCTTGCTGATGCATTAAATAGTGCAACTGATATACTAAGTTCAATAATGACATATATTGGTAATAAAATATCGTCTAAACAACCAGACAAAGATCATAACTTAGGACACGGTAAAGCTGAATATATTTATTCAATGTTGATTAGTATTACAATGCTTTTACTAGGTGTTAAATTAATAATAAATACAATAAAAAACTTAATAATCGGCAACCAATTTACTTTTAATATATGGTTAATAATTATTTGCTTAATAACTATTTTTACTAAAATATTACTATTTCTTTATACTAACAAAATAGGTAAAAAATATAATAACTTACTAGTATTAGCAAATTCTAAAGACCATCGTAATGACATAATAATAACTACATGTAACTTGATATCTTGTCTTTTATCTAGTTTTCACATTTTTATATTTGATATAATAGTGGGAATAGGAATAGGCATTTGGATAGTTATCGCTGGTATAAAAATATTTAAAGAAAGTTATGACGTTCTTATGGATAAAACAATTTCAGAAGAAACAAAAGATAAAGTAAAGAAAATTATAAAAAAACATAAAGAAATAATAAAATTTACTCACTTTAATGCAACACCTGTTGGCTACAAATATCAAATATCATTAACTATTTTTGTTGATGGTAATTTAAGTACTTTTGCTAGTCATCAAATTGCTGATAAATTAGAAAAAGAAATTAATAATGAAGTTCCAGAAATATTCTTAGCTGTTATTCACGTAAACCCAGTTTTTATACAAGATACAAAAAAATAATTGTATCTTTTTATTTGTGATAAAATAAACTCAAGAAAGAAGTTTAAAAACATGAACGAATCAGCTAAAAAAATTATTGAATCTAAGTTGGAAAGCTTATCAAAAAGTAAATTCCGTAGTAGTTTTCATCTAAAAAAACGTGAAAAAGCTTATCTTGAAAGTAAAGGAATGGAAAAAATTCGTGAACATGCTTACAATTTAATAAGAAAAAATATTTCTCCAGCTAATCCGTTACATGACGGAGCCCAAACTCCGATGAAAAACCATCCTGTTTTTATAGCCCAGCATGCTACTGCCACATGTTGCCGAAAATGTCTATATAAATGGCATAAAATACCGTTAAATCATGAACTTACCAGAAATGAAGAAAACTTTATTGTCGAATTAATAATGGCTTGGTTAACAAAAAATAAAAACTAACTTGTCTTTAATTATATTCATCTTTTATACTACCAACAATCTCCTCAATTGCATCTTCCATCGTTAAAATTCCTACAAAATTTTCATTATGTAACACTACAGAAAAAGTTTCATTATTCTCCTGCATAATTCTAAAAATATCATCAATCTTTTCATTACTCTTAAATTTCATAACAGGATGTATTAAATTTTTAATTTCTAAATTAGCATTAAGTTTGTGATAATAAACAAAATCTTTGATATTAATAAAACCTAATACTTTATCTTTATCTAAAACAGGAAACCTTGTATATCGATTTTTCTTAATAATATTTAATATTTTTGTCTTATTATCATTTATATCAATGCTTATAACTTGATTTCTTGGCGTCATTATTTTGCGAGCACTTTTATCCTTAAATTCAAATATATTTAAAATATATTCTTTCTCTTTTTCTAATACAATTCCTTCTTTACTACCAGTAATAATCATTTTTTTGATGTCTTTCTCTGTTAAAGAATCATCTCGCTCCTTTATTTTAAATATCTTACAAATCCTTTCAGTTGACCAAGTCAACAACTTTATCAATGGATAAAATATAGTTTTAATAACTTGTAATAAATCAACAGTTACATAAGCCACTTTAATTGGGTTTGATCTACCAATCTTTTTAGGAACTAACTCCCCAAACACTAAAGTAATATAAGATAAAATTAACGTTATCAAGACTAATAGAAATGATCTTGTAAATGATTCACTAAAAATAAAAGCTCCATTATCTATTAGAAAATTAACAAAAGTATCAGAAGCTGAAGCACTTGCTAAAAAGCCAGCTAACGTAATACCAATTTGAATTGTTGACAAAAATTTACTTTCATCTTCCAATAATTTTAAAACTTTTTTTGCTTTTTTATTTCTTTTTCTTGTTAAATCATACTTATCAATCGATAAAAAAGCAATTTCACTTGCCGATAAAATCCCATTAATAAATATTAACAAAATAAGTAAACATATATTAAGAAACATTATTACCACCTTAAAACATTTTAACACATTAACAAAAAATTACAAATATATGATATAATGCTAAAAGCTATAGTTAAGGAGGCAAATATGAATTTAAAAGACACATTTCGTTATCTAATAGGTTCTTATTATGGCATTTGTGAAATGGATGAATATGATTTAAAAGAATATACGTTAAAAGATCTTGAACAATATATTAAAGAATTTATAAGTCAAAATCCTATCGATGATCTTAACCTATATGACGAAGCTCTTATTATTAAAGATAAAATGCCATTGCAAACTAAATTACAAGACGCATTATTAGTTTTACCCAAAATCAATGCTTCCACAGAATTAATATTACTAGTAAAATCACGTTTAAGAGCCCTAAAAGAGGAGGAACAATATGAAAGAATCCATAATTGCTGAAATTAAAAAATATAATTTTCTAAATCCCTTAATAACAGTTCCTGATGAAATCATCCTATGTGCCATAGAAATGGATGATTTAGATTACAAACCTGACAAAGATATATTACTATTAAACTCAAAAGTTGTTGGTAAACAAAATCTTTATGCCCAACTACAACAAAAATATGCCTACCATGCCTTTGATGAGAAAATAAAAAACGCTGCTTGGATTTTCCCATTATTAATTTCAAAAGTTAATGAAGATGGAAAAGGTCGCCATTTAGAATTCAGTTATACTTATACTTGTGCACGCTTACTTGGTGACCCAAAATTAGCAGAAAACTTATCATCAAAAACAAGTTTAGAAATTTTAGAGTATACCAAAGAAATTTTACGTGAAAAAAGAAAAAAATTCACTGACGTTTTAAATAACGGCCTTCAATCACAATTTTACCTTGAAGTAGTAAATTATTTTAAACTTGCTAACGTTACTTTAACCAAAGAAAATTTAAAAAGATATATTGACTCTTATACGCAAATTATTATGCAATTTCGCTTTATGACACAAGATATAAAAGAAGGAAAAAATGTTACTCCAGATGCCGAATTATCTGCTTGCTTTGAACCGGAAACCCTTGCTTTAATTATTTGCAAATCAATAATTGACACGTGTAAATTTTGCATAGAAAATAAATTTAAGATTAATTTAAATATTTCTCTTGTATTTTCATTATGCCAAATGTTTGAAAATGCTGATCTTACCAGTTTTAATCCTAAAATTAAATATTACAATTATGAAACAAAAAGATACGAACAATACAGTATCAAAGACTTACAAAATGATGCCAACCTAATTGAGTCTTCCGTCAAGGGATTAAAAACAATTAATCTAGATTATTCCACAATAAAAAAATTAGGACTTAATCAAAATAGCGAAGCTGTAGAAAGATTTCAAAAAATTTTATCTGACGATGATTCAGCAGAAAAATTTATTGCAAGTTGGGATATAATTTTACCAGGCGAGAAAGCCAAAACCGAAAATACTAATAACTCCAAACCAGAATCATCAACTAACATAAAATCAAAAAGCAGTATTGATACTACAGAAATATTTCGTCGTCGCTTTTTCTTAGAAGGCACTAATTACAAATGCCAAATTATTGGCAAAAATAAATTTGCTGGTTATATTGGCTTTATTTATGAAAGTGGAGTAGTAATATTTGAAAAATTTTATGAAGATAATTCTTTACAAATACCAATTAAACAATCTAACGCTACTTATAAAATGAATATAAAAAACTTCGTTGAATTTAGTCAAAAAAATAAACAAGAAATAATTGATTTTATCAAAAATACTCAATCAACAGAAATTGAAAGAATTTATCATACTAAAAATTGGGAAAATAAAATTAAAAGAGCAATTGCTGAAATAACGTATAATGAGTCCGTAAAAGAAGCAATTGAACAACTATTAGCTAAACAAGAAATTAGCAAAAGAAAAACAATGTAAAAAGGGAGCAAATTATGAATATATGGCTTAGTTTTTTAAAAAATAAAATATTTTCAGACATTGATGAATTACTTAAACTTATAAAAATAGATAATACCATCAGTGGCACTGATTATGATATTAATCAATTAATAAACTTTATTATTGCTAACATGAAAAAATCGACTTTACTTACAAATAACACTCCTGATACAGAAAATTTTTTAATCGAAGAAAACCCTGAATCTTTAATTAAAGTTATCAATGATAATTATCATAAAAAATGTCTAGTTACTATTTTAGAAAGCAATGTTGCTATAAATAGTTGGCTTATAAAAAAATATGAGGAATTTTGCGCTGAGAATGTTTTAGAAAAAAACATTCAATTTAAAATATCAAACCATTTTTCTTTTTTATCAGGAAAAATAATGTTATTAGGTTCTCAAGCATTTATTAATGAAATAAGCGAAACATTACAAATACCATATACCTTTTATATTGATTGCTAATAAAAAAGTAAAAAATATATTGACAAAAAGTAATTTGATTGATATACTTAAATCACTTAATAGTAAAATAGTTAGATAGTAAAAATTAAAAAATTATGGCTAAAGAACTAATGAATAACAAGCTATGTTTCATTAGTTATTGATTGGGTTTATTAAAAGAGTAAACTGCAATGATTTCCGTAATTTATTAATCATACTGAGCAGAAATTAATTATAATACTTAAGTGTATATATGATTAATTTGATTTAGTAAAAAAAACTATCTGTTTAAATCTTATCAAGCTATTAGGTGTGTACGTACATAAGTGGTTTTAGATTGATGAGTGATTACATGGTTTACCGTCAATTTACTGTGTAATTAATGATAACCACGGAAAATATATTGTTTGACAGACAATATATTTTTTTTGCATACAAATAATAAAATCCCCCATAATAATAAAGAATAAATCTTTTAAGGTGGGAGAATATATAATGAAAGAAACTTTTTATAAATTAACTAATACTAAGTTAAAAAAAACAATATTTATAATTATTACAATTTTGATATTTAACTTCCTTATATCTTTAATTACAGGTGTTAACTTAATTGCCAAGGCTTATAATTTTTTAAGCACTATAAGTAATGGGTATAACACTGAAAATAAAAAAGTTGTTTTAAAATCAGATAATTATGATACTGATACAGCCGGTAATTATAAAATCACAACCACAACAGATTGGATTGATCTTAACAAAGCACACGTCACTTTAAATCTCGAAACCATATTAAAATATAATAATGTTTCCAAAGATATCATTTTTGCTATTGATACATCAAACACTGAAAAAGAATCTGGTTTCTGCAACACTACTAATCTTAATTCCCTAAAAAAAGTTTCTAATACCATAATTAATGATGGCGGTACAGTGTCTTACATAACGTTTGCTGAACAATCATCTATAATTGGTAGTTTTATAAATGATAAAACAACTGCTAGTAACATGCTTGATACAATTTCTTGTTCTACTAAACAAAAAGAATATAATAATTATTATGCCGCATTAAAAAATGTTACTGATCTTGTCAAAGATTACTCGCAAGGCGCCAAAGAATTAACTGTCATTTTTATAACTGATGGTTACCCTAACAAAGAATCACCAAATGAATTAGGTGAATATGAAATAATAAAACAAAAACAACCAAATTTAAAAATATCTTCAATATCATATAATTTAGGTGATACAAAAATAAAAAACTTAACAACTATAAGTGATGAGTTATATAGTGCTGATTATTTAAACTTTGAAAAAGTATTAAAAGAAGTTATTATGCAACCATTATATTATGATTACGTTAATATTGACACATATGTAGATAACGATTATTTTACTATTAACGATAATTCAACTATTAAAACTTCATTTGGTGTAGCATCATTAGAATTAAAAAACAGTAAACAAGTTTTAAACTGGTCTTTCGACAGCAATAAACTGAAAACAGGTAATACTGCCACATTAGAATTTGATGTTGAAATAATTACTAATAAAATTGGTGTAAAAGGATATTTTCCTATAAATAAAAATATTAATATAACTTCTAAATTGCCTGAAGAAACAACATATGAACAAAATTTTACTACAACTCCTGTTTTAAAGTCAGGTTACACCGTACATTATAACGCAAACGCTCCGAGTGGTTGTAACATTAGTAAAACAAATGATAAATATTATTATGCTTTTGAAACAGTTGAAAAGCCATCAGAAACACCAATTTGTGATGGTTACCAATTTAAAGGCTGGCAAGTTTTAGAAGAAGTTACAAATATTAGTGATGAAGCAATTGTTATGCCAACTAACGACATAAACATTGTTGGAACATGGTCAAAATTAGCAATATCAAAGAGTATGACAGGAACAGTTTACGAAAAAACAAATCTTTATAAAACTATTGCTCAGCAAGCAGTTTTAGACAATGCTGAAAGCGCTTACGTTACATCTAAAAATGGTATTGATTTTACAGCTGCTTCTTCAAATACAAATGGTAAAGGGGCCTATACAATTGCATCTACTAAAGATGATAAATATCCTATTCATTATTTCCGTGGCGACATCGATTACAATAATGTTATTTTTGCTGGATTATGCTGGAAGATTGTTCGTACAACTGAAACAGGTGGAGTTAAAATAATTTACAATGGAGTTCCAGCAAATAATCAATGTTCAGAAGTAGATGAAACAAGTTATATCAGTATTACTCAGGAATCTCCTTACTATTTAGGAAAAACTGGATACATGTATAATGATTCATATCAATTGACAAATAAAATTTTAGATTTGCCTTGGTTTGATTTAGCATCTTTAGAAATAAAAACCAATACTAATATTGCAAATACTGAATATTACTATAGTAAAGAAGTAACATACGCAAATGGTAAATATAATTTATCAAATCCACAAAAATTTTTATGGTCAAGCAATTATGATAACTTAGAAAACTACTATACATGTCAAAGTACAGAAACGTCTTGTACTGAAGTATCCTATGTTTATAGCACGTTTTCTTCTCAACTAACTTATATTGCTTTAACAGGTGGCAAAACAAAAGAAACTTATGAAAAAGAAGCTGCTAATACTTATTGGATTTATGGTAATGACGTTGAATACAGCAATGGTACTTATACTTTAAAAGACACAATATCTGTAGCTATAAATGACTATGCTAATAAATATAATGAAATTGCCAGTTCTCACCATTACACATGCTTAAGTACTAGCAAAAACTGTAATACAGTATATTACATTAATTATGCAACAAGTAGATATATTATTTATTCAAATCTTACTAATGGTAAAAAAATTACAGACATTTTGCCATCATTGACCGAAAACTCAAGTAACTCAGACAGTTTAAATCTAAAAAATACAGTTGATAAATGGTATACTTCAAATGTTTATGCCTATGAAGATTTCTTAGAAGACACAATTTGGTGTAACGACCGTTCTGTCGCCGAATTTAATGGTTGGCTAAAAGACGGCAATGCTGCAAAAAGACTAATTTTTAAAGCATATAATAGAGTTCAAAAAGGTACTCCAAGTCTAACTTGCGCTAACGCTAGAGACCGCTTTACTAAAAATACTGCTAACGGTAATGGTAAACTTACATATCCAACTGGCCTAATAACTTCTGATGAACTTATGTATTTAGGAAAAAATATAAAAGAAAGTTCAAAAACTTACTTAAATAGCTCATCAAAATTTCAATACAATTGCATGTTTTCAATGAGCCCAAGTGATTTTGAGTATGCCGCAACATTTACTAGTTTATGCACTAATGGTGCAACAAAATTAAGTACTACAGATATAGGTACAGTATTTACAGTTCGTCCAATGATTTCTCTTAAACCAGGAATTGATTATACAGCAGGGGATGGAACCGCCAACAATCCTTATATTATTTTAGCTGTAAATACCTACACCGTTATTTATAATGGAAATGGCAGTACTGGCGGAAGCACAACAAGTAGTACTCACCTTGCTAATACAGAAAAAAAATTAACAGCCAACGGCTTTACTAAGGCAGGTTATACCTTTAAGGGTTGGGCTACAAGTGCTGATGGGGAAGTTGTTTATAGTGATGAACAAGCTGTAACAAATTTAACGTCTATTGGTAATTCAATAATACTTTACGCTGTATGGCAAGTTAATAGTTACACTTTAACAATTAATCCAAATGGTGGAACATGGAATAATAGTACAACAACGCAAACTGCTACACAAAATTACGGAACCACAAAAGAAATAGCTAACCCAACAAGAACAGGTTATACCTTTGGTGGTTGGACAACATCGGGAGCTTGTAGCTTAAGCAGTACAACATTCACCTATGGTGCTGGCAACTGTACAATCACTGCTAGTTGGACAGCAAACACATACACAGTTGCATATAACGGAAATGGTAATACTGGCGGAAGTATGGCAAACAGTACCCATTCATACGATACAGCCAAAAACTTAACCACAAACGCTTATACTAAAACAGGTTACTCATTTAGTGGGTGGGCTAAAAGTGCAAATGGTAATGTTGCATATACTAACGGTCAAAGTGTTACAAACTTAGCAACCAGCGGAACAGTTACCCTATATGCAAAATGGACAATAAATAGTTATACCTTAACGATAAATCCGAATGGTGGAACATGGAGTAATAGTACAGCCGCTCAAACTGCCAAACAAAATTATGGAACCACAAAAGAAATAGCTAACCCAACAAGAACAGGTTATACATTTGGTGGTTGGACAACCTCTGGAACATGTAGCTTAAGTGGCACAACATTCACCTATGGCGCTGGTAACTGTACAATAACTGCTAAATGGACAGCAAACACTTATACAGTTGTTTATAAGGGAAATGGAAGCACTGGTGGTAGTACCGCAAGTAGTTCGCATACATATGGTGTTGCTAAGAACTTAACAGCTAACGGATTCAGTAGAGCATACACTGTAACATTTAATCACAATTATACAGGCAGTACTAATACCACAAGAACAGCTACTTATACATTTAAAAACTGGAATACTAATGCTGCTGGAACTGGTACAACTTACACTAATAGTCAAAGTGTTACAAATCTAGCAACTACTGGAACAGTTAACCTTTATGCGCAGTGGAATAGTGCCAGTGTAACATACGTTCCAACAAGAACTGGTTATACATTTGGTGGCTGGTACGCCGAAGCCGGATGTACAACCAATAAAGCGGGCACAAATGGTGTATTTACTCCAACTTCAAATATAACTTTATATGCAAAATGGACACCAAATACATACAAAGTTGCGTATAACGGAAACGGCAGTACTGGTGGTAGTACCGCAAGTAGTTCGCACACGTATGGTGTTGCTAAAAACTTAACAGCAAATGGATTCAGTAGAGCATACACTGTAACATTTAATCATAATTATACAGGTAGCACTAATACCACAAGAACAGCTACTTATACATTTAAAAATTGGAATACCAATGCGGCCGGAACTGGTACAACTTACACTAACAGTCAAAGTGTTACAAACTTAGCAACAAGTGGTACATTTAATCTTTATGCGCAGTGGAATAGTGCCAGCGTAACATATGTTCCAACAAGAACAGGTTATACATTCGGCGGTTGGTACGCCGAAGCTGGATGTAAAACTAATAAAGCGGGCACAAATGGCGTATTTACTCCAACTTCAAATATAACTTTATATGCAAAATGGACACCAAACACATACACAGTTGCGTATAACGGAAACGGCAGCACTGGTGGTAGTACCGCAAGTAGTTCGCACACGTATGGTGTTGCTAAAAACTTAACAGCTAATGGATTCAGTAGAGCATACACCGTAACATTTAATCATAATTATACAGGCAGTACTAATACCACAAGAACAGCAACTTACACATTTAAAAACTGGAATACTAATGCTGCTGGAACTGGTACAACTTACACTAATAGTCAAAGTGTTACAAATCTAGCAACTGGTGGTACATTTAATCTTTATGCGCAGTGGAATAGAGCTAGTGTAACATACGTTCCAACAAGAACAGGTTATACATTCGGCGGTTGGTACGCCGAAGCTGGATGTACAACTAACAAAGCCGGCACAAATGGCGTATTTACTCCAACTTCAAATATTACCTTATATGCGAAATGGACGATAAATAGCTATACGCTAACATTTAATGCAAATAATGGAACAGTAAGTCCAACAAGCATT
>CAKOLG010000012.1 GCA_934096175.1 uncultured Bacilli bacterium
AACATACATAATTTTACTGCACGAAAGGCTAATGAAAAATCATTAGCCTTTTTCCCATTTCAAAAAATATTAAATATTTAGTAAAATAAAAACTACTCAAATGAGTAGTTTATTTAAAACTGGTGTCCCCGAAGTGATTCGAACACTTGACCGTACGCTTAGAAGGCGTATGCTCTATCCAGCTGAGCTACGAGGACATAACCAACAGAACAAATTGATTATATAACAAAACAAACTAGTTTTCAAGTCTAAATTGATCAATTTGTTCCGAATTTATTAAAAAGACCACTTCATCTATGCCCAATGTATCATGAATCGAATAATAAATTGCATATTTTACTTCTTCTTTTAACTTTCCGTCGTAAACACTATTTAATAAAACTTCATTAAAATTCATAATTATATTATTTTCATTAAATTCATAGTTCATTAATTCGACTTGATAGTTTAAATGGCTTGATAAATTACTATTATTAAAAGAATTTGTTTTCAAATTTTTAATAACTATATCAATTTTATCATTTTCATCATTGACTATATGCGATATAGGAATGTAGTAGTTACCATAGCTATCAAGGTAATAAACAGTAACCATTTTAGTATCATAAAAAGTGCTTATATCATACACTTTATTTATTCCAAAAGATCTATCCAAATATAAATCGATTTTTTTATGACTTTGAGGTAATTCCAATAATTTTTCTCCCTCTATAAAAATCATAATCTTTTTTACTTCATTTATTGTAGTAAGCGAAAAAACTAACGCTTCAATCATTTTTTCTTCATCATCAACTGCCACATTCAAAAAATTTTTATTAAAATTTAATTTTAATAAACCATCTTGCAAAGAAAATTCTTTTAAAATTGTACCACTCGGAATAATAGGTTTAAACCCATCAGGAATATTGTCATTTAAACTACTATCAATTGTTAAACTATCAACAATTTCTTTAATTCGTTCATTTACACTAGTAGAAGAGCTCGCCATGTCAACCATACTTACATATTTTTTTTCATCAATTAAGTAAATTTTATTATACTTTTTTTCTTGTTCAATGTTAATATGTTGCTGTAATTCCTGTGGAAAACTATACAAAATTAATGCTACTAACAAAAATAACGTACTAATTAAAATTTTTTTAAAAGTCATTCTTTTTACCATTTTACCACCCATTAAATTATATTAATAAAATTAAATATTTAGACATATAAAAACCCTCATCGAGGGTTATAATTCAATTTCCTTTAATTTTAATAATTCAACAACTGCTTGACTTCTCCCATTAACGCCAAGTTTTTGAATAACGTTAGATATATGATTTCGTACCGTTTTTTCACTAATATTTAATTTCACAGCTATCATATGCGTAGAATTGTTTAGTACAAGCAAGTCAAATATTTCTTTTTCTCTATTAGTTAGTATATTCTTCATAAATATCTCTCTTTCTACTTTTCAATATATTATATGAAGAACACAAGAAATAGGTTAATTAAATTTAACCGTTATATATTTATTATCCTTAAAATTTTCTTGAACCTTTCTTATTATATTATTAGCAATTTCATAATTATGTTCCTTTGAATCAATAACAATAGTTACATTACCACCATTAATTTTTACAAAAGAATCACATTTAAACTCATTTTTGATTATTTTTTCTATATTTTGTTCTAATCCCTTATTATTAGAAAGTTCCAATAAATTATTATATGCATCATTTTTTTCTATAGCACTAGTTGTTTCGCTCAAAATAACGTCTTTTAGTTCATTCATAGTATTTAGCATTTCTTCATCACTTTGAACTCTTAATGCAACCAATTCGGTATTTTCATTAACAACCAGGGTAGTGTCATCAACATTTGCTTCATTTTGAATAAGACCTTGAATATTACTCTCATTCATACTGACGTAAAAGATGCTTAATACTAATATGATACTAAATAATGTTACAAACCATAGATTTTGTCTATTAACCATATTATTCCTCCAATATCTAATAAATAATATTAATTTACATCAAAAATTATACTTTTATTTTACTAATTTCTTAAATTATATTATTATATTAACAGGTGATATTATGCAAAGAAGAAAAAAAATAATGCCTTATCTAATAATTTTATTCATCTTTTTCCTTGGCATAAATTTTGTTTATGCAAGCACTACTGCAAAATTAAATTTCTGTGAATATGCCGGAACAATAAGAGTGATGAAAATAATTGGCTATTTAATTACCATAATTAAAATAGTTGTCCCAATTTTAATTATTGCTTTTGCAATGATGGATTTGACTAAAGTTTTAATTTCAGGAAAAACAGAAGATTTATCAAAGATTACAGTTATGATTATAAAAAGAATTATTGCTGGATTCATAATCTTTTTAATTCCTACTTTAATGAACTATATTTTTAATAACTTGATAGATAATAATGATTCAAATTTTCAAGCTTGTACGACATGTCTTTTTAATACTAAAGAATGCGTCATTCCTGTAACTGATCCCAAAATAGAAAAATAGCGAACTATTTTTCTTTTTTTTACTCTTCAAAAGGAAATAACTCCTTAATGTAAAAAATATATAGTGAAGGGAGTTAAAATGAAAAAAGAATTTATAGTCAGGCAAAATGATATAACAGATTGCGGTATCTGTTGCTTGGAATCTATAATAAAATACTACAATGGCTTTGTTCCATTAGAAACTTTAAGATTGGATACAAAAACTAATTATACTGGTACATCAGCTTTTAATTTAATAAACACAGCTCAAAAATATGGCTTTAATGCTTTTGGCAGAAAAATTATTGATATAAATGATATTAAAATATTACCAGCAATCGCACACCTTGAATTGGCTAATGGTTTAACACATTTTGTTGTTATATACAAAATAACAAAGAGTAGTATATATATAATGGATCCAGCTAAAGGTTATAAAAAAGAAGATAAAAAAACATTTTTAAAGAACTGGACACATGTAATTTTAATTTTTAAGCCGTATAAAACAGTTCCTTTTATTAAACAATCAAATAGTATTAAAAGCCTGTTTTTAGCAATATTGAACACAGAAAAAGACTTAATCAAAAAAATAATATTTACAAGTGCAATAATTACAATATTTTCCATAATAATAAGCTATTATTTAAAAATAATTTTATCCTCTGTAGAAAATAATTACATTACAAGTACAATAATTATAATCATTATATTCTTAGTCTTCCATATTTATAAAATATACCTAAATCACTATAGAAATAATTTATTAATTTACTTAAATAAAAATATAGATGTAAAAATAATTCTAAATTTTATAAATCACATATTTAAACTCCCTTTAAATATTATCAAAAGTAGAACATCAGGCGAAATACTAACAAGAATAAAAGAATTAAACAATATTAAAGAACTATTTTCTGAAATATTAGTAACTTTATTCATCGATATGAGCTTAGTCATTTGTTCAATATATTTTTTGTATACAATAAACAACAAATTATTTTTAATTCTTTGCATAATTTGTTTGATTTATATGATAGTTGGTTCTGTATTCGGACCAATAATTTACAAAAAATTAAATGATAATATTGATATTGAAACAGAATTTAATTCTGATTTGGTTGAAAAAGTAGACAGTATCGAAAGTATTAAATATTTAAATATTACCAATAAAATAACCAACGATATAGGAAATAAATACATAAAATATTTAAAAAATTCTTTTAATTATTCAATATTTATTAATAAATTTGAGGCAATAAAAAGTTCAATACATGAAATCGGCTTATTCCTTATTACAAGCATGGGGATTTATTTTATAACAACTAATGATCTACAATTACTATCACTCCTTACCTTCGATTCACTTTTATATTATTTTATAAATCCTATTGAAAACTGTATCAATCTTATTCCAAAATTTATGTTAGTAAAATTATCAATAAATAAAGTTAATGAATTTATTAATATTGATGATGAAAAAATTGGTTTAAAAGAACAATTTGTTAATGGAACTATAAAGTTTAGTAATGTTAGCTATTCTTATGATGATTATGAATATATTTTAAAAAATTTTAATATAAACATTCCTTTTAAAAGTCATTTAACTATACAAGGGCATAGCGGTTGTGGGAAGAGTACGTTGTGCAAAATGTTAAATAGGAGTATCGACGATTATAAAGGAATTATAACTATAAATGATATTAATATAAAAGATTATTCGATCAATACTTTAAGAAGCAACATACTATATGTTTCGCAACGCGAAAAGCTATTTACTGCATCGATAAAAGAAAATATTTTATTAGGTAAAAAAATTTCTAAACAAAAACTCAATCAAATATTAAAAATAACTAAAGTGGATGAAATAATCAAAAACAAAAGTTTTAGATTAGAATCTATGTTATTTGACTCCGGTTACAACTTAAGCGGCGGTGAACGTCAACGGATTATATTAGCACGAGCATTAATATTTAATCCTGAGATACTTATCTTAGATGAATCATTAAGTGAACTTGATCCCGAAGCAGAAAAAAATATTCTGCTATCTCTAGATAAATATTTAAAAGATAAAACATTAATTTATATTTCCCATAGTAATCACAATTATTTAAAAAACAGGATAGAAATAGGTTAAAAATGAAAGATGAAATACTACTATTACAAAAATACCCTAAACATAATAAAATAATTTCCATAATAATTTTACTTCCTTTAATTATAGCTTTGTTTTACTTTCAAACATATGATTCTTATAATACTATTGCTATTTATAATTGTGAAAAAACGTGTACAATCGAATTTAGCATACCATACTCCAAAAACTTTATTCTAGATTCGAATTTTAAAATACAATATAACAAAGATGAATATAACGTTGAAAATATTTATGTTAGTGAACCATATTTAGATAACACAACATCTTATGAAGATGTAACTGTCACATCAGAATTAAAAACTAATAATAAAGTAATTAATATAAAATTACTTTATAATAAGCAAAGAATAATAAAGAAGATACTTAATTTAATAAAAGGATGATGCAATTTAATGAACAAACTAAATAATAATGAACTAATAAAAGTTAAAGGCGGGATTTTTAAAATTGCCACAAGTAAATTAGCGATACTTGGAGCAATTGCAACATTTGCCATCGGTTTCGTCAGTGGCATAATGCGTCCATCTACCTGTAAATCAGAAAGCTAGGTAAAAAATGAAAGAATACGAATTAATAAATATTAAAGGTGGCGCATTAAATGCCTCGCTTTTAAACGCTTTATCTAGAGGAACAGAAGTGATATATAAAATTGGTCGCTCATTTGGTTCAACAATTAAAATGTTATTCTCTGGTAAACGATGCTAATAAAAAGCCTTAATTAAGGCTTTTTTTGTAACTTAAAAATTAGTAAAATAAAATCCTAAACGTAGATAAAAAAGTTTAAAAATAAAAAGTTGTAATAATAAAATAAAAAAATTCAATAAATAAGCACAATAAAAGACATTTTTCTTGTAAAAAAAATAATCAAGTGTTATAATCATTAATAGCAAATGAAGGGAGGGAGATTAAATGACTAAAGTAGTAGTGCAAAATGGTAACATTGATAGCGCATTAAAGAAATTTAAAATCAAAGTAGCTAAAAGTGGAGTCCCTTCAGAACTTAAAAAAAGAAAATGTTATGACAAGCCAGGCGTAAAAAAACGTGAAGCAAAAAAAGAAATGATTAGAAATTCTAGAAAACGTAGAAGAAATGATTAATTAAAGGAATGATACAAATGACTTTAGTTGAACAAATTACTAAAGATTTAACTGCTGCAATGAAAAATCAAGATAAATTCACATTGTCAGTATTAAGAATGCTAAAAAGTTCTATACAATTAGAAAAAATTAGCAAAAATCACGATTTAAACGACGAAGAAGCAATTGCTGTAATAAAAAAACAAGTAAAGATGCGTCGAGATAGTATTGAAGAGTTTACAAAATATGGCAAGACAGAAGAAATTGAAAATCTTCAAAAAGAAATTGATTGCTTGTCTGTTTACTTACCAGAAGAAATGCCTATTGAAGAAGTTAATCAAATAATTGATGAAATAATTGTGGAACTAAAGCCAACAGGTATAAAAGATATGGGTAAAATCATGAAAGAAGCTACAGATCGCTTTAAAGGTCGAGCTGACATGAGTGCAGTAAGTAAAATAGTTAAAGAAAAGTTACAATAGAAGACTAACAAGTCTTCTTTTTTCATATAATTAATTGGTGGTCAAACATGTTAATAGGTAATATTAAAAATTTTCTATGTGAAAACGATTACAATATCAATATTTACAAAAATAGCTTATATATTAATAATTATCAAAATTTAGAACATATTTCTGATAATTTATTAATAATTAAATTTAATGACTTTAACCTTAAAGTTAATGGTTCAGAATTTACAGTACAAAAAATGGTTTGTGGCGAAATACTATTTAATGGCAAAATAGAAAGCTTAAAATTTGAATATAAATAATTTAATAGAAGTAACTATAAATACTACAAACCATAACCAAACTATTAGGCTTTTAAAATATAAAAATATTAATATATACAAAATAAACTATCAAAAAAATAAAGTAATTATAAAAATAAAAGCTAAAGACTTAGATAAAATTAATAAATTATATCAAATTGATAATATAAATTATCTTGGTATAAAAACAATATTTCATAATTTTAAAAAAACAATATTAAATTTAATATCTATAACGCTTATTATAACTTTAATTGTATTTTACACAAATATAATAGTAAAAATAGATTTAACAACAGAAAATACTGAACTACGCAAATACATATTAAACGAATTAGATAAAAATGATTTAAATACTTATTCGTTTGTGAAAAATGATGAAACCTTGCTTCAAATTAAAAACAAAATTCTTGAAGCAAGCAAAGATAAAATAGAGTGGATTAATATTGAACGCGTAGGTATGAAATATTTAGTGAAAATTGAACCGAAAAAGTCAAAAAGTCCACAAGAAGAGTTAAAATATTGTCATGTTATAGCAATTAAAGATGGAACGATTTCCAAAATTATCAGTCAAAACGGCACCGAAATAACTGATGTTAATGATTCTGTAAAAAAAGGCGATATTTTAATCAGCGGTGATATAAAGTTGAATGAAACAACAAAAAATCACGTTTGTGCAACAGGAAAAGTATACGCCAAAACTTGGTATACAATAGATGTTTCAACTACTAAAACCTATGAAGAAAAAATAAAAAAATCAAATTTTCGATATAATCTATTACTAAATTATAAAAATAAATCACAAAAAATATTTAAAAGTCGCATCAAAAATAGTATCGAAGAAAATAATAAAATAATTGATTTATTTGGCTTAAAGCTCTATGTTCAAAAAGAATATGAGTCAGAAATTAATATTTTAAAATATGATACAAAAACGTTGGAGGAAAAGATCAACAAAATAGTAAAAGAAAAAATGTTACCGACAATAAAAGAAGATGGTAAAATTATTACACAAAAAGTTTTGAAAAAAGTAGAAAATGATAGTACAATAGAGATGACAATATTTATAGTAGTGGAAGAACAAATAGGTTTAACACAAGAAATAGAAGAACAAGATATTATTGAATAGGAAGTGCAAATATGAATAATCTAACGCCATTTTACAATACTTTTTATTGGGCACTAAAAAATTCCTGGCCGATGCTTACTCTTTTTGTAGTCATAATTGTTATAATAAAAGTAGCTCACACACTCATTAATCATGAAAGACTTATTTTTTACAAAGAATTTTATAATCTTTTAGCAATCATTTATTTTCTAATGTTGTATTATCTTCTTCTAAGTACTGAAAATGCAGCAAGCGGGATAAATTTAATACCTTTTAAAGAAATGACCAGATATTCTATCGGTTCAAAACTTTTTTACTATAACGTTATTGGTAATATTGTATTATTTATTCCTTTTGGTATATTTATTTCTGATTATTTAAAAGCTAAAAGAATCTCCCATATTTTAATTGTCTCAACTCTAATAAGTTTAACAGCTGAGTTAATTCAATATAATATAGGTCGTGCCTTTGATGTTGATGACATAATTTTAAATGTTGTTGGTGCTATTTTAGGCTTTATGGTTTACATAAGTATTCAAGCAATTAAACAACATTTGCCAAGATTTTTGCAAAATAATATATTTTATAATATAATAGCAATTATTATTCTTATTGCCGTAATAATTTTATTTGGCAGTATATGGGGGTTAAATTTATGAAAAAAAGAAACTATGATATTGAAAGTAACGGTCTTTATAAAGACTACGACTACCTTTATGAAGTACTAGATTACACCTTAGAACATGAAAAAATAGCTAATGCCATATTTTCTATTATATTTGTTGAAGACGAAGAAATTCATAAATTAAATAGAGATTATCGTGGCGTTGATAGGATAACAGATGTTATTTCGTTTGCATTTGAAGATAATGAAGATATAGTGTATAATGATATTCGTGTTCTCGGTGATATTTATATATGTATTCCTCAAATGAAAAGACAGGCAGTAGATTATGGACACAGTGAAAAAAGAGAGTTATCGTTTTTAGCAGTACATGGTCTTTTACATCTCTTAGGATATGACCACATGACTAAAGAAGACGAACAAAAAATGTTTTCTTTACAGGAGTTGATTTTGAATGACAAAAATATCAAGAGATGATATAAAAAAAAGAGGTTTTAAAAGATTTATTAAAAGTTTCGGATATTCTATAGACGGATTAAAATATGCTTATAAATATGAGCAGAGTATGCTAATACACGTTATAGCTACCATAGCAGTAATAACAGTTAATTTATTACTTAAAGTAACAGGAATGGAATGGTTAATTACACTTTTAGCTATCGGAATGGTTTTATCTGCTGAATTAATAAATACTGCCATTGAAGCAGTGGTAGATTTAGTTACATTGGAAATTCATCCTTTAGCAAAAATTGCCAAAGATTGCGGAAGTTCCGCAACTTTTGTACTAGCATTAATGGCCGCTGCAATTGGCTTAGTGGTTTATGTACCATATTTAATAAAATTATTAGGAGTATAAAATGAAAAGTGGATTCGTAAGTTTAATAGGACGCCCTAATGTTGGCAAATCGACGCTCCTAAATAGTATAATTAATCAAAAAATTGCCATTACTTCCAATAAACCTCAAACTACCAGAAATATCATTCAAGGTATTTATAATGACCCTGGGTACCAAATTGTTTTTGTTGATACACCAGGTATTCATAAACCATTAAATAAATTAGGAAAATTTTTAAATAAAGAAGCAGAAAGTTTAACAAAAGATGTAGATGTAATACTATTTGTTGTTGATGCCCAAGCTGGCTTAGGTGCAGGAGATAAAAAAATTATCAGTACTTTTAAGGAAGAAAACATTCCAATAATTCTTGTTTTAAATAAAATTGATAAATTATCAGACGTTGAAATATTAAAAGCCATCAATGATTACAAAGATTTATACAATTTTAGCGAAATAGTTCCTATTTCAGCTTTAAAAAAAGACAATGTTGCAACATTGTTAGAATGTATAAAAAAATATTTAACAGACAACATGAGATATTTTGACGAAGATATGGTAACTAGTAGTAGTTTGAACTTTTTAGTTAGTGAATTTGTTCGTGAAAAAATATTTAGAATGACAGAAGAAGAAATACCCCACAGCATAACTTGTATAACTACTAAATATGAAGAAAAAAAAGATATTGTAAACATTTCAATAGATATAATAGTAGATCGTGATTCAATTAAGAAAATTATCATTGGTAAGCAAGGCTCACTACTAAAATCAGTAGGAATCGAAGCGCGAAAAGATATTGAAAAACTAATTGGTAAGCAAGTATACCTCGAATTATACGTTAAAACAATCAAAAACTGGCGTGACAAAGAAAGATACCTTGCTGAGCTTGGTTTTGATAAAAATGATATAATGTAATGAATAAAATTTTAAAAAAGTACCCAATATATTTATAAGAAAGGTGGTACTTTTTTATGAATAAAAAAGAAGCTTGGGAAATATTTAAAAAAACAGGTAAAATAGAATATTATTTAGAATATAAAAAAAATAAATAGAAGTGATAAAATGTGATAAGTAAAATTGAAGGAATTATAATTACTGAAACCCCTTATGGTGAAAACTCAAAAATAATAAATATTTTAACGCCAACCCACGGAATGGTAGGGGTAATGTGCACCAATGCCAAGAGTATCAAAAATCCCTTACGTGTCAAAACCTTAAAATTTACTTATGGAAACTTCCATTTAAAATACAATGAAAATAAATTATCTAAATTAATAGATGTTGATATTATAGATAATTTTACAAATATTAAAACTGACTTCACTTTAATAACATACGCTTCATACTTAACAGAATTAACTTATCAAGTTGCCAAACAAAATGACAACTCTAATATTTTTGAAATATTTATAAATAGCTTAATCAAATTGAATGAACACCAAAATCCGCTAATTATAACAAATATAGTAGAATTAAAATATTTAGCGTACTTAGGTGTGCCGTTAAACCTAGATTCTTGTATTAAATGTGGTAATAAAACAAAAATTGTTACCCTTGACCCAGATGAAGGCGGATTCATTTGCCAAAATTGTTATACTAACGAAAAAATTCTCTCCCCTAAAAGCATTAAATTAATACGTATGTATTATCTAGTAGATATCAAATCCATTACTAAAATAAGTGTAAAAGAAGAAACTTCTAACGAAATTAATTACTTTTTAGAAAAATTTTATGAAAGATATACAGGTTTATATTTAAAAAGCAAAGCTTTTTTAAAAAATGCTTTAAAAAATTAAATAATGAATTATCTTTAAGGTAATTTTATTCTATAAATAACTATTGCTTCTTATTTTATTTTTTGCTATAATGCATGTATACAAGCGATGAAGGGCTTTGGCAACCACGAGCTATATAAATAAAGTTGATTTCTTCTAGAAATAAGTAGGATGGAACCGCGGATAAAATATTCGTTCCTACATATTTTTAGAAGTTTTTTTCATCGCGAAAGAAAGAGGGAAATATATGGAAAAAATAAACATGGAAGACATAGTAAACTATTGCAAACAATATGGTTTCATTTTCCAAGGAAGTGAAATTTATGGTGGTTTATCTAATACATGGGATTACGGACCATTAGGTCGTGAATTAAAAGAAAATGTTCGTCGTGCTTGGTGGAAAAAATTTATTCAAGAAAATCCTTATAATTACGGACTAGACTCTGCTATCTTAATGAACCCAGAAACTTGGGTTGCGAGTGGTCACGTAAGCAATTTTAATGACCCATTAATTGATTGTAAAAAATGCAAGAGCCGTCATCGTGCTGATAAGTTAATTGAGGCCTTTACAAACGGTGAAGAAACTGGTGATGGTTGGTCAAATGAAAAAATCGAAAACTATATCAAGGAAAATCATATAACTTGTCCAAAATGTGGCTCTACTGATTTTACACCTATACGCAAATTCAATTTATTATTTGAAACTCATCAAGGTGTAACAGAAGACACTAAAAGCAAAGTTTATCTTCGCGGTGAAACAGCTCAAGGAATCTTTGTTAATTTTAACAACGTGCAAAGAAGTATGCGTGCTAAATTGCCTTTTGGAATTGGTCAAACTGGTAAAAGTTTTAGAAACGAAATAACTCCTGGTAATTTTATTTTTCGTACAAGAGAATTTGAACAAATGGAGTTAGAATTCTTTTGCAAACCTGAAACAGACTTAGAATGGTTTGGCTATTGGAAAAATTATTGTATAGACTGGCTAAAATCATTAGGTATCAAAAGTAGCAATTTAAGATATCGTGACCATGCCAAAGAAGAATTATGCTTTTATAGCAAAGCAACAACTGACATTGAATTCTTATTTCCTATGGGTTGGGGTGAGCTTTGGGGAATCGCCGACAGAACTGATTATGATTTAGGTGTTCATATGCAACATTCTGGACAAGACTTAAGATATCTTGATCCTGAAACAAATGAAAAATATTTACCTTTTGTAATAGAACCATCTTTAGGCTTAGATCGTGCAATATTAGCTTTCATTACAAATGCCTATGAAAAAGAAACTTTAGATAATGGTGAAACTCGCGAGGTTTTAAAAATACATCCTGCATTAGCTCCAATAAAAGCAACAATATTACCTTTAATAAAAAAAGTTCACGCTAGTAAAGCAATGGAAGTATACGCCAAACTTTGCAAACAATTTATGGTTTCTTACGACGAATCAGGTTCAATAGGCAAAAGATATAGACGTAATGATGCTGTTGGAACACCATTTAGTATCACCGTTGACGATGAGACGATTGAAAATAATACCGTTACAATTCGAGATAGAGATACAATGGAACAAATAAAACTAAATATTGATGAAGTAAGCACTTACATTAAAGAAAAAATAGATTTTTAACGAATCTATTTTTTTATACAAAAAAATTATTCAAAATTTTCTTTCTTTTTCGCAAAAGAAAACAATAAAAAAGCTTTAAATATATTGAATAATTTAAAATAATTAGTTATAATTAAAAAGTAAAGTATAATATAGGAGGCATTTATATGGCATTTAGTATAAAAAAAATATTTGAATCAGATGAAGAAGACAATCAAACTTTAATGGGGACAGAAGACGAATATTATAAAAATGATGGAAGCGAAAATGATAACTCAAGTAACAAAATGATTTTATTAGAACCACGCGCTTATTCAGAAAGCCAGCAAATTGCTGACCATCTAAAAAGCAGAAATAGTGTCGTAGTTAACTTAAAAAGAGTAACTTCAGATCAAGCAAAAAGAATTATTGACTTTTTAAGTGGTTGCATATATGCTATTGGAGGAACCATGCAAAAAGTAGGCGTTGGCATTTATCTTTGTACACCAAAAAATGTTAATGTTCAAGGAAAAATTAGTGATGAGAACAGTAAAGATAAAGACAACGGTGAAGAAGAAATAGAATGGTAGTTTAATTTAACTTGCTAAATGAGGTGAGTCATGAAAAAATTTAGTATATCATTAAACGGTTATGATAAAGTTGAGGTTAACAAATTTGTTAATGAAGTAACTAAAGAGTATGAAAGTATGCTTAATAAAATGAAAAGCAAAGATAAAGAAATCGAACTACTCAAAGAACAATTAGCGTATTACAAAGGACTTGAATCAACTTTAAATAGAGCAGTATTAGTTGCTGAAGACTCATCAAATCAAATGAAGAAAATAGCAAAGGAAGAAGCAAAAAATATTATTGAAGCAGCCAAAAAAAATGCATCTCATATTATAAACGATGCACTAATTAAAGCCCAAAAAACTGAGCTCGAAGCAGATGAAATTAGAAGAAGTTTAAAAATATATAAAACTCGTATCAAAAAAGCAATTGAAGAACAGTTAATCATTGTTGACGACGTCGATAATATAGAAATTGATAAATAAAGTAAACGTGCAGTTTACTTTATTTATTTTTATAAAACTCTCTTAATAATTTCATTAACGCTCTTTTTTCTATTCTTGAAACGTAACTGCGTGATATTTTTAACTCTCTAGCAATATCTTTTTGAGTATACTCTTCATTATTAAACAAACCGTATCTTTTAACAATTATTTCTTTTTCTCGATTATTTAAAACATCTAAATATTTCATTAACAATTCAATATTAATATTATTATGAATTTTTGTTGCTAAATCCATCTCATTATCTGGTAAAACATCTAGTAAAGAAATCTCATTACCATCTTTATCCAATCCTATATAGTCATTTAAACTAATATCATTATTATATTTTTTATTTGATCTAAAAAACATTAAAATTTCATTTTCTATACATCGAGCAGCATACGTTGTTATTCTAATTTTCTTATCACTATTAAAACTGTCAATTCCCTTAATCAGACCTATTGTTCCAATACTTATCAGATCATCTGTGTCTTTATACTTGCTCTCAAACTTTTTTACTATATGCGCAACTAATCGCAAATTATGCTCTATAAGTTTATTACGTGCGACTTTATCACCAGCTTCCATAAGCCTTATGCATTCATTTTCTTCCTCAAGCGAAAGTGGTGCAGGAAAAACATTATTAGAGTAACTACCTGTAAAACAAAAGAAACCTTTCAATATATTAATTAAATTCCAAAACATTTTAATCACCCATATTAAAATATATTTTAAATAATAAAAACTATTTCAATAAATGAGCAAAAATGTTATAATCAGTTTACAGGGATTGTGATGGTATGAAAAAAATAGTTAAGTCAATTTTACTAGTTTTGATTATATTACTTAGCTGTTCATGCAATAAAAAAGAGTATAAACTAATTGAACTAACCAGCAACGAACTTTTAAATCACCTTTTAAAAGACAATAGCAGTATTACATTCGTTACTTACAATGATGAATTGGAAAATAATGATGATTTTATTACAAATGTTCAAAAAGTTTCAAAACGCGCTAAAGAAAATATTTATTACCTCGATATCAATCATATAAGTGCCAATGACAATTTAGTTCTCTATGAAATAATGGGTAATGATTTTCAAGGTCTACGTTACTATGTTTATCAAAATGGAAAATTTATTATTCAAAAAAGTTATAGTGATTTTACAACACTATTTAATGATTTAAATGGTAAAAAATATAAAGATGAACCTAAATTGACTAGTGATGAAGACAAAAAGAAATACTTAGACAGTGCAGCACTTGCATATGAAGAAGGAAAAATATCTTCTGCTTACGATTTATTAAATATGGCTTGGACACTCAATGAAGCTAAAAAAACATATCAAAATAACAACTTATATAACATAATTAACGAGTGGGAGAGTTACGAAGTAAGTGCTGATGGCAAATCTTTAACATATACAAAAATAATGTTCTACTCATTTAGTGACACTATGTATATTGCAACCAAAACAGATAAAGTAGATGGATTTCAAAAACCTAGTATGTTAGATTATAAATCATATAATTATTATATTAAAGATAATTACATATACTTAGATGAAAAAAATAATGGAAATTATAAAAAAACATATTTAATTGATTACTTAGATAACGAATATTTAACAATAACAAAACGCAACCAAACTTACAAATTTTTTGCATTAAAAGAGGAGTGATACTATGAATAAAAAGGGTTATATTTTAATTTTAGCTATACTATGTTTATTATTAACTGGATGTAATAATAAATACGAAGGTTACTGGTGCCGTTACAACGAAACTGCAACCATAGTTGTTTTACTTAAAGAAGATATTACAGAAAGCCAAAAAAATACAATTTCTGACAAAATTAATAACTTTGTTAATTTAGATTCTGTTTCGTACTACAATAAAGAAAACTATAGTGAGTTAATTGGCGATTATAGTGATAGTTTATTTGATGCTTACGTAGTTTCCTTTACATCATTAGATTCTATAGGTACATATGTAGACGAGCTTAATAAACTTGACGGAGTTGAAGATGCAAGTCAAAATAGCGCAAAAAACAATATTGAGCTTTATCATTTAGACAAAAATAAAAAATATAGTTTTACAAATTCTGATGAAGCTAACGAAGAGGACTTAATTAATGGCAAATACAAAATCAAAAATGGCGTTATAACATTTAAACCAACTGATGGCAGTAAAACAACAATGCTATATATTAAAGATGAACACTTATGTGGTGATGCAGAATGTACAAAAATTTTTGCCAAAAGCGATGCTAAATGTAGCAGCCTTTCAAAATAACATTAAGCCTTATGTATTAAAGGAGAAATAAATTGAAAAAATACTATCCAAGTTACTATTATCAAAACATTTTTACAATTAGATATGATCATTTAATAAAAAAAGGCATAAAATGTTTATTATTTGATTTAGATAATACAATTGCCGAACCAAAGCAAAAAGAACCAGACCAAAAAACAATAGATTTCATTACACATTTAAAACAACAAGGTTTCCAAGTAATTATTTTTTCAAACGCCTTCAAATTCCGTGTTCAAAGATATCAAAAAATTTTAAATGTTGAAGCCTATTCTTTTGCTTGCAAACCATTAAAATTTCAATATCAAAAAGTTTTAAAAAAATTTAATTTAAAACCAAACGAAATCGTCGCAATCGGTGACCAATTATTTACAGATATTAAAGGAGCTAACAAATTAGGCATATCAAGTATTTTAATAACTCCTATTTCTAGTAACGAAAATTTCTTAACTAAATTTAATCGAATCCGTGAAAATCGTTTATATAACAAAATGGCAAAAGAAAAAAAATTAATAAGAGGTAATTATGACAAATAAAAAATGTAGTGGTTGTGGTGTTGAATTACAATCAGAAAATTCCAAAGAAAAAGGCTATATTAAACCAGAAATTATAAAAAATGCCAAATACTGTGAAAGATGCTTTAAAATTACTCACTATAATGAAAAACTTATTGTACCACTTAAAAATATTAATGAGCATGTAATAAACGAAGTTAATAAAAACAAAAAATATGTATTTTTTTTAATTGACTTATTAAATATTAATAACGAAACAATAAATACCTTTAAAAAAATTAAAGCAAATAAGACTTTAGTTGTCAGCAAATTAGATATTATTCCAAAAAGTATCAAGCAAACTACGGTAAATAGTTGGTTGAAATCAGAATACAAAATAGAAGAAAACATTATTTTTATTAGTTCAAAAAAAAGCTTAAATATTGAACAAATTTATAATATTCTTGCTAAAGAAAATCAAAATCAAGCTTACATATTAGGTTTCACAAATGCTGGTAAATCTACATTAATAAATAAACTCTGCCTTGGCAACAACATTACTGACAATATAATTACAACAAGTTTAATACCAAACACAACCTTGGATTTTATTAAAATAAAATTAAATGATCAATTGACTATTATAGATTCACCAGGTTTTACCATGCAAGATAACTTATACAAAGACAATGAATTTGAATTAATAGAAAGAATAAATCCTAAATGCTTTTTAAAACCTGTGACATATCAAACAAAAAATAATACAAGTTTAACAATTGAAAATAAAATAAAAATTATTCCTGGCAATCTAAACAGTTTAACTTTTTACATGAGTAATCAAATAAAAATTATTAAAAATTTTGAAAAAGACATCTTTTTAAATGATAAAGCATTCTCAACTTACAAAATTGAGGAAAATAGCGATCTTGTTATTAAAGGTATCGGATTTATCAATATTAAAAAAGCTTGTACTTTAAAAGTATATTCAGAATACCAAAATTTAATTGAGATCAGAAAATCAATGTTTTAAAATAATATAAGAAGTAGGTGTATTATGTCTAAAATTAGAGTTATGAGTGATAATTTAGCAAATAAAATTGCAGCAGGCGAGGTAGTTGAAAAATGTGCTTCAGTAGTTAAAGAATTAGTTGAAAACAGTATCGATGCCAAAGCAACAGCAATAAAAATAGATTTAAAAAATGGTGGTTTATCAGAAATTAAAATAACAGATAATGGAATCGGCATGGAACATGAGGATGCCGTTCTTTGCTTTGAAAGACATGCTACTAGTAAATTACTTAAAGAAGATGACTTATTTTTTATAAATACCCTTGGCTTTAGAGGTGAGGCATTACCATCAATTGCTTCCGTTTCTGAAGTAGATTTAGTTACTTGTGCCACAGAAATTGGTACACATATTCATATTAAAGGCGGCAAACAAACTATTGAAGAACCAGCCAACAGTCGAGTTGGAACAATTATCACCGTTTCTAATCTCTTTTTTAACACACCAGCTCGTTTAAAATACCTAAAAAGCGAACAATATGAATTAGCAAACACTGTATCATTTGTTGAAAAATTAGCACTTTCTTATCCAAAAATATCATTCGAATTAACAAATAATGGTAAAACAATAACTAAAACAAGCGGATCTGGCAATTTGCTTAAAACAATTCATGAAATATTTGGTTTAAATATTTCTAGCAAAATGATTGAAGTAAAAGCAAGTTGTGACGATTATGATATGGAAGGTTATATTTGTAAGCCAGAAATATTAAAATCTAACCGTAATTACATGATTACTATCGTTAATGGCAGAGTAGTTAAAAATAATGATTTAAATAGAGCAATTAATGATGCATATTTTAGATATAAGCCTGATATTAAGTATCCTGTTGTTGTTTTAAAATTTGAAACAGATCCAACTCTTATAGATGTTAATATTCATCCTACTAAACAAGATATAAAATTAAGTAAAATAGATGAACTATATAATATGATATTAGATACTATCAAGAAAAAATTATATGAAGAATTACTTATTCCAGATGCTTTAAAAGATGATGATGTCGAAGTGTCACTACCCAAAAATATGATGGAAAAAATAGAAAACAAATCGGAATTTACAATTGATAATATATATAAAGAAGAAGACGAAACTAAGCAACTAGAGCAACAAGAATTAAAACTTACTATAAATGAACCGACAAATGAATATAGAAGTATTAAAGATAGAATCTTAAATCCTCAAGTTAAATCACTAAATTTACAAGTTGTCGGTCAAGTATTAGGTACATACATTGTTTGCCAAAATGATGAAGGATTATATTTAATTGACCAACATGCCGCAAAAGAGCGAGTTAACTATGAAATGGTTACTAGAGAATTTGAAAATAAACAAACAGACATAACAGACACTCTTATACCTATAAATATAGAATTAAATAGTAGTGACTTCATTAAAATAAAAGAAAACCTAGATGTTTTAAATGACCTAGGCTTTCGTATAGAAGAATTTGGTATTAACACATATACAATCAAATCTCATCCTACATGGTTAAAAGAAGGCTATGAAGAGGAAGTAATAAGGAATATATTTGATGAAATAATTAATAACGATGTAAAATTTGATAGACTAAAATTTAATAACCGACTAATAGCAACAATAGCCTGCAAAATGAGTGTTAGGGCTAATACAAGGCTAAGTATGGAAGCAATGGAAGAAATAGTAAACGAACTAGTAAAATGTAAAAATCCATACAACTGTGCTCACGGTCGACCTTCTATTGTAAAATTTAGCACTTATGAATTAGAAAGAATGTTTAAACGAGTAATGAACTAAAAAGCTTATTTTTTAGTTAAAAGTAGTTTAAATTCATGTATGCCATCATCATAATATGCATTAAGCGACGTACCGAATGAATTTTCAATTTGTTCTATAAATTCATCTGTAGTTAACTCACCTTTTAAAATAGCACTAACTCCTTCTAGAATTATCTCTGGGCAAAGCATATAAACATTAAACAAAGCTAAAGAATAATAAAAAGAAATTAAATAAGTACGCATCGCTTCTGCACCAGCTGTAATTTCATCAGTAGATATATTGTCATTTAAATCTCCAATATTATTAATTTTATGATATATTTCAATATATTTTATAATACTATCCTTTAATTCAGAAAAAAACATTTTGGTTTTACGTGAATCAGAAGCATTATATGCACATATCATTGCTGTTAAAGTTGGTATAGTTTCACTTGTTGTAAAAGCATTTGTACATTCTAAAGCATTTCGATCCTTTAAAGCACGAGCGATTTCATAATCAATAAAATATTGTGAAGCACTATTTAAAATACTGGGCATATATAAAGCAATAGCTTCCTTTGAAAATTGTGCATTCGTTTGTACATATTTAAATTTTAAAACAAAACTTGAATCAAAATTATGACCAGCATCTACATATTGAAGAGAATTAATCAAACCTAAAGTTTGAAAACATACATCTGTATCTTTAAAAGTGACAAAATCTTTAATTACCATTTCTAAATATTCTATTATATAAGATTGAACACTATAAGCAACTCTTGGTCCATAAAAACTTTCACCTAGATTTTCAAAATCATGAATAACAGTATTAACTAAATTATTCATTTCCTTTGTAGGAGCTTCCAAAGAAAAATAATTTTTCATTACCATTTTATCTCTATAAAGACTTTTTAACATTACTTCCAAGCTATCCATAAGCAATTCTCCTTACTTAAGCAATACATTAATTAATCAATATTGCTAAACGTTTTTTAAAATCCACTATAAACCACTTCATACAGTAAGTATAATCAATATATATAAATATGTCAAAATATGGTATAATCTTTATATAAAAAGAGAAGTGATTTATATGATTGTTGCGATAGTTGGACCTACAGGAGTAGGTAAAACTAAATTGTCTATAGAACTTGCTAAAAAATATAATGCTATTATTGTAAATTGTGATGCTATGCAAGTATATAAAAACTTAAATATTGGTACAGCTAAAATTAAAGAAACAGAAAAAGAAGGAATTCCTCATTACCTTTTTGATATAAAAGACGTTACAGAAAATTACAGCGTATATGACTATCAAAAAGACCTTCGTAATATTCTTAACAATAATAAAACAAAAAATATTATTATTGTTGGTGGCACAGGATTATACTTAAAAGCCGGACTTTACGACTATCGTTTTAATACAGAAGAAAATAAAGCAGATTATAGCCAATTAAGTAATGAAGATTTATATAAATTAGTCTTAAAAAAAGATCCTTTAACTAAGATTCACCCTAACAATAGAGTTCGCTTAGAAAGATTTTTAACCAAAGAACAAACAGAATTTGTTCCACCAATAAAATTATATAACCACACGATAATTGGTTTAACAACTGAGCGAAAAAACTTATATGATATAATTAACCGTCGCGTCGATAAAATGCTTGAAGACGGTTTAGTTAACGAAGCAAAATATTTTTATGACAGGAAAATTAAAGCAAAACCATTGCTTGCCGGAATAGGATATAAAGAATTATACGAGTATTTTGCTAACAAGCTAACTCTTGAACAGGCAGTCGAAAAAATTAAACAAAATTCTCGACATTATGCTAAAAGACAATATACCTTTTTTAATCACCAACTAGAAGTAAATTGGTTTAATGTTGATTTTGCAAATTTTACAAATACCGTAAAAGAAGTTGAAGACTTTATTGAAAAGGAGAATTATTATGATAGAAGCTAAAAACGTTACTAAAGAATTTACTAAAACAATTTCAAAAAAGCAAAAAATTAATTTTTTAGCAGATGATAATATATCATTTACTGTCAAGGACGGTGAAATTTTAGGCATTTTAGGTCCAAATGGAGCAGGTAAAACTACCTTACTTAGAATGCTTGCTGGCGTTATGACACCGACAAAAGGTGAAATATTAATTGACGAAAAAACATATTTAACAAATGACATTGAAATTAAAAGAAATATAGCTTTTCTTTCTGGAAACACAAAATTGTATAAAGATATAACAGCTTATGAGTTATTAGAAATGTGTGCTAAATACTATGGAGTACCTAATAATGAAATAGTTTCAAGAATAAATACAATTGCTAAAGAATTTAATTTAGAAGAATTTTTACACCAAAAATTAAGTAATTTATCAACTGGACAAAGTCAAAGAATTAACATCGCTAGATGCATAATTCATGATCCAAAATATTACATATTTGATGAAGCTACCAGTGGCTTAGATATCCTATCTAGCAAAGTAATCCTAGATTTTATAAAAAAAGAAAAAGCCCGAAATAAAAGCATTATATATTCAACCCATTATATGGAAGAAGCAGAAAATATTTGTGATAGAGTAATATTAATTCACAAAGGCCAAATAATCAAAGAAGGAACCCCAAAATCAATTATTAAAGATACAAATACAACAAATTTGCGTGATGCTTTCTTTGCATTAATTGGAGGTGCTGAAAATGAATAACATAATAATAACTATAAAAAAAGAACTGCGAAGTATATTTAGAGATAAAAAGACTCTAGCGACACTTTTTATATATCCTATTATGATTCCTTTAATGATTGTTTTATATGGCACAATTTATGAAAATGTCGATACTGATAATACAGATGTAACAATCGGAATAAATTATTCTATCAATGAAAAGGAAAAAAATATTTTAGAAGATTTAAAAATAAACTATATAGCGTATGATAATCTTGCTGATATGCAAAAAGCTTATGAAGAAAAAACAATTGACGCTTATGTTTCATATGATGATTCAAAACCTCAATACACAGTATATTCTAGTACAAGTAGTGCGGAAGGATTATCTGTAAATGCCATTATCTACCAGTATTTAGAAACATATAGTCAAAACCTAACTAATGAATATTTAATAAATAAAAATATTGATTTAAACGAAGCTTATAATCATTTTAGCATTGAAAGTATCGAGCTAGGTAATAATAACTATGCAGTTACAATAGTTTTAAGTATATGTCTAACATATATAATATTATCAATCTGTATAGGTACAAGTAATATGGCCATATCAACATCAGCTAGTGAAAAAGAAAATGGTACATTAGAAACAATTTTAACTTTCCCAATTAAAAAAACTGAATTAATATTGGGCAAATATTTTTCTTCAGTAGTGGTTGGTTTTGTAGCTGGTTTAATGAGTTTAACATTCATGATAGTAGGCCTTTATATTGCTAAAAATTATTACACAATCTTTGAGTCTTTCGAACTTGCTTTGAATATAAAGTCAATTTTAGGTAGTTTAATTACAATTTTATCGGCTGCAATCTTTATATCAGGTATCGCACTAATTCTTACTGCCTTTGCAAAAACATATAAAGAAGCACAAAGCCAAGTAAGTATGATTACAATAATTGCCATGATCCCAATGTTTATTTCAATTTTAGGTTTAAATATTGATACTTACTATTATTTAATACCTATTTGCAACTTCGAACAAATCTTAAATGATTTATTTACTAATAATTTAACGTTTACTAACACTTTTATAACTTTAGGCTCGAGTATTGTTTACATAACAGTAGTAATAACTTACATAATAAAAGCTTATAATTCTGAAAAAATATTATTTAATAACTAAAAAAAGACGTTGGTCTTTTTTTTAATTATTAAACTCCAAATAAACGTCTTTTTTAAATAAATGTTCACTGCCACCTTCATCCAATTCTTCTAATTCTTCATTATCAATTAAAAAATAATTATGCGACAATGTATCAATCCCAGAAGGGCTAACAGGATCATCCCAAGTTAAATCTAAATGCAACCACTGGTCATCAAGATAAACTGCGTTCCAAACATGATTTTCACTAGAAATACGAAAGTTTGGAATTTTTAACATATTTAAAATAGCACTCATTGTATCAGCGTATCCGCTACATATTGCATAATGATCATAAATAACACCTTGTATTCTACTAGAATCATATAACGATGAGTTATTATTAGCTTTATCAGTGTCATATTTAGTATGATCAATTATATAATCATGAACTGCTAAAATTTTTTCATAATCATCCATATCATCATCTATAGTATAATCTATAATTTGTTCCAAACGCCGATTTATTTCGCTTATTTCTGTAGCTGAATACACATGAGTAATTTTGATTGTAATAGCTCCAGTTTCATCATATAAAGTTCTAATTAAATTATATGAATTAAAAGGATGTACATAATTATTTATATCACCTAGTAATTCCGTATCAAGACTAAGATTTTTGACATCATTCATACATGAAGAATAAGTGTCAGGGCAATAAAAAGTAAATTCATCCCAACCTTGATTTAAAACGCTATAATAAATATTCAGTAAATCATTATAATTATTTGGTGAATACTCCTTTACTTGTTTAAAACTTATAAATTCATCTTTATTAGAATAATTATTACCCGGTAAAATAACAACTTCTGTATTTTCATCTTCTTCCAATAAAAATTCATTCTTTATATTATCAAAATTAAGATATATAGCAAACAAAGATATTATTAACAAAAGAAATAAAATAATATTTTTCAGTTTTATCATAAAATCACCACCTAAATTATAGCACAAAAAAATGAAGTATATTACTTCATATTTTTTACTTTATTATTTAATCTTGATTTTTCTCTATCAGCAGTATTCTTTTTAACAATTCCCTTGCTAACAGCTTTATCAATGTTCTTTTGTACTTTTTTAACAGCTTCAGTAGCAGCGGCTGCATCCTTTGCAATTATAGCCTTTTCGCATTCTTTAATTGAATTTTTAATTCTTGCTTTATACTCATGATTTTGTTCAGTTTTCTTTGCTATAACTTTTATTGCCTTCTTAGAACTCTTAATATTTGCCATCCTTCGTCGCTCCTTCCTTAAATACATATAGAATTATACTAAATATTATTGTTAAATGCAAGTAAAATAAGAAAAAACGACATTTATTTAACCTAAAACAATATATATTATACAAAAGGTGATAATATGCATAAAAGATTTAAAGCTAAAAGAAAAAATAAAATTAAATATTACATACTTCCAATAATTTTAATATACATATCCTTTTCATTAATATACAGAATGTTATATAAAAATCACATAAAAAATTTAAGTTCAGAAGAAATTATTAATAATATAATAGCATCTTCTAAAACTAACCATATTTCTAACAAAACTTTAAACAAAATTAAAAGTCCAGAATATATTCTTAAATATACCTTAGATATAAATTTTATAAAAGATGATCCAGTAAGTCTTGAAGTAAAAAAAGACCTGAGTGAAGAAGATAACAAAAAACAATATCAAATATATCTATATAGTACTCATGAAAAAGAAGAATATAAAGACCATTACTTGGAAAATTATAATATTATACCTAACGTTAAAACTGCCCAATACATATTTGAAGACTATTTAAAAGATTTAGGAATAAGTGTTTTAGTGGAAAATCGTAGTGTTACAGATATTCTAAAAGCAAATAGTTGGCCTTATCGTCGTAGTTATGACGCCTCAAGAGTATACGTTGAAGAAACGATTAAGTCACACGATCCCTTTGATCTTATTATTGATTTACATCGTGATTCATCAGTACTAACTAAAACATTGCTTGAATATAATGGTAAAAAATACGCCAAAATACTATTCGTAGTAGGTGCAGAACATGAAAATTACCAAGCAAATTATAAACTTGTAGAACATTTAAACTCTCTGATAGAAACCGAGATTCCCGGCTTAAGTAGAGGAATAAGTTTAAAAAGTGGAGCTGGCGTTAATGGAATATATAATCAAGATTTAAGTACTAAAAGTATTCTAATAGAACTTGGAGGACAATATAATGAAATTGAAGAATTAAATAATACAATTGAAATACTTGCCAAAGTAATATTAAAATATATAGAAGGTGAATAATGAAAAATAGTAAAAAAGCTTGGCTTATTTTTAGAAGAATCCTTCTTTTATTATTTATTGTATACCTTATAAATTATTTTTCTGTAAGTGCAGGATATTATGATGCTGAAATGAGTAAAAAGACTATTCTTACTGAAGAAAAAATAAAAGAATTCGAAGAAGATATAAAAAATGGTGAATATGTTGATATTAAAGACTACGTAGAAGATGAATACGAAGACACCTCGTCAGTAATAGGAACAGTTGGTTATAAACTAAGCGAAGTTATTAATGATTTTATTACAGATAAGGCTATAAAAACAATAAAAATTATTGGTAAACTATTCAGTTAAGTTGATAATTTATTTTTGATATGATATATTATTTTTCCTAGGAGGAATCATAATGAACTCTAAATCTTTAATAACATATCTACTAGTTATAAAAAGAAAACACAAAGATTTTTTACCTCTAGAATGGAATCGCTTAAAATCATACCAGAGTGAAAATCTTCTAACATTAAAAGGTATCGATGAGTTTACAGCCAAAAAAACCAGTGATGAGTTATTTAATGAATTATTATCAGAAAATATGATTGATAAAGAAGACGACTTTCAAAGTTTTGTTATCATCTATTTCGAAAAAGGGCGTTATCGTGAGTTAAAAGATGAACCAATTTTTAATGAAAAAATCAATCTTTTAAATAATGAATTCATCGCAGATTCAATTATTTCTAATTCCCTTAATAAAAGCTTTATAAACGAACTAAATAATCTTGTAACTAAAACTTCATCAAAAGAATTAATAAATTTCCTTTATATTATTAAAAACATTGACTTTTCTGATAAAGAAACTACTAAAAAAAGACTAATATATATTTTAAAACAAATCCCTTACGAAGAATTTCGTCATTTAGCATTTATAATTTATAAAAAAAGCTTGTTAAAGCATTAAAAATATTTTATATTTTAATTAGGGTGCAAAAATTATGATGAGTAATAGTAAACAAAATAATATAATGATTAACTACTTATTAAAAGTAACAGACTATTCAAAAAAATATATATTAAGTAAAAGCGATGAACAACTTTATGCTTTTTATAAAAAAATTAAAATATGTATGGAAAAGTATCCTCGAGAAATTATAAATCTTCAAAACAAAATTGAATTTTGTCCAGAAAAATACACTCTAGAAGAACTTTTAAAATTTAATTATAATCAGTTATTAGAAATTAGAAATTATTTAGAAAAAGTTCTGAAATGGCGTTTAAAGCAAAGCCAAGAAGCAACAGCTGAAGAAGCCGATTTTGAACAACTAGATGAGCAAGAAGAATTTCTAACACCTGAAGAACTATACGTAATTTACGGCCCAGAAATTGCTGATGTAAATGAACAAGAATTGCAAAAAAACGGCTATCGTATGATAGACTGTGAAGATATGAATGCTATTATTAAAAGAAATGAAGAAAATTTAAAAAACGCAATCATAGAGCTTTTGGTAACATTTGATAATGAAACTTATAAAGAAACATTTCTAAAAAAATTAAATATGCGCGAATTAATATCAATTTATAAAAGAGAATGTCAATCCGTTACTAGTTTACCAAGTTACAATGTTTTAAAACTTAGCTACCATATAAAAGATGACGGTGTTATATAATGAGTAGCTTATCTCACAATATCGCTAATTTTTTAAAATATTTAGCAAACGAAAAAAGATATCCTGAAACAACAATTAATACATACCAAAGAAATCTAGTTATTTTTAATGATTATTGTACTGTAAAAAAGGTAAATTATCTTTCAATAAATACAGAAAATATCAGAAATTTTTTAAAATATCTAGACTCTTTTAAATATAAAAATAATACTATTTCCCAAATTTTGAGTTCAATGCGACATTTTTATTCATATTTAGTAATCCAAAATAAAGTTGCATGCAATCCTTTTAAAGCTATTCGTAATCCCAAAAAAGAAAAAAAATTACCCAACTTTTTACAAAATGATGAATTAGAAAAAATTTTTTCTACCATTGATATAAGTACTGAAATAGGTATTAGAAATAGGCTAATAATTGAACTTTTATACGCTACAGGTTTAAGAGTTTCAGAATTAGTTAACTTAGATCTTGTTAATATTAATTTAAAAGAACAAGAAATTAAAGTTAAAGGCAAAGGTAACAAAGAAAGAATTGTTTATTTTGGTGAATATGCTCAAATATATTTAAATAAATACCTTGAATTTGCCCGCCCATTTTTTTTAAAAAATAAAACCACTTCCAAATTAATTTTAAATAAAGATGGCAATCCAATTACTGCTCGTGGAATTGAAAACATAATTGACAAAATTGTCAAGAACGCTGCTTTAAAGCATCATATTTCCCCACATGTTTTAAGACATACTTTTGCCACTGATTTACTTAATAATGGTGCCGATTTAAAAAGCGTTCAAGAATTATTAGGCCACGCTTCATTAAGTACAACTGAAATATATACCCATATAACTAACGAAAGATTAAGAACAGTTTACCTTCATTCATTTCCTAGGCAAAAAGAAAAAAAATAAATTACCATTGTCAAAACAAGTATCATTCTTACTTGTTTTTTTAATTTATTCTATCTTGTTTTGTAAAAAATTGATATAATAAAAAAGAATAATAGAGGAGGAATAAAATGCATAAATATGTTTATTTATTTAACGAAGGTAATGCTGATATGCGTGAAATCTTGGGTGGCAAAGGCGCAAATTTAGCCGAAATGACTAGACTTGGTATGCCAATACCTCAAGGTTTTACAGTCACAACTGAAGCATGTAACAGTTATTATAAAGAAAATGAAATAATTAATGATACAATTAAAGAACAAATTAAAGACGCTTTAATTGAAATAGAAAAGAACCAAGGTAAAAAATTCGGTGACAACAATGATCCATTATTAGTTTCTGTAAGATCAGGTGCTAGAGCTTCTATGCCCGGAATGATGGATACAATTCTTAATTTAGGTTTAAATGACGAAGCTGTAAAAGGCTTTGCTAAGAAAACCAATAACGAGCGATTTGCTTATGATTCCTATCGTCGCTTCATTCAAATGTACTCTGACGTTGTAATGGAAATCCCTAAATCTTTTTTTGAAAAAATTATTGATGAAATCAAAACAAAAAGAGCAATTAAATATGATACAGAATTAACAACCGAAGACCTAAAAGAAATTGTTGAAAAATTCAAAAAAATCTATAAAGAGAAAATGAACGGTCAAGAATTCCCTCAAGATCCAAAAGAGCAATTATTTGGTGCCATTGAAGCAGTATTCCGCTCTTGGAACAACCCCCGAGCAATTGTTTATCGTAGAATGAATGATATTCCAAGCAGCTGGGGCACGGCAGTTAACGTTCAATCAATGGTTTTTGGTAATATGGGTAGTACTTCTGGAACAGGTGTAGCTTTTACAAGAAATCCTGCTACTGGTGAAAAAGGTATATTTGGCGAATATTTAATTAATGCTCAAGGTGAAGACGTTGTAGCAGGTATTAGAACACCAGAACCAATAGAAAAATTACAGCAAGACTTACCACAATGTTACAAAGAATTTGTAACTTTAGCAAAGAAACTAGAAGACCATTATCGTGATATGCAAGATATGGAATTTACTATTGAAAATGGAAAATTATACTTCCTACAAACCAGAAGTGGTAAAAGAACTGCCGCCGCTGCTATCAAAATTGCTTGCGACTTAGTTGATGAACATAAAATAACCAAAGAAGAAGCTCTATTAAGGATTGATGCTAAATCATTAGACCAATTATTACATCCTAATTTTTCAAAAGAAGCGCTTAAAAACGCTAAAAAAATAGCTACTGCTTTACCAGCATCACCTGGTGCTGCAACTGGACAAATCGTTTTTAACGCTGAAGATGCCAAAAAAATAGGAACAGGTGGCAAAGGCGAAAAAGTTATTTTAGTAAGACTTGAAACTACTCCTGAAGACATTGAAGGAATGGTTGCATCTCAAGGAGTTTTAACAGTTCGTGGCGGAATGACTTCTCATGCTGCAGTTGTTGCAAGAGGTATGGGAACTTGTTGTGTATCGGGCTGTGGTGAAATTAATATAGATGAAGAAAAAGAAGAATTCTCTTTAAATGGAAAAACATTTAAAAAAGGTGATTACATATCACTTGACGGTTCAACAGGTGCAATTTATGATGGTGAAATTGCTACTGAACCTGCAACAGTTTCCGGCGATTTTGGCCGTATCATGAATTGGGCAGATAATATTAGAACACTAGGTATTAGAGCTAATGCCGATAATCCAAAAGATACTAAAAACGCCATCAGCCTTGGTGCAGAAGGTATAGGTTTATGTCGTACAGAACACATGTTTTTTGACGAAGAAAGAATTCCTAAAATAAGAAAAATGATTTTAGCTGAAACTAAAGATGAAAGAAAAAAATATTTAGAAGAACTAATTCCATATCAGAAAAGTGATTTTAAAGCTATGTATTATGAACTTAAAGGATTGCCTATGACTGTTAGATATTTAGATCCACCTTTACACGAATTTTTACCAAAAGAAGAGCACGAAATTGTCGAATTAGCCAAAGAAATGAATATTGGAGTAGATCATTTAAAGCAAAAAATTAATGAATTACATGAATTTAATCCAATGATGGGACATCGTGGTTGCCGTTTAGCTGTAACTTATCCAGAAATTGCCGAAATGCAAACACGCGCACTAATGGAAGCAGCAATTGAAGTTAAAGAAGAAACTGGCTATAATACAACACCAGATATTATGATTCCATTAATCACTGATAAAAAAGAACTTGATCTCGTTAAAGAAATAGTCGTAAATACTGCTGAACTAGTAAAAAAAGAGAAAAAGTCAAAAATGAATTATCATATTGGAACAATGATCGAAGTTCCACGATCAACAGTTATCGCCGATGAAATCGCGGAAAGTGCTGAATTCTTTTCCTTTGGTACAAACGATTTAACGCAATTAGCTTTTGGCTTTTCTCGAGATGATGCTGGTAAATTCTTAGAATCATATTACAAAGAACAAATATTTGATTTTGATCCATTTGCAAGATTAGATCAAAACGGCGTTGGTAAAATGATCGAAGAAGCCGTTAAGTTAGGAAGAAAAACTAGACCGAATATAGAATTAGGAATCTGTGGTGAACACGGAGGAGACCCAGCATCAATAGAGTTTTGTCACAAAATTGGCCTTACATACGTTTCGTGTTCGCCTTATCGAGTACCTATTGCTAGACTTGCCGCTGCTCAAGCCAAAATCAAACAAAATATGGCTAGCAAATAACAACTTCAAAAAATAAACCAAATAAGATGTATTTCATTGCAAAATAAAGAAAATGAAATTTAATGTTATAGACATTAAATGCTGTCTAGTCAATGTCTGCGACTAGATGGTATTTTTTCATTTGAGAAAAGATACTGATAACTTTTAAACGAAAGGAGGAGGTATATAATGCCTAAAACAAAATTTCAAAATTTCATATTTACTTTAATAACGGTTATTCTAATGGCTTATATTATGATTGTCTACAACGTAGCGCTAAATTCAGAGACTGGTTTAGTAAACTAAACTTTTCTAATAGCATTAAAAGAATTTCCATTTGAAGGACTTATAGTTTTTATTTTAGCGTATTTTGTTGCAAGTCCTATTGCTAAAAAATTAACTTTTAAAATAATAAATCCTAAAACTGATAATAAAATATTTATTATATTATCAATTCAAACTTTTACTGTATTGTTTATGGTAGGTTTAATGAGCATTTATGCTTTATTTACACAAAATTTAATAAATAGTAATTACATTAACTTAAAGAAATACATTTTTTAAATTGATAATAAACAGCATCTGTATTATAATATTAAAAGAATAAAGGGTGATATTATGTTAAAAGCAATATGTCTTGGTCGTGTTTGTTATGATATAAACCTAATTGTCGACAGAATGCCACAAGAAGGTTCAACAACAGAATTTTTTGAAAAACAAAGCTGTGGTGGTGGCGCAGCTGCTAATATGGCTTATTGTTTAGCAAAATGGGGAATTAATACATCATTTGCTGGGGTTTTAGGAAATGATGTCAATGCTACCAGAATAAGAAAAGAATTTGAAAAAGTACACATCGATACACGTTATATTGAACAATCTTATGATAACGATACCCCAATTTCAACCATCCTCATTAACAAAAGCACACTAAACCATACTGTATTTAATCTATCTGATAAATACGTTGGTTTAAAAAAATGCGATTTCGACTTTACACCAGATATAATAGTAGTAGATGGTTACGACGTACAACAAGCCAAAGTTGTTTTAGAAAGATTCCCTAGTTGCTTATCAGTTCTGGATGCAAGTATAATTACTAGTTCAGTTGCCGATTTAATAAAAAAAGTAAAATATGCTATTTGTACAAAAGAATTCGCTGAAGCATTAACCGGTATTAAAATTGATTTTCAAGAACCAAGTACTTTAGTTGAGATATATCAATGTATGAAAAAAAAGTATCTAAAAACAGAATTTGTTGTTACTTTAGGCGAAAAAGGTGCTTTATATTGTATTAATAATCAGATAAAAATAAGTCCTTCACTAAAAGTCAAAACTGTCGACACTTATGGCAGTGGTTCTATTTTTCGAGCTGCTTTCGCTTACACAATTGTTAATGGCGGTGACATTGAAAAAGCAGTGAAAATGGGATGCATAGCTGGTAGTCTTTCAACTACAAAATATGGTGCAAGACCTTCAATTCCTACTTTGGAAGAAATAAATACCATTTATGAACAAAATTATTAAAGACCCATTTACTTATTTTTACCCCAAAATAGATATTCATGGTGAAACAACTCTTACGTGTGTTGCCGTAATTAACTCTTTTATTAAAGACAATTTAAAATTAAAGCACAAAAACATCATAATTATTCATGGTAAGGGGAGTGGCAAGCTAAAAGAGGCCACCCATAATTTGCTAAAAAAACACAAAAATGTAAAAAAATTTTATATTGATGGCTTAAATGATGGTCAAACCATTGTCGAGCTAACATTTGATTAACTTAATTTATTTTTTAAATTAAGTTTTTTTCTTATTTCAAAAATTGACACCATAAATTAAAAGAGTTAGAATACAAAAGACAAAAAAAGGGGCGAAATATAAATGAGTTTAACTGATACAGATAAAATAGTCATATGTCAAACATATGATACATTGCTAAGTAAAAAAAAATCTTTTGTCTCAATAATGGGGGAGCTAAGTCCTAATTTAATTAATTTTAATAATTACAATTTAAACTCTGGTAAATATCACATCCAAACCGCTTATTCAGCGGCTGAAAGTATTTTAAAAAAGCGTCCCCGATTAGATCGTGGGGAAATTCTATCTTATATAGCTAATCCAGACTTTGAAGTTTTAACTGATGCAAACAACAATGCTTTAAATACGCAAAATAATTCACTAGAAGATTCTATAATAACGCGTCAATTAGAAGAACAAATTATAATTGAACCAAAGCAAACAGTTCCTAAAAAGGTCAGTAACATACCAGGATATCATTTCCCAATAACCAAAGTTTCTAAATTAAATTTAGGAACAAATTTATTTTATATCAGTGAAGACGTAATATTCGTCCCAGAAAAGTTATATTACGAACTTCTTAGGTATTTAAGCAATCAAATAGTTATTCAAAAAAATATTCCGGCAGCCAAAATTCCATTTGATCAAAACTTTAAGTTAATGTTATGGCAAGAATTAATTAAAACAAATTATCCAAAATTCAAAACAATGCCTGATAATATTTATACAGATTTAACAAGTTACAGCAAAAATTTTCACAAATTTCATTTAAGCAATGTCGTTTTGGACGACTTTGTTCCAAACAAAGAAATAGCTTTTGATAATCGTAAACACAGTCCAAAAGCAATAAACGAGAACAATTCTGAAGGAGTATTAACTCTAGTTCATCAACGCATGTTTAAAAAAAGGCCATAAATCATTGACTATTTTTTAATAAAATGGTAAAATTAAAACCCAACTACAATCTTGCTAGGGTACAAGAATTTGACGTATGGGCCTTTTCGTGCTAGAATACACACAAGAAAAGGAAATAGGGGGTAAAAATATGAAAGGGTATGTTTTAGATTATATTAACGAAAATGAATTTAAAAAATTAGAAAGAGCATTAAAAAAATATAATATGTTAGCTTATAAAAAATTAAATTTCGAATATTATCCAGCTTTGAGAACAGGTAAATTTGTTGGCGTTATGACTAGTCAAAATAAAAAAGCGCAAACTGAAACTTATGAATTAAAATTACCAAGTGATCGCATTTTTAATCAAGTTTATGGTGAAGTAAAATTAATATATACAGTATATGTTAAAGAACAAACAATAATGTTAAACACTATCACGCCATCTAAACTATTATTAGAAGGTCATAAGTCAGAATTAACAACATATAAAGGTGTCATGATTTCCAAATCAAATGCCTCTAAAGATATGTTTAAAATAGATTTATTAAGAATGTTGCAAGATAAATAATGAGAAACCTCATTATTTTTTTTACCAAAAATTGCTTTTTCCTAAAAAATATTATATTATAAAACGCAATAAAAAGGGGAAAGATAAATATGAAAAAAACATTCATATATGGCATACTTAATATTATTATTTTATTTCTTTTAAACGTTATTTTTCTTATTGGTCTATATCTAACAAACACTAATATAAAATTAACAATAATCATCACATTAACTTTATTGCTAATAAATATAGTAGCTTGTAAAAGTTACATAAGTAAAAGTAAAATACTATATAATACTTCTCAATTCATAATTTTTATTATTAATATTATTTTATTTTACCAGATTATTAACATCAATAATAATTATAATTACATTGAAAATATCTTTTCCAATAAATACCAATACAACAACTATAGTTTATATATCTTAAAAAAAACGCCAGTATATTTAAATATTAGTAATTTAAACGATAAAAATATTGGTATATTAGAAAACAATAAAGAAAACATCCAAAACATTTTTAAAAATGAAATAAAAGGGACATATAAAGTATATAATAATAGTGAAGAATTAATAAGAAATATAAAAGGTGGTTACATCCAATCATTGATCATAAGCGATGAAGAATATGAAAATTTAATTCTAAAAAATCCTGAAATAAGTTACATAATAAAAAATGTATACACTATAAAAGTAAAAGATAAAATAAATAACAATCTATAATTTAAATTTATAAAAAAATATGTTATATTAATAATGAATTTGGGGTGAAAATAGTGGCAAAGAAAAAATCTAAAACACAAAAAGCAAAAATAAACGCTAAAAGAAAAATAAAAAAAGATTTAGTTAAAGATAATATTAAAAATGCAAACCAAATGTTATCAGCAAAAAATGAAGATAAAAAAAGATTAGTTAAACAAGATAAAATTATTTATAATGTTGCCATTACAAAACCAGATCTTATAAAAAACGCCAAACAAAGAAACATTTCGCAAAGCAAAACAATAAAAAAAGGCTTAAAACCCCAAAGAGTAATCATAAAGAAAACAACAAAAAAGCAAATTAACCAATTGCAAAATATAATTTCTAAAATATTTAATATAATACTAATTGCAACATTTATAATTCTATTAACAGGTTTGATTAAGTCAAACACATTTAAACCTAGTATTATAATATACATTAGTATTCTTGCTATATTCTTAATTGCTATTGCTGTGTCTTATAATAAATACACAAGTGGTAAAGTTTTAACTGTTTGTTTATGTTTAACTATGTCATTTTTTATTTATCGCCTAAACTATAATTATGACTTTTTTAATAGCTTAAATACTAGCAAATATGAAACTAAAACATATTATGTAGTTACATTTAATAATAATATAAACAAATCTATTTATAATATAAATGGTAAAAAGATTGGTCTTTTAAATGACAATAAACAAAATATCGAAAGAAAACTCGATACAAAATTGGATAACATTAAATATCTAGAATATACAAATATTGATGAGTTATATGAAGATTTTTACAATCAAAAATTTAGAGCTTTAGTAGTTAATAATAACCAATATGAATACTTAAAAAATAATGAATTAAATAATAAAAAAGATATAAAAATTTTATACGAATTTCAAGTTAACGCCCTAAAATAGGCGTTTTTATTTAAAATAGCAAAATAAAAATTTTATGATATAATGTATCTATAAATAGAAAGAAGGACTATATGAAAATTAAAAGAATTTTTGCATATTTAATTGATTTACTAATCGTATCAGTAATATCAACACTTATATTTTCTCTACCAATCTTCAAACAAGATTATAAAAACTACGAAGTTGCTACAAATGAATACCTATCAGAAATAAGAGAGAGTGGTTCAGGAGAAGTTAATGAACAAAAGCTATTAGATCTACAATATAATACCTACAAAGAATCAGCACCCCTATTGATAATAAAAACAGGTTTATTAATTATTTATTTTGGCGTATTTGGTTATTTTATGCACGGTCAAACAATTGGCAAAAAAATATTTAATATTAAAATTGTTTCAAACTCAAACAAAAGCATAAATCCAGCTCTATTTATCTTAAGAGAAATCTTAGTAACAAATTTTATTCCCGAATTATTATCATTAATATTCTTACTAATTAGTAGTAAAAATTTATGGACACAAGCTAGTCTTTATATATCATACGCCTCTTACATAACAACATTCTTATTAGTAGGCTTTATGATTTTTAGAGATGATGAACGTGGTTTACATGATTTAATATGTGATACTAAAGTTATAAACGTTAAAAATACTCAAAAGGAAAAGTAATTTTTCCTTTTATTTTACAAATATGATATAATAAAAGAGTAAGGAGAATAAGTATGATTAAAATCGGAAACACTATCGCAAATGAGAATTTAAATAAAGAAATTGAAACGAAAACAGAAGAATTAAAAGAGAAAAAAAGATACCTTGAAATCGATGGAACTGCTAGTCCCGACGAGCTTGATGATGTTGAAGAAAAAATAAACCAATTTGAAAGTTTAAAAGCAACGTTAAATAATAACGAGTTAACAGCAAGTACTTTACTTATTGCAATTCCAAAAGAAAATGGTGAAACTGAATACGTAGCTGTAGAAAAAGAAAATTTTGCTGAATTTGAAAAAAGACTTAGTGAAACAGGTCCTGACTTCGAATATTCATCTACAATTTTAAAAGCTAAAGATATTATCCCAGGAACAAAAATTAAAAAGCCACGTGACAAAAAAGATTCTGAGTCTATTGAAGAATACGAAAAAATGTTAGCAGATTACTATAAAGCAAATGGAAACTTTGTTGCAACTATTAACAAAGATGGCGTTAGAGAACCATATCCACATGAACAGTTCGAATGGGTTGAAAATAAATACGCCAATAGAAATACTGCCAAAAATTATTATTCTAAATACTATACACAAAATGTAGCCAAAATGCAGCAAGAAGAGAATTCTGAAGTTATCACTTCAGAAAAACCACAAAAAAAGAAATTTCAAGCAAAAAAACGCAAAGTTATTGGTAAAAGAAAATGGTGGGATTTTATTCATTCCGTTCCTGCTTCAATTAAAAACATAAATCAAATTCCTAATAATGAAGTAACTTGGTCAAACATAAAGAAAGGATTAATTAGAGTTGGCATTGGCGCCTTAATTCTTGCGGCTTCAGCAGGAGTAATCGCTCTAGGTGCTAGTGCAATAGCATCATTTGGTTTAAAAATAACAATTACTAATATTATTTTTCCAATTATAGGCGGTGCAGTCACTGGTGTAGCATTAAGTAAACTTATTAAATTATATAAAAAAGACAAAAAAAGCTGGCAAGACGAACGTGATGCACAAAAGCCAAAATCTCCTGAAGAAGAACAAGAGAAGACAGAAAACCAAGAAAATTTATCACATACTCAAACCAAAGAAAATGAAAAAAGCAGTACTAAAGAAGAAACACCAATTACTAAAAATGAAACTACCCCTGCCTCTGTAAAAAAAGAAAATGTTGAAAATATTAACGTGGATAACAAAAAAAGCACAAATACAACTAGCCAAGAGACTAAGCAACAAATATCACAAGAAGAATATTTAATGCAGGAACTACAAATTGTTAAAAATCAAACAGATGCATACAAAATGCAGGATGAAAATATGAAAAAAACAATAGAATACAAAAACTTGCTACAACAAAAGAAAAATATACTAATGATGATGTTAAAATTAGCTAATCAAGAGATAGATCAAGATCAAACTATGGAAACAGGAGGCATGAGTCTATGACCGAAGGAGACGTAATTACATTAGAAGATAATGCACAGTACATACTAATAAACGAAACTGAATTAGATGATAAAAAATATTTTTCTGCAATGCAAATTGATGAAAATGGACAATTTGATAAAGATAGTTTAACTTTTTTCGAATATGTTATTGAAAATAATGAAGAATATTTAGAAGACGTAGAAGATGAAGAACTTAAACAAATTCTTGCAATTCATAATCTAGAATACTATGGCAGCCAAGAAGAAGAAAACTTTACCGAAAAAATGGAACAATTCTTTAAAGAACAAGAACAAAAAGGTAGCAACTAAGCTACTTTTTGTTTTATAATATGGGAGGTGATTCAAATGAAAAAAACTGAACTTCTAATTCCTGTTGGCAATAAAGAAACTCTTATAGCAGCAATAAACAATGGTGCTGATGCAGTTTATCTAGGCGGCAAGAAATTTGGTGCCCGAGCTTATGCTGAAAATTTTACAAACGACGAAATAATAGAAGCCATAAAATTATGCCACCTCTATGATGTAAAAATTTATGTAACTGTCAATACTATGATTTATAATGAAGAAATACAAGAGGCTATAGATTACCTAAAATTCTTGTACCAAAACAATGTAGATGCCGTAATAATGCAAGATTTAGGCTTAATACAACTAACACGTAAACTTCTTCCAGACTTAGAAATTCATGTTTCTACCCAGGCTCACAACCACAATGAATCTAGTATCCGATATTTTAAAGAAATCGGTTGTAAAAGGGTAGTATTTGATCGAGAATCGTCTTTAAATTCAATAAATAGCATAAATACTGACATTGAAAAAGAAATATTTGTTTATGGCGCTCTATGTATATGTTATTCCGGGAATTGTTTATTTAGCGCCCTAAATGGTGGACGTAGTGCCAATCGTGGAATGTGTGTTGGCTCTTGCCGTTTACCATATAAATTAATAAAAAACAATCAAGAAAAAGATAGTGGATACCTTTTAAGTACAAAAGATTTAAATGTCCTTCCCAAACTCAAAGAAATACTAGATAGTAAAATTGACTCTCTAAAAGTTGAAGGTCGCATGAAAAGTAAAGAATATGTCGCAGTTATCACAAGAACATTTAGAAAACTAATAGATGCATACTATAGCAAAGAACCATTAACACTCTCAGAAGATGACGCTGAAAACCTTTTAAAAACTTACAATCGCGAATTTACCTTAGGTTACCTATTTAATGAAAAAAATATAATAAATAAAAAAACTTCCAATCATCAAGGGATTAAAATTGGTACAGTAGTAGGTGTTAACAATAAAAAAATTACAATAAAATTAGATAAAGACTTACACCAAGAAGACGCTATTAGATTTGAAAAAACAAACACTGGAATGTATATAAATTGCCTATACAACGAAAAACAATTACTTGTAAACGAAATAAAAAAAGGTAATATTTGTCAAGTTGATAATAAAGATCGTATTATGTACGATAAACTAATTGATAGTTCAGTATTAAAAACAGTTGATTCCAAATTAAATAAAGAAATAAATAATATACCAAACAAAAAAAATAAGATAAATATCTCTTTTACAGCATTCACAGGCCAAGAAGCTAAATTAACAATCAAAGACAAAACAAATACTATAACTGTTACTAAAGATATTGTAAAACCTGCTATTAATCAGCCAATTACTAAACAAAATATAATTGATCAATTATCTAAGCTAGGCAATACAGCTTTTGAAGTAGATTCTTTAAATATTGATATTAGTTCAAATATTTTCATTAACTTAAAAGATTTAAATAATTTAAGACGTGAAGCAATTGCTTTATTAACTACATTAAAAGAAGGTAAACCAAAAGATAATTTTTCTCTAAATTTAAAATATCCTATAAAAAAAAGTAAATTAAATAAAAAATACAGTATTTTAACTAGAAATGAAGAACAATTAGTAGTAGCTTTAAAACATCACTTTGATTATATATACGTAACAGACGAAAATTTATATAACAAATATAAAAAATATGATAATGTCTATCTTAGACTTAACAGAGTTAATGAAACATATAAAGAATATCAAAATGAAAAACTTTTATGTACTGAACTTGGTTCATTATTAAAATATTCTAAAAATAATATAGTAAGAACAGATTACTATCTAAATGTCGCTAATGATTTTACTATAAATGAAATAAAAAAACTTGGTGCCGAAGGAATAACTCTGAGTATTGAATTATCTACAGAACAATTGAAAAATATCAAAAATAAACAAGATTCAGAAATAATAATTTATAGTCGACCTGAATGCATGATTATCAAAAATAATATTTTTGACCTTAATAATGAAAAATGTTTTTTAAAAAACGATAAAAACCAGTGCTTCCCTGTAAAAATTGAAAATAATTTCACTCATATTTTTTTAGATAAAAATAAAACACTTGACCCAATAATTTATAAAGATTTTCAAACATTAAGAATAGAATTATTTACTGAAAATGCCCTTGAAGCCGAAAAAATAATTACTAATTTCAAAAAATAGATTATGTGTTATAATATTTAAGAAAGTAGTGGTGCTTATGAAAAACTTAAATTTATGTCCAATCAGCGAATTTGATGATATATTTTATGCTACAAAAGAAAGTCAAGGCTTTAATGATGCTTTATTAGCAATTAAGTATGTCTTATTTGATGACAATAGTATGTTTGTAAATCGTAAGCCAAGTGCGAATAAATACTTATACATATCTAAAAACAATAACGCTCGAAAAAAAGCCATGTTACTACAACAAGATGATCTGGCTCATATTTTAATTAAATATTGTTTAGCATCTTTCGGCCTTCGTGGTAAACCATTCACTATAACTGAACAAGATTTTATTGCATTTCGTAAAAACATTTTAACAACAGATATAACAGCTTATGAAACAATCGAACTAATTAGTTATGCAACAATCGGAGATACATATTTAGCTTACAACCTTTTATTTGAAAACAATAAAATATTAAATGATTTAGTCGAATATATGATTCAAGAAAGATATTTATCAAACTTACACGAAATGCTTGATAATTTTAATGGCATAATAAACAATAATGAAATCAGTAAAGAAGAAAGATATAAATTTTATGAAACATATGTAAATATTGATAATACATTTGCAGAAATAAAAAGAAACAACAAAGACTATATTAAGTAAGGAATAAATAGAATGAAAAATAAAAAAGAATTAAAAAAAATTAATTTAAAAAAGATTAAAGAACAACAAAACAGTTTCTTCAAAGAATTCAAACAGTTTATTGCTCGTGGCAATGTAATGGACCTAGCAGTTGGTGTTATAATTGGTAATGCTTTTTCAAAAATTGTCACAAGTTTAACAAATAACATACTAATGCCATTAGTTGGCGTTGTAATAGGCGGTTTTGACTTTTCAAACCTTTCATATACTTTTAATATTTGGAATAGAACTGTCGATTTAAAATATGGCGAATTCATTCAAAATACAGTAGATTTCTTAATAACAGCTTTTTGCATCTTTGTAATGATTAAAATAGTAAATAAGATTTTCAATAAAAAAGAAGAAAGCAAAGACGAACCAAAAGAACCTGTCAAAAGTGACGAAGTCAAACTTTTAGAGGAAATACGTAATTTACTAAAAGAAAAAACTGATGAAAAATAAAAATCATCAGTTTTTATATGTAAAAAAGCTTAAAAAAGTCATTATAACTCCTGCTAACATAATTAAACACATTACCCATCCAGCAACTTTCATTACTAAACATCTTTTTTCTGAACTAGTCATTTTATGGTGTTTAATATTTTTTTCTTTTCCATCTGCTACCTTCGTCTTTGCCATAGTCTCACCACCTTATAACCATTTATAATTTATCATATTTTAAAGCCTAAGTAAATATAATTTAACAGGTGATAAAAATGAAATTAGGGACAAGCTTTAAACACAAATACTTATATTTATTTATTACAATAATTGCTTTAATTGGTTTAATTTCTGGCTACAATTATTATAATATTCAAAATGAAGACACAAAAAATAAAATAATTAATAGTATAAATATTAAAGAAGAATTA
>CAKOLG010000013.1 GCA_934096175.1 uncultured Bacilli bacterium
ACGCAAAACTACGGCACCAGTTTGACACTCCCAACCCCAACACGAAGTGGTTATAACTTCCTTGGTTGGTATACGGCCACAAGTGGCGGAACCAAAAGAACATATACTACAATGCCAGCAGTGAGTGAAACCTTATATGCGCAGTGGGAAAAGGCAATTGACATAAAATTTAGCAACGGATATAGTTTTACGATTCCAGAAACAACCAGCGGTGGAGCAAGTACTACTGTTACTCTGCCTGCTGGAGCTACAATTTATTACAATTTTCAAAATAAGTCTACTTATTCAGGTTCTGGCAGTCTTACAATATATAAAGGAGCTAAGTATAATAGTAGTGATTTATCAAGTGCTACTTCAGTTAAAAGCACAAGTGCATCAGGAAATTATAGCTATACTACTGCTGTTGAAGACACAATTTTTATTGTGGTATCAGGCGGAGGCCCAGGATATATTAGCTGTGCAGGGCGTGATAATCAAGGGAATTGTGTTGTAGCAAAAGGATATTTTAGCGCAACTTTTACAGTAACTAAAATAACTGACGCAAGTGGTAAAGAATATAGCTTTGAATAATATTAACGAGCATAAGATAAATTCTTATGCTTTTTTAGTCAATTTATTACAAAAATATTTAAAAATAGTATATATTTTTTATTACATTCCATAATAATACTAGATAAAAGGAGAGTAGATATGAAAAAAAATAAATCTATATTTGCAATAATTTTGTTACTTACAGTCTTTCTAGTTGGTAGTACAATTGCTTATTTTACATCAACAGGAGTATTTTCAAATATCTTTACAACAGCACCATACCACGCTGAATTCCCTTTGGATGTCGAAGTATCTAGTAATTGGTTGCCAGGTGAAACAGAAGAAGCAATTGTAAATGTTAAAAACTCTTCTTCATTAGCAACAGCAGGTCGTTTATCTTATACAGAACAGTGGACTGCAAATGACGGGACTACTTTATCAAATACACTTGGTGCCGAAAATGTCGCTCTCATAAATATGGTTAATAAAGATGAATGGATTAAAAAAGGTGATTATTATTACTATCAAAAAATTTTAAATTCTGGTGAAACTTCATCAAATTTTATTGAATCAGTAACTTTAAACCCACTTTTAGAAAGTACATATACTTGTATAAAAACTAGCGAAAATACCACTTCCTGTACTTCCAGTGGAAATGGCTATGATAACGCAACTTATAAAATAAACATAACAGTTGAATTACTTCAAGCAGATGCTGTAGAAGAAGTATGGAACACAACTATAGGATAGAAAGAAGGAGTCAAAATGGAAAATCAAAAATATGAAAATTCTAATAAACAAAATAACACACATCAAATTAATGAACATCATCAAATAGAAAAAAATAATCGTAGTGTTATTGCAATAATAATTCTTTTACTAGTATTTGGTATAATCGGTGTTACCCTCGCTTATTTTAGCAGCCAACAAACATATAGTAATGTTTTTAAAACCAAACCTTATAGCACTGAATTTACTGAAAATTTTACAAGCCCAGATAATTGGGTACCAGGAACAACTACCCCAAAAACAGTAACTGTCAAAAATACAGGTGAAGTAGAAGTCGCAGTACGTGTTTCTTATACTGAAGGATGGACATCAGCTAATGGCGCAACTTTAGATGGCTTACAAGAAGACCAAAAAGCTGCAATAATTAATTTAAGTAATACTGATGACTGGAAATACGATAATGGATATTATTATTACAATAAAACTTTATTGGCAAATGAATCAACGAATTCTTTTATAGAGTCTGTTACATTTAATGAAAATATTGAAGCAGATTTTACATGCACAGAACAAGATGGTTCAAAAGTTTGTACATCTACAGGTAACGGCTATGATGGTGCAACTTATAAGCTAACTATAAAAGTCGAAACAATCCAAGCAGACGCATACAAAACAGCCTGGAATACAAATGTTGTCATAACAAACAGTTAAATCTCTTAAAGAGATTTTTTTATTTGTCAAAATAATTGTCAAAAAAGATTAAATATATTGAAAATAATATTATTTGTAATAAAATATATGTTATAAGCAAATAGATTGTTTCATATAATTAATAAGGTGATATCATGTATAAGTATAAAGGAAAAAATATAAATTATAAAGATTATGGCAATAAAGAAAGCCAAGCTTTGGTTTACTTACATGGTTGGGGACAAAATATTCAAATGATGGAGCCAATTGCTAATCCTTTTAGTAAAACTAATCGCCTAATTATTTTAGATTTACCAGGCTTTGGCCAATCAGAAGAACCATCTTATGCATGGACCTTAGATGATTATGTTGAAATGTTACATAATTTATTAGAAAGTTTAAATATAAAAGAACCTATTTTAATTGGCCACTCTTTTGGTGGCAAAATAAGTTTATTATATGCTTCAAAATATCAAGTTAAGAAATTAGTACTACTCTCAAGTCCATATAAAGTAAAAATAACTAAACAATCATTTAAAGTAAAAATATTAAAAAAAATGAATAAAATTCCTATTTTAAAAAATGTTGCAAATTTAGTTAAAAAGCATATTGGTTCAACAGACTATCGAAATGCTTCGCCATTAATGAGAGACGTTTTAGTCAAACACGTAAATACTGATCTTACTGAACAAGCCTCATCAATCAAATGCCCTACATTTATTATATGGGGTTCCAATGATCAAGAAGTACCAGTATCAGATGCCTATGAATTAGAAAAAATAATCAACAACTCTGGTTTAAGTGTTTACGAAGGTTGCACACATTATGCATATCTTGAACGACTTAATCAAACAAACTCCATACTAAAAACATTTATTAAATAAAGGAAGTGCCTATGAAAACAATATTTACAATTAGTTTAATAACTTACTTAATTCATATATTACTAATAAGCCCAAAATTTTTACATATGTTACAACAAAACAGATATAATAGGGGATATCGTTATATAAAATGGATTATCAAAAATTATAAAGATAATTTTTTAAATTTAAATTTAATTTTCTTTATATTTATTCTAACTGGCTTTTCAGAAAAACTAAATAATATAACTCCTTATATATTTATTATAATATGTTTATTTTTAACCTATATTTCTTTTCAAAAAAGAAAAAAAGAACAAGCTAAATTACCTTTAAAATATACTGCACGAATTAAAAGAATTATTTTAACCCAAACTATTTTTTACTTAATACCGATAATAATTTTCTTTATAATATTTAATACAAAATACTTAAGCATTTACTACTTAATTTTGGGATTATTATCTTACTTTAATTGTTTAATTCTAATTTTAATTAACTTTATTAATCGTCCATTAGAATATTTAGTAGGTCAACATTTTCGCAAAAGTGCTATAGCAAAACTTAACAGTATGACTAATATGGAAGTTATAGGCGTTACAGGTAGTTACGGTAAAACTAGTACAAAAAATATTTTATATGATATTCTTAATGTAAACTTTAATGTATTTAAAACACCAGCTAACTATAATACACCATTTGGCTTAATGATCACAATTAACGAATATCTAGATCAATACAATGATTATTTTATTGCTGAAATGGGGGCTTGTAAAAAAGGAGAGATTAAAGAGCTTTGTGATTTAGTACATCCTAAATATGGAATTATAACTCGCATTGGGCTTGCTCATTTAGAAACATTTGGTAGCGAAGAAATAATTCAAAGCACAAAGTTTGAACTTATAGAATCTTTACCAAGTGATGGCCTAGGGATATTAAATGGTGATGATGAAAAGCAATTAAATTATCGTATAAAAAATGACTGCCAAATCCGTTGGATAGGAATTGATAATCATAACGTTGATTGTTATGCTAAAGATCTTGAACTAACTTATAAAGGAACAAAATTTAAAGTTAAATTTAAAGATGATAAAAAAGAATATGACTTTGAAACAAAACTTTTAGGTCGTAATAATATCTATAATATACTAGGTGGTATAACTCTAGGAAAATATTTAGGAATGAAAATTGAAGACTTACAAAAAGCTGTTAAAAGAATAGAACCTATTGAACATCGTTTATCAATGACAAAATATTATGATATCAACATTATAGACGATGCTTATAATTCAAATCCGATGGGTTGTAAAATGGCGTTAGAAGTTTTAAATATGATGCCAGGTAAACACGTAATTGTAACACCAGGAATGATTGAAGTTGGTGTTAAAGAATACGAAGTTAATAAAGAATTTGGTCGTCAGATTGCCGACAACACAGATGAAGTAATTTTAATAGGCGAGGAAAAAACAAAGCCTATTTATGAAGGATTAATTGAAAAAAAATATCCTAAAGATAAAATACATATTTTAAACGATGTAATGGACGCTTTTCCTTTAATGTTAAAATTGAAAGAATCTAGCACATATGTGTTATTAGAAAATGATTTACCAGATTCATTTAATGAAAAAATAAGGAGTGATAAAAAATGATAAAAGTTGGAATTATATATGGTGGAGAATCAGTAGAACATGAGGTTAGTATAATAACTGCAGTTCAAGCAATGAATTACTTAGATTCAAAAAAATATCAAGCTGTACCTATTTATATAAGCAAAGATCGTAACTGGTATACAGGTGAGTGCTTAAAAGATATGGCTACATATAAAAAATTAGAAGAAATACCTTTAGTAGCTAAAGAAGTAACGTTAACTAAAAAAGATAATGAATTTATTTTACAAAAAAAACGCGGACTATTTTCTGGAATTGTTGACACAATTGATATTGCTTTCCCAATCGTTCATGGAAAAGGTGTTGAAGATGGATCTTTAGCAGGCTACCTTGAAACTCTAGGTATTCCTTATGTTGGCCCTTCAATACTTGGTGCAGCTGTAGGCCAAGACAAGGTAGTTCAAAAACAAATTATGGCAGCAAGCAATATCCCAGTAGTTGACTACGTTTGGTTTTTTGACTATGAGTACTTAAACGACGAAGAAACTATTTTAAAAAAGATAAAAAAACTTGGCTATCCAGTAATTGTTAAACCAGCAAGACTTGGCAGTAGTGTAGGAATCAACGTAGTAAAACGAGAAGCTGATATAAAAGATGCTCTTGAAGAAGCTATTAAATATGACGAAAAAATTGTTGTAGAAGCAATGGTTAAAAATCTACTTGAAGTTGATTGCGCTGTAGTTGGTACTCCAGAAAATATGGAATGTTCTTTAATTGGTGAAATGTTGACTTCAAACGACTTCTTAACTTTTGAAGATAAATATCTGGCAAATGGTGGTAAAAAATCAGCTAAAACGTCTGGAAAAATATCTAATAGTGGCTTTAAAATCCCTGCAGAATTAGACAAAGATCTTGAAGAACAAGTATATAATTATTCAAAAGAAGCCTTTAAATGTTTGAACTTGAGTGGCGTAACTAGATTTGACTTTTTGATTGATAAAAAAGATAAAAAAGTTTATGTTAATGAACCAAACACGATACCTGGTTGTTTAGCATTCTTCTTCTTTACTCCAAAAGGAAAAAAATATAATAAACTACTAGATGAATTGATTACAAGAGCTATCAAAAAATATAAAGATTCTAAAAAGAAAGTAACTAGTTTTGAATCTAACGTTTTAAGTACATTTGATGGTGCTAAAGGTGCTAAAGGAAAAATGCAAATGTAATCCAAAAGAACTCAAAAGAGTTCTTTTTTTGTCAATTAATTTAATAAATTATTGACGTAAATTTACAATAAAAAAATTTGATTAAAGAAAAAACATTTACAAATATTTCCAAATAAAGTATTATTGTTATAGACAGTGGTACATTGTGGAGGAAAGTGGGGGACTTTGAAAAATGTTTATGGGCGAATATCATCATAACATTGATGAAAAAGGACGACTTATAATTCCTGCCAAGTTTCGTAATGAACTTGGAACGAACTTCATAGTAACTCGTGGTTTAGAAAAATGTCTCTACGTATATTCTGAATCAGAGTGGAATAATATAGTTGCCAAATTAAAAACTCTACCTTTTACCAAAAAAGACGTCCGCATCTTTATCAGATCCTTCTTTTCTGGTGCCACTGAATGTGAATTTGACCGTCAAGGTCGAATGAACATTACCTCCCCATTGGTTAGTTACGCCGATATAACAAAAGAATGTGTTGTTATCGGCGCAAATGACCGAATTGAAATATGGTCAAAAGATAATTGGGATAACTTCTTTGCTGAAAATCAAGATAAAGTAGAAGATATTGCCGAAAATTTATTTAATGGAAGTGTTTTAGATGAAACATTATAGTGTTATGCTAAAAGAAGCGATTGATGGCTTAAATATCCAAGAAGATGGTATCTATGTTGATGCAACACTTGGCTATGGTGGCCATAGTAGCAAAATTTTAAGCAAATTAAAAAAAGGCCATTTATATTCATTTGACCAAGATGAAGAAGCAATTTTAGATTCGACTTCTAGATTAACCAAAATAGGGGATAATTTTACAATCATAAAAAGCAACTTTGTAAACATGAAAGAAAAATTAAATGAACTTGGTGTTACAAAAGTTGATGGTATATTATTTGACTTAGGACTATCAAGCCCCCAAATCGATAATGCAAATAGAGGTTTTACTTTTATGACTGATGCGCCTTTAGACATGCGCATGGACACATCCAGTGAACTTACAGCATCCGCAGTTATTAATAGTTACAGTATTGAAGAATTAAGCAACATTTTCTATCTTTACGGTGAAGAAAAAATGTCAAAAGTAATTGCCAAAAAAATAGTTTCTCATCGAACTGAAAAACCAATTAAATCGACAAAGGAATTAGTTAATATAATTGAAGAAAGCGTTGGAGCAAAATATTTTAATAAATTTCATCCAGAAAGACAAATTTTTCAAGCTATTAGAATAGAAGTAAACAGTGAATTGACTGTTTTAAAAGAAGTTTTACCTGATGCTATTGATTTACTAAAACCTAATGGTCGAATTGCCGTAATAACATTTCACTCACTTGAAGACCGTATAGTAAAACAAATATTCAAAAAAAATAGTGAAATAGATGATCTAGTTAAAGGACTACCACAAATACCAAAAGAGTACATGCCAAAGATAAAATTAGTCAACAAAAAGCCTATTTTACCTAGTACCGAAGAATTAAAAGAAAATTCTCGTAGTAAAAGTGCCAAATTACGCATAGTTGAAAGGATATGACAATATGTTAACTAAAAAAAAGAATTTAAAATCTAAAAAATCAAAAATTGAAATGACAATATGGGGTATAATTGCATTAGTTTTACTTGCAATACCTGTTTGCAACGTTTATACTAAAGCTATACTATCAGAAAGTAATATAGATTTAGAAAAAGTTAAAGCGGATATAAAAACTCAAGAAAAAGTTAATGATAGTTTAAAAATGGAAATTAGCGAACTAGCATCTTTAGATAAAATCCAAGTAGTAGCTTCAGAAAACGGGTTATCATATCAAAACAACAATATAAAGGTAGTTACAAACGAATAGCATAAGGAGTAATTGCATATGAAAAAAAAGAACAATACAATAAATGTTAATAAAATAATTTTTGTTGTACTTGTTCTTTCTTTTTTTGCAATTTCACTAAAATTATTAATTGTTGGTTTAGCCAAAACAACAGATGGTATTAATTTGACTGAATTTGTCGCTAATAGAAATACGCAAAAAGACATTATTAAAGCGAATCGTGGCTCTATTTTATCCGCTGATGGCGAACTATTGGCCCAAAGTATCAATTCATATACCGTAATTGCCTATTTATCGCCTTCTCGAACTAGCGATGAAAAAAATCCACACCATGTTGTCAATAAACAACTTACTGCGGAAAAATTGTCAGTTGTTTTAAATATGCCAAAAGAAAATATTTTAGCGTTATTAAACAAAGATTTATATCAAGTTGAATTAGGACCCCAAGGTAGAGGAATAACAGAATCAACTAAAAAGCAAATCGAAGCTTTAGAATTACCAGGTATCGATTTTATTGATACAACAAAAAGATATTACAAAATGGGAACTTTTGCTTCTTACATTTTAGGATATGCCCAAAATGACGATTCTGGTAATATGATAGGTAAGATGGGCGTTGAACTATATTACGATGATAAATTACAAGGTCAAGACGGTTACATCATGTCACAAAAAGATGCATATGGTTATAGCATACCAAACACCAGCTCAATTACAGTTGATGCAGAACACGGTCAAGATATTTATTTAACAATCGATAGCAAAATTCAAATGTTTGTCGAAAATGCCATAAAAGAATTAAGTGATAATAATGAAATGGAATGGTTAACTTTTACAATTGCCGACGCCAAAACAGGAGCAATAGTCGCTTCTGGTTCTAATCCTACTTTTAATCCCAATGAACTAGTTATTTCCAGTTATCTTAACCCATTAACGTCGTACACTTACGAACCAGGAAGTACAATGAAAATATATTCCTTTTTAGCTGCTATGGAAGCAGGAATTTATGATGGCAATAAAACATATATGTCTGGAACGATAAAAGTTGATGATGCGACAATTAAGGACTTTAATGGACACGGTTGGGGAGAAATAACATTTGATTCTGGTTTCTCATACTCATCTAACGTCGCTGCCACCAACCTCGCTTTAGAAATGGGAAGAGAAAAATTATACAATTATTATTCAAGTCTTGGTTTTGGTAAAAAAACTGGTATTACATTACCTCATGAATATCCTGGTAACATTGATTTTACTTATCGAACTGAAATAGCTACAGCATCATTTGGTCAAGGAATTACCACAACACCAATCCAAAACATTCAAGCTTTAACCATATTAGCAAATAGCGGAGTCGAACTACAACCATATATTGTGGAAAAAATAGTTAATAGTCAAACAGGTGAAGAAACTTATACCCATAAAAAAACTGAATTAGGTCAAAAAGCTTCTAAAGAAAACATAGAAAAAATGCTTTCTATGATGTACGATGTTGTTTATAGTGGCAAAACAGATGCTAAATACTATAAAACAGAGTCAGTTAAACTAGTAGGGAAGACTGGAACGGCACAAATTACAGGAGCTAACGGCCAGTATATGACTGGTCAGTATGATTATGTTCGAAGTTTTGCTGGTGTCTTTCCTTATGAGAATCCTCAATATTTAATTTATGTTTCAGTTAAAAAATTTAATGGTGCTTATAAAGATTTCGCGCACATGGTTACTAAAGTTGTTGAAGAAATAGCCAAATATAAAAATTTATCAGAATTAATAAAAAGTATTGATAATAATAAAATAGTTACAATGGAAAACTTCATTAGCTCTGATATTACATTGGCCGAAGAAAAATTAAAACAATTAAACCTAAATGTCATAAAATTAGGAAACGGCAAATTTATTATTAACCAATATCCAGAAAAAGGTCAAATAATATTATCTGGTAATAAAGTCTTTTTAGTTTCAAATAGTTCGGAATATACTATGCCAGATATAACATCATGGAGCCGAAATGAAGTAGAGACATTGTGTAAATTACTAAAAATTGACTACATAATTAACGGCAGCGGTAATGTTGAAAGCTATAATATTCCAGCTGGTACCATATTAACTTCAGAAACAAAACTAGAAATATCTTTAAAATGATATTTCTTTTTCTTTATATTTAAAAACAATTATAATATAATATTTATGAAATGTAGGTGAATCATTATGACATTAATAAAATGTAAAGAATGCAACAAAGAAATTTCTGATAAAGCTAAATCCTGCCCTCATTGTGGTTTCCCAATTGAAGAAACACAAAATATTGAAAATACTAATAATGTTATTATGCAAAATAACTTAATAAAAATTCCTATCAATAAAGAAAAATGCAGCATTATATCCATAATTTTCTTTATTTTATTTTCATTTGTTATGTATCTATGTTTCATATCATACGGAAATGAACAATTTTATTTTATAAAAACTAGTTATTCAACTTATACCTTATTAGAATGTTTTGAAAATACAAAGTTAAATATTTATATCACCATATTTACAACTATTATTGGTACTTTATCTTTTATATCATTGATTCTAACTTTACTTAGTAAAAAGACTTTTAAATTTTCTAAAGTTGGTTATTTATTAAATATTGTAACAATGCTCATTTTCTATATAAATATATATTTGAACAACTTAAGAGTTGGTAATCAGTTTTCCCTTATTTTTATTTTAAATTTTGTCCTATTAATTTTACCAAGATTTGATAAACTTATAAGCATTGATACAATGGTAACAAAAGAAAAAGAAGACCGTTATCTAAAAAACAATGAAAAATTAAATAAACTATATGATAAAAAACCAATAAGTTTAACTTTAAAAATAATATCTATAATAACTATTTTTTTAAGTATAATTTCCTTTCTTCTAATTATATATTTTAATAACAAAGAAATGACATATTTTATCCAAGCAAACCCCGACGACTACAATCAAATTAAGGTAATCAATGATTTTATAAATGTGCGCTCCGCACCTAATTTAAACAGTACTTTACTTGGAAAAGTAGGTAAAAATGATATATATAACGTTATAGACAAAATAGGGGATGAAAATTACTATTGGTATAAGATTGAATATAAAGGTGAAAATGCATACATAGCCAGCGAGAAAACTAAACCATATGTTGAAGAATTATACAAAACAACAGATATTGTCAAAATAAATATATTTTATAAAACAACGTGTATTTATTGCGAAAACGCTCTTAAATATTTAAATGAATTAAAAAAAGATCAAAATTATGAATTCAAATTAGTAAAATATAACATTAATCAATATAAAGATTTATTTATAAAAGTTTCTCAATATTTTGACATTACAAACTACTACGTACCACTCATAATCATTGAGGATGACTACGTTCAAGGTTTTAGCGAATCTACAAAAGAACAAATAACGAAACTCCTAAATAAACACCAGAAGGAAGAAAATAATATTGTTGAAAAAATAAAATTAAATGACTTAACAAAATAAAAGATTGCAATCTATATTTTTTAGACTACAATCTTTTTTTTACAAACAAAAACCTTATTTCTTCAATATTGAAACAAGGTTTATTTTATAAATTATTCTTCTATTTCGTGAATTTTAACAAAATTTGTATGAGCTTCTTGAGGGAAACTTCCAACAACAGCAACAACATCACCCTTTTGTAAGTTTAAAATCTCTTTAGCTGCATTAACACCATCTCTAACAATTTCATCAGTATTGTTATAAACAGGAACTATTTTAGGATAAACACCCCATTTTAAAGCTAAGCTATGAGCAACTTTTTCATCAGTAACAGTTGCAATAACGTAAGCATCTGGTCTTAAACAAGAAATATCCATTGCAGTAGATCCAGTTAGAGTAGAAGCAACTATTGCCTTAATTGGCAATTCTTTAGAAGCAGCAACTGCACATTTAGCAATTGTATTATGAATATCAGTACCTCTAAGTTTAAAATCTTGTGAATTATATTTAGCAATTTTTTCAGTTTTTTCACAAATAGTAGCCATAGTTTGAATAGTTTCAACAGGGTAGTTACCGATTGTTGTTTCATCACTAGTCATAATTGCATCACATCCACGTAAAACTGCATTTGCTACATCTGTAACTTCTGCATTAGTAGGACGAATGTTAGTTTTCATAGAATACATCATTTGTGTAGCCATTATAACTCCTTTACCTTGAGCATGACATTCATCAATCATCATTTGTTGGTAAAGAGGTAAATTTTCAACACCAGTTTCAATTCCCAAATCGCCACGAGCTACCATGATATAATCAGAAGCCGCAACAATTTCTGGTAAATTATCCATTGCATATTGAGTTTCTACTTTAGAAATAATTGGCATATTAGGTTTACCATATTGAGCGCATAAAGATTTAACTTCTCTAATATCATCAGCAGTATTAACAAAAGAAATTGCTAAATAATCGCCATCCATATCACAAGCATATTTTATATCTTCCTTGTCTTTTTCAGAAACATAAGGTACATCTAATTTTATACCTGGAATACAAACACCACGTCTACTTTTAATAGTACCAGAATTTTGAATTTCACAAGTAACGCCGTCTTCTTCAACAGACACAACAGTCAATTTATAGAATCCATCATCTAATAAGATATCTTGACCAACTGTTAAATCTTTTATAATACCTCTGTAATTTAAAGATATAGCTTCTTTTGTACCTTGATCACCTAAATCTTTTTCAACAATTCTGATAGTATTACCTTTAACAAGTTCAATGTAATCACCTGCAAATGTACAAGTTCTTAAATCAGGACCCTTAGTATCGTATAAAATAGCAATATTAGCGCCTAATTCTTCTCTAGCACGTTGTACTAAAGCTTCATCAATCTTTCTTTCTTCCATAGTAGCATGAGAAAAGTTAATTCTTGCTACGTTCATACCAGCTTCTACTATACCTTTAAAATTTTCCCAATTTTGTGTAGAAGGACCGATAGAACAAATCATTTTTGTTTTTTTCATAATTTTCACTCCATCCATTACGAAAAAAATTATACTATAGCCATCATAAAAAGTCAAAATAAAAACGTTTAAATTTATAATTATAATTTTCTAAGCAAAACTAAATTATATCAATAAAAAAAGCAACTAGAATCCTAATTACTTTTTACATCTTCTGGATCTAATTCCACATCACGACGTGTTAATATTTCATATCCATCTTTTGTTACTAAAACTGTATGTTCAAAATGGGCACTATTTTTATCATCATCAGTACAGATTGTCCAGTCATCATCTAACATAAATATATCTGGTGAACCCAAATTTAACATTGGTTCAACTGCAATAACATTTCCAGCATGTAAAACAGGACCTTTTCTTTCTTTTCCATAATTTGGCACGTCCGGTTCCATATGAACCTTATCACCAACGCCATGCCCAACTAACTCTTTAACTACACCTAAATTATACTTATGAGCAACCTTTGATACAGCATGCCCGATATCTCCTGTTGTACATCCGTCGTGTATTGCGCCCAAGCCAGCCATTAAAGCTTCCTCTGTTTCTTTTAACAATTTAATATCTTTTTGACTTCCTTTTCCAATTATATAACTCCACGCAGAATCACCGTGATAACCTTGATAACAAGCTCCTATATCTAATTTTACAATGTCGCCATTCTTTAACTTTCTATTTCCTGGTATTCCGTGAACAACCTCATTATTAACGCTAATACAAATGCTTCCAGGAAAGCCATACAATCCCTCAAAAGAACATGTACATCCTTTACTTAAAATAAATTCTTTTGCTAACTTAGCAATCTCTTTCGTTGTAATACCAGGTTTTAAAAATTGTTGTAAATACTTATGTGTTAAACCAACAATTTTTCCAGCCTCTCTTAATTTTTCTATTTCTTCTTCAGTTCTTACTACTATCATTATTTCATCCCCAATTCGCCCAATATTATAACATATATTTTAAAAACAATAAAATTATTTACATTTTTTGTTATTTATAATTGTTAATTTTTCTTCTGTATTATATAATTTACATAGAGTAGAGATTTATAAAAGGCAGTAGTGGTAGTATGAAAAAAATAAAATATTTATTTATAAGCTTATTTTTTATAATTAGTTCATTCTTAATTATAAATAGGGTAAAAGCATTATCAGTAGAAGTAAATTCAATTACAGACTCAAGAAATAGTTTAAAAGAATGTGAATATAGTGAAGCATATTTAAAATGGTTAACATTATCAGAAACTGAAAAAAAATCAACTATCAAACCTTTAAAATGCAAAATAAGTAAAACTCAGTCTTTAATTAATAATATTACGTCATATTCATTAAAAGAAAGTTCAACTTTGCCTGCTTCTTATTCACTAGTTGAAGAAGGATTTGATACAAGCATTAAAGATCAAATGAATACAGGAAGTTGTTGGACTTTTAGTACTGTAGCAACTATAGAAACATATATGAAAAAAAAATATAACGAAGACTTTGACTTATCAGAAAGACATATCGAATACGCAACTTCTCGTACATTTCTTAACAATGAAATAAACCCATTTGGCTATAATCGTGAAGTAGATGATGGCGGCAACTTTTTCATTGCATCCGGCTACTTAATGAATAATTTAGGACCAGTAAAAGAATCAGATATGCCATTTAAAAATAGTACTGAAAAAATTTCTTTAAATGAAATAAAAAATAAAGAAGTTGCAATTGACATTAATGATATAATGATGAATTTTTCTGATGATTGCTCTGCAATATCATCTTCAATGAAAGAGCATCTCCTAAATTATGGAGCTTTAAATACAAATATTTATATGACATCTTCACCAAGTTATTACAATACGCAAACTAACGCTTTATACTATAACGGAACTTTGTATGCTAACCACGCCGTAGCAATCGTTGGTTGGGACGATAACTATTCAAAAGACAATTTCTCTAGCACTAACAAACCAACTAATGATGGAGCTTGGTTAATCAAAAACTCATACGGAGCATCATGGGGAAATAATGGTTATTTTTATGTATCTTATGAAGATACTCGTGTTTGCCAAGGAATAAGTGGTATTTCAGATGCCGATACTGTGTTTGCTGACAATTACTATTCCCATGATTCATTCGGTGTAAATACAAATATTGGCTATCCAACTAGCGAAAATCCTTATGAAGCATATGCTGCTAATATTTTTACTAAGGGTGCTAAAACAGAGGAATTAAGCGAAGTTGTTGTTGGTTCTTTATATTATGCTGATTTAGAAATATATGTCGTGCCAACTAAAGAAGAATCGCCATCTTTAGAAAATGCTATTTATGCTGGTGCTGGTGTTATAAAATATGGCGGTTATACCACAATCAAACTAGAAAATCCAATATTATTAAAAGACGAAGAATTTACAATTATTGTTAAATATACTTCATTTTATAATTACCCAATTGGTGCTTCAACTAATGACAATCAATTTTGGGCTAATGTAACAACAAGCCTAAAAAAAAGTTATACATCTTCAAATGGTCAAATATTTACTGATTTAGGTAACAATATAGCTGATAATGAGTATTTTATTGCTAGTATTAAAGCTAAAACAAATAATGTAACATATGAGATAAACAATAAAACTGACCTAAATGCACTAGCAATTAATAACCTTGAGGGTGGCGATATTAACTTAAATTTAACAACTAAATATATTAACAATGATGAATCATTAGATATAAAGATAACTAAAGATGGCAAAGATGTCACAAGTTTATTTACTTATACAAATCCTTTGGTAAATAACAATACTGCTAATTTAAAAATTACTGTTCCCAAAGATAAAATAGTTGAAACTGGAGAATATAACATAGTTATTTCCTATCAAAACCAAACAACAATTTTAAAATTTACAATATTAGAATACAAAAACATAACAATAGCAAAAGTTACTAAAGATGATTATTTATATTCTGGTAAAATAAATAAAATAATAATTGATTTGACAACAACCGGTTACACAAACGATACACCGCTTTCATTTAAAATTAAAAATACTCAAAACGAAGATGTAACTTCATATTTTACAGTAACACCATCTAATATAATTGATAACAATGCCCAAATCATAATTAAGACTACTGCCCAAACTCCAGCTGATTCTTATGATATTGATCTGTATATTGATGATAAAAATGTTAATTATTCTTTTAAAATAGAAGAATACATAACAGCTAATAAAATTACTATTTCAGAAGAAGAAATAAAGTTGTATAAGGGGCAGGAATTAAATTTGACAGCCGAAATATCACCATCAAATGTTACAAATAAAAACATTTCTTGGCAAAGTTCTAACGAAAATGTTGTTGAAGTTATAAATGGTAAAATAATTGCTAAAAGTATTGGTGAATGTAATGTTACAGCATATTGGGAAGAAGACAAAGCAATTAAAGATACTGTTAAAGTAAGCGTTGTAGAACCATCAGCAGAACTTACTATAGATAAAAAAGATACTAATAACACATTTGATAGAGAACATTTCTATGCCGGTTACGGCGGAACACTTAAAGGTCAAATAATTACCAAGAACATTGATAAATCGTTAATTAAAATTGTTGACCAAAACAACAATGATGTGGCAGATTATCTAAGTTTTAGTACTACTACCACAAATAATATAGTAAACTTCAGTTTAGCAATTCCTTTTACAGCAACTCCAAATACTTATTGTATGACTTATTCTGCCATATCTTTAAGTGATCAAAACTTTGTTAAAAATGTTGGAACATATTGCTTTGAGATAAAACAATTTATTCAAGTAACTCAAATAATAGCAGCTGATACTGCCATTTCAATAGGTAAAGCATCTAAACTAAATGCCACTGTCTTTCCAGAAGAAGCGACAATTGCTAAACTAAAATTTCAATCAAATGATGAAAATATTTTAACCATAGATGAAGATGGTATGATAACACCAGTCAGTGAAGGAGTTGCAACAGTAACTGTAAAAACAACCGACGGCAGTAACATTTCTAAAAATGTCACAATAACTGTTAAAAAAGATCTTTTCATTAATAACAATTTAGTAGAAAATAATGGATATATTTATAATTTGAAGCCTTCTACGACATATGACGATTTTATCTCTTTATTTTCTGATGATTTAAATATTAAAGTTTATAATCCTGAAAATGAATTAAAAACAAGTGGAATTATTGGAACTGGTGATAAAGTTATATACGAAAAAAATAACTTAAAAACTGAATATACAATAATTATCCTAGGTGATATCAATAATGATGGTAAAATTACTATTTCAGATGTGTCTAAATTATATAATCATTACACAAAAAGAATAACTATTAAAGAAGAATATTATATATTAGCAAGTGATCTAAATAATGATCATAATATAACTATTTCAGATGTATCAAAAATATATAATTACTATACAGGAAGAATAAAAGAATTGTAGGGGAGATATATGAAAAAAATAAAACAAATATTAATAATTCTAGTTATAGCTTGTTTTGTTCCATGTTTTGTGGAAGCCTTAAGCGGTAGTCCTAAAATAGTATGCGAAAACGTAACATTAGCTAAAGGTCAAACAACTACGTGTAAAATAGGTGCAAACTTATCAGAAGGAATAATAAAAGGCTACTCAGGAATCCTAAGCGCTACCGGAGATATTGAAATTATTTCATCATCTTTAGCCGATGGTTGGTTTGGCACACCTTCAACAACTAATATTGACGCTGTTACTGATCAAGATTTCAGTGGTAATATTACAGTTGCAACAATAACAATCAAAATGAAAGATAACGCTACAACAGGTGGTAGTTTGACTCTTAGTCGACTTACTGTTTCCTATCAGGACGAAAGTAACGATTTTAAAGATGAATCATTAGGTACAACATCTCTAAATTTGAATGTTTATATTCCAAAAACTACTAATGATTTAACCTCTTTAACCGTAACAAACTGTGAGTTAAATCCCGCATTTTCATCTTCAATAACATCATATACTTGCCCAGATACAGAAAATGCTTCAGTTACTGTAAAAGCAACTCATAACGGGGCTAATATTTCTGGTGCCAACAAAATCAATTTAAAATATGGTGTTAATACCATAAAAATTGTTGTTACTGCTGAAACAGGAGCAACAAAAACATATAGCATCGCAATTAATCGAATAGATAATCGTGATGCAACAACTACATTATCAGAATTAACAATATCTAATACTGACTTTATTTTCGACCCAGAAATTGAAACTTACGATTTAACTGTACCTTCTTCTGTCAAAAATATTTCAATAAACGCCAAAGCAACTGCCGCGACAAGCAAGATTGAAGGATTAGGGGACTTTTCCTTAACTGATGGTTTAAACACTTTTAAAATTAATGTTACTGCCCAAAATTCTAAAACTAGAACGTACACTATTAACATTACAAAAAGTGCTCTTGGTAATATTCCAAGTACTATTTTAACTAAATTAACCTATAACGGCAAGACAATCAAATTATTAAATAACACATATATATATACAATTGGTGTTGACTCAGATGTAAACAAAATTGACTTGGGTTACCAAACAAATTCAAGTACTACGACTTATAAAATTGAAGGTAGTCAGGAACTTGAAAGCGGTTTTCAAACTATTAAAATAATTGTATCTGATTCAAAAGAACCAACAAGAACATATAACTTAATTATTTATAAAGCTCCCCAAGGTTTGCAAACCTTCAGGTCTTTAGAAAATATAACATCATTAACTAGCAGTATTATAATAAATAGTAATAAGTATCAAGATCAAATTATTAGTAAAGAAATCTTTAATTTATTAAAAAATAGTCGCTCTACAATAACCTATAACGTTGTAAATGAATACGACGGTATAATATATAGCCTAAATTTAAATAAAAATGCCAATTATGAAGATACCTTAAATTTATTTTTAGTTAAATCATCAGATGATCCTCTTACATATACAACCAATATTCCAGCTAATATTGACGTAACATTATACTTAGAAAATGAAACATTAAACAATAAACAACTATATCTTTATAATTATAACAAAGAAAAAAATACTTATACTTTAATTAATGATAAGTTAGAAAATAAAAACCAATATATAAAATTTACCACTGATGGTTCAACAGAATATATCATATCTGAAACAATTATCAAAAATGAAATTAAATCTTCCAACAAAGCATTAATATTATGTACAATATTCTTTGTAACAGGTTTCTTAATAGCTTATATTTCTATAATCATTTTAAAAAAAATGTATAAAAATAAACAAAAAAGAAAAAAAGAAGAAGAAATAGAATTACCAGCACTTTGTGAAACAAAAGCAGACGATAAAAAAAATCAAGTTGAAGAAACCAAGGAAAATGTTCCAGACGTAACCAGTCAAAACCAAGTTAATGATAATTTGATAGAAACCCTTGATTTAAATGAGTCCTTTAATGAAGAACAACTTCCAACTATAAAGGAAAATTTAGATGACACAGTTTTTTTACCGAACCTAGAGTTACTTGAAGAATTAAATAACGAAAAAGATTCATTAAAATAAAAGCAACATAATTTAAATGTTGTTTTTTTATCTTTCTTATTAAATAAAAAAAATGTATAATAAAAGCAGTTACTTGTTATATAAACAATTAAACTAAAATATATTTACATATCAGAAAGAAGGAAACATCTTGTTAGAATTAAAAAAAATAACTAAAACATATGAGATTGCAGGTACCAACCAAAAAGCCTTAAACAAAATAGATATTAAATTTCGCAGTAATGAATTTGTATCAATTTTAGGTCAAAGTGGTAGCGGCAAAACAACAATGTTAAATATAATAGGTGGATTAGACAAATATTCTAGTGGTGATCTTATAATAAATGGTATTTCAACCAAAAAATATAATGATCGCGATTGGGATACATATCGTAACCACCGAGTTGGTTTTGTATTCCAAAGCTATAATCTTATACCTCACCAAACTGCTCTGCAAAACGTTGAATTAGCTCTAACATTATCGGGTATCGATAAAGAAGAAAGAAGAAAAAGAAGTATAGCAGTTTTAAAAAAAGTTGGTCTTGAAAAACAAATTAATAAAAAACCTAATCAAATGTCTGGTGGTCAAATGCAAAGAATAGCCATAGCTAGAGCTTTAGTAAATGACCCAGATATTCTTCTAGCAGATGAGCCAACTGGTGCTTTAGATTCTGAAACAAGTATTCAAGTAATGGATTTATTAAAAGAAATAGCTAAAGAAAAATTAGTAATCATGGTAACTCATAACCCTGATTTAGCTTATCAATATTCAACTAGAATAGTAAAACTATTAGATGGTGAAATTATTGATGATTCCAATCCATTTAATGATGAAGAAAAAAACGACGCCCAAAAATCATCGGTGAAAAGTCGAAAAACATCTATGAGCTTTTTTACAGCTCTATCATTAAGTTTAAATAACTTAATGACTAAAAAAGGTCGAACAATTTTAACTGCATTTGCGGGATCCATCGGAATAATTGGTATAGCCTTAATTCTGTCTTTATCAAATGGAATTCAGGAATATATAAATAAGGTCGAAGAAGAAACCTTATCATCATATCCTTTAACTATCGAAAAAGAAGCCGTTGATATGTCTTCAATGCTAGAAGCATTCGCTGGTAATCAAGAAAAAAAAGAATATAATGACGACAAAATTCATTCAATAAATATAATGGGTGATATTTTTACATCAATGACTGCCAAAATACAACACAACGATTTAAAAACCTTTAAAGAGTATGTTGAAAGTGATAAAACTAACATTAAAGATTACGTATCAGACATTCAATATTCATATGATATAACTATGAATTTATATAAAAATGATTCAAATAAAATTACTCAGGTAAATCCTACCACCGTTTTTGATGCTCTTGGTATGAATACTACAGGCATTTCCAGTGCTTATAGCTCTTATATGTCTAATTATGATGTATTTTACGAAATGATTAACAATGAAAATTTATTGAAACAACAATATGATTTAGTAGATGGCCATTGGCCAGAAAATTATAACGAAGTAGTTTTAATTGTTGATGAGAATAATCAAATTTCAGATTATACATTATATACCCTTGGAATATTAGATCAAAACTATCTAAAAGAACAATTTACAAATATGACTACAGGAAAAGAAGTGTCATTTGAAAATACCTCATATACTACTGAAGAATTATTAAATCTATCTTTTAAACTAGTTTTAAGCCCTGACTACTATAAAAAAGAAAATGGCATTTGGGTAAATAAATCTAATGATGAAAATTATATGAAAAAGCTTTTAAGTAAAGCAGACGAAATTAAAGTTGTAGGTATTATTAAAGCAAATGAAGAAGCTGTAGCAAGCGGCACTTCTTATGGCTTAGTTGGTTATACCCATGCTTTAACAGAGTATATAGTTAATAAAACTAACGAATCAACAGTGGTAAAAGAACAATTAGCAAAACCAGAAATAAATGTCTTTACAGGTCAAAAGTTTTCAACTAATATGAGTATAAATAATTTAAGTAAAGAACAATTAGCGTATTTAAATAAATTATCATCTGAAGAAATAGCTGAGTTTATGAAAAGTTTCTCTGACGATATGAATTCAACATATGAACAAAATTTACAAAAACTAGGAATTGCTAATCTTGACGATCCAGCTAAAATATCAATTTATCCAAAAGACTTCGATTCAAAAGAAGAAATCACTAAGATAATTGACAAATACAATGAAAATCTATCAGAAGATGAAAAAATAACTTATACTGATATTGTGGGAATTATGATGAGTTCAGTTTCTACAATTGTTAATGTTATCAGTTCAGTATTAATTGCCTTTGTTGCTATTAGCTTAATTGTTTCTTCAATTATGATTGCAATCATCACTTATATCTCTGTCATTGAAAGGACTAAAGAAATCGGTATTTTAAGAGCAATAGGTGCTTCTAAAAAAGACATTTCTCGCGTCTTTAATGCAGAAACACTTATTGAAGGTTTAGTTGCCGGAGTACTAGGAATTGTTGTAACAATTCAAATAAACATTCCTGCAAATATTATTATAAAAAAAGTTGTAAATATTAGTAACTTGTCAAAATTGCCATTAAATGGTGCAATTATTTTAATAATTATCAGTGTTTTGTTGACCGTAATTGCTGGATTCATTCCTGCAAAATACGCTTCAAAAAAAGACCCTGTCGAAGCCTTAAGAAGTGAATAAAACTTTTACTACAAATAACTAATATTTTAAATATTATAAAATTTAAACTTTACTTATGTATAATTATTTTATATAATTTAATTATTCATTTATTAGTCATTGACAAAGGAAAATTAGTTTAATTTAAATTTATAGAGAACTAATGCTTGGTGGAAATTAGTAATTTAATTAAATGAACAGCTACCTTTAGAGACTAATCGGCATAGCCGTTATAATAATCAAGTAAAAATAAGGATGGTACCGCATTATTTGCTCCTTGCAAGTAATGTGGTATTTTTTGTTAAGGAGGATAAAATGAAAATATTTTTAATTGCTGGCAAAGCAGGAAGTGGGAAAAACGAAACAGCCAAAATTATTAGTGATATTTTAGGTAAAACTGTTATTACAAGCTTTAGTAAATATATAAAATTATTTGCTGTAGAAATGACTGCCTGGGATGGCTCAGATCAAAATAAGCCACGAACATTTTTGCAAGAAATGGGTGATACCTTAAGAAGCATCGACGAAAATTTTCTAACTAAAAGATTTTTAGAAGATATGCTTGTTTATGAAAAATATTATGAAAATGTTATTGTTAGTGATGTTAGATTGATAAATGAAATAGAATTTGTTAAAAAATCACCTTACAAAGTAATAACTATCAGAGTTAATTCAACATATTCAAAAAGAGAATTAAATTCTCACGAGCAAAACCATATAACAGAATTAGAATTAGATAACTATCCAGATTTTGATTATATTATAGAAAATGAATTTAATGATAACTTAAAAGAAAAAATAAAATTAATATTGGAGGAAGTAAAATGAACTTAAAAGATTTATATATAAACTATTTTATTAGTAAAGGACACAAACAAATTCCAAGTGCCCCAGTTGTACCAGAAAATGATCCATCAGTCCTTTTTAACACTGCTGGAATGCAACCATTAATTCCATATCTAATGGGTCAACCACATCCATATGGTACAAGATTAACAGATTATCAAAAATGCGTTAGAACAAACGATTTAGAAGAAATAGGAGATGTAACACATCACACATTTTTTGAAATGTTAGGTAATTGGAGCTTAGGAGATTATTTTAAACAGGAAAGCATCGAATGGAGTTTTGAATTTTTAACTAAAGTGCTAAATATTCCCATCGAAAGACTTGGCGTTACTGTTTTTGCCGGCAACGAATTAATTCCCTTTGATGAAGAAACTTATAACAAATGGTTAAGTTTAGGAATAAAAAAGGAAAGAATAGCTAAAACTGTAGAAGATAACTTTTGGATAGCGGGTGAAACTGGCCCTTGTGGACCTGATACTGAAATATTCTATTTTAGAAGCGATGAAGAAATCCCTGAAAAATATAATCCTGACGATGAACGTTGGGTTGAAATTTGGAATAACGTCTTTATGCAATATTATAAAGATGAAAACGGTAAAATAACTGAATTGCCTAAAAAAAATGTTGACACAGGAATGGGAGTAGAAAGAACTACAGCAATTCTTGAAGGTGTAAATGACAACTATATGTCTTCAATCTGGAAAGATGTCATTGATTTAATTTCTAGTATTGCAAAAGTTCCATACGAAACCAACCAAAAAAGTATGAGAATTATTGCTGATCATATCAGAACAGCAGTATTCATATCTGCTGACCCTGCAGGTATAAAACCTTCAAACACAGATCAAGGTTATATTTTAAGAAGGCTTATTAGAAGAGCAATCCGCCATGCCAAAGCTTTAAACATTGATATTAATAGTGATTGGGATGCTAAAATAGCTAAAACTATTCTAAATAAATACAAGCCATATTATAAAGAATTAGTGGATAACGAAGAAATAGTATTAGAAGTTTTAAAAAATGAAAAAATAAAATTTGCTAAGACTTTGGAAAAAGGGTTAAAAGAATTTGAAAAAGTAGTAAAAAACAACACAAACATCTCCGGAGAAACGGCATTTCATTTATTTGATACATATGGATTCCCTTTAGAATTAACAGTTGAACTTGCAAAAGAACAAAACCTAGAAGTTGATATTGACGGTTTTAGAGCTAAATTTAAAGAACATCAAGAAAAATCTCGTACAGCATCAGCAGGAAAATTCAAAGGTGGATTAGCTGGAAACGGTGAAATAGAAACAAAATATCATACAGCAACTCATTTACTAAATGCCGCATTAAAAGTTGTCGTTGGTCCAGATGTTCATCAAAAAGGTTCAAACATAACAGCTGAACGTATGAGATTTGATTTTAGTTGTGATCATAAGTTGACAGACGAAGAAAAACAAAAAACAGAAAATTTAGTCAATAAATGGATTAATGAAGGCCTTCCTGTTAGATGTGAAGAAATGTCTAAAGAAGAGGCACTCAAAACAGGGGCTGAATGCATGTTTATTGATAAATACCCAGATATTGTAACAGTTTACTTCATTGGCGAAGTTTCCAAAGAATTATGTGGTGGTCCACACGTAAAAAACACAAAAGAATTGGGACATTTTAAAATAGTTAAAGAAGAAGCCTCAAGTGCAGGAGTTAGACGAATTAAAGGAATACTTGAATAAAAGTATTCTTTTTTTTTATAAAGCAAAAGGATTCAAACAATAAAAAGAAAATATATATAATGAAGGGAGGTAAAAATAAAGCTACTAATTATAATAAATATATCAAAAATAAAAGGAGTTTTTTTATGAAAAAGATAATTATAAGTTTTATATTCATATTTTTTAGTTATTTTGCCTTAACAACAAACATTAATGCCGCAACATTTAAAGAAGGTGCTTACTTAGATAATGAATATATAACCAAGAAAAAAGATGGAATAACATACTATTTACAAATGCGTTATATAAAAGACGAACAAAATAGGATTGTGTACTGTCTTGAACCATTCAAAACATTTTCAAATAATAAAGAATATACAGAATATGAAAATATTTATGACTATAAAAACTTAAATCCTGAACAAATTAGAAAAATTGAATTATTAATTTATTACGGTTACGAATACCAAAATAGAACAAGTAGCGAATGGTATGCCATAACTCAATTATTAATATGGCAAGTAGTTGATCCATCTGCGCCTATATATTTTACTAAAACTTTAAATGGGCAACGTCTTGAAAAATATTCCCTAGAAATAAATCAGTTATGGGACGACGTAAATAATCATGACCTTGAACCAGAATTTATTCACGAATACACAGTTAACTACAATGATGAACTAATTATTTCTGAAATAAATAATAATTACGAAATAATCAAAAATGATTTTGTCAAAGAAGATGCAAGTACTTTTAAAATTAATAATGTAAAAAAAGATGGTTCTATTATAATAAAAAAGAAAAACAATAACCGTTACACCAATAACTTTGTTATATATGATAGTTATGATAGTCAAGATTTAATTCTTCCCGGTCAAATAATTAATAAAGAAATGAAAATTGATATTAAAGTTACAAAAGGTGATATAAACTTATCAATTAAAAAAATTGATGACGCTTATTCAGTTGAGAGTGATTTTAAAAATACTTGTTTTTTAATATATGATGAGGTAAGTGAATACGAAAAAATCTGCACTGATAAAGAATTAAATTATAAAACAAACACTTTACCTTATGGCGAATATAAAATAAAACAGATATCTAAAGGTCCAGGGTACCACATGGATAACAAAATTTATCAAGTTACAATCGATAGAGAAAATGAACATCCAAGTGTTACAATATACAATAAGCTAATAAAAAATACTTTGTATATCAATAAATTTTATTGTAAAAATGACGTATGCCATGAAGAACCAAACGCTAATTTTGCAGTATATGATAGTAAAAATAATTTAGTAAAAAACATCATTACTGATGATAAAGGAAAGGCAAACATTCTTTTAGGTTATGGTAAGTATAAAGTTATTCAAGTTAAAGGTTTAAGTGGATATAAACTTGCTAATGATTTTAATATTAAAATATTTGATGATAAAACAAAATTGGTAAAAGACATTCAAAACAACTATATTTCTTCAAAAGTGGAAAATGATCAAATAGAAAATCTTCCAAATAGTGAAATTGAGGAAATAATTCCTGATGATTCAGATTCAACACCTGAAATATTACCACCCAAAACTGGTTTAGCATTTTCTTTTAATAGCATAATTTTAATTTCAGTACTAATAATATTTAAGAAGGTTTTATTATAAAAACTTTCTTTTTTTTATGTCAAAATATTCTTTTTGTGATAAAATATGCAGAAAATTGACGTTTTTTGCATATTTTTTTATTCAAAAAAAAGGAAATCAAATATTTACCTATAATAATTAATAATAGAGAGGTGATTTTTATGGCATTTATATCGCAAGAAGAAATTAATAACATAAGAGCGCATGCAGATATTGTAAATGTCATAGGCAGCTATATACCTCTAAACCAACAAGGGAAAAATTATATTGGTAAATGTCCATTTCATGATGACAATTCACCAAGTATGAGTGTCTCTCCAACAAAACAAATTTTCAAATGTTTCGCTTGTGGAGCGACCGGCAACGTTTTTACTTTTGTTTCTGATTATGAAAACGTTCCATTTATCGAAGCAGTAAATATTGTAGCCACAAAGTGTGGAATGGAACTTTCTACTGAAACTTACAATAACAATGTTTCTAATGTTTTTAAAACGGAATATGAAATAATGGAATTAGCTGAAAAATTTTATCAAAACAATTTAAAAACTGCTTTAGGAACTAAAGCCTTAGAATATTTAAAAGAAAGAGGACTTACTGACGAAATAATTAAAGATTTTGGAATAGGTTTAAGTTTAGATGAAAATGATTTACTTTTAAATTTATTATTGAAAAAAAAATATGATTTAAAAAGTATCGCTGATTTAGGTTTAACAACTCAAGTAAATAATAAAAATCACGATTTCTTTGTTCGCAGAATTACCTTCCCACTGTGGGATAAAGATGGACACATTGTAGGTTTTAGTGCTCGTATTTATCGTGGTGAAAAAGACGTTTCTAAATATATGAATAGTAAAGAAACAAAAATATTTAAAAAAGGCGAAACATTATATAACTATCACAAAGCTAAAGAAGTTGCCAAACGTGAAAAACAGCTTATTGTAGTTGAAGGGTTTATGGATGCCATTAGAATTTCTGCCAATGGTATTAAAAATGTAGTAGCACTGCAAGGAACAGCTTTAACTAACGAACAAATTGCTTTATTAAAAAAACTTAGATGTAAAATAATCCTATGTCTAGATAATGACAATGCTGGTTTGTTAGCAACTTTAAGCAATGGTGAAGAACTTGAAAAAAACGAACTTGAAACATATGTTATTAGATTAAGTGGCGAAAAAGACCCTGATGAATATATTTTAAAAAACGGTGTTGAAGCATTTATTGAAAATGTAAAAAAACCACTAACATTTTTTGAATTTAAAATAAACTATTTTAAGCAAAATAAGAATTTAAATAACCCTGAAGATTTAGCAGAATACATTAATGATGTCTTAAAATCATTAAGCCTCAATCCTGATCCTATATTAAGAGAAATAACAATTAATAAGCTAAGTCAAGAATATAATCTCTCAGTAGATGTTTTAAAAGAAACTTTAAAAAAGTTTGAACCAGTTTTAATTAAAGTTAAAGAAAAAAGAGAAATAGTTAAAGAGAATATAAAAAAAGATGCATATATTATTAGCTGTGAAAAAATACTATATATGATGATGAATGGAATCGAATATGTAAAACTTTATCAAAAAAAATTAGGTTTTTTTAGTGAATCAATATACAGAAATATAGCTAATGAAATAGTTTATTATGCAGAATTTAATGGAGAAATAACTGTTGCTGATTTTATTACTTACATAAACGATAAAGTAGAAATAAAAGATAAAGTAATGATGATTGTAAATGAATCTATTAATGATTTAGTTTCAATAGAAGCAATGGATGATTATATAACAGCAGTCACTAAAATAATGACTAAAAATGAGATTCAGAAACTAAAAAAAGCAATGAAAGAAGAACTCGATTTAGACAAAAAAATGAAAATTGCAATGAAAATTGCTGAACTTAAAAAGGAAGTGTTATAAAATGGTAGAAATTAAGAGTTTTGAAGATAGAAAAAAAGATTTAATTGAATTAGGAAAGAAAAATGATAATATTTTAACTTTTGAACAATTGGCAGATAGTTTAAAAGGTCTTGATATTGATAATGATTCATTAGATGATTTATATAATTCATTAATCGAAAATGGTATTGAAGTTGTTTCAACAGACGAACAAGGAAGCGAGTCTGATGCTAAACAAATAAAAGAAGAAGAAAACCTTGTTCTTAGTGACGAAGAGATTACTAAAGATATAAATATAAATGATCCAGTTAGAATGTATTTAAAAGAAATAGGACGTATAAGTTTATTAAGTCCTGATGAAGAAACAGAATTATCTGTTCGTATTGCAAATGGTGATGAAGCGGCTAAAAATATTTTAGCTGAATCAAACTTACGTTTAGTAGTTTCAATTGCTAAAAGATATGTAGGTAGAGGATTGCTTTTCTTAGATTTAATCCAAGAAGGAAATATTGGTTTAATGAAAGCAGTTGAAAAATTTGATTATGATAAAGGTTATAAATTCAGTACCTACGCTACATGGTGGATAAGACAAGCAATTACTAGAGCTCTCGCTGATCAAGCAAGAACTATTCGTGTCCCAGTACACATGGTTGAAACCATAAATAAGATGGCCCGAGTTCAACGTCAAATGACTCTAGAATTAAATAGAGAACCTTCAGAAGAAGAATTAGCTGAAAAAATGGGTATCACAGTTGACAAAGTTAGAGAAGTTATGAAAATTAGTCAAGACCCTGTATCTTTAGAAACCCCAATAGGAGAAGAAGACGATTCACATTTAGGAGATTTCATAAAAGATGAAAGAAGCATGAGCCCAGAAGAATATGCAACTAACGAAATTTTAAAAGAAGAAATCAAAAATGTTTTACTAACGCTTCAAGAAAGAGAACAAGAAGTTCTTGAATTGCGTTTCGGTTTGGTAGATGGAACCAGTCATACTTTAGAAGAGGTAGGTAAAAAATTTAACGTTACTAGAGAAAGAATTAGACAAATAGAGGCAAAAGCATTAAGAAAATTAAGACATCCATCAAGAGCAAAAAAATTAAAGGATTTTTTAGGTGAGTAAGCTAAGTCCTAGATTATTCGCTTTAACAGGGTATGTTGAAAAAGGCGACAGCATTGTTGATGTTGGTTGTGATCACGGTCTACTCAGCATATATTTATATGAAAATAAATTATGTAAAAATATTATTGCCAGTGATATAAACGAAAAAGCTTTACAAAATGCCATAGAAAATATTAGCAAACGCCAACTAAATATAAAAACTGTTTTGAGTGATGGTATCTGCAATGTCGAACTTGAAGGCATTAACACATTAATAATCTCAGGAATGGGCACAGGCACAATACTTCATATTTTAGAAGATAGAAACAGATTGACACATATAAACAAACTTATTATTCAGTCAAACAACGATCATCAACTTTTACGTAATGAATTAAATAAAAAAGGTTATTATCTCCAAAGTGAAACCGTGACTAATGATAAAAACAAATGGTATGTTACATGCTTGTTTATTAAAAGTTCTAAAAAAAACAGCAAAAAAGAAATCAAGTATGGATACCTTAATAACTTAGAATATGTTAAATATCTTTATGACTTTAATAAAAAAATTTATAAAAAAATACCTATAAATAATTTATTAAAAAAAATCGAATACATTAAATTACTTAAAGTCTTAAAAAAAGCTATTAAAAAATAATTAATAGCTTTTTTATTGAAAGAAAACAGGGTTATTGTTTGTGATTTTTTTTAATTCAGTTGTACTAGTGTTATTATTATTATTATCGTTCTTTTGTTTATTTAAACTAAAATTGTTTAATCCGCTAAGTAATTTACCAGAATTACTAATAATTGGTTTGACTTGCTTGTATATTGGAATAACTTCGCGGGCAATATTTAAAGTTTTAGACAATCCACTAATAATTTTTATTAAAGATAGGCCATTGTTCATAATCATTACCTCACTATAATATATGAATGTTTTTTTCAAAATATCAATATTTATGGTATAATTTTTATAAAATAAGGAAGTGGTAAAAATGTTATTCGATATTTGTGTTATTTTTACGCTTTTTTTCTCTGGCTTATTTTTCGCAGAAATATTAATTATTTTAGGTTTAAAATTACCAATTAAATCTAAGGTAATAAATACTTGTTTATATTGTAACCACGATTATAAATGGTATGAACTAATACCTCTAATTTCCTATTTTACTTCAAAAGGCAGATGCAACTACTGCCACAAAAAACTAGATTTTTACTATTTCCTGTTAGAATTAATCCTTGGTTTATTATTTTCTCTTTCATATATAAGATATGGCTTTAGTTACGAAATGCTCACTTGCATGCTCATCAGTTCATTATGTATTATAATTTTTGTTACGGATTTTAATTACTATATTATTCTTGATAGCTCACTAATTATTTCTAGTTTGTTAATTTTACTTTTTAAATTTTTATTTTTTGGAACTAAAACACTATTAATATCTATAATTAGTGGAATTATATTATTTATTTTTATGTTAATTATTGGTTTAATTGGTAAAGTTATCTTTAAAAGAGAGTCATTAGGTGGCGGCGATATAAAATTAGCAGCTTTCTTTGGCTTCACTCTCGGAATAAGATTAAGTATTATTTCCTTAATATTAGGATCATTATTAGCTTTTCCATATGCAATCTATTTAGCACTTTCCAATAAAAGTCGTGAACTTCCATTTGGTCCATATCTAATTACAGCGTTATTACTTATTTTTATCTTTATGAAAAAAATAAAAATATTTCTAAGTATAATATTTTATTAAAACTATACCAAATAATACCATAACCAAAGAAGTATAAAAAATAGTAAAATGGTTATAATGTAAATGAACATTGACTAGCAATTATAAAGGCAGTGTGATTTTATGAAATTACCAAAAAAACTATTTTACAGTGTGTTTGCTTTGGTTAGTTTTTTAATCCTAACAAATTATTCCAGAGCCAAAGTTAATAACTATTTTTACCTCCAAGAACCAACAATGAGTAATATAAAAATAGAAAACCAACAAAACGATAATTTAAAAAACACTTATATATACAAAATAACTATCGAAGATATTGAAGGAGCCATAAAATACACCATAAATAATAATACATTTTATGCAATCTTTAATGCCAAAAATGAAAGTAAAATCCAATTAAACAGCAATGAAACGATAATAATTTATGATATTCCCTTTAATAAAAAAATTAATATTGAACAAGACTCAATCGACAATTACGTAACAACAGTTAATGGAAAATCTACCAACAAATATATTGGCACAGTTTCAAATAACTTGATAATATTTAATAATACCATTGAAACAGTTAATACAAATCCCAACACCAATGATAGTGTTTATAAATATATTTTTTTAATATTTGTTATCAGTTTGCTAATAATATGGTTGAAAAAAATATACTCTAAAAGTTAGACTTTTTAAATTATCAGACATAAAAAAATATTTCATATGGTTATGAGATATTTTTTTGTGAAAAAATTTCTTTTTTTAACTTTTAAAATACTTAAAAAACTTTTTTAAATAAAGCAATTTTATTTCATTGACAAAGCGAAAAATTATCTTTATATTACTGACTTAAGGAGGACATTAATTGAAAAAAATTAAATTTTTCATTATCTTAGCTTTAATTTTAATTATTCCTAAAATTTCTTACTCTATCACATCAACTGAACTTGTTAATGATATAAACAAAGAGCTAAAAATCCAACAATTAAAAGAAATATATAATAACGAAGACATTGAAGCAATTATTGAAATACCAGGCACGAATATTTATGAACCAGTCCTAAAAGCAACAAATAACGCATTTTACTTAAATCATAATAATTCTAAAGAAAAAAATATTATTGGTTCCATATTTATGGATTATCGAACTAATTTAGAAAGTCAAAAAATTCTTATCTACGGTCACAATTCAACCATATATAATCCACCATTCCGTCAATTAGAAAATTATTACAATCAAGAATTTTACCATAGTCATAAACTTATTAATTTAATCACAGACTACAATATTATTCATTATCTAATATTTTCTGTATTTATTGAATATAAAGACTGGAGTTATATGAATTTAAACCTTTCAGATGAAAATTATTTAAACCATCTCATAGCTTTACAAAAAAAATCATGGTATCAAACAAATATAGAATTAACAAAAAACGATCAAATATTAATCATACAGACGTGTTCATACCACAAAAACTATAGCCAATACAAAGATAAATATTTATTGCTTATTGCTAAAAAAATAAATTAATTTTAAATTGTCACTTAAAAGTCATTTACAAAAAATATACTTTTAACAGAAGGGAAGAAAAATATGGAAATATTACATGTAGAAAATTTAACGAAAATATATGGTAAAGGGGATACAAAAGTCACCGCCTTAGATAACGTTTCCTTTTCTGTCAATCAAGGAGAGTTCGTTACTATCGTTGGCGCATCAGGTAGTGGCAAGTCAACTTTGCTACATTTAATAGGGGGAGTTGACCGCCCTAATTCAGGAAAAGTTTTAATTAATGGCAAAAATATTTACGAAATGGACAACGATACTTTAGCTATTTTTAGAAGACGTCAGATAGGTCTAATATACCAATTTTATAATTTGTTACCTATCTTAAATGTCGAGGAAAATATTACCTTACCATTGGAATTAGACGGTAGAAAAGTTGACAATCAAGAATTAGATGAACTTTTAAAAATATTAGGACTAAGTGCTCGTAAAAAACATTTACCAAACGAATTATCAGGAGGACAGCAACAAAGAACTTCAATTGGCCGAGCAATGATTACTCACCCAGCTATTATTTTAGCGGATGAACCAACTGGTAACTTAGATACTAAAGCAAGTGACGAAATAGTTGAATTATTAAAAATTTCTAATAAAAAATATAAACAAACTATCATAATGATTACTCATAACTTAGAACTTGCCAGCTTGGCAGATCGAATTATTAAAATTGAAGATGGTCATATTGTTGAGGAGGATTAAAATGAACTTACTTAACAAATTAACTATCAAAAATTTAAAACTAAATAAAAAAAGGACAATCGTTACTATAATTGGTATTATTTTATCTGTAGCACTTATTACAGCAGTAGCTGCCTTATTTTTTAGTGCTAATGCCTCATTGGTAACTTATGAAAAGCGCGAAAAGGGTAACTATCATTACGTATTTAAAAATATCGAAGAAAAAAATTTAAAATATTTTAAGGAAAACCGCGACGTAGAAAATTATTATATAACACAAGAAGTGGGGTATGCTCTGTTAAAAGATAGCAAAAATGAAAATAAACCTTATGCTTTTATTGAAGCATTTGATAAAAAAAGTTTTACCAATTTAGGAATAAACTTAGTTGATGGTAGAATACCTGAAAATGATAGCGAAATAGTTATTCCAACGCATTTAAAAACTAACGGGCGAGTTGATTATAAAATTGGTGATACAATAACATTAAACATTGGTAAAAGAATTAGTGATGGCTATGAATTAAACCAAGAAAATCCATACTACACTGAAAACGATGAACACTTAAATGATCTGCAAACTAGAACTTATAAAATTGTTGGCATTATCGAAAGACCAACTTCAACTATAGAGCCTTACATTGCTCCTGGTTATACATTTATAACTTATTTAGATAAATACAATGAAAACAATCACATAGATATATATGTCAGATATTACAAAAAATCTTTAAAAAATGATTCTAAAGTTACCGCTAATATATTAAATGTTGATGAAGCATTATTAAAAAAATATATTACTGGTATACCACCACTTACTGAAGAAGAAAGCAAAGAAATAAGCGAACAATTAGACAATTCTATTTGTAATAATTTTGATATAAACTCATACTTAATTAAATTAGAAAAAGGCACATTCCAAGAATCAACAATACGTAGTTTAGGAGTTGTTGTTTTAATAGTTGTAATTATTATTGTTTTTACATCAGTTTTCTGTATAAAAAATAGTTTTAGTATTTCAATTTCTGAAAAAATAAAACAATATGGAATGCTTGCAAGTATTGGAGCAACAAGTAGACAAATAAAAAAGAATGTTTACTACGAATCATTTATTTTAGGTTTAATCGGTATCCCTTTAGGCATTATAGCTGGTTTATCAGCATCATACTTACTAATTATTATTAGTAATACTCTTCTAAATGGAATTATTACTGACGGCTTTAAAATAGTTTTCGCCTTTAACATTTATGCAATATTAATAGCTATTTTTATTGGTTTCCTAACTTTATACTTATCTGCTTATAGCAGTGCCCACAAAGCTGCCAAAATAACACCTATTGAATCTATAATTAATAGTTCTGACATTAAAATTAAAGCTAACAAGATAAAAAGTCCTAAATATATTAAAAAGTTATTTGGAATTGGTGGCGATATCTCTTACAAAAATATTAAAAGAAATAAAAAGAAATATCGCACAACAGTCATATCTATTATCGTTTGTGTTGCAGTATTCATTGCCTTAGCCTCTTTTATAAAATTAGCTTTTTCTACCGTAAAAAACATGTACGCAAAAACAGATGCCAACATCACAATTTCTTATAATTTAAAAAATCCAGAATTAGTTAAATTAATGCACGATATTCCGACATTTAAAGGAATTAAAGATTATGCAATTACATCATATAATTACCTATATCTCAAAAATAAAGAAGCAAAATATACTGATGAGTATAAAGAAATATTTGCTGATAGTTACTTTGAAAGTGATACTTATGAAACATTAGATGAAAACGGCAATAAAATAATTTTAGATAATCAAACATCTATTTTGGTTTATCGTATTGGTACTAAAGCATACAATGATTATTTAAAAAAATTAAATTTAAACTATGATGATATAAAAGAAAAAGGAATTTTAATTAATAATGCTATTGTTCTAACAAATGATGGCTCTAGTGATAATCAAATAAAAAAATCAATTAATATATTTAATTACAAAGAAAATGACGTCATAAAACTAAGTGATGAAGGAAAAGAATATAATATTACCGTAGGTCTAGTTACAAATGAAAGACCATTTGGCTTACAATATTATTTTTCTACCACTCCAATCATTATCTTAAGTGATGAATACTTTAATAAAATTATCGATGATGATAAAGCTTACGAATACATTTTAATAGACGCTGAAAACCCCAACGAGCTTCAAGATGAAATCGAAAAATATATACCAGATGATTATGAATATTCTATTTATAATCTAAATGAGGAAGTTGAGCAAATGAACTCTATCTTTACTTTGGTTGCTATTTTCCTATATGGTTTCATTATTGTAATTGCCTTAATTGGTATCACCAATATTTTTAACACTATTACTACTAATATGGAATTACGTAGTCGAGAATTTGCTATGTTAAAAAGTATCGGTATGACCAAAAAAGAATTTAATAAAATGATTAGGTTAGAAAGTTTATTCTATGGTTTAAAATCATTATTAATAGGTATTCCAATAGGCTTACTTTTATCAGTATTAATTTATAAAGGACTTGCTGAAACTTCTGGTATTTCATATAAATTACCATTAACAGCTATCATTATCTCAATTCTTGCCGTATTTATTTTAATATTATTAATAATGAAATTTACTATACGTAAAATAAATAAACAAAATACTATTGAAACAATCCGTAACGAAAACATCTAATACTTTTAGATGTTTTTCAGAGTGTTGACAAAGTTCAATACTCTTTTCTTTTGTAAAAAGATGTGATAAAATTAATTTGCGAGATAAAA
>CAKOLG010000014.1 GCA_934096175.1 uncultured Bacilli bacterium
ACTCAAATTGACTTTTTTACTTAGTTTTCAAAGATCATTTCTGCATCCTTTTTTCGGTTGCATTAGTAATATATCAAAACAATATTATAATGTCAACAACTTTTTGACTTTTTTTTTATTTTTTTGTCGTTTACATTTTTTAGTAAACTTTTTCGATGCAAATCAATCAAAAAGTAGCTTTATTTTACCACGAAAATAACATTTGTCAATTATATCTTTAATATTTTTTGATATTTTTTTATTATGATTCTTTTTGCAGATATTATTACAATTATTAATATATTTTTTTATAGATATTTAATTTTTACTTCTTTTAAATTATATGCTCTTGGATAAGCAAAATTGCTATAATTTAAAAATATATCCTAGTAACTATTTTAAATAAAAAAACTGTTGATAAATCTAACGCTTATCAACAGTCTTTTATATTGCATGTTTAATTTCTTGACCTTCTTCAGACATTATATCCATAACATTAGTTGCTTCAAAATCATTTTTGTAAACATTTGAGATAATAGTTTTAAGTTCTGTCTTTAAATCAACAATGATGCCGCTATCACACATTTTTACTTTTGGACGACTCCATAAACTATATGTACTATAATTATCAACAACTTCGGCTAAACCACTATATTGGCCTTGAAGCATAACTTTTGTGCCAATTGGATACAAAGGAATATTTTTAACTAATAAATTTATCAAATCAGAATTAAAAGCATTTTCTTTTTCCAAACTTCCAAGAGCTTCTCTGACATTTTCTAAGGTGTCTTCTTCTTCTATGAATTTCATTAAATAATCATCGTACATACTACATAAACTGATAATTTTGGCAGCATTTACTGAAGTAGAATTTTTATAAAGGCTAGAAGATACTTGTTTTGATTTCAATGGGCCTTTTTCATTTTCAGTTTCACTTGAAAGAGCTATCATTGTTTTTACTGAATCTGATAATTCTTCTTTACCTGCCAATACACAATAAGAATAGTATGAATTATAGAATGGATTATAATTTTGTTTTAATTCACGAATTTTTTCCATTGTGAAAGCATTAAAGTTTCCTCCTGGGGGCATGTAGTATTCCATTGATTCACGAACTTTATCATCTTTACAAACAACACCAAAATCATGAAGTAAGGCAGCTGTTGCAATTTCTTTTAAATCAATTTTTTTGGGTTCTTCAACATCTTTATTGTAAGCTTTAGCTAAAACCGTTGAATAAATAGCAGTTCTTATGCTATGGTTTATTCTCTCTTCATCTTGTACATAGTCATTGAAATAATAAATAAATTGGGAATTGGAAGAAAGAATTTTTGAAGCAATAATTTGAGCTGTTTGTACTATTTCTTTAATACTGGCTCCGTTTAGGCTGTGAAGGGTTAATAATTTCCTTTTAGCTTCTAAAACAGTTTTTTGGTCTATTGTAGGATATACGAAGTCTTCTGTTAGACCTAATTCTTTCATTTCTTCTTCAGTAAGGGCAATATTAAGTTCAGTAACTGGTATTAAATCACTTTTTTCACGCTGTTTGTTAGTTTTCTCTAAGCGTTCAATAAATTCTTCAGTTAAAATTGTCCCTGCCGTTAAATATGTTAATGAATTATTTTTTTCGCTTAAGTAAACATTTTCAGCAAGTTTCATTCCTGGTTTAACATTTTTTACATCTAAAATCATTTAAACACTCCGTTCTATGTTAAGTATATCAATTTTTTTAACAAATAGTCAATTTATAATATTGCATTATAAAACTTTCTCTATTAAATTTTGGGCATTTTCATAAACTACCTTATTAGCTAATTCACTGTTATAACGAGTACTAATTTTATTGAGTAGTGTTTTAGCTATCTCGTCTGTTTTTACGGCTTCTTTGTTATGAAATTTTGAATCTGGATCAAAATTCATATCGTCCGTTGAAATTGTAATTCGGTTTGGATCAAATTTGATTACTTGAATTAAATAATCTAAATGTTTTAAATATTCTTCTGTTCTTTCTTCATAATTTTTATTTCTAAAATCTGGAGTTATAAAACTAGAATTAGTAAATAAGCCAATATACCCTCCTAACTTATTTAATCTAATTAATTGTTCATCAGTTAAATTTCTTGGGCAATCATATAAAGATCTTACGTTAGAATGGGAAGCTATTAATTTTTTTTCGGGATTAGGATGTTTTTCATATAAGTCTAATATATCATTAAAAGTTGGTATGTTAGCATGGGAAACATCAATAATGATTCCTAAATCTAGTGCAGCATTTACAAGTTCTTCACCTTTTTTTGAAAGTCCACAATTTGTTCTATAGCCAGAGCCATATTGGTTTTGATGATTCCATACTGGAAGTATTGACCTTAGACCTAAGTTATATAATTCTTTTAAATGTTCTTTACTTTTTATGTAATCGCATCCTTCTATGCTGTAGATAAATTTTGTTGATTTAGGGATATAGCCTAAATTTTTAAAATTTTCGACAGATGTAATGGCAGTTTTAAACATTTCAGTTAAATTCAAACACTCTTCTAAGGAAATATCTATTTCTGAAATCATTTCTTCAATTGGAGTAAAGTAAAGATTTATAAATCCTCCTTTAATATTATTTTCTTTATATATTTTTTTACACATTTCTTGAACTTTTTCGGGATTATAAAATTTATTACTTTTATTTAAATAGAAATAAATAATAGTTAATAAATCGTAGTGCATGTCAATCATGTTAAAACCTCCTTGTAATATTTTTTATCTAACATTCAACATTATATCATCTTTTTTTAAAAAAAATAGCTACTATCATTATAATGTATATGTAAATAAATAGCATCTAAGTATAATTCTTTTTAAAAGTTTTATATTAACAATAGTGGTGATAGTCATGCACTATTTAAATAATTTTTTACTTTTTTCTATATTAGACATTTATTTGAAACAATTATCTTTGTGATATTTAAAATTCCTAAAAAAAGTGTTTTTTTGTATTTGTGGTGGACTCCTTTTTATGGGTTGGGAATAATTATGGGTTCCTTAATATATAAGTTTGTAAGTAAGCGTATTCAAAATAAATATCAAAAGAATCTAGTATTATTTATAATATTTTTTATATTTTTTCAATATTTGAGTATTTGGGTGGCATAACACTAGAAAAATTATGTCATGAATCGTTTTGGGATTATTCTAAGATTCCTCTTCATCTTGGAAAGTATATATCTGTAGTGACTTCTTTATTATGGTCAGTGATGGTTTTGTTTTATCTTTATAAAATTAAACCTTTTACGGATAAGTTGATTTCTAAAGTACCAAATATAATTACAGTTTTGTTAATAATTTTATTTATTGTTGATTGCTTTTTTTCACTATTAAAAGTTTTTTAATAATTAATTATCTTGTTACTTATAATATTAATTATTTTAGCCATATTATTAATAGGTGATTTTAAATGAATTTAAAAAAACTAAAGATACTTGCAATAGTTATAGCTTTTGGTTTTTGTTTTCCTCTACATTTTTTATATGAGAGATTTCCAAATTTTATAACTAGTATTTTAAGTCCTGTTAATGAAAGTATTTGGGAACATATGAAAATACTATTTGGAAGTATATTATTAGCAGGAATAGTACAAAAAATAATTATTTTATTTAAAAAAGTAAAAGTAAATAATGTTTGTTTTTCTAATTTTGTGGCAGCTGTTGGTTCCATACCAATATTTTTAATTATTTATTTACCAATTTATTATATTTTTGGGAGCAAAATGGTTATTAATATATTGGTGATGTTAGTTGCTATTATTTTAGCAGAAGTAATATCTTTCGTAATAATGAATAAAAGAGATTTTAAAATGGAAAATATAACAATCTTTTTTGTTATATTGATTTATATTGTTTTTGGTATTTTAACTTATTATCCATTAAAAATTGATATTTTTATTGATCCAACTAATTCTATTTTTGGAATTGCCAAATAAATGATTATAGTACTTTTAAGATATAATTATTTTTTATAATATTAATGCCACCTAATGTAAAGGTGGCATTTTATTATTTATTTTTTATTTTTAAAATTCTTAAGGCATTTAAAATTGCGAGAACTGAAACTCCGACATCAGCAAATACAGCTGACCACATGGTGGCTATACCAAGAGCACTTAATATTAGGACACTTATTTTTACAGTTATGGCAAAAATTATATTTTGTCTAACTATTCTCATAGTTTTTCTTGAAATTTGAATTGATGAGGCAATTTTTGATGGCTCGTCTGTCATAATAACAACGTCTGCTGCTTCAACTGCCGCATCACTACCTAGTCCTCCCATAGCAACACCGATGTCAGATAATGCTAATACTGGAGCATCATTAATACCATCACCAATAAAAACTAATTTTCCAGTTGGTGATTTTTGAATCATTAATTTTTCTACCCATGTTACTTTGTCAGTTGGGAGTAATTCAGAATGATATTCATCTAAATTCAATTCATTAGCAACATTGTTACTGATGTTTTCACGATCTCCTGTTAACATGACTATTTTTTTTACATTGTTCTTTTTAAATTGTTTAATCGCTTTGTAAGAATCTTCTTTAATTTTATCAGCTATTAATATTGTACCTGCAAACTCGTTATCGATTGCTACATAAACAATAGTACCAACTTTTTTACTTTGTTTAAATTTGATTTTATATTCTTTCATCAGTTTCTCATTACCGACTAAAACATGTTTATCATCAATTAAAGCTTTGACACCTTTTCCAGAAATTTCTTTTGGCTCGTAAATAAGTTTTTCATTTATTTCTTTGCCATAAGCTTGTTTTAATGATAATGATATAGGATGGTTAGAAAAGTTTTCGGCATAAGCGGCATATCTTAATAAGTCGTTATCTGAATAACCGATAGCTTCTATTTCTTGAACTTTAAATATTCCTTCAGTTAAGGTTCCTGTTTTGTCACAAACAACTATTTCGGAGTTTGAAAGTGCTTCTAAGTAGTTACTTCCTTTTATTAATATGCCAATTTTAGAAGCTGCACCTATCCCACCAAAAAATGATAAAGGGATAGAAATAACTAAAGCGCATGGACATGAAACAACTAAAAATGATAAAGCTCTATATAACCAATCACTGAAAGAAGCGTCTTTTAAAATAATCGGTGGAACTATAGCTAGTAAAACAGCTATTATAACGACAATTGGAGTATAATATTTAGCAAATTTGCTAATAAAGTTTTCTGATTTTGATTTTCTACTACTGGCATTTTCTACTAATTCTAAAATTTTGCTAACCGTTGATGCTTCAAATTCTTTGCTTACTTTAATTTTAAGGGTTCCTTCATTGTTTATACAACCACTTAATACTTCATCACCTACAGAAGCTTTTCGAGGAATTGATTCACCAGTTAAGGCTTGAGTGTTTAGCATTGACTCGCCTTCTATGATAATTCCGTCTAAGGGAATTTTTTCCCCAGGTTTTACTAAAATTATTTCACCAACATTTATTTCATCAGGGTCGACTTTTTCAATTTCTGATTCACGGTATACGTTAGCATAATCTGGTCTTATGTCCATAAGACTTGCAACAGATTTTCTAGATTTATCTACAGCATAACTTTGGAATAATTCACCAACTTGATAAAATAACATTACAGCGGCAGCTTCGGGAAATTCTCCTATACCAAAAGCACCAATAGTGGCAATAGTCATTAAGAAATTTTCGTCAAAAATTTTTCCTTTAAAAATATTTCTTATTGCTTTTAATACTATATCATAGCCAACTATAATATATCCAAGAACAAACAATATATTATTATATAAATCTGTTTCAAATTGTAAAAAAAATGAAGCAAGGATTAGGATGAGAGAAACAATTATTCTAATTAATTGCTTATTCATTTTTTTATTCATTTGAATTAAACCTCCTCAATTATTACATCAGGTTCTACTTTTTTTATAACTTGTTTTATTTTAGTAATTGCAATTTCTTTGTTTTCTTCGTTACACTCAAAAGTTAATTTTTGAGTCATAAAGCTAATACTAACATTTGACAATAAATCAATTTTTTGTAATGCACTTTCTAATTCATTTGCGCAGTTAGCGCAATCTAAATTTTTAATTTTAAATTTATATTTTTTCATTTTCTTTCCTCTTTCTATTATTTATGATTTATATGTTCTAAGCCTATTTCAAATAGTTTAACTATATGGTCATCATCTAAAGTATAATAAACTTCTTTACCACTTTTGCGACATTTAACTATTCCACTTCTTCTTAAAACAGCAAGTTGATGTGAAATTGATGATTTAGTCATATTTAAAACATTGGCTAAGTCACAAACACACATTTCGTTTTGATCTAAGGCAAAGAGAATTTTACATCTAGTTGTATCACCAATTAATTTAAATAAATCAGCTAATTTATTAAAAGTATACTCGCTTGGCATTTGTTGTAATACTTTATCAACTGCTTCTTGATGAATAACATTACAATCACAAGAAAATTCATTTTTGGCCATAAAAGCTTCCTCCTTTAAAATATATGCTTTTGGTTGATTAGTCTTTCAACTGTTTTAATTATAGTTGAATAAGTATTCAATTGTCAAGCTTTTTATTAATAAAAAAACTCCTTTACATTATTGTAAAGAAGTCGTGAAAATATATAATATAGATTAGCCTACTATCGCTGTTACATTACTATAACCAAGTTTATCAATCAAAGTTTTATCTGCTTCACTATTAACGGTAATAGTATATGTTGGACTAGTTCCAAACATATCAGAAGTACTTACTGAACTATTAAATGGTGTCTTATTTAAAATAATGCTAAGTGTACCCGAATCAGTCCTATTAAACATGCCACTCATACTTGTTACTTTTGACGTATCAAAATTACTTAAATCTAAGCTTGTTAAACTACTCATACCATAAAACATATAACCCATATATGTTACATTCGACGTATCAAAACTACTTAAATCTAAACTCGTTAAACTACTCATATTAAACATACTACTCATATATGTTACTTTTGATGTATTAAAATTACTTAAATCTAAGCTTGTCAACTTACTCATACCTTGAAACATACCACTCATACTTGTTACTTTTGACGTATCAAAATTACTTACATTTAAACTCGTTAAACTATTCATTTGAGAAAACATACCACTCATATCTGTTACATTTGACGTATCAAAATTACTTAAATCTAAACTTGTTAAATTTTTCATACCATTAAACATATCACTCATATTTGTTACATTCGACGTATCAAAACTACTTAAATCTAAACTGGTTAAACTACTCATATAATAAAACATACGATACATATTCATTACTTTTGAGGTATTAAAATTACTTACATTTAAACTTGTCAACTTACTCATGCTACCAAACATAGCATTCATATTTGTTACGTTCGACGTCTCAAAGTTACTTAAATCTAAACTTGTTAAACTACTCATATCCCAAAACATACTATCCATATCTGTTACTTTTGAAGTATCAAAATCGCTTACATCCAAACTTGTTAAACTACTCAGACGATTAAACATATATCTCATATCTGTTACATTTGATGTATCAAAACTACTTAAATCTAAACTTGTTAAGCTACTCATACCAAAAAGACAAACAAACATATAACTCATATTTGTTACATTTGACGTATCAAAGTTACTTAAATCTAAACTCGTTAAACTATTCATTTGAGAAAACATACCACTCATATCTGTTACATTTGACGTATCAAAATTACTTAAATCTAAACTTGTTAAATTTTTCATACCATTAAACATATCACTCATATCTGTTACTTTTGAAGTGTTTAAAACATTTAAATTTTTTATTTCTTGAACTGCACTCATGTAATAAAATAAACATGAACTATTTTCATTTGCATACAATGAGCCATCTCCTTGTATGTATAAATCATACATGGTTGAATCAGCGGAATTTGTAACTACATATGCCATGACACGACCATCTTGCGATGCTGAAACATCCCAAGATTCTACTGCATCATCAGGAACATTTATTTTATCTTCCAATGTTATAGTTTTTATTTTTTTTTCGTATGTTGAAGATCTAAATGCGGAAGTATCATTACTAGATGTAGCAGCTAAAACTGCTACTGGTTGCCCTTTTATAACAGCCACACCATCTACATTTAAATTAGTAGATAATGCTGAATAACCTATTGTCATAAAAAATAAATATGCAAAAGCTAGCAAGCAAATTAGTTTTCGATAATTCTTTTTCACACTACACACCACCTAAAATATAATAATTATCTTTTAAATATTTCTAACTTCATTCATTTCATAGATCAGGATACTTTATGAAACACCTTATTCCTATACTATTATACTGCTTTTAGTATAACATAATTTTAATTGCTTTAAAATATATTTTAAAACCATTTTATTAATATACCGATAAAAAAGACTCAGCTTATTTACTGAGTCTGAGATTTTTTATGTATTTTTTTCATAGTTTCTTTTGCTTGTTTAACAATGGTATCATAATTAATTTTATCTTTATATGTTTCGATTTCTCTTTGTAGTAACTGAGAATAGATTTTATTTCGGTTTTGATATGTTTTTTCTATTATTGGTAAAATTAATAATGATGAATAAGGATCTATTTCTGATTCTTTGGAAGAAAGTTGTTTACTTTGATTTAAATAAGTTATAATTTCTTCTTTATTATTAGTTTTTCTAACTTGGGGATGTTCTAGTTCCCAGTATAAATCTTTATCATATACAAAACCACTAGATGTATCATATATTAAAGTTTGACCATCTTTGGTAGTTCTTTGTAAAAAGCAGTGATCTGCATATCCAGGATCAGCACCAATATATTTGGGATTTAGTTTTATTCCATCTATAGTAGCATAAATCAATTTAATATCATCTTCAGTATTTAGAAAAGCTCTTGACATTAATAAAGCTTGATCATAACAACGACCATTAGATAAAGCATCACATAGTAAAAGAATTGAAGCAGGAATGCCACCATAATATATATTTCTTAATTTTGCTATTAATTCTTCATCATATAAGGTAATCGAACCATTTTTTAAGCCATAAACTAATAATTGTCTTTTTCTAGAACAATATAAATTCCATCTTTTAATTTGTAAATCTTTTAACATCAAAACACCCCTTTTTTGAATGTTTTATATAATAATATAAAATTAAATAAAATACAAATATATATATTATTTACAGAATTAATAAGCTAACTATTTATTATTTATGCTTTGAATGTTTTGTAATTCAAAGCGATATTTTTGACCATTTTTATTTACTTCATCGAAAAAATTATCATAAGGTCGACACCATAATTTATTATCACCATACAATGCGCGATATGCTACCATTTTTTCAGCTGTTTCACTATCATAAATAATATCTTCTACGATGTATAAATCACCTTTAAAATGTTTATATATACCGTGAATTTTTATTTTTTCCATAATTTACCTCCTCTTTTATATTAACATATGAATTAAAAAGTTTTACTTTATTTTAGTTTTTATGAAAGTGATTAAGTATTATGATAAAAAAGTAGCAATGTTATGCTACAAAATTTAATGTTTTATATTCTACTAAAAAATATTTTCGATATCAAAATCAATTGTTTCACCAATTTTCATAATTTTATATTTGATGCCATTATATTCTAATTCTTGTTTTAATTGATTAATATTAGGATTCATAATATCTTTAGGGTGTTGCATATGAATTGGTAATAGTAATTTAGGATTAATTTGTTTAGCAAAATTAATACCATCTATTATTCCGAGAGTTAAGCCATTTCCATTAAAGGGCATGCATAAAATATCACATTTATAATTATTGTAAAAATTTATTGTGTCACTTGTCGTATATAATCTTGTTTTTCCATCATCAATAATAAACCCTATATTTTCAATTATTTCATTATTTGATTCTCTCATTCCTGTTAAATAACCGTGTTTGGCATGTGTAACTTCAATTTTTATATTAGGAAAAATTTCTATAGTATCATTTTTTTTTACAATAATAGTATTATTAAAATGACTATATTTATCAACTTCACTTGAAGTATAAACTTTGCAATTATCTCTTTCTATTATTTTTTTTATAACTTCTGCATAACAATGATCTTGATGTCTATGAGTAATTAAAATTGCATCTATGTTAACCCATTTTTTATTATACATTTCATCAGTATAATTAATATTACCAGGATCAATTAAAATTCTTTTATTGTTTGTTTCTATAAGCAAACAAGATTGATTATATTTAGTTATTTGCATTTTTTACTCTCCTTTGTTTCTTTTTTAGTTTTTAAATAGTAATTATAATTGTTTCTATCAAGAACTATGCTTTCTAAATTACTAGACATAATATTTTCGTAATTAGGAACAAAGTTTCTTTTAACTGATCTCATGACTCCATTGTGAGTTATGACAAGGATTTTAGTATTATCATCAAATAATTCAAAAAGTTCAGAAAAAAAGCTGGTAACTCTTTCATCAACTTCGCTTGTTTTTTCTGCATTAGGTGGGGTATATAATCCGTTTCTATATTTATTTATTAATTCTTTTGGAAAACTATCCTTTTTCTTTCCTTCCCAATCTCCAATAGATATTTCAATAATTCTATCATCAATATTAATTTTATCAACACCTTTAACAATTAAATTTAATGTGTCTAGACTTCTTTTTAATGGTGAACAGTAATATACATCAAAATCGTCTTTTTGATAATTAAAATTTTTTATAGTATCTTCAATACCTTTTGCTGATAATTCACAGTCAATTCTACCTGCAAAAATTTTATTAGCATTATAAGTTGTTTCAGCATGTCTTATTAATGTTACTATTGGCATTTTCTAATCCTCCTTTATAATTAAAGTCGCCATATTTGGTTCTAGCAAATCTTTGACTTAACCTTCCATAGATTGTTCCTGGGCATATTGATAATATTTTTTTTATATGATTATCTAATTCCTCAGGTGTCATTCCTTTTGTTCTAACTGAAACATCGACGCCTATATTTACGCTTTCTCCACTTTTATAAATGTTATCACCAATTTTTATTCCCCCCGCAAAATAATCAATTTTGTCTTCAGGATTATTCATTCTTACTCCGCAACCATGTGGCGTCAGTGTCATATTTTTATCATCTAGAGTTATGCTATTTATGTTATTAGAATTATTATCAGGATGTATTAAAAAGATATCATTTCCAGGAGCAGTTAAAAGGGTATAATCTAGTTGTTCCCATTGGCTGCCTATACATACTGAGTTTATGGTAGGCATTCCATAATGACTTATATTAATTATTTCTTTTTCTATTACATCTCCTAATACACTTTGGCAAAAATATTTATTTCGTAATTTGTTAAATTCTCTTAAATACGTTGCTATATCATAAAATTTTTTTGCTTTTTCACCTGATATATATCTAAGGTATCTTTTATGTTCATCATCATATTCGGTTTTTATATCGTCGTAAAACCAATTGCCTTTTATAGGATATAAGCCATATTTTAAATTATCTTTTTTAAATTCTATTGCAGAAGCATGAACTATCATGTATTGCCCTTTTTCTAAACCATATTGGCCATTCGAATCTGCAAAGATTACAAAGTGGTTACCTTTATTATAATTCCAAAAAAATTTTGAACTATCATTAATGTCAAGCGAATCTAATATTTCTTTAGGTAAATATTTGTTAACAAAATCCAAATAAGTATTTCGGTTATTCATAACAGAATTAAGTCTTTGGATAAACTCTTCATTTGTAATTTCTTTCTTCAATTTGTATACTGCTGTTCCACAAACATTAACTGTGGCATCTATTGGTACAAACGGAATGTCGCTATCCCAAGTATAACAAGCTCCTGTAAAAAAGCCACCCATCATTCTTGTTCCATTTTGAGCAATGCCTAAATCAGGCATTGCATATATATTAGATTTTTTTTGTTTATTAGATAATTTAGATGATACTTTGCTTAATAATTTCTCAGTTTCTTCAAGATGCTGAAGAATGTTTTTTTGTGTTAAATCATTTATTGTTAAATTTATCATGAAATCGCCTTCACTTTTATTATAGCAGAAGTTATTAGTAAAATATATCACTATAATCCAATACTATATTTAATTTATAATTTTTTAATTGTATTTATTTTCTATAATTTATATTATCTTTTATATTAAGATTAACTTCTAAAAAGTTCGATAGGTTTTTTTATATATTTTAATTTTTTAGAAAGTTCATGTGTAACATCGGTATTATCTTTTACTTCTAAATTAGTTAATTCATTATTAATAAAGGTTATAATATTTTCATAATTTGGTTCATTTTCTACACAGCTCACAAGAATACTTCTAAATAAATTTAATAAATTGCTTTTATTTAACATTGTTATATGCTCTTTAGAACATTCTATAGAATTTGAACTATAAAGATATTCTGGTTGATAAAAAAAATCTGGATCTATTATTACAATACCATCTTTACCTATCACAGAATTAGCTCTTCTAATGTCATCTGTATATATCCTGTTTTCAGAAAATATTCTAAATAGTTTTTCTAATTCTCTAAAATTATCTAGTATATAATCTTTATGTTCAAATAAGACATTTATTGAATCATCTGGATAATATTTAGCTGTGTAGGCATCAACAATAAATGGTAATGTGTCCTTTTTATTTTCTGATAATTTATTAAAATTGAAATAACTATAAATATCAAATAATTCTATGAAATGTGGATTATTTATTTGGGCCAATATATCAAACATTTTCTCACTTAATTTACAATGAAGTAATGTCCCGGAAATATACTGTTTAAATATAATTTCTTGATTATGGAATATACGTGCACATGAACCGCTAGTTAAATATTCCATATCTGTTAATTTTATTTTTTCTTTATTTCTATTAAAATAAGGCATAATATTCCCCCTACAAAGTAAAAATATTATAACAGAAAATGCAATCAAGTAAAAATTTTTATTTAACTTTTTGTTTTTTAATAATGGAATTTTGATTTTAAAAATCTATAGAAAAAAACTTTTTATCAACAAAAAATCAGTCATGTTGTAGACTGAATATATTTAAAGTTCTAATAATTTTTTTATGGTGCCTAAGGGAAGAATTAGAACAATATTTATGGTAAAAAATATAGTTAGTAATAACAATTAACTATTACAATTATAACATAGTTTTTATTTAAAAAAATATTCTATTGTTCGATTGTTAGGCAATAATTTATATAGTATAATTTTCTGTATGGAAACTTAATTGTTGAGTGCTTGCCTTCGTCTAAAAAGAAAGTGGGCTGATAGTTATTCATAAGAAAGATTTTTTAATCTCTTCTTTAATCATTATTATCTTTTTATTAATATCCTTACTTTTTACTTTCGTAAAATATTAAACCGTATAAGAAAAATAGCACTCAATCTAGCATAGATTAGGTGCTTTACCATAAATTATGGGTAAGTACTCAACTCGGCAAAGTTAAGTACTTACCTTTTTATTTTATGCAAATCTTTCTAATCTTTACGTCGTAACATACTTATTAAACTATGGCAAAAATTATCTTTTTAATTTACTAAGCGATTTTTTATAGATTTCAATTAAATCTGGGTCATTTTGATTTTGTGGTAAGGCATCTAAATTAAAGAATTTCACTTCTTTAGATTCCGTATCCCATTTTAATTCTCCTGAATAATTTCTAATACAATACAAAGCTGTATTATTTATAACAACATCTCCGTTAGGATAATTGTTTCTTCTACTTGCACCTGAAACTATATCTATTAACATCAAGTCTTCTTCCTTTATATCCAAATTAGTTTCTTCTTTTACCTCTCTAATAATGGTATCCTGAAATCTTTCTCCTAGTTCTTGACAACCACCAGGTAATCCCCATTTATCTCTATCTGCTCTGCTTTGTAGTAATATTTGTCCTTGTTTATTTACTATTATTGCTGCCGCACCATCTTGTAACAAAACAAATTTATGTTTTAATGCTCCCATACAAAGCCTTGTGAATACAGGATATCCAATTATGTTACTCAATTCAATTATTTCATTTGGAGTAAGTTGGCTAATAATATTTACTAATTTTTCATAAGATAAATTTCTTTGTTCCTGAATAGACATGCTTTTAATTTTATTTAATATTTCTGGATTACTCATAAAATTACTCCTATCTCGCTAGAAGAACTATATCATATATTGTATATTTTTAAAACCATTAAATTATAATGCAATCCCCATTCAATCTTTATTTAAATCTACAATATTACAATCTGGTATATTAGATTTATATATCGGAGCTAATATAATTTGATGATCAAATACCTACACAATAAAAATTTTTGTTAATGTTCTTTTACAGACCTAATTGATTATGTCAATTTGCAAGTGTGTTTCTAATTTATTAAAAAAACTAGATGGTATTTCTAGTTAATATTTATACTACTCGAAAAATTCGAGTTTCCTATCAATCTGGTGCCTGTGGTGGGACTCGGACCCACACGTTATTGCTAACACTGGATTTTGAGTCCAGCGCGTCTACCAATTCCGCCACACAGGCAATTACATGAGTTATTATAACATATCTAAATAAAAATATACAAGAAAAAAGATTTAGAAATTACTAAACCTTGCTATTTTCTGTTTCTTTGTATATTGAAGTAAATAATTCTTTTTCCTCGTCTTCAGGACTATTTTCTTGTAAAATCGTTGGTAGTTGTTGGATAGATGATAAACCAAAATAATCTAAAAATTCACTAGTTGTTGCATATAAGTTTGGTCGCCCAGGCATTGTACTTTTACCGGCCTCTTTAATTAATCCTTTAGCCAGTAGTTTTCTTAAGATGTGAACATTGCTAACGCCTCGCATTTCATCTATTTCAACTCGCGTGATTGGCTGATTATAGGCAATAATAGCTAAAGTTTCTAAGGCAGCTTGGGATAAAGTATTACTTTCAGGATTTTCAATAAGTTTTTGGTAATAATCTTTATGTTCTTTTTTAGTTGTAAGTTTAAAAGCATTTCCTAAATAACTTATTCTAATTCCTCTTTTTTCATCTTCATAACTTTTTTTTAATTCTAATAATAATTCTTTAGCTGCTTCATTTTCGATGTTTAAAATTTCACATATTTGTTTTAGGGTGATTCCCTCATCGCCTACAACAAATAATATTCCTTCCAAAACTCCTAGTAAATTCATTTTTACACCCTTTTCTCTATCATGATCGGAGCAAAATTATCTTCTTGTGATAAAATAATTTCAGATTTTCGGCACATTTCTAAAACTGATAAAAATGTGACAACGATACTTTCTTTCGTGCTTTCTGTAAATAATTCAATAAAATTTATGCGTTTACGATTATTTAATATTTCTCTAATATAGTTGATTTTATCTTCTACACTTAATTCTTTTTTAGCAATTTTAGTATTTAAAGGTTTAGCTAATTTTTGTTTTTTGATAAATGATAGATAAGCATTAAATAAATCATCTACACAAAATTCTCCTTGAGCTAGTTTGGTTTCTGGCATAAATTCTTTTAAGTTTTCTGGTAATTTAGTATAAACTTCATTTCTTTTTTCTTCTAATTCATGAAAACTTTTAGTTATTTGTTTATATTTTTCATATTCTAGTAATTTATTTCTTAAATCTTCTTCGGAAGAGAAAGAATATTCATCTTCCGAATCAGTTGGTTCTTCTTGACGGTTAATTAATAATTTGCTTTTTAAGTGAATTAGTTCAGATGACATAACAAGATATTCGCTTGCAACATCAATATTTTTTTCGGTTAAGGAATGGATAAATTCTAAATATTGATCAATAATACTTCTAATATTTATTTCATATATATCCATTTTTGACTCTTTTACTAAGTGTAGTAATAGGTCTAAAGGTCCTTCAAAATCTGAGGTGCAAAAATTATATGTCATTTTTTATCATCCTAACTGCATGTATACCCTTGAGTTTGAATTTCAAAGGAAATTGTTTTACTTGTTTCGTGATATTTAAAATATCGATATTTTTTAAGGTCTGCTAATGTTTTGTCTTGAATGTTTACTAAATCAAAATTGTTTTTTAAAATAAAATAACCAGTTTCTTCATGATTTTCCATAACTGAAGTAATGCCATCAATTGTATTATATTGGTTGGCAATTTGGGTTTGTTCTTGTAATATATTATCATAATTTGAGTCTTTATCTCTAGAAGTTGTATAAGTTTCTAAAATTTTTTCTAGTAAATTATCTTTGAAGTAGTAAGTCATTTCAGTATTTAGATATGTACAAGTTAATTTTTGCATATCATCTTCACTATCTTTTAGATTTACATCTGGATATCTATCAGGATTAATTTCTTCTAATAAAAAGCCATTCGCTTGTTGATAGACATTTTGAGTAACTGGCAAAGATATTTCTTGTGATACAAATGAGTCAATTGCATCATATGAATGAACTAATGCTCGATAAATAATTTTATCATTACTGTAAAAAATCATGTAATATTTTTTATCAAAAGTGTAAGGTTTACTACCATTATTTACTGCTGTAAATGAGGCAAAATATTCATTTGTGTTTGAATTTCTTGATATTATAACATTATTGATTGCTAGGTCACCTATTTTAGCAACATTTATTGCATCAGCAAATTTGTATTTTGTTATTTTTTCTTCGTCATCTTTTGTATTGTCAATAATTGGGGCTGATGGTATAGTTGGAGTTTTTGTATAATATTTTTTTATCATACTAGAAATGTTTGGTAAAAAGAATACAAAAACAATTAAAGCTACAAAAAATAAAGCTACGATAATTGGATTACCTTGTTTAGGTTCTTTTATTTCATATATTACTTTTTCTTCGCTGTTAAAAGCTTCTTTATTCGGTGTTTTTTTTACTTGTTCGGGAAGCGGTTGTGTAGTTTCGCTAGTACTTACTGGTACAACTACTGGATTTTGTGTATTATTTGGTGTATTAACAGTCGTTGGTGGTGTTGGTTGGTTTAAAGTTTGATTTGGTACCCCAGGGTTAGTTTCTACTTGGTTTGTATTATTAGTATTTGGTTCAGTAACATTAGTTTTGTTATCCATAAAAAATCCCTTCATTCTTAATTTTTATTATAGCAAAGATTATTTATTTTTCAAAGTAATATAAAATAAAAAAAATATCTATACAAGATATTTTAGTCTTTAACTCTAAAAATTAAAGCAAATATGAAGCCAAAGAAAATTGCACCAGATATTCCAGCACTTGTCGTACTTAACAAGTTATTAAACATTCCAATAAAGCCGGCTTCATAATAGCCATTTAAAGCAGCTTGGTATAAGGCATTACCAAAAGAAGTGATTGGAACACTACTGCCTATTAAAGAGTATTCTCTTAAATAATCATATAATCCTAAAAAAGATAAGATTGCGCCAACTATAACAAATATAGAAGTAATATGACCAGGAGTTAGTTTAGTATTATCTAAAATTATTTGGCCAATCATGCTTATTACACCACAAATTATAAAAGCGTTTATGTAAATCATTTTATCACCTCGATACTTATAGCATGTGTAATAGAAGGAATTGATTTTTTCAAATTAACCATTAATGGATTATGTAATGATCCAGTTGCTAAAAGAAGTATTTTTTGGTTATTGGCATTCTTAAGAATATGGTTAAAGAGTACTAAGGGAACGACGACAGGTCCACTACCACCTTGGCAAGTTTCTTTATCATTTTCATTATAAATAATTGAAGCAGCATCGTAATAGTTTTTAGGGGTATAGTTATATTCTTCTTTTAAAAGTTTTAGAAATATTTCACCACCTAATTTTCCTAAATCACCTGTTACAATTAAATCATAATAATCTATATTACGGTTTAACTCTACTAGATGATTGTGTAAAGTTTTAGCGGCACTTGGAGCCATGACTGCTCCCATGTTGGAAACGTCTTTTATGCCATAATCAACTACCGAACCGATTGTGCTTGATTCAATTTTTATGTTTGATTTATTACTTGATAATAAGGCACAGGCTGCACCAGTTGTAGTAAAAGTACAGTAGCATTTTTTAGGGCAACCATACTCGACCGGATAACGGAACTGACGTTCTGAATTTAAGTTGTGGGAAGAAGTAATTGCAACTCCATTAGTAATTATTTTTGTTTCAATTTGGTTTGCTAAAATAATTAATGCTTCATTGAATGTGGCACAGGCATTATATAAACCTAAAAATGGTAAGTTACGATTGTTTAAGTTATAACCTGTAACTGCGATTTGATTCATCAAATCACCACCCGTTACTAAATCAATTTTTTTGTTTTTAGATAATATTTTATTTAAACAGTATTCTTGCATTTTTATTTCGGCATCTTCAATAGTTTTTTCATTGTAATAATAATCATCGAAAGTGGCTTGGTATTTTAAAGCACCATCTTTTTCTTTGGGTCCAGCAATGGTTTGGTATTCGTTTATATAAACATTATTATATTTAAAACTAGACATTTAATAACACCTTAATTAAAGTTAAAACTACTGCACTTACAATACCATATAAAATTACCGAACCTGCTAGTTTAAAGGCATTTGAACCCATATTTAAAAAGCCTTCTCTTTTATAATCAATTATACTACTAGAAACAGAATGGGCAAAACCCGTTATCGGAATTATTAAGCCACATTTAAATTTAGAAAATAACTTATCTGCAAAACCTAAAGCTGTTAATAATGATGTTACAATAATAAGGATTAGTAAAGTTAACGCGATTGCTAATTCGTCGTTATATTTATTTAAAAAATTAACATACATGACTGCACTTAGTAATCCTATTGTTCCACCACTTACAAATGAAATAAAAAGATTTAGTAAGCGATTTTCTTTGGGAGTTATTTCTTCAACCATTTTTTGATATTTTTTATTATTCATTATTTAAACCTCCAATATTATTATTGTTAGCCATTTAAATAGTTATACATTTTTGTTAATCCTTTTTTTTCATAGCGTGATACCTTTACTTGAGATATACCTAACATTTTAGCTGTTTCAGTTTGGGTATAATCTTTAAAATAACGGTATTTTATAATTTGTCTTTCTTCACTATTTAATGTATTTAAAGAGTCTTGAAGATCAATATGGTAACTGTCTATTTGATTTGGGGATGGATCAGGTAAAACTTCATAAACTGGTCGGGCATTTTCATCATCTAAACTCATTATATTACTTGTGCAAGTATAAATATTTGCAATAACTTCTTCAGGAATATCTAAGTATAAAGCTACTTGACTAAGAGTTGGAATACAACCAAGTTTTTGCGTAAGAGATGCTTTGGCTTGTTCAATTTTTTTATAAAGTTTTAAAACATCTTTATTAAGTTTTATTGTTCTAATACTGGTAGAGAGTTCATACATTTCACCAAAAATATATTTATAAGCATATGTACTAAATTTTGTTGTACCATCATTTTTATAATTTTCGTAGGCTTTAATAACACCAATGACACCAGCATTAAATAAATCTTCTATTGGAACATTATGAAATTTAGTAGCTATTTTGTAAATAAGTTTTTCATTTAATTGTATTATTTCTTCTTTTTTCTCCATATTATCACCTGTTTAAAATAATATAGAGAATTTTTTTAAATTTTTAAACAGGTTCGACATATTAAGAAAAAAATTTTAGGTATAAAAAAATACTACGTATCGTAGTATTAATCTAAATCGATAACAAAAGGATTATCAATTGTTCCTTGACCACTTATTGTAGCAGTTGAATTAATATTTATTACTGGTCTTACACCAGATGGTTGGTTTGTTAGTTTACTTGTAATAGCGCCATTTTCGCTAACTGTAAAAATGTAAGCTCCATAATTATAATACTCGCTTGGTGTCATTGTAAAAAATGGTTCACCATTTGATAAATAGTAATTATAATTTTCAAGCATATATACTCCACCTGCTAGAGCGACTTCATCAGCGGTAATTAGTCCGATTTTTTGTTCAATTGTTCCGCCAAAGTCAATTGTTGTTTCAGGACAGATTGTTGTTGGGATTTTATTTGTTACTAGTCTGTCGTAGCCATAAAAGTAAGTATGGTAATAATTTATGTAATTTGTTGAATCATTACAAAAGGGAGATGCAGAAACATACTTATCTAAGTTTTTACTAAGAATATTTTCATTATACCAATTAATTAAATAATTGTTTATTGTATTATCAATTAATTCGTTATTGTAAACATATTTTAAGCCAGTATAATCTTGTGAATTGACAAATTCACTGTAATTTAAATAAGAAATTGGTTTATTTAAGATAAGTCGGACTGAATTGTCGGAATTAATTCTAACGATTCGCCAAAGTTGATCTGCAAAAGAGACATAATTGTTTTGGGCATTACCACGAAAGTAATAGGTGTTTTTATTGTTTTCTGTTAGTAAATATAAACCTTGATCGGTTGTTGCGGCAACCGCAAAGTTAGGAGCTTCTTTGCTAGCAAAGTCTGGATTTTCAAGTAATATATTTTCAGAAAAAGTTGGTTTTACTGAAGAATCTTTATCTACTATTTCCAATTGAGCAACAAATATATCTTCTTTAGTTATTTCGTAAGACTTTTTTTCATCAAACCATAATTTTACATTGGTACGAACAGTTTTTCCAGGTTCAACTTTCATTGTTCCTATTAATTTACTATAAATAGCAGATTCGTTTGTTGTTTTTGAGTTATCTAAATCTTTGTAATAATGTTCATTTTTTTCAATAGCACCTGTTGTATTTATAACTAAGGAATTAATGTCAGTCGTTGTTTCATTTAAAACATTTAGACGTAATTGTATTTCTTTTTCTTCTTGGCAAATGTTAGTAATAGTTATTGTATGAGGGCTTGTTTCTTTTCCTTCTTCGTTAAGGATTGGCTTTATATTACTTATTTTAATTGTATCATCTGTTGAAAAATATATTTTAAAGCATTGTAATGTTGTTGCATTTTTACTATCAGTATCTTTTGTAGAAAGCCATAAACCATAGCCAGTACCAATGATTAATAAACTTAAAATTAATATACCAATTATAACAAGACTATATACATACTTTTTCTTCATAATGCACCATCTGTTCTACTCTACGTATATTAAATATATAATATTTAAATATTTAAGTCAATAACTTGTAAATTTATATTTTGATTATTTTATAAGAAATATAAGTAAAATTAAAAAAAGTGATTAAATCACTCTTTGTCTTTGATACCAAGCATTTGTATATCTTTTGTAATGTATTTTACAGTTTGGGTAATAAATTGTTCAATATCTTTACTGTCAAATAAAAAGGTTTTTTCTTCTTTACTTTCTTCAATAATTATTCCCATTTTATCAACTAGAATACCTAATTTATCAACGGGGATTTCAGTTATTTTGCTTTCAGGAATTTTTAATTCGTTATAAAATAAGTCTAATGGTAATGTATATTTATCAATAAGTTGAATATTTAAATTAGTGTAATCATTATAAATTAAATTTTTTAAGGCAGTATAGGTAAGATTTTTCTTGTTTTCATCTTGAGTATAACGTTTTATATAATTATAGATATAATCTCTAAACCAATATTTATCTGTTAAAAGATGAATAAAATACCCCATTTCAAAAGGTTTTGTTAATTCACTTTGATATTTTTTTAAGAAACGATCAATATTTGGAATATCATCTTCATTTGAATGATCAAGAAAATGGGATATTTCTTTTGTTTGTCCAATTTGTTTGGCAATATCAGGTGCTATTGAGCCCAAAAGTAACATGTTTTCATCCATTTTTAAATATTTATTTAATTCATGAGCTACACATAAATGTATAATTGCTGATGCCATATTTTATCACCTTTTATATTATATCATAGATTATTTTTTATTGATTTAATAATTTCTTTATTGCTTAATACTTTACCTTTTGATATTAAGTGATTGTTTATATATAAAATAGGCAAAAAACCGTCATTTTCTGTATCGTCTAATAAATTAATAGTTATTTTTTGATCTATTTTACTAACTACGTCAATTATTCTTTGACGGAGTTTTATGCCATTTATTGTGTTAGCACCTACTATTTTTATAATCATTTAATCACCACTTCATTGTTATAATAGCCATAAAATATGAAATTATAATGAAGAAAAAGTGAAATTACTCTATTTGTTTTTTAAAAGGTATAAAATGGTTAACAAAACGATATTTATCGCGGTTTAAAATGTATAAATAACCGATTATGCTAAAACATAAGGCACCAAGAAAATTCACCATTAAATCTTTCATTGTGTCATTTAGACCAATATCTAAATAACCGTCATTTATTTTGGTGGCAATTAAGTTTCCAGCAGAATCTTTGTTATATACAATCGTAAATTCGATATTATCGATGACAACAGGAATGTTTTTGCCTTCTTCATTCAAAGAAATGGATTGTATTTTGGTTATTATGCGATCTTTTTGCATATCAGTTTTAAGAAAATATTTATCAGCACTAAATTCAAAGAATTCCCATAAAACGCCTATAGTCATTGAAAAGCAAAAGGAAACTATGCTCAAAAATAGTGGTGATAAGTTGATACTGGAAACATTTTTGTTTAATAAATCAAATAAAGCAAAACCAACTCCGGCAGCTAAAAAGCCGTTTAAAGTATGAAGAATCGTATCCCAATAAGGAATAATCCCATAAAAATTATTTATTTCGCCAAGTATTTCAGCAGAAAAAATAAACAGCATAATAATAATTTCTAGAGTGTTGGGAAGTTCAATTTTAAATTTTTTTTCGATGAAAAAAGGAATAATAAATAATATAAGGGATAAAAGACATAAAAATGCATTATTTATATCGCCTCTTATAAGTTCTAAAATTAGACAAATAATTACTAGACATCTTAATATAAAATATACTGCAATAGAACTTTTTTTACTTTCTTTTCCAATTCTTTTTAATTCATCATGAAATTTTTTTCTTTTGTTCATAAAAACACCTTCTTTTAAAATATATTATAGTATTAAAAAGAAATATTCTTTTTTAGGCAAAAAAACTCTGAAAATATTCAGAGCTTAGCAGTAATGTTAATAGGTTTTTCTAATTCTTTATATAGAAATTCTGTTAAAACTTTTTGCATTGCTATGTAACCGTTTTCACGCATATTTTTCATAACAAAGTTATCGTAAGGAAAAGTTCCTTTAGCAACACTCATATGATTTTTTCCGAAATCAAATATTGGATATTTTTTTTCAAAGTCAATAAAATTTTGGTTTTCAGAAGCTTCTAAAAAAGATACTGCAGCATCTTTAAAGGAGCCACCATTTTGAAGGACCCAATTTTCAATTCCGACGCCACCAAGGCCACATTGGGTTTTATCACTACGACTTGCTTTGTAAACATGAGCTTCTTTAAGAGTTTTTTTGGCATGCATTATATTGGCTAAAACTAGTTTATACTTTTCAGGATTTTGTAATTTTATTTGTTCTAATCTATCTTTAAGTGCTTGATCTGTTGATAAGTATGCTTCTTTTTTGGGAACAAAAGATATATCTAAATCTATTGTTTTGTCTAAGCCTGCTATGTAAACATTTTTAAGTCTAAGCCTTCGACCATTTATTGATTCACCACTACTGTATGACAGTGAGTTAGCAATGCTATTTAATAGGGTCGCAATTTGTGACTCATCTACTTGGATAATAAAGTCAAAATCAAAAGTTGAAGGGCCAGAAAAAGTTGGAATATTTGTTCCTCGAGCCGTTGAACCAATATTAATTATTTTAAATTGATTATCTTTTATTTCTCCTATATTTTGTAAAGTAGCAAGAATGTGTGTTTGTTCATCAGCAATTTGGGCAAAATTTTGATCGATTATTTTTAAGTAATTTTCAATACCATAAAAGTATAAATTGTCAGAAAAAATAAAGTTATCAGCATTGTATCTTGCTAAACCAGATATTTTTTTTCTTAGTGACAAAAATGCTTGTTCGGTAAATAAAAGTTTTTTAGTTTGGCGATCAATAATTGGAACGTATTTGTTACCTAGAGCTTCTAGTAATTGCATATCTTGAAGAAATCTACTAGCGGCTAATTTAGGACATTTTTGGTATTGTGGTACACTAGAATCAAAAATTAAGTAATCTTTATCTAATTCAACATTTTTAGTAAGAAAAATTGCTGCTTTACTAGATGGTTCTTCAAATTCTACTTGCTGCCCATTAATATAGTTTTCAAAATCTTGTAAGTCTTTTATTGCGTGTATTTCATTATTTGTTTGACTCATTTTTTTCATCTCCTTTTTTTATTTTTTGTTCATGTAATTCATAAAGATTAAGCGCTTGATTTAAGCTATTAGCTTTTTTATAAATTTCTTTGGCTACTAAAGTTTGTTTGGCGATTTCTTTATAAGCAGTTAGAACTTCTTCATCATTTTTGCCGCTTAAATCAATAGTTTTGTTGTTATTCATAAAGTATTGTCCTTTCATATTTTTTTACTTGGATTATAAGAATTTGTTTGAATTTTTTTTATTATTTCATCGACATCAAGGTTTTGTTCAATATCGCTTTTTATTAATTCTTGGATTTCTTTAGGTTGTTTGTAATAATACAAAACAATTATTCTTTTTTTGTTTAATAAATTTTGACTTTCTGGTGAATCAGTAATAGTATTTATTGCTAATTTGTTTTGTAAAGCAGTTAAAGCTTTTATTTTTGTTTCAAAATCATAAATATTTTTTGTTTGAAGGAAATGTGGCACATTTCTTTCAATTAACTTATAATATTCTACTTTCAAAACATATATAAATTTAGTAATTATTTGATTTTTTTGATCAAGGGGGATGTCTACTGAACTAATAAAGTCAAATATTCTTTGATATAAATTATTAAATTTATAACTATTAAAGTATTTGTAATATTCTCTATCATCATTAAGATGGTTTATACAAGCAATTGTATTATTCATAAAATTTACAATTAGTTCTTCCAAAGCATTTAAATCTAAAGTTTCTTGGAAGTAAGCTAATAAATCTTGACATTTTTTAGTTTCGCTTTTAGCGTATTTTAACCTATCGACTATAATTATTGGAATATTTTGATCTACGGCAGCAGCTATAGTTTCTTCATAAATAACATTTTGGTTACTGAAGTTTTCTAAGTTATTTATATCATCAACAAAATAAACTACGTAATTAGGTTTTCTTTTAAAAGTTTCACCTTTTTTATTAAGACGTCTTTCTAGTACTAGTTCGTTATGAGTATGTCTTGTATAATTTATTAATTCTTTAGGTGGATAAAATGCATATGGCTTGTTTGTTGCTGTGGCAAATTTAGCAATTGATTCGTCACTATATAAATCATAATTTCCAACACAAAGTAAGGCACTTTCTTCGTATTCGCTAAAGCCATAGACTGGATGTCTAACTCTAGCATTGGCTATTTGGTTGTTACTAATATAGCTAGTACATATTCCATGGTGAGCTATTTTAGGTCTTTCCCAATCGTCTTTAAAATTTTCAGGACGAATCCAATCTCGATAAGCACCAAGATTATGAATTTGTAAATTAAAGTCACCATCTAAAATATAAAATTGTGGTTTTTGGCCTTTATATTCAGCGCGCATTATCATGTCATAAGCGTCTTTATTAGATTTATATAATTCATTGTTTTCGTCAAGTTTGTGTTTAGGATTTAATTGATAAAGAGTATCGTTAAACATTTTTGCGTATTCTTTTCTAATTGATGATTCTAAAGAAATGGTTGTATAAAAATCTGTTTTTAATCTACTTGATGTTAAATATAAAAATTCTAATTCTTCTAATGATGTTGAGCTATAAATATCATAAATTCCTTCAAGTATTAGATAAATACTATGACTTAATTGACTTTTTTCAAGCATTTTCATATTATGACAATAGCGTTCGCAAATAAACTTGGCTTTTTCTAAACTAAGTCCATATTTTTTTTGTAATAAACTTTCTTTTAATTCTTCTACAGAAATAGTATTATTTTTTATTTTATTATCTATTTGTGCAAAGTAAGCATTTATAATATTTTGATAGTTTTGATCTGATAATTCAGTGATACTTGAAATATTATAAATATTTTTAGGAGATTGTAAAACAGCAATTAAATTTTTAAGTTGATCTTGAGTTAAAGTTGCATAATCTATACTTTGAATTAGTGTAGAATATTGTTTAATATTTTCTAATACGTAAAAGATTATTGCTGTTGTATCATATCTTTCATTATTAATTAGGTTTAATAAAGAAGAAATTAATTTAATTTCATTATCACTTAAATTTAATAATTTTATTTGAATATCTTTATATACAGCAAATTTTTCAAGATATTCAATATTTATTGTCGAATATCTTTTACTAAGTAATTTAGGAATTAAAGTATTAAAAATTTCATCATTTTTTTGATACAAATAATTTATTTTATTTTTTAGTTCATTTAAAGTTAGACCTAATTGTTCGGCATATTTCTGCATGATATTTTCATTATCTAGTAATTGCTTATTTAATAAAAATGACGTTGCAATATCAAAACGATTGTTTTTGAGATACTTATTTAATAAATATTCATTATTTTCTAATGAATCAGGAACAAAAGAAATATAATTGCCTTCGATATAATCCATTAATTCATTTCCATATTTTTCAATAACTTCTTTTGTAAAAATATTGGCATTAAATTGAACAGCTAGGTCATATCTTTTTTGTTGCATACAATATTTAAATAAATTTTTACTTGGTTGTAAATTTTGAGGAATGGTATTGTTAAGAGCTTGTAATAATTTTAAACCATATTCATTAATAATTGATGTAGTAAAAAATTGATAATTGAATTGAATAATTATATCAAAGCGTTTTTGTTCAAATAAATAGTTTAAAAAAGCTTGGTTATTTTTTAAATTAAAAGGAATATTTGGGCCTATATTTTCTAATATTTTTGCCCCGTATTTACTGATAACTTTAACAGTTAGTAAACTGTTATCAAAAGATGATAGTAGATTATAATATTCATGTTTTAAACAGTAATTAAACAAGTAAATATTTTTTTCTAAAGAAAAAGGTATTTGTTCGTTTATTCCTTTAATTAATAAATCACCATAATTGTTAACTATTTCTTCAGTCAGTAATTCGTTAGAAAATTGATGCAATAAATTATACATTTCATGTTCTAAACAATATTTAAATAATACTTTATTGTTTGCTAGTTTGTATGGAACATTATCACAGATTAAAAATAATATTTCATCTATGTTATTTTCAATAACGTCATCCGTTAATAACGATCTATCAAAAGCGAATACCAAATTAAAGTTTTTGGTTGATAAGAAATATGAAAACAATTTTTTATTAGAACTTAAATGATGAGGAATCGAACCATTACTTTTAAGAGTACTAATTATTTTGTCTTTGTATTGTTCAATAATTTCATCAGTTAAAACGGTTGTGTCAAATTGTGTTACAAGAGTATATTTATCATGTTGTAAGCAATAGTCTAGTAACGCTTGACTCTTGGCTAAATTACTAGGTAATTCATTATATAATTGTTTAAATATGTAATCACTATATTTATTTATAATGTCGGGAGTTAAAAATTTACCATTAAATTGAGTTAATAAATCATATCTGCCTTGAGCCATAATGTAGTTAAAAAATAATTCGTTATTTTCTAATTGCAGTGGAATTTTATTACCGATTTGATCAGCAATTTTGGCAATATTATTTCTTAGTATTTCTTCGGTAAATAAGGTGGTTTTAAATTGAATAACTAAATCAAAACGTTCTTTTTTTAAACAGTAGTCAAACAATACTTTATTGCTAAGCTGGCATACATCTAACCTGTTTGGTAATGCTAATAAGATTTGTTCGCCATATTCATTCATAAACTCAGGAGTAAAAAGAGAAAAGTCAAATTCACTTAGTAAATCAAAGCGTTTATTTAAACAACAAAGGTCAAATAAATATTTATTTTTGCACCAATTATAAGGTACAGTGAAGTCTAAAACATCTAGTAAGATAGAGCCATAATTTTCAACCAATTCTTTTGTAATAAGTTCACCTTTAAATTCTTTTAATAAATCAAAACGCTTTTTGTTTAGTACTAGTTGAAATATTTTTACATTTCTACTTAAATTTAATGGTAAACGGTCGCCTAAACCATCTAAAATTGAGTTACCATATTGGTCAATAATTTCTTCTGTAAAAGCATCTTCATTAAATTGTGAAATAACTTCATAATTATTGTGGCTTAGAAAATAAGTTAAAAGTGCAGAACTGGAAGCTAAGTTATATGGAACATTTTGCAGTAATGGCAATAAATTATTTTCATATTTTGCAATTATTTCTTTAGTTAGTAAAGATTGATTAAATTGAATTACTAGATCATATTTTTCTAACATTAACAATTCATTAAATAAAGATTGACTAGTTTTAAGATTATATGGTAACTTATTACCTATTGTTTTAATAATTTCATTACCATGTTGGGCAATAACTTCTTCAGTAATAACTTTTGCATTAAATTGTAAGACTAAATCATAGCGATTTTGCTCTAGACAATATTCAAGAAAGTATGGATTAAAAGATAAGGACATCGGGAGATCTTCGCCAATCAAATTAATAAAAATTTCTTTTTTAGCAGTAATTATTTCTTTTGGAATAGAAATTAAAAAGTATGGGATTAAATTGTCTAAATTATTAGCAATACAGTAATTAAATAGTTTTTGATTTAATTTTATATTAGGAAAAGGAATTACTATAGGATTATGTAATAATTCCTGACCTTCTCCATTTAAATATGCAATAATTTTATTTTTATATTCATTAAATATTTCATCTGTAAAAGCTTCTTCATTAAATTGAACAACTAAATCATAACGATTATTTAGAAGACATTTTTTTAATAGTTCAGAGTTGTTTTGCTCTTCTTCGGGAATTTCTTTTTGAATTGTATTATATAATGCATCAGTGTTCAAGGTATCACCTCCTTTTTAAGTCATATTTGGTAATGCAATATTGGTTTTAGCATTTTTATCTTTAGAATAAGTAATATTAATTAAATATAATATAGTTTTTTTAAATTCGATAATTAACTTACTAGTATAGTTTTCTTCTACCATATAAAGATTTAATGTATTTAAAATATTTGGAATATTTTTATTGATTATATCTTTAATTATAGAAAATTTTGTTTTATTATACAAATAGTTTAATGGATTTTTATCTTCTTTTCGCGTTATATTTTTTAATAACATAAAATTTTTTAATATTATTAATTCTTTTGGGTCAATATTTTGATTTATTACTATTTTAGCAATGACGCGATAATATGATACTTCTAATACACTGTTTAAAAATTCAGTATATGATAAATCATAAGTGGGATTTAAAGCAATTGAATAGTATGATTTTTTCATTTTACTAGCTAGTTGGAATGGTTCACCAAAAGACAGAGTCAATTTTTTATCAATTTTGTTTAAAATAGTTAATTTGCTTGATAAGTCTTTGGTTGAAGCATAAATAATCGTGCGATGTTTTGAAGTTGGTTCGTAGGCAAAAAATTGTAAATCATAGTTTAAATTTTTTATAATACACTCTTTTATATATTCATTTAAAAAAGTATATGTAGATTTTATATTTGGAGTATTTATATAAATAGAATAATCTTTTTGGCAAGGTGCTGTTTTAAATAAATTATATTCTGTGTAACCTATCTCATCAGTATAGTTAGTAGCTGATATTAAAATTTTAAGAAAAGTTTTAATATGAGGTGGGAGATTAATATCTTGATGCTTTTTTAAACATATTATGGCTTCTTGTAAAGTTGATATTGAAATATTTTTTAGATAATTTTGATCATTATGGTCTAACAAGTCTTGATATAAGGGATTTAAATCATCGTTGGCATAGTTAGTTATTTTATCTAAATAAATAAAAATAATTCTATTTATTAATTCTGTTTGTTCTAATGTAAAATCATATTCTTCATTTATAAATTGACTATCTTTAGTATCTGGGGTAGATATTTCACTAGGATTAAAGGTTCCATTGTTATATCTTTGAAATAAAAGACATTTTAGTAATTGGAAATTATCTAATGGGTCATTATATGTTTTTAAAGAGAATGTTTCTTGATTATTTTTAATATTTTCTTTTAGTTGTTTACGTAAATTAATGTTATAAATTTTTGATAAATTTAATAAAATAGTTAAATAATTTATTTTTTCTTCATTAGTTAAAATTTCTTTTTTATTAATATAATCATTTAATATTTTAAAAAAGTTTTCTTTATTTATGTTATAGCCTAATTTGGATACTGAAGTTTGTAAGTTTTCTAAAAATATTTTTACTTTTTCTTCAAGTTCTGTAAAGTTTATTTTGTTTATAATAGCTTCTTTTTTTATATTTTCATAGTTTTCTAAAGAAAGGTTTTCAATATAATAAAGACAGAGGTCTTGAGTAATTTTATCTTTGCTAGTAGGTTTGTAGTATGTAACATATTTTTCTAATTCTTCACGTAAATTTATATCATATAAGTTTGAAAGATTAACAAGTAATTTAAGATATAATTTTTTTTCTTCGTTGGAAAGTGTATCTTTTATAGCAATGTAATTTTCTAAAAGATTAAAAAATGATTCAAAGTCGATATTATAGCCAAAGGTTTGGGCTTGTTTAGTTAAGTTTTTTAAATAATTTTTAGCTTTTTTTAATAATTTATTAAAATTTAAATTTTGTTGCTTACAGATTTTTTTTAATTTTTGTAGTTCATTTGTATTATTTTCAATAAGGAAGTGACACATTTTACTTAATACATAATCCATATTATCACCTTATTATAAGTATAACAAAAAAGATAACTTATTTTAAGTTATCTTTAACAAATTTCGTAATTTTTTCAATAATATTGTCTAATGAAACATCTTCTTGTAAACCAGTTTTGCGTTCTTTAAATTCAACAATATTTTCAGATATTTTTTTGCCAATGGTAATTCGTAGTGGTATACCAATTAAATCCATGTCTTTGAATTTAACACCTGGTCGTTCATCTCGATTGTCAAATAAGACTTCTATCCCACATTTAGTTAACTCTTCATAAATTTTATTAGCGACGGCAGATTGAGTTTCTGATTTCATATCTATTTGAACTAAGGCAACTTGGTAAGGAGCAACATTCATTGGTAAAATCATTCCTGCTTCATCGTTATTTTGTTCAATAATACTAGCTAAAATTCGACCAATACCTATACCATAACAACCCATAGTAACAATTTGTTCTTGATTGTTTTCATCTAAGAAAGTTAAGCCAAGTTTTTGAGCATATTTTGTTCCTAGTTTAAATAAATTACCAACTTCTATACCTTTTTTAAAATATAGTTTTCCACCACAACAAGGACATATATCTCCTTCAACGACGTTTACAATATCTGCTACAATAGTATTTTCATTGATAAAATCTTCAGGGTTGACGTTAATGTAATGGTATCCTTCTTTATTAGCTCCACAGCAAAAATTTGTCATATTTAAGACTTCGCGGTCGATTATAATTTTAGCATTTAAGTCTATTGGGCCAGTGTATCCAGGAACCGCATTTGATGTAGCGATTAATTCATCGTTTGCAAAATTTACTTCTTTAGCATTTAGAAGTTTACATAATTTGGTGTCATTTAATTCTCTATCACCACGAATAAAACAAACTACTAATTCTTCATTTACATTCATTAAAAGAGCTTTTAAAGATTTTTTAGGAGTTAAATTTAAAAATTTGCATACTTCTTCAATAGTTTTTTGATGTGGAGTTTGGACAAGATTCATTGTTGAAGCTTTAGGTTCTTTTTCTGGTGAAGAGATGCATTCGGTAATCTCAATATTAGAAGAAAAATCACATTTATCACATAATACAACAGTATCTTCACCAATCTCAGTAAGTGCTTGATATTCTTCTGATAATGATCCACCCATTGCTCCAGTGTCGGCTTTAACTATTTTATAGTTTAAACCGATTCTATCATAAATTTTATTGTAAGCTTTTTTCATATTTTGATAAGATTTTTCTAGATTTTCTTCGTCGCGGTCAAAGGAGTATGCATCTTTCATAATAAATTCACGGACGCGTATTAATCCATAACGAGGACGTGTTTCATCTCTAAATTTATCTGCTTGTTGATAGATTGTAAAGTGTAAATCTTTATAGCTTTTAACCATAGCTTTAGCTGCAATTGTAAAGAGTTCTTCGTGTGTTGGACCAAGCACATAAGGTTTTTCGTAGCGGTCTTTTAAGTTAAACATATCTTTACCAAATGCTTCTACTCTACCACATGTTTCGTAAACTTCACTAGGTATAAGAGATGGCATTAGTAACTCCTGTGCACCTGCATTATCCATTTCTTCTTTGACTATTTTTCTTATTTTATCTAAAGTACGAAGCCCTAAAGGCAGATACATATAGATTCCAGAACCAACTTTTTTTATCATTCCACTACGAACTAATAAATTACCGCTTACACTTTCTTCATCTTTGGCATTTTCTCTTAATGTATAAAAGTAACTATTATTTAATTTCATTTTATCCCTCTTTCTAAAAAAAGGATGGTACCTAAAGGAGTGCACTATGTGCACGGTACCATCCTTAATATACTTTTTATGATAACGGAAAATATCCGGAAGTATTTTTGATACTTCTCTCGTGGGTAGGAATAATTTACTATTAATATCTAGTTTACACTATCCTAGATTCACTATAATTAAGGGAGTAAATATTATGTCCCAGTCAACAATAACTGTAATATAATCGATAACGACCATTTTGTCAATTATTAATTTTGATCTGTGTTTGTTTGATTGTTATTTGGAATTGGGTTTTCTGCTAATAATTGTGCTAATTTTTGTTTAAAACTTATCTCTTCAGCATCAATTAAACCTAGATGATCAACTCTGACAATTTGGTTATGATCAAATAAAAGTATTTGATCTGATGATAATGCACCTTCTGGGAATAAAACACCTGAGTAATCATATACTTTGTCTTTATTATTAGCATCCATTGTACAGAAGCCATTGATCATTATTCTTTTTGTGCCATTTTGGAGTAAAACTACAGTTCCTAAAGGAAGATATTTTTCTCTTATTGATTGTTCGTTCATATTAATATTCCTCTACTTTCATACGTTTATTATACAAAAAAAAGATTGCAAACGCAATCTTTATTTCAGAGTGTTGACAAAGTTCAATACTCTTTTCTTTTGTAAAAAGATGTGATAAAATTAATTTGCGAGATAAAACT
>CAKOLG010000015.1 GCA_934096175.1 uncultured Bacilli bacterium
GTTACATTACTATAACCAAGTTTATCAATCAAAGTTTTATCTGCTTCACTATTAACGGTAATAGTATATGTTGGACTCTTTCCAAACATATTAGAAGTCCTTACTGAACTATTAAACGGTGTCTTATTTAAAATAATGCTAAGTGTACCAGAATCAGTCCTATTAAACATATAAGTCATATTTGTTACCCTTAATGTATCAAATTTACTTAAATCTAAACTTGTCAACTTACTCATACCAAAAAACATATAACTCATATCTGTTACTTTTGATGTATTAAAACTACTTAAATCTAAATTTGTTAAACTGCTCATACCATCAAACATACTATACATATATGTTACTTTTGACGTATTAAAACCACTTAAATCTAAACTTATCAACTTACTCATACCAGAAAACATACTCTCCATATATGTTACGTTCGACGTATCAAAATTACTTAAATCTAAACTTGTTAAACTACTCATACCAGCAAACATATAACTCATATATGTTACTTTTGACGTATCAAAATTACTTACATCTAAACTTGTCAACTTACTCATATAAGCAAACATACCTCTCATACCTTCTACGTTTGAGGTATTAAAACTACTTAAATCTAAACTTGTTAAGCTACTCATATCTTTAAACATACCACTCATATCCGTTACTTTTGACGTATCAAAACTACTTAAATCTAAACTTGTTAAGCTGCTCATATCTTTAAACATATCACTCATATCCGTTACTTTTGATGTATCAAAATTACTTACATCTAAACTTGTCAACTTACTCATACCATAAAACATACGATACATATTTGTTACGTTTGAGGTATTAAAACTACTTAAATCTAAACTGGTTAAACTACTCATACCTTCAAACATCTGATTCATATTCGTTACTTTTGATGTATCAAAATTGCTTAAATCTAAACTGGTCAATTTATCCAGATTCCTAAACACAGAATTAATTTTTATTTCGTTTGTGATACTAAAATTGCTTACATTTAAACTTGTTAAGCTCCTCATATTAGAAAACATTTCACTCATATCTGTTACTTTTGATGTATCAAAACTACTTAAATCTAAATTTGTTAAACTGCTCAGATCAACAAACATATAACTCATATCTGTTACTTTTGACGTATCAAAATTACTTAAATCTAAACTGGTTAAACTACTCATATGAGAAAACATATTACTCATATCTGTTACTTTTGACGTATTTAAAACATTTAAATTATTTATTGTTTGAACTGCACTCATGCCATAAAATAAACATGAACTATCTTGATTTGCATACAATGAGCCATCCCCTTGTATGTATAAATCATACTTGGTTGAATCATCGGGATTAGTAATTACATAAGCCATGACACGACCATCTTTGGATGCTGAAACATCCCAAGATTTTACTGCATCATCAGGAACATTTATTTTATCTTCCAATGTTATAGTCTTTATTTTTGTTTTGTATGTTGGAGATCTAAATGCAGAAGTATCATTACTATATGTAGCAGCCAAAACCGCTTGCCCTTTTATAACAGCTACACCGTCTACATTCAAATTAGTAGATAATGCTGAATAACCTATTGTCATAAAAAATAAATATGCAAAAGCTAGCAAGCAAATTAGTTTTCGATAATTTTTTTTCACACTACACACCACCTAAAATATAATAATTATCTTTTAAATATTTCTAACTTCATTCATTTCATAGAGCAAGATACACTATGAAACACCTTATTCCTATACTATTATACTGCCATTAGTATAACATAATTTTAATTACTTTAAAATATATTTTAAAATTATTTTATTAATAATCCATTCTCATAAAGTATCCTGCTTTATGATTTTTTATAAACAAAAAAATATGCTCATTTCAAGCATATTTTTATTTTATTCTACTGTAACACTCTTTGCTAAATTTCTTGGTTTATCTATATCACAACCATTTAACTTAGCAACATAATAAGCAATTAATTGACATTTTACTATTGCTAATACTCCACCAACTAAATCACTTAATTTAGGTATAACAATTAACTTTTTATATAAATCTTTATCAAGTATTTCTTCATTACTTATAACAATACTTAAAGCACCTCTTGCACATACTTCTTTAATATTACTCATAGTCTTTAATCTAATAGAATCATCAGTAATAATACTTATTACTGGTGTTTTATTTTCAATTAAACTAATAGTTCCATGTTTTAATTCTCCAGCCGCATATGCTTCACTATGTAAATAACTTATTTCTTTTAATTTAAGTGATGCTTCCATTGCATAAGCATAATCAACTTTTCTTCCTAAAAAGAAAATATCTTTACAATTTTTTATCATTTTAGCGATTTCTAATGTATCATCTGTATTTTCTAAAATTCCTTCTAATACAGAATCAATATTACGATATTCATCTAAAATATTTTCATCTAACAAACCATTTTTAATACCTAAATAAGCTGCAATTAAAGATAAAATCATAAGTTGACAAGTATAAGCTTTTGTTGTTGCAACTGCTATTTCTGGTCCAGCTTTAATATATAATACTTTATCAGCTTCACGAGCTATTGAAGAACCAACTACATTAACAATAGCTAAAGTTGGTATTCCTTGTTCTTTTGCTTGTCTTAATACTGCTAAAGTATCGGCTGTTTCACCACTTTGACTAATTAAAATAATCAAATGATTTTTTCTTGGATAATGATTAGTATATCTATATTCTGAAGCTACATCTGCATTTACAAAAACATGTCCATATTTACTTATCAAACTTTTTCCTACTAATCCAACATGATAAGCACTACCACAACCAACTATATCTATTGACTCATACTTTTCTAAACCACTTAATTTACTTTCTAATGACTTAATATCATATATATATTCTTTAATAGTATCCATAATAACTTTAGGTTGTTCATATATTTCTTTCAACATAAAATGTTCATAACCATTTTTCATAGCTGCTTCTACACCCATATCAAAAGTCAATAATTCCTTTTCAACAACTTTACCATCATTATAAATAGTTACACCATCACCTAATACTACATATTCATCATTTAATAGTAAATGATATTTATTAGTAAAATTCAAAATTGCTGGTACATCACTGGCAATAAAATTCCCTTCATCAGATACACCTACAATTAATGGACTATCTTTTCGAATAGCATATATTTTATCATCACCATCAATCATAATTCCTAAAGCATAACTACCTACTAAGTAATCTTTTAACATATTTAAAACAGTTAAAATATCATAACTCTTAAGTAAATTATCTATTAAAGCTGCAACTACTTCTGTATCAGTCTCACTTTTAAAATTATAATCTTTTAAATCATTTTTTAAACTTTCATAATTTTCAATTATTCCGTTATGAACAATTGTAACCCTTCCTTGTTTATGAGGATGACTATTCTCTTTACATGGTTTTCCATGAGTTGCCCATCTAGTATGACCTATACCTGAATAAGACTCTTCTCCTTCATTTAAAACTTTCTTTAAATTTTCAATTCTACCTTTTTCTTTAACTATCACAATCTTATTATTTAATTTATAAGCAATACCAGCACTATCATATCCACGATATTCTAAACTTTCTAAACCACTTATAATTTTTGGAATACATTTTTCTTTACCAATGTATCCTACTATTCCACACATAAAAATTCCTCCATACAAAAAATATATGGTGAACTATCTTTTGTTATAATCTTAATTTTATTTTTTAAATAGTTCTAACGTTCCCATTTACGTAGTAACATCCGCCGAATCTTTCGATAATTACTAACCTCGTCATCCCTTAGGACCTGGCGCTAACTTTCATATACCTTTCTACTATAAAAGCTTTACTAAATTATATGAAATATAAATATCTCTTGTCAAAAAAATTAAAAAAATAAAAGTAAATTTACAACATATTTACTCCTATTTAATTTCAAAACTATTTAAAATTGAATCAACACTATCAAGTACAATATCAAAATAATTACTCGAATTAACATAATAAATAATAATTAATTTTTTATCTTTTTTATATATATTAACTAATGCTTGTTCATCATCTTTTTCATATAAATATGAATAACTTTCAATATCTTCTTTAAAGTAATCATCTACACTAATTAAAGCATACCCTTCATTCTGCTTCATTATTCCATCAACAATTTCATTTACTATATCTTTAAGTTGAACATCAATAAAATAATTTTCTAATTCTCGATACTTTATATTTAACCTAGCTTTACTTTTTTTATGTATTAATTGAACATTTATTCCATCTTCTTTAATTTTCCAAGTACTATCATAATTAAAAGAATATATGTCATTTTCAAATTTTTTAACATTTATTTTGTTAAAATTTACTATAACTAACATAGACACTATTACAAAAAGCACAAAAACCAAAGGTAATAATAACTTTTTCATTTTAACTCCATTATCAATATTACTAAATAATTCATATTATTTTTTAATACAATTCTATAATTTTTATTTTTAAAGATTATTTTTTTATTTGTCCTATAAATTTCACTAAAGTTTTGCTTTTCCAAATTATCTATATAAGTTGAAATAAAATAAAAGGTTCCCAATGAATTTGCCGCATTATTTTTATACCTTAAACTTAATACACCATCTTCATAATAAGCTTTTATTAACTTTAAAGAAATACTTTCTTCCAAATTACCTATTTGTTTATATTTATTCCAAACTTCATCACTAATTGTATTTGTCTCTTCCTGACTAATATCGTTATAATAATTTTTCTTAAAAGTTAAAAAAGATACAGTATCAATTTGTGCAAAATCCATCTTTATTAAAATATCTTGTAATTCCTTTAAATAATCAGTACTATTAGCATAAGAAAGTTCAGAATATAATACCTCAGCTATATTAAATCCGACCACTTCGCCTTGAAGATTAAACAAACACGCTCCAACATCTGCTTTATTAATTACTAATAAATTTTCTAATTTACCATTTTTTGCTGCAACAAAAGAACCATAATTAATACTAAAAGAACTATTATTTTTACTATTAATCATAAACAACTTATCATTAGTTTTTAAATCATCACTGTTACCAAATTTAACTTCTTGGCCTATTTCATCACTTAACTTTAAAACAACTACATCGTAATCAATATTTCCTGCAACAATTCCAGAAACAGTATAACTATTACCATCTCCATCATTAACATATATAAATTCACTTTCATTTAACATCTGCAAAAATAATGACCAACTTGTTACAACAATTCCTTTTCTTAAAAAGAAAGCACTACCATATGCATTTACTCCTTCATGATTTAGTCCAGTAATTTGTAAAACACTACCCTTATTTTGATTATACAACTCTCTTAACTCATCTTCTGAAATTACACTTTCTTCTGTATTTAAACTGATACTTTTAAACGTACTACCAATATTTGCACCATTATCTTCAACTCCAGCTATTTCATTAAAATAACTTTCTAAATTATCTGCCAAATTAAACCATGGATAATGTAATTTATAACCTGATTCATCTTTAATTAACCAATAAGCTAAAACCATATCTGTTTTCTTACCATCAAAACTAACATTTGGTAAATAAGCAAATGATAAAAAACCTTTACTAAATTCAACAGTTCTAACTGCCTTAATATAATCAAGTTCAATCTTTTTACCATCTAATTGTTTTACAAAAGTATCAATAAATAAACTTGAAGTTAAAGTTTGAAAACCGTCACTTCTATCATAATAAATATATTTTGTAAATAACTGATTTTTTTCATCTATTGAAATATCCTTTATACTTATATCTATTAATTCTTTAGTTAAATTTATAATCTCTTCATCATAAATAATATTTTTTTCATATCCAGTTGCTTCTATTTTATATTCAGGATTCAACTCTTTAACTAAATTAGCACTTTTATTAGATATATTTAAGTTTTCAATATTAATATCAAAAGCCTTAATATTTCCTACAAAAGCCATAAAAATAATTACTACAAAAATTATTTTTCTCATAATATCACCTACAAATAAGATTCTAAAGCTTCTACAATTAAAATACTTGCAATCGCAGCATTACGCCTATTTAAATAATAATCATGAAAAGCTTCAGCAATTGTTTCATCATAAATATACTTACCATTTGAATCTTTAGTAATTGCATAATTAGAAATACTTCCTCTAAAAGAATCAAAATCAATATATCCATATTGCTCTAAATACTTATTATATGCCTTTTGAATAAGCAAATAACTAAAATTACCTTCATTAAAATCATCATAAACCTTGTATAAAATATTAGAATCACTTGCTTTAACATATGTTAAATTAGAAACTTTATAATATTTCATTAAAGCAACATAAGATAAATAATGACCTAATTCATGAGCTACTGTGCTAGTTTTAGTAGCATTTTTAGGATAAAAATGCGTATTAGATCCATATTTAACTGTATTATTAAACTTACTTTCATTTAAAAAATAACTAGAATTCAAAACAATTTGCGTTTTAACTCCCATCGGATAATTATTAATAGTGGGACTTGTAGCAAAAACAAAAATTGGCATAAAAGCTGCAATATAAGATGATTCTTCAGTAACATTTGCTAAAGTTATATTAGTTAAATAATACCTAACATTAGGATAATTATTATAAATAAATCCTATCAAATCTCTTATTTCATATGCAAAACTTACACTCATTTCACATAAATTAACTGCTTTTACTCCATAATTACTAATAATTTCTTTTTCAATATTTACAATTGCTGTTGCACAACTATTTTTTTGTTTTAAACTATCTTTCTCAATCAAACTATAAACATCATTTAAACTTTTTAAAGATTGATTATAATATTTATTATTATAGACAATCGTTGTTACCCCAGGTTCTGCTACAACATTATTTTTAGTTTCATATTTTTCATTCAGCACATCATTATTAGTTTGCTCATCTATAAAAAAATACTCTTTTGATAAAGCATAAGTCAAAAAAAGTGCAACAGCAGATAAAATAATTACCATAAAATAAATAATTATATGACTATTTTTTTGTTCCTTTGGTAACACATTCTGTTCATACACTTGAGAGTCACGTAAAAAATATCCACAATATGGACAAAATGAAACATCTTCTGTAAATACTTCTTTTCCACATCTTTTACATATCATGACTCTACCTCCATAGTAATTATAACATAAAAAAAGTACTATAAATAGTACTTTAAAAACTTAAAGTTAGCCTCTTCGTTTCAAGTTCTTTATATTTTTCCCATTCTTCTGGATAATATTCTTTTGATTTTTCTATTTCATAAACCATTTCTGCAAAATCATCAACATCTTCTAAAGATTTCACCAATGGCAAATTTATCCCCAAATAAGTTGTTAAATCTAATTTTTCTCTTACCTTTTCATTATAATATTTAGCCTTTTCATCACCAAAATTTTCCTTATAATCTATACTTTTAACATGTAAATCAAATAATTCAGTAAATTTATCAGCTCTAAAAATTCTTTTTGTTAATACATCAACTAAATACGAAACGCCATTTATTTTAACTCCTAAAAAAGGTCTATCAACTGCTTTTTGTCCTAACCTCGTTGGTGAATTATAATCTGCTATCAAAAATGAAAAATTTAGAAAAAAAGCTGAAACAACAGTGTTATAGTCATTTATATTATAATGCAAAACATTACTAGATGGTTTACTTAAAAAAATTGAAGCAGGAACACTACATGAAGCAACAAGAGATTTTTTTCTAAACTCTTCTTTCGACCATTGTGGAATTGAGCAAATAACAGGATTTTCCTCAAAGTGATAATCAGCACTATTATGAGTTATACATAACTGATCAAGATTTAAAAACTCTTTTTCCGGATTAATTAATTCCTTATAAACTAAAGCATCCATTATGGTTGCACAAATAGCTTGTTTTTCCAATGCTTCAATCTTTGGATGTTTTTCTAACCATGTTAAAATATGACACCCTCTATAAAATACCTCTTTCACTAAAAACTCATACTCAAATAAACTCTTATTCATTAAAATTCTCCCCCCAAAAAATAATTTTCATATAATACCACATAATTATAATTTATTCAAAAAAAATGGCTTATTAACCATTTTCTTTTTTCCCTGCTAAAACTTCACGTGGCTTAGACCCATTTTGAGGTCCAATAATCCCTCGTTCTTCTAACAAATCTATTATTCTAGCAGCTCTATTATAACCAAGTCTAAAACGACGCTGAATTAATGATGCACTAATTTTACCAGTTTCCATGGCAAATTCTAATACCTCATTATATAAAGGGTCATCGTAACTTTCTTTATCACCAGAAACCGGATTATGCTCTTCCTCAATTTGTTTATTTAATGTATCATCATAAATTGCTGATTGTTGCGCACAAACATATTCAATAACTCTTCTAATTTCATCATCAGTTATAAAACATCCTTGAATACGGATAGGTGAATTTTCACCCATTGGTAAAAACAACATATCACCTTTACCTAATAGTTTTTCTGCACCACCAGTATCAAGTATCGTTCTTGAATCAATCTGCGAAGCAACAGCAAACGAAATCCTAGATGGAATATTTGCTTTAATAACACCTGTAATAACATTTGTACTAGGTCTTTGAGTTGCTACAATCAAATGGATTCCTGCTGCACGAGCAAGCTGTGTAATACGTTGAATTGAAGCTTCAACTTCTTTAGAAGCAACCATCATCAAATCAGCAAGTTCATCTATAATAACCACAATATAATACATTTTTTCTAAACTAACTGCTGGGTTTTTCTCTTTTTCTTTTTCAACATACTCATTATATTCTTCGATTTTTTTAACTCCAACTTCAGCAAAAGAATCATAACGTTCATCCATAATTGCTACAATTCTTTGCAAAGCAGCGGACGCCTTTTTAGGATCTGTTACTACCGGCCATAATAAATGTGGTACACCGTTATAATTTGATAACTCAACTTTTTTTGGATCCACCAAAACTAATTTAATCTCATCTGGTCTATAACGCATCAAAATTGAAGCTATAAAACTATTAATACAAACAGACTTACCAGAACCAGTTGAACCTGCAACTAACAAGTGAGGCATTTTGGAAATATCGGCGACTTGCACTCTTCCCATTAAATCTTTTCCTAAAGAAACCAAAATTTTCATTTTTTCTGATCCCTTAGGTAAATACCCCAAGACTTCCTTAAACTTAACTGCACTTATAGAAGGATTAGGAATTTCAATACCAACGGTGCTTTTGCCTGGAATAGGTGCTTCAATTGAAACACTTTTTGCTGCCAAAGCCAAAGCAATTTCCTTATCAATATGTTCAACTCTACTTAATTTAGTTCCACTCGATACTGCTACCTCATATTGTGTAACTGCCGGACCAACGTGAATTTCAACAACTGTTCCCTTAATTTCAAAATCATTAAGTACTCTTTCCAAAATAATTTTATTACTCTTAGTAAAATCATTACTATTAACTTTACTATTTTTTTGAATATCATCTAATAAAGAAATTGAAGGCAAAGTATAAACTCCTCTATTTGTCGCCACCGCAGCTTGTTGCACTGGCATAACACGTTCTTCTTTCAACTCTGTTGAAATACTAACAGGTGTTGTAATCGTTGTATTTTCTCTCACATTTTCATATGCCTTTTCCTCTTTAACATAACTATGTTCCTCTGGGATTTCAACACTTTCTTCATCATCTTCATCATCATCGTCTTCATAACGATGTTTTCTTTGCGGTAATTTGGCTTTTATATTAATTAAAAGATCTCCTATATTAATATCAAATAACATTACTAAACTAAAAATAACTAAAGCTACTAAAACAATTATTGTTCCCGTCGCGCCAAACATTGTAGCTAAAGCAAAAGAACAACCTGCTCCTATTATTCCACCACCAACATCAATATTACTTTGACCACTTGTAAAAATACTAGCACTAGTTCCCATTGTCGCTATTCTTGCTTTATAACTTTCCATAGTTTTACTTATTATTTCTTTAGGTTCAAACTTAGTTATAAAATTAAAATGAGCACCTGTTAAAATCACAATAATTAAAATATATAACCCCAATAATTTAGAAGTAAAAAAATTAGGCAATTTTCTTTTTATTAACATATAAAAACCCATAAAAAGAATAATAACTAATATAAAAGCCCACCATTCACCTACTAAAAACATAGCAAACTTTTTTATCATTGCTCCTACTATTCCAAAACCAAAACCTATTATACCAATTACAATTAACAATAAACCTATTAATTCAACACTATAATTAAACTCATTTTTTTCTTTTTCTTTTGATGTTTTTTTCTTCTTTGCCATACTATCTCACCATACTAATTATATCATCAATAATTAAATTATTGCAAAGGTATTACAACAATTTAACATTTTTAGCAAACCTAAAGAAAAGAGAATTAATAATTCCCCTAATAAAAGACAAAACTAGCTAATATAATTGTAATAACAATATAAGCTATAATGATTAGAAGTGAACTAACTTCTCTTTCCCTAAAGGTCCTAAATATATGCTCCTACTATGATAATTAATAATATAAATAAGACTAGGATTATTGCAGGACCTAAATTATTTCCACAATGATTCATAAATCATTCCTCCTTCATTTTGTCTTTTCACTTATATTCTATGGTTCATTGATTATTTATGTTCTTATTTTTCTTGTATTTTGAATTATAGATTGCTATAATTATAAGTATGTTAAGGAGGAAAACATGAAAAAGAAAATAATTGTGCTAGCCCTTTGCGTATTAATGATTTCAGGGTGTGGAAGTAAAATACCAAAATTATCAAACGGCGACGAAGCGGTCGTAACACTAAAAGACGGTTCAATGATTAGTGCAAATGAACTATATACTGAATTAAAAGATGAATATGCACTAGAAACATTAGTAAACATGATTGATAAAAAAATCTTAGAAGATAAATACAGTGATCATGTTGAAGATGCTAAAAAATCTGCTGAATCAACTATGACTCAACTAGAAAGTGCCTATGGTGATGATTTAGAATCTGCTATTCAATACTATACTGGATACAAAACAACGGCAGCTTATAAAAATTATTTATATATAAACTACTTACAACAGATGGTAATTGAAGCATATTGTAAAAAACAAATTACTGATAAAGAAATCGAAACATACTACGACAAAGATGTTGTTGGCGATATCAAAGTTAGTCATATTTTAATTACTGCTAACGTAACAGATGATATGACAGATGATGAAAAAACTAAAGCAGAAAATGAAGCTAAAGAAAAGGTTGAAGCAATTATTGCTGAACTTAATAAAACAAGTAAAGAAAATATTGCTGATAAATTTGCTGAATTAGCTAAAGAACAATCTAACGACGAATCAACTAAAGAAACTGGTGGTTCTTTAGGATTCATTAATAAATCTACTTTAAGTGATACTTATGATGAATTAGTAACTGCAGCATATAAATTAAAAGATGGCGAATATTCAAAAAATATCATTACTACTGAATTAGGTTACCATGTTATCTTAAGAACTGAAACTAAAGAAAAAGCTAGTTTAGAAGATGTTAGAGATTCAATTATCGAAACATTAGCAAATGAATATTTATCTAAAAATAGTGTTGCAAACGTTAAAGCAATGCAAGAAATTAGAAAAGATTATGATCTTGAAATCCAAGATTCTGAATTAAAAACAAAATATGCTACATACATTCAAAATCAATTAAATTATTATACAAAACAAGATGAAGAAGCAAAAACTAACAAATAAAAAGAACTTTTTTAGTTCTTTTTATTTTGCAAAAAATTATCTATCTCATCATAAGTAAAACCTTTACATAAAAGCTTATTACGTATACGAAATAATAAATCATTACTAGCATACTTTGACGATAATTTCTTATACCACTTATTATATTCCTTCTCAATTAAAGAATCATCATTTCTAAATTCCGAATTAGTAATAACATTTTCTATCATCCATTTATAATAGCCTAAATTACTTAAATCATAAACAATTTTTTCCTTCAACTTATTCATTCCATACTGATGATTACATTTTATTCTTTTATTAATAATTAACTGAATTTTTTTCAACCAAACTTCATCATCAATATCATTTAAATAAGGTTGTATAGACTCTTCCTTCATTCCTAAAACAATCAAATCTCTTTTTATCTTATTTGGTCCATCATTACTTAAATTTAACTTATCACTAACATAACATTTAATATATAAATCATCATTTAAATATTTCTCATTTTTCAATTTCACAATTACTTTATTAATAATATCCCTATCAAAGTCTTTTTCTAAATACTTAATTATTTCTTTTTCTGTTCTTATTTTCCTTGTAATATATTTTAACGTTTTATAATAAGCTTCTAAAGAATTATTATATTCCAACAATTCATTATATTCATCATTACTAATTTCCTTTTTTACCAATAAATTATATTTAACTATTACATCATCATATATCTTAACTTCTAAGTCATCATCAAAAAAAATTATATATCGATTATCTTTTAATTTTCGATATTTTTTTATTTTCATATAACCACCTATTAAAATTATATCAAAATTATTCAAAGTCAACAAGAACGTTTGTTCTAAATAAAAAAAGCTTACAATCTATCTTGTAAACTCTCCTTATATTTTTTACACTCTTCATCTAGCGCTTTTAACAATTTATCAATATCTTCTTTATTGTGTGTTCTAACTCCCGAAGCAAACTTATGACCACCACCGCCATATAAAGCAGCTATTTCATTAATAACTGGGCCTTTACTCCTAATATTAACTTTATAAAGTTCGTTTTTATCATCATAAGTCACAAATGTCCAAACATAAACGCCTTTTATATTACTAAAATCATTAATCATATTTGATGGTGTTGCACTATCAACATTATACTTTTTTAATATATCACTAGTAATATTCAAATAAGCAAATCCATTTTCAGTAATATTTAAATTATTTGATAAATATCCATGAAACTTTATTTCTTCATAAGGTCTTTCATATAAATTTTGATACAACTCTGTAAAATTTATTTGTGTCTTATCAATTAAGTCAGCAACCAATCTAAATGTCTTCGTTGTCGTATAACTTATCAAAAACCTATCACTATCAGAAACAACACCTAAATACAAATTTTCAGCAATCTTTCGATCTAATTTCATATTAGTAGCCAATAAAAGCTCTATTATCATTTGACAAGTACTAGATGAAGTCTCATCTTTCCAATCACATTCTCCAAATACTTCATCAGAAGGATGATGATCTATCTTAAACACTTCCGTAAAAGCCGACTTATCAACGCCATCAACTCGCGATATATTTGGAACATCACAAGCTATTAACAAAGCTGGTTTATCAAACTTTGTTTCGTCTATTTTATCAAGATTACCATAATACTTAAACTTAGCTACAGAAGCTCCAACTGCATATACTTGCTTTTTAGGAAAAGTCAACTTTATCGAATCTCGTAACGCAATTTGTGATGCAACAGCATCGGGATCGGGACTGATGTGTCTAGCAATTACTATAATTTCATATTGTTTTATTTTTTTTAAAATTCTTTTCAACTCCAACTTTAACATCAGTCATTTCCTTTCTCTTTTAAGCACAAACTAACTCGTAAGTATCATCAGCAATCATTAATTCTTCATTTGTTGGTACAACAAAAACTCTAATACTTGAATCAGCTGTTGAAAGCTCTTTTTCAACGCCACGAACATTATTTTCATTCAAATCAATTTTTACACCTAAGCACGCTAACTTAGCACATACCATTTCACGTACTGGTGCAGCATTTTCACCCAAACCAGCTGTAAAACAAATAACATCTGCTCCACCTAATTCAACATAATACATTGCTATATAATTAACAACTGTCTTAACATATTTTTCTAAAGCTAACTTACATCTTTCGTCTCCTGCTTCAACTCCAGCATATACATCTCTAAAGTCATTTGACTTACCACTCAAACCTAAAAAACCACTCTTTTTATTCAAATCACTTACAACATCTTCAGCACTTCTATTTGTCTTCTTAGCTACATAAGTTACAATTGAAGGATCTATATCACCACTACGAGTTCCCATCATAATTCCAGCAAGAGGAGTAAATCCCATAGACGTATCAACACATACACCATCTTTAACTGCTGAAATACTTCCTCCACTACCTAAATGACAAATTATTGCCTTATAATTATCTTTACCAATTAATCTTGGAATTTGTTTGCTTATATAACAATGACTTGTTCCATGAGCACCATATTTACGAACCATTAAATCAGTATACCATTCATATGGAACAGGATACATATAAGTCGCTGGTTCCATAGTTTGATGAAATGCTGTATCAAAAACAGCTACCATTGGCACATTTGGAAGAGCACTTTTAACAGCTTCAATTCCCAAAACATGAGCTGGATTATGTAAAGGTGCTAATTCAGCAAATCTCTTAATATCATCTAAAACTTCATCATCAATAATAACTGATTTATTGTATTTATCGCCACCATGAACAATTCTATGACCAACCGCACTTATTTCTTCCAAAGATGAAACTATTCCCAAAGATATTAATCTATCTAACATTATTTGGACAGCTACAGTGTGATTTGGCATTTCTATTTCTTCAAAATACTTTTCTCCATTATACTTTATATTAAAAAAACTACCTGGTAAAGTTACTCTCTCAAAATATCCAGATGCAATAAGTTGCTTATTATCCATCTCAAATAAACTAAATTTTAATGAACTACTACCAGCATTAACAGACATTATTTTCATATACTTTCTACCTCTTTCTCCAGTATAATTATACTATTTTTATCATTACTTCACAAGAAAAAAAGCTAAAGACTTTCTTTAACTAATTCATAAGTATCTCTAGCTATCATAAGTTCTTCATCAGTTGCCATAACATACACATCTATTTTAGAATCCTTAGTAGTTATTTTTCCTTCCATCCCTTTTCTAGTCATCATTGCTTCATTAACCTTTTCATCTAATTTAACTCCCAAAGCTTTTAGTTTATGCACAACTTCTCTTCTAATTATTGGATCGTTTTCACCACCACCAGCTGTGAAAACTATCCCATCAACTTTTCCTTCTAACTTCACAAAATAATGTGCTATATAATTAACAATCCTATCCGTATACATATCAAAAGCTAACATTACCTTTTCTTCTCTTGCCTCATAAGCGCGATCTAAATCTCGAAGATCACTCATTCCCGTAATGCCTTGTAATCCAGCTTCCTTGTTCAAAATTTCATTAATTTTCTCTGTAGATAATCCTGTTTTTTTACTAATATATTGAATTAAAGAATGATCAATATCACCACACCTTGTTCCCATCATTAATCCAGCATTCGGTGTAAATCCCATCGATGTATCAATACATTTACCTTCTTTTACAGCTGTCACACTAGCTCCATTACCAATATGACATATAATTAAATTAGGTTTAGCATTATTCAATTTTTTCATCATTAATTCTGTAATAAACTTGTGACTAAGTCCATGAAAGCCATACTTTCTCACATCATACTTAATATACCATTCATAAGGAATTGGATATAAATATGTAGAAGCTTCCATCGTCTGATGAAATGCTGTATCAAAACATAAAACATTAATTGAATCAGGAATCGCTTCCATAAAAGCAATTGCCCCATTAATACTCGCTGGATTATGTAAAGGTGCCAAATCAGAAATCTCATTAATTTCTTTTAAAACTCTTTTATTTAAAACAACACTTTTTGAATACTTATTTCCTCCGTGAACTACTCTATGACCAACTGCTTTAATTTCTGTCAAAGAATTAATAAGTTTATTTTCAATTAACTCATTTAACAATATCTTAACTGCTTCATTATGATCTGTTATTTCCACATCTTTTTCTATTTTTTCATTACCAATTCGGATACTATATTGACTATCCTCAAGACCAATTCTTTCAACATTACCTTTCATTAATAGCTTTTCCTCTGGCATTTCATAAAGCCTAAACTTTAATGAACTAGAGCCTGCATTAACTGATAAAACTTTCATCATAATCTCTCCCTTAGCCAAATTATACAAGAAAAACGCTTATTTTACTACTTAATTAATCCAAAAGAAAAAAATAACTAAAAATATCTTAGTTATCTACTTTCAGAATTTTTATGTCTTGTTACCTTTAAATCATAATCAATATATCTTTTTTTATTAGAATCCATATTATAACCAAACTCATTTAAATACTCATATCTTTTCTTATCAATTGGACTCATTTTTTCTAAATCACACGCTTTATAAAAATAATTTTGACTTCTTCTATTCATAATATCACCTATTTTTATTATGAATAAATTTTAAACATTCATACTAAAAAAAACATCTCTTAAATAAGAGATATCTAAAATTATAACAAATCCTCAAATTCTGCTACTTTATCATTAGCACTAATTTTTATAACTTCATGATTTTTAATAGAATCATAAATCATTTGTTCAAAATCTATTTTCTTTTCATACTCACGAGCACACTCAAAAGTCGGATTAATAACAGGATGTTCTGGAACAAATATTGTACAACAATCCTCAAACGGTAAAATACTTGTTTCATAAGTATTTATTTTTTTGGCCATTTCAATAATCTCTAACTTATCAAAACAAGCTACTGGACGAATAACAGGTATTTTTACTACTTCATTAATAACATTCATACTATTTAAAGTTTGACTTGCTACTTGTCCAATACTTTCACCATTAACTATAATTTTACAATTATTCATACGTGATAATCTTTCAGCTATTCTATACATCATACGCCTCATAATTGTTATTAAATACTCATGAGGACAATTTTGATATATAGCTTGTTGAATCTCCGTAAATCTTATAACATGTAACTTAATATCATTATTATATAGTGCTAATTTTCGTGCCAAATCAACAACCTTATTCTTAGCTTCTAAACTAGTATGAGGTGGACTTTCAAAATACAAACATTCTAATTTAACTCCTCTTTTTATAGCCATGTAACCAGCAACTGGTGAATCAATTCCACCACTAAGCATTAACATTCCTTTACCAGCAACTCCTACTGGATATCCACCTATTCCCTTTTCACTATTAAAATAAAAATATACTGCATCCATTCTTATTTCAACATTAACATATATATCAGGATTATGAACATCAACCCTTTTACCATTTATATGAGTAAGAATCGTTGCTCCAACCTTTCTGCTAAATTCCATACTATCCAACAAAAATTTTTTATCACTTCTTTTGGTAACAACTTTAAAAGTTTCAAACTTTTGTTCCTGCACAAGCTCTAAAATTGCTGCGCAAATTTCTTCAGGTTCTTTCGTCATAATCTTATAAGCAACATCAAATTCATGAATTCCAAAAACATGTTTCAAAGCTTCACTTACTTCAACAAAATTATCTTTATTTAAATTAATAAACATTCTACCTTTATCAAACTTTATATTTACATCATAACCTTTTAAAGCAAATGCCACATTATCCTTTAACTGCTTCAAAAACAAATTAATATTTGCCTTTTTAGTAGATAACTCTCCATACTTGACCATTATAAGTTTTTCCATAAAATCACCCCAAAACTAAAAATAAGTATAACATATCAAATGATTTGTTACAAACAAAAAAACTAGCCAAGCTAGTTAGATTTTTTAGTAGAAGCTTTTTTCTTATTACTAGTCTTTTTACTAACTTCTTCTTGCTTTGGTGATAAAGAAGAAACTAATAAACAATATATAATAGCCATTAAAAGATTAAAACTAAAAACAACTGGGGCACTTATCAAAGTAAACTTTAATGGATTTGATTTTGCCATTTCAATTATAATATTTAAAGCATCAACTGTCGCACATTTTGCTACACCATATAATACCAATATAGCAAATAATGAAAGAATTAGAGCCATCACTAAAATATCAATAAATCTTTTTTTATTACTCACACTAAAAACTCCTCTCTATAATAATTATAAAAGTAAAAATAAAAAAAGTAAATAGTTTAACTATTCACTACAATTGCTTATTGCTCCTAAATCATACACATTCGTATAACCTAAGTTAATTAGTGTATTAGCAGCCGTATTACTACGCGAACCACTTTGACAATACACAATTATTTTCTGATTTTTATCAGGAACTGCTTCAGTTATTTTATTTTCTATTTGTTCATAATCAATATTGATTGCCTCATTCAAATGATATAAATTATATTCTGCAGAACTCCTAACATCTATTAAAATAGCACCATCATTTACTAGTTCAACACTTTTTACACAATCCACTTTTGTTACTACTGCTTTACTAGTTCCACAACTACATAAAAACAACAATAAAAATAATAAAATTATTACTTTTTTCATTTTATTTACTTTCCATAATCTTTAATAATTTACTATACTCTATTCCAAATAAATTAATAAACTTACTTATTTCTTCATTAGTAGTAACATGCGAAATGCTTATTCTAATAGTAGTTAAAGCTCGACGCTGATCATTATATATTGCCATAACTGATGTACTTAAATCACCTGAAGAACAAGCTGTATTAGTACTAATATAAACCTCATTTTCTTCAAGTGCATGAATTAAAGTTTCTGGTCTTATATCCATTAAACTAATATTTAAAATATGTGGTATAGAATATTTAGTTTTATTTATTTTCAATTTAGTAAATTTTTTTAATTCATTACATACTTTATCATTTAAACCATTTACAAAATTTTCTTTTCTTTCAATATCTGTTAAAGCAATTCGTAAAGCTTTTGATAAAGCAACTATAAGTGGAAGAGGTGGTGTACCACTACGTAATTCATTAAACTTACCCGATCCATGAATTAATGGGACTAAATTTACTTTATTACTTTTATATAGAAAACCTATTCCTTTAGGTCCAAATATTTTATGTCCACTCATAGAAGCTAAATCAACATCATACATATTAACTGTTACTTTACCAATTGCTTGTGTCATATCAGAATGAAATAAAGTATTCGGATTTTCTTTTTTTATAATTTGTCTAATCGTTTTTAGTGGCTGTCTAATTCCCACTTCACTATTTACTGCACATATACTAACCAAAATAGTTTCCGGTTTTATTTTACTTTTTAAATCTTCAAAATCAATTAAACCTTCACTATCATTATTTACATAACTTACTTTAAAACCTTGTGTTTCCAAAAAATCACAAATTTTATAAATAGATGGATGCTCTAACTTAGAAACAATTATATGATTTCCACGAGCTTTATAAGCCATCGCAACTCCTTTTAAAGCCATATTATTCGCTTCTGTTGCTCCACTTGTATAAACTAATTCTTTTTCATCTATATTAAAAAGTTCACATATTTGTCTTGTTGCACTATTTAATAAAACTTTTGATTTAACGCCTAGAGCATGAATAGAATTAGCATTTCCCATATAATCTCTAGTCGCTTTATTATAACTTTCCAAAACATCATAGGTAACTGGTGTTGTTGCAGAATAATCTAAATATATCATAACTAATCACCTATCATAATTATAGACGAACAACCATTTTAAATCAAGCAATTTAAATAACAAAAAAAGACAACTATTGTTATCTCTTTGCCGATTCTAATAATCTTTCATGCACTCCAGGTTCAACCGTTTCAATTGCTTTAATAGTCGTTTCTAATGATCTTTTAAATTCACCTTTAAAAAACAATTCCTCAGCTCTAGTTAAATCAATATCCAAATTTTTATTAACTGGTCTATACCTATTTCCATACACTATAGCCATTTCTGACATGGCCGCTGTCTTAACTATTTCATTTGATGTATTATACAATTTCAAAACCAAATCTCGCGCTGTATCAACACGAATATTTAATGTTTTTATCGAAATAGGTTTTTTATTTAATTCTTTTATCATTTCTTTAATAGCTACATTTGCTTCACTTAACTGAACATAATAATAATTAGGTACAATCGGTAACTTATAACTAACTATTATTTGACTAGCTTTCTTTAACAAGTCTTTAATCTCATCTAATTGCTCTCTCGCACGTTTTTCATCTTCCTCTAAACTTCCTAAACTTCTAAGAGCTAATTCCAACTTTTCTTCTGTTTTTGCTAACCTAACACTTAGTCCTTCCATCTCTTTGCCTAACCTAGTATACGCAAAAGATTTATTACGGTGAGCATCAACAAGTTCATTATAATCTTTTTTTATTGCTATTACTTCTTCTTTAATAACTTGAATAATCTTAACATCTTCATCTGTTAAATCATAACTATACTTAATTACATCTAATTTTCTATATAAACCATTATTTATTTTTTCTACTCTATTTGCTCTAACTAAAACAGTTCTTATACAATCCATAAATACCTTTTTAGCATATTTTTCTTTATCAAAATCATTATATATTGAATCAAAATAATCTAACATTGTTTTCAAATCAAATACAGAATCCTCAACATTTAATACATTAAGTCTTGCAAAAATATCTGATATTTTCTTTTCAGCTTCAGCAATATTATAATCTAAATTTAAATAATCTAAATTAAATCCTTCTTGAGTCATTCTTAAACTGATACTTTTAATATCTTTCATCTTATTAGGAATTAAATTTTTTCCCATTAAAATAATCCCTGGTGCCTCTTCAATAACAATGCCCAAATTTCCGATTAAATCATCAATACCTTTAACAATTTTGCCAACTTCCTCATAACTATTAGCTTCCATTGCATTTTCAAAAGCAATAAATAATTTATCAACATTTTCAAACTGTAATTCTAACGGTGCACAAACATCTTTATAATCATTTTTATTTTTATTATACTTTGTAACTATTTCACGATATTTAGCTTTTAATTTTGTAATAGTTTCTCTATTTCTTTCCTCAGATAACGTTATTTCTTTAATTTCATCTAACAAAAAATTAGCTCTAGTTTTTACATAAAATATTTCCAACTCTGCTTTAGCAATTTTTTCATTTAAAGCTTTATAATCTTTTTCATTAAAACAATCTTCTATTTCAATTAAAGTATCAGTTATTTTAGGAACTTCAACATCTTTAATCTCCTTAAATCTCTTTTGCCATTCTTCATAAGACTCTTGCAATTTATCATTATTTACTAAAGCCTCTACTTTATTTAATTCACTTAATATAGAAGAAGATATTATTAAATTTTTATCTCTCTCTAAAGTAGTAATCTCATCCTGATACTTTTTCTTTTCCTTTTTATTAATCAAATTAAGAACTATAACAATGATAACAATACTAATAACATAATACGTAATACCTGCTAGTATATAAGCTGTCTGACTCATAGCTATACCTCCTATTTTAATTTTTACTATATTTATAATAACACAAAAAGAATACAAAATATATATTGAATTAAAAAAAATGTCGATTTATTTCTTTTTACATTATATTTATCAATTACAAAATACCATTAAATAAGCTATTTCATTTGACATTTCCTTTATTTATTGTATAATTAATTATGCGATGTATTTGGCAGCGTTAAAAGTAATTATAATGTGTTTATTGCCTATTGGTGTATGAGTATCTAAGGCTGCCTTAGAAAAAATATCTAAATAAACTCCCTATAAGTTATTTTTAACACCCACTATATAGCAAAAATTAAGAAAGGAGAAATAATACTATGGCAAGATATACTGGTCCAATTTACAAGAAATCTCGTCGTTTAGGATTTTCAATCCTTGAAAACGGTAGAGAATTAGCTAAACGTCCATATGCACCTGGTGCTCACGGAAATGATAAAAAACGTAAATCAAGTGAATATGGTATTCAATTAGCTGAAAAACAAAAAATCAGATTAATGTATGGTTTAAATGAAAAACAATTCCATAAATTATTTGATAAAGCTTCTAAAATGAAAGGTACTGCTGGTCATAACCTACTAAACTTACTTGAAACTAGATTAGATAATATTGTTTATCGTTTAGGTTTAGCTAAAACTAGAAGAGGTGCAAGACAAGTTGTTAACCATGGTCACATAACTGTTAACGGAGTAAAAGTTAATATTCCTTCTTACCAAGTTAAAGTTGGTGACGTAGTTGCTGTAAAAGAAAATTCATTAGAACATCCAGCAATTAAAGAAGCAGTTGAAGCTTGTTTAAGTCGTCCTGCATTTGTTGAATTTGATAAAAACAAATTAAGTGGTAAACTTTTAAGATTACCTGACAGAAGCGAACTTAACCAAGAAGTTAATGAAACACTTATCGTTGAATTCTACAACAGATAATAAAAATGAAAAACTCAAGAAAATCATTCTTGAGTTTTTTTATTTTCACTTTTTTCCATAGGAACTAAAACAACAGTACTATTATTCGTCAAATTAAGCTTCTTTATAATATCATTTGCTTCCTTAACATTTAACTTATTATACATATCATATATATCCGTTGCAATATCGCCAAAAGTAACTATTTGATCTGCAATATCACTATTTATATACTCAATATCATCATAATCATTAATCAAAGCAGCTATATTAGCTTTAACTCTTCTCTTTACTTCTTTTTCTGAAATAGTTAAATTATTCATTTTATCTTTAATAATTTTAATAACTTCATCCGGATATTTTGTCTCAGCATTTACTACAATGGTTACGACTTCCCCAAACATTTCCCTACTTGCACTAATTGCTGTAACCAACTCTTTTTCTAATAAATCTTCTCTTAATAAAGAAGTAGTTCCAAAATTATTACGTAATATAACACTTAAATAAATATTAAGTAACCTTGGTTCTATTTTACCAAAATCTTTCTTTAACATTTTATAACAAACTTTTACTTTTGGTATTTCAACATTACATTCTATTTCCTCATATTCGCTATTTACTTCACGTGGTTCAGATACTTCTTTCTTAATTACTTGAATATCTTCACCAAAATCTTTTTTCTTTTGATTATCTTTAATTATTCCTACTGCTTCATACGGATTAAAATTACCAGTTATTACTACAAACATATTACTTGGTCGATAAAATGTATTATATACTAATTCTAACTCATCAACAGTAGTAGCTTTTACATCCTCAACTTCTCCAGTAACTAAAATCTTTCTTTTATCATTTTTATATAAAGCATTATTCATTCCATAATAAAGTTTATGTCCAGGACTATTTTTTCCCATTTTAACTTCTTCACAAATAATTCCTTTTTCCTTATTCGTTAAATCAGTTGTAAAATATGGAGTTTGAACATAATCCAATAAATGATTTAAATTTTTTGCAAAATCATTACAAGCAAAAACTTCATAACAAGTAAAATTAAACGTTGTAAAAGCATTAATAGAAGAACCTAATTTATTAAAATAATCATGTGCTGTTTTATTTTTTCCCTCATTAAAATTTACATGTTCTAAAAAATGGGCTATTCCATCATGAACCTTAGTATAATCATCTTCACCATCTATTTTAAATTCAGTATCTACAGATCCATATTTAACACTTAAAGTAATATAAAAATTATTAACCTTCTCATTTACCCACATATATATAGGAAGACCATTATCACATTCATCATAATATATTTTTTCATCTATACCTTTTAAAATAATTTCCTTCACAACTAAGCCTCCCCTGCTAATAAATAAACTGTATTTAATTTTACTTTCTTAGCTAATGCCATTATTTCTTCCCTAGTTATTGTTTTAAAAGTTTTAATTCTTTCATCATACATTGGTAATTTATCTAACTCATTAAATAAATAATTATTTACAATACCAACTAAAGAATCCTCACTCATTTTTATTGAAGAAATAACACTTTTTTTAGCATTTTCCAAAGTTTCCTCACTAAAATTTCCATTAACCATTTCATTCAAAGCTTTCTTTGCTAATTTTAAACATTTACTTTTATCTTTCTTATCAATTCCTGCATAAATAAGTAACAACTGATCATATTTTTGATACATACTAGAAGCTGTATAACATAAAGAATTTTCTTCACGTAAATACTGATATAATTTACTAGTTAAACCTCCCGAACCTAAAATTATATTATACAAATGTATTACAAAATCTCTTTCTCTCTTTGTTAAACCTACCAAATTATTTATCATAACAAATGAATCTTGTTCATAATTGCCTTTTTCACAAATATCTTGAACTTTTCTTCTCACTTTATTATCAACAAAAAGCTCTGGTTCCTTTATTTTCAATGTTTTTATTTTAAACCTATTCTTTATCAATTTAACAACATAATCCATATCAAGATTTCCTATAACATATATATCACATATATAATTTTCTAATAAATCATGATATGTATCAATTAAATTACTTGGAGTTATATTATCTAATGACTCAAGATCTCCATCCATTAAGTAGCTACTTACACTCTCGCTATCCATATTTATTAAACTTCTTCTAAATGCATATCTTGTAGCATTTTCTTTTAAAGATTCAATATCACTTCTTAACCTATTTTTTATAATACTAAAACTCCTAATATCAAATTCATTATTTTCTACATTAGGATTTAATAACATTTCAAAAGGAAAATCAATAACTTTTTCTAAATAACCATTTTCACAATACTTTGGATTTAAAAAATCAGTTACAAAAGATATTAAAAAACTATTTCCCAGTCTACTACATACTCCTCTTACATTAGCACTATATAACTCTTCTAAAGCAATTGAAACATCTCTTCTCTTTGGATATTTTTTTGAAGAATGCATAAGAGTATCAACAAGCATATTAATTTCTGTAATCTTGCTTTTTTCAATTTTATTCCTAAAAATTATTTCCATCGAACAATTTTTAAACTTATCTGTTTTAATAGTATGAATTTTATAAGCTTTACAATCATAAACTTTATATTCCATAAGCCACCTCTTTTCTTATTATGTATTAATTTTATTTTTTTATAATCTCTTTTATATCAACTTCACCATCAAACACTTTTGTAGCTGGACCTTCCATAAAAATATGATGATTTTCTGCTTTTGTAATTTTTAAATCACCACCAAGTAATTTTATCGTTACTTCATTAATTTTAGGATTTTTCAACATATACGCAACTGCTGTTGCACATGAACCTGTTCCACAAGCCATTGTTTCTCCGCTACCACGTTCATAAACTCTCATTTGTAAAGTATTTTCATCTAAAATTTTTACAAATTCAACATTGGTTCGATTTGGATAATATGGATTTGATTCAATACTTTTACCAACTTGCAAAACCAAATAATCACTTAATTCTTGCACAAAAATAACTGTATGAGGATTTCCCATTGAAATGTCCATAACTTCAAAAGATTGTCCTAAAGCATCTATAGTATGAGTTAATAAATCTTTATTCAATTCTCTGCCATCATGCATTGTTGGAATTCCCATATCAACTTTAACTGTTTCAACTTTACCATTGTTAACAAACAACTCTAATGTTTTAATACCTGCTAAAGTATCTATAGCTATTTTCGTTTTATCAGTTAAACCTTTTTCATATACATATTTAGCAACACAACGAATACCATTTCCACACATTTCACCTTTAGTTCCATCCGCATTATATATTTGCATAAAAAAATCAGCCTTATCAGATTTTGATATCGTAACAATTCCATCCGCACCTATACTAAAATGTCTACGCGAAAGTACTTTTGCTAATTCCGAAAAATCTTCTTCTTTCTCTTCAAACAAATTTATATATATATAATCATTCCCTAAACCATGCATTTTCGTAAATTTCATAATAATCACCACTATAATTATATCATAAACTTACAAAAGATTAACATACCTTGACAATATTATACAAAAGTAAAAAAACTCTTTAAAAAGAGTTCTTTTACACTACCCAATTATATAAGGATCACTACTAGTACCAGTACCACTTGTATAGACAGTTCCTATTTTTAAAGAAAGAACTGGACGAACGTCAAAAGTCATTGTAGCATGACAACCTGTTTGATCAGAATAAGAATATGGACCATATTTCAAAATTCCAGTAGAATTAGAAATATAAGAATTACCTGCCGTACTTGGTCCTTTTTGTTCCGGAGCAATATGTCTCGGTGACATAGTTTGCATAGAGCGATCAGCAACATACAAATAACTAGTTGTTGATGAACTTTCACTAAATCCTGCCATTAATAATTCATCCACGCTTAATAATGCAATCGGATATATCAAGTCGGCATTACCATTTTCAGAATAAACAGAAAATCTATCACTATAATTCTTACAAACAACTGATGGAGTACCATCATCTACACGTTTTTTTGTTGACATAATAAATTTATCTCCATAAGTATAATCATTCCCATATACTCCAAAATTATAAACATCTCTATCTCCACACCAAGTTGTATCTTCCAAATTATTAAAATTATTACGCATATTAGAACTATACCAATCATCAACTAAAGTTTTAGCTGTTGAATTAGCATCATTAGTACTCTTATAAGTATATCCTTCTACTAACTCCCTAAGTGTAGCACCTTCGCTCATTGAAAAAGCAGTAGCAAAAGCAGATCCAGAGTTAAAATAATACCAGATTTTATCACAAGAAGTTGCAGTTGCACTAGTGTTATAACAAGTATACTTATAACCATCTGTGAACCAAGATGTATCATTTTTTGATGAAACAGTAATAGTATCAACCAAATTATATACACCATTTACATATTCGAAACTTTTAGCCATTATTATAGAAGAGCCTGGTTGCGCAATTGTACCATCAAAAGGCACAGAAACTGCCAGAACATTTTTATTACTATACTTATAACCAATTTTGTACCAGTTTCCAACATAATTGGTACTGGCGTCATTTAATAAATTACCACTTCCAATAGTAGTATCTACACCTGTTGCAACACATGTTCCATCTGTTGGACTTCCATTATATATTAATTTAATTCCGCCAGTTTCGGTCGTTCTTACCATCTTCCAACAAAAGCCACCAAATATTACATTATTATTTTCTACAGCTCCCCTGTAATAATAGATTGGATATTTATCACTGGCACTTGATGTTAAAGTATATACTCCTTTGCCATTCGTATCACTTGA
>CAKOLG010000016.1 GCA_934096175.1 uncultured Bacilli bacterium
GAAATTAATTTCCAAAAATATTGACATGAAATGAAAATATTGATAGTATTCTATTGCAATCACGCGATGAGCTTTGTCATCTTTTCAAAAAATATGAAAATATCAAAGAGAAATAGAAATGTAATTTTACTGGGAAGACCTGGGACTGGTAAAAGTCGGTATTATTTTAAGCCTAACCTTTTAAATGCAGATGGAGAAACAATTATAGTTACAGATCCAAAAGGAGAACTTCTTCGTGATGCAGGGATGTCTTTAATTAATAAAGGTTATGATATACGAGTGTTAAATTTAGTAGAAAAGTGGAAATCTGATCATTTTAATCCTTTACTTTATATTAAAAAAATAAATAAATATGTTGATGAAGACTCTGAGGGTGAAGAGTGGATAGCAGAAGATGATGTCATGACTTTAATAAATACTTTAATGTTGAATACAAAATCTGAAACCATAGAAAGTAATACGGGAGATCCATTTTGGGAAAGATGTGAATCAATGTTTCTTCAAGCAATTATTTATTATGTTATATTTAATTATGATTTGAAAGATAGAAACTTTAAAACCGTTCTTGAATTAATAAGACTTGCAGAACCAGATAAAGAAGGTAATTCTACTTTAGGAAATATGTTTAAAGTTTGGGAAACTAAAGATCCCGATAATATAGGTATTAAGCAGTGGAAACATTTTAAAGTTTCTGCTTCTTCTACAAAAATGATGAGTACAATTATTATTACAGCATCTGCAAGACTTTCACCATTTAATATTGCTGAACTAGAAGCAATTACAGTTAATGATACTATGGAATTAAATCGTATTGGTGGTAAGGGTGATGAAGGTAAAATTGCTTACTTTATTATCAATAGTCCGAATGATTCTACATTTAATTTCATTGCAAGTATTATGTATACTCAAATATTTTCCATTATAGATTATAATGCTAGTCATAATAATGGTTCTTTAGCTTCTCCATGTCAGATATACTGTGATGAGTGGAGTCAGCTGGGAGTAATACCACGCTACTTAGAAAATTTGGCTTATGTTCGAGGACTTAATTGTGGTATAACTACATGTTTGCAAAGTTTAAGCCAACTTAAAAAAGTTTATAAAGATAATTGGGAAACAGCTCTTGATTGTTGCGATTATATTCTTTTTATGGGATCTCGAAGTAAAGAAACATTAGATTATATGTCTTCTATGCTGGGCAAAAAAACATGGTATAAAAGGTCATCTGGTAGAACTTATTCTAAACAAGGTTCTTCTTCGACTAACTGGGATATTGTTGGTAGAGAACTTGCATTTATAGATGAAATTGCTAGGATGGAAAAAGGTTATTGTATTTTATTAGTTTCTGGACTACGACCTTTTTACTCTAAGATGTATGATTTATCAAAACATCCTAGGTACTCAGAATTGTTTGAGGCGTGGAATGAAAGTTCTACGATTCAAAATAGATATGATCATGAAGTAGAAAGGAGGAAGACAAGGGAAATAAGAAGGAAACAACAGTTATTTAAAGATTTAGGTTTGGGATTCGTGAAAATAAATTCTGAATTTAAAGCTAGAAAAATGACTTTGGAAGAAGAAAAACAGTTTGATAAAAGTGAAGTATTGTTATCTAATAAATCACTTACTGATGAACTATTAGATGCTATTTAAATGTAGTTTATTTTTTTTGATGTAGTAGTTTACTATCGTGAACTATTTTAAAGGAAAAGGAGAAAATATGAAAAAAAATAACTTATTAGCAAAAGCTAAAAATTCATTTAGAAAAATAATTAGTAGTTTAAACATTGTATTATGTAGTTTGATTTTAAGTACAACAAGTGTACATGCAGCTGGAAGTAACACTGGTAGTATTGATGGATTTATTACCTTTGTATGTGATTGGCTGTTAAAAATTGGTGGAGTAGTTGCTTTAATTGGAGCTGTTATGTTTGCTCTAGGTTGGCAAAGAGATGATGCTGAAGGCAAATCAAGGGGGCTTATGACTATGATGGCTGGGTTCATGGTAATTGCAATAAGTCAATCAAAAGGATTATTTGGTTTATAAGATGTAATTTATAAGGAGGGTACGAATGGCTAAATTGATTGAAAATCTATTTAAAATATCCTTCAAAGTATTAGGATTTAAAATAGATATTAGTGATTTTGTTGGAACTATTCGTAGCTTATGTAATTGGAATACTATTACGAACACAACAGTATGGAGTCTTGCAACAAAGATTCACTCAATTATTGTTCCTATTGGACTCAGTTTATTAACTCTGTTTTTCTTGATAGATATAACAAAAAAAGTAATGGATTATGAGCGTATGAGTTGGGAGCGAATTGTATTTACTTGTATTCGCTTTTTAATTTTTAAAATGCTTATAGAAAATTCTTTTGAATTGTTATCATCTATCATGACAATTACTAATGATATTTTATCGAAGGTAACAGCAACGATTTCCTCTTCGGCATCAGTTCCAAATCTTGCAACACAAATGGGAGATTTAGTAAGGAATGCAGGAGGTCTAATTGATCGAGGATTTATGGGCGTAATAATTCTAATTTTATATATTCCTTTTATGGGAACTATGATTGGGGTACTTGTTCAAGTATTCTTACGAATAGGAAAATTAATATTAAGTTTTGCATTTTCTCCAATACCAATTTCAATCGGTACTTGGGAAGATGGTCAAAATGTATGTAAAAGATTTATAATGTCAACTATTGCTCTTGGAATAGAATCATCTATGATAGTTGTGGCAACAGCAATTTATTCACTATCATTATCAACATTATCTGATGCAAGTAGTATTAGTTCTATGATTGCTATTATGTTCCTAAATGGATTCTTGATGGCTATGATTTCAATGACAAGCAATATGGCAGAGAAATGGACAGGAGGATAAGATGGATAGAATAGAACCTAGAATTCATGATGAAATTAAAGATTATAAAGAGAAGTTTTATAATTTTACTTTAAGACAGTGGATATTTGGTATTCTGATACTTATAACTACTGTTCCTTTATATTTAGTATTATCTCCAAAGATAGGAAGCAATATAACTGGATGGTTAGTAATTATTATAGCAGTTCCTATCGGTTTTTTTGGATTTATTCCAATACAAGGACTTAATGCTGAAAGAATAATATTTTTTTGGAAAAGAAATTATATTAATTTTGCTAAACCAATTCTTTATAAGACTGAAGAAGAATTAATTCAGGAAAAAAGTGGAAAAAAAAATAAGCCTATTACTGTAAATAGGAAAGAGCAAAAAAATCTTCAGAAGATGGAAAAACAAAAACAGAGAGATCTTCAAAAAGAAAGAAAAAAGCAAAGAGAAATTGCTAGGGCTAAGAAGAAATTTGGAATTAATAATTTAGAAAACTCATCAAGTAATTTCTCATTAAGCCAAGAAGAAGCACAGGTATTATTAAAACTAGCAAAGCAAGTAGTGGGGAAGGAGGATACAAATATAAATGGCAAAGAAATTCAAGAAGAGCCAAAAGTTGAAGAACCACAAGATGCTTCCTAAAGTTTTTACTCCTAAAACAAGTCAAGAAGTAATATCTTATATGTTTAAAGAGTTTGATGAAAAAACTAATATCTTTAAAATAAATGAAGAAGAATACTCAATTTGTATTGAATATTCTGATGTATCTTTTGCAAAAGCTAATGATGAAGAGGCAGAGAATATCTTTTTTAAATGGTTAGAGTATTTACATTCATTTAGAGAAGATACACACATTGAGGTAATAAATGCTGGAACTCCTATTAAAACTGAAAAATATAAAGAAAAGTTTATATTTGATACAGATAATATAGAAGATAGTAATCAAAAACAAATTGCAGATGAATTAAATACTATTATAACTAATTCACTTGGCTCAAAAGAAGAAACACTACAAACTAAAAGATATATTGTACTTTCATTAAAAGCTAAAAGCTTTTTAGAAGCTAATGCTTTATTTTTAAACATGTTTATAAAAACAGAGCAAAAGTTTAAAGAATTAAAATCAAAAGTATCTATGGTTAGTATTAAAGAAAGATTAAAATTTTTATATAATTTCTTTAATGTAGAATCTTTAGAAACAAGAGGAATTGATAATATTGTTACTTATGCAAAAGATAATAACTTATCTATTTTTGATGTTATTGCCCCTAAAAAGATTTCTATGAGAGAATCAGATTTTATAGAAATAGATGATAAGAAGTTTTTAAGAGTATTATATGTATCTAAACTTCCTAAAAGTTTAACTCCTCGTTTCTATAATCGCTTAACTACCTTAGAGGAAATTAACTTAATAACTACTCTAAATATTAATCCTACTAATTCTGCTAAAATGATAAAACAAGTTGATAAAAGTTTATCAGCTATGGAAACAGAAAGACTAGAAAAAATTAAAAGAGCTGGTAAAAGTAATTTGGACTATGAATGGGTTAAGGATAAGAAGTTAGAAACAAAGATTTCAAATGCTGAACAACTTCAATACGATCTTCAAAAAAATAATCAAAAGATATTTCAAAATAATTTTTTAGTTTGTATATCAGCAAACTCATTTGAAGAGTTGGAAGATCAGACTGTAAAAGTACAAGAAGCAGCTGCTGAAATGTTGGTTGAAATAAAACCATTATTATGGCAACAATTAGAAGGATTACAAAATATTCTTCCATTAGGTCATAATTCATTACAGTTTCAAAGAACTTTAACAAGTGAAGCAACTGCTGTAAATGTTCCATTTAATAGTAAAGACTTTAATCATGAAAAGTCTTTATTTTATGGTGTCAATTTGGTAAGTAAAAATGCTATATTCTGTGATAGAAAGCAACTTATTAATGGTAATGGGTGTGTATTGGCAACATCTGGTGCTGGTAAATCATTTAATGTGAAAACACTAATTGAGCAAATTCTGATTCGTTATCCTTTGGATGAAATCTGTATAATAGAACCTCAGGACGAATATTCTAGCTTATTAGAAGTATTTGGTGGTCAGAAGATTTTTATATCAACAACATCAGATACTCACATTAATCCTTTTGATTTATCTTTAAATTATGGATGCTCAGACACTGGAAAAAGTGAGCCAGTTAAAAGTAAAGTTGAATATATAATTGCTTTTCTTGAAAGTATTGTAGGAGCAAATGCCTTAACTGGTGGTCAGAAAACTATCATAGATCGTTGTACTAAAATTATTTTTGAAGATTATGAAAAAAGTAATTTTTCTGATGAAAGTTTACTTCCAACATTACCTGACTTTTATAATATGCTTTTGAGGCAACCTGAAGAAGAGGCAAAAGATTTAGCACTCATTCTTGAGAGATATGTTAAAGGCTCTATGGATTTATTTTCAAAGAAGACAAATATTGATATTCAAAATAGGCTTGTATCTTTTGATATTAGTAAACTATCTGCTTCTTTACAAACTACTGGATATTTAGTAGTTCTTGATCATATTCAAAATAGACTTTCTAAAAATAAAGAACTTGGTAAATATACTTGGATATTTATTGATGAATTTCATATATTACTTGCTAATCCATACTCAGCCCAATATGTAGCGAACTTTTATAAGACTGGTAGAAAACTAAATGCTTTAAATACAGTTATTTCACAACAAATCTCCCATTTGTTAAGGTCTGAGTCTGGTAAAGATATATTATCTAATTCAGAGTTTGCGTTGATATTGAAACAAAAGCCACTAGATTTACCATCTATTTGTAATATTTTTAATATTAGTGAAGAAGAAGCTATGTATGTACAAGGTGATGCTCCTACTGGTCAAGGATTGGTAGTTTTTGGATCTGATGTAATACCATTTACCAATAAAGTACCAAAAGATTATTTAATATATAAAGTAAATAATACGGATAGTATGGTACAGGCAAGATAATATGAACAACAATGCTGAAAGGGATACTAAGAAGACAGTTGATAGATTATCAATTGCTACTTCTTCAGTATCATCTAAAACTTTTGATTTAGTTGATCAAGGAGCAAAAAAACTATCTGATATTAAAGAAGAAAGAGATTTAAAGACTTCTGAAAATGAAACTAATCAACAACAAGAAGCAAATAATAAAGAAGTAAATTCCAGATTAAAAACTTCGGAAAACACTCAAGAAAAAGAAAATATTCAAGAAGAAAACAAAACTGAAGAATTTACCAGTAGAATAAAAACTAATGTTAATAATTCAAATGATAATAAATCATCTGAAGGAACACAAAAAAATGAAGCAATAGGGAATGATGAAGAGAAAACTAAAGTAAGTAAGTTAAAAACATCTGCTTCTAAAGTTTTACAAAAGACATTTAAATTTAATAATAATCAAGGTAAGGTTTCAAAGACCATAACAGTAATGAGTAAGACTGGTAGCAAACTATCAAAAACAGGAAGAACAATTACAAGAACCTCCAGAGAATTAAATAAAGCTATTTCTAATGATGGAACTGGTACTGAATATATAAATGATAAAATAGGTCGTAAAGTCAAAACTAAGGCTTATAAAATAACTAAAAAAGGTGCTAATAAAATAAAAAAGAAATTTAATCAAACAATCGGTAAAAAATTAGTGCAGGTTGCAAAGACAGTGATAGTTAAATTATTAAAAATGTTAATATCTTTATTTGCAGCATTAGCAGAATTTATAATTCCAGTTGCACTTGTTATTTTAATTATAGTTGCTATTGGCTCTATTTTTGGTAGTGGTTCATCTAATGATAAATCTATTTCAGATTATTCATCATATATGACATCAGTTCAATCAGAATATAATAGGCAGGTTGATGATTGGAAAAGACAGAATCCTAATGGTATTGTAGTTGGAGTAAAAGGAGATTATGGTCAAATAGATTGGAGAATACCACTAGCAATAATTCAATCTACTGGTGCTGAAATAAACTTTGATAATAATGAAAAAAATTTATTAAATACTTTTAAACAGGCTGGTCTATTTGAAAAACATGAAGTAGTATATCAAGAAGTAGATTCGGATGATTCAACAACAAACACTATTCCTGTTCTTGTTATTACCAATGGGGTATATGAAGATTATTTAGAATGGCTTAATAATAATTATTCTAAAATAGCAGATTTTAATAAGAAAAAGAAAATTACAGATGGTACTGATACCTCATTTTCAAATGATCAAAAAGAAATGTTGGAACTTTTATATCAATCTGATGATTTTGCAGAACTACTTGGTAATGATTTTGTTACTCATATATCTATATATGGTAAAAATGAAACAAAAGCCAATTTAAAAAGTGATAATTATAATTCTAAAAACACCTTAGCAACATCTGGATTTAAAGGGCAATGCACTTGGTATTCATTTGGAAGAGCATTAGAGGTTTCAGGTAAGAAGATGCCAACAGGAAATGCACAAACATGGTTAACATCTGCAATAAGTATGGGATATAAAACTGGTACACAGCCATCAACTAATTCTGTTGCTGTTCTTATGGGGCACAAATTTGGTCATGTTGCTTATGTGGAGGCTTATGATGGTAAAAGTATAACCATAAGTGAAGGCAATGTGGGCAATGCTTGTAGTAACGATGATTCATGTAGTCAAGTTGAATATGCTAATGAACATGCAGAGGAATTAGTAAGAGCAAAAACTTATAACTCATTTGATGCTTATAGAAAATCAAGTAAGAATAGTGGCTTAACAGTAGTAGGATTTATATATTTAGATTAGAAAAGGAGAAAATATGAAAAAGGGTAAGATAATTTTTATTTTCATAGTTGTAATTTTAGTATGTATTGTAGTTCCATTGTTATTAAATAAAGGAACTATCCAGAGAAAATTAAAAGCACATGAGCAAGAACAAGCTCAAAAAGAGGCATACGAAGCAACATTGAAGGCAGATGAAGTTGCTCCAATATTAATTCTCACACAAGATAAAGTAATAATGTATCAAGGAGATGAACTAAATTATAAAGCTTTTATTAAAGAAGCATCTGACAATTTAGAAGGGAATCTAACTGATAAGGTTATTTATAATGAATTAGATATTAATAAATCAGGAGAGTATGTAGTCGAGTATGAAATTAGTGATACTGCACTAAATACTACTAAAGCTGAACTTCAAGTAATTATTAAAGAAAAACCAAATTTTAAATATGTAAATTAGTTATAGGAAGGGAGAACTATTTATGAGTGATGAAGAATTATTGATTATGTATCAAAAATATAAGAGAAAAAGAATGATTATTATTGCTGTCATTCTTCTTTTCATCTTATTAATAAGTTTGTATTTATACTTTCACTTTAATAATACTTCATCTCCAGAAGTCGAAAAAATAAAAGAAGAAGTAATTGTAAAAGATGAAGTTGCTCCAATCATTAAATTAAAAGTTAATAATATAGAAATCACGAAAGGGGATGATATAAGTTATTTGGATTATATAGAGAGTGTAATTGATGACAAAGATGGAGATTTATTAGATAAAGTTAAATATCAAGAAATTGATACTTCTATTATTGGTGAACAATCAATTATATATAGTGCTTCTGATAATTCTGGTAATAGTAGTCAAGAAATTCTTTCTGTTTTAATAAAAGAAAAAATATTAGAAAATAACAATGGTTCATCTTCTAATAATAGTCCGATGCCAGATAAAGAAAAGCCATCAATACCAAGTAATAATAATTCAAGTAATAAAGAAACAAATAAGCCAAAAGATCCAGTTCAAAATGAAAAACCAATTATTGAAAATAAACCTTCAACTAAAATAGTAAAATATTTTCTTTTCTCTGATGGATATACCATGGTGAATGTTGCTGAAGCTTGTGCTAATGAATTAAAAAAGACAAATCAAACAGGAATGTGTAGTCCGATTCAAGATGAAAATGGAATTTATTTAGGTATGAAGTTAGAAACAGAATGATTATAAAATATTATGTAAAAAATAGAAAAGGAGAAAATATGAAAGAGATTTTTACAGAAGAAGAATATCAAGAAGCCGTAAAATTATATAATGAACAAGTTAGAAATGACTTTTATAGTAATAAAGAATATTATTCAAATTACGAAGGATATGCTGATTTAAGAGATTTTGATATGTCTGAAGATGACTTTAAAATGTTATGGAGATGTCAAGATTTACTCTATAATTATGAACATTCCAATAATGGTTCACTAATAACACAAAAGGCTTACAATGAAATTAAATCAATATATTTAAATTGTTTTAATGGAGCTTAATAATGAATAAAGAATATATTAAAGAGATATTTGAAAAAAATAAAAAAATTTTTAAAAATAGTGAAATCGAAATAAATTCAGTCGAAGATTTAGAAAGTCAAATAATGTCTTATGTAATTTCAAATTTACAATATGATTTTAATATAGATATTGATCAGGATAAATTATTTAATAATGATTATGAAATAGAATTAGATGACAACGATTTAGAAAAGTAGTTATTTTTTTTGATACAATAGTTTACTATCGTGAACTTAAAGAAAGGATAAGATATGAAAAATAATTATGTATTTATAGCTGAAGTATTTAGAAATAGAAGAATTAAATTAGGATATAGTAAAAGAAAACTAGCATCATTAGTAGGTATTAGTGATACAGAATTATCAAGAATAGAACATGGTGAAAGAGAAAATTATAATCTTATAACATTAATTAATATGTGTAGAGTATTAAAAATAGATTTTATAAGTTTATTAGAAAGTGCTGGATATTTATCAACTGAATACCAAGAGCCTTCTAATGAAGTAGATGATATTAATGATGAAGAAGAAGTAGAAGAAGAATTTATAATACCCGAAATTATAATAGTCTTGGAGTTATGCGATGAATGATACATTAGTAATCAGTAATGAGAATAATATCATTCATATATGCAATCAAGGTTATACAGTTGATTATACAATTTATAATTCAAAAGGTCATAATATGGATGGAGGAATTTTGGAAAGTAGCAAGGGTAAATTTGATACTAATGTGGTAACGCAAGAGATAATTAATATAATTAAAGACACCTTTGCTTTTTCATCACCATATATTTATTTATCGGGTGATAAAGCAGAAAATTTGTTGGAACTTATTGAAATGGAAGACTATAAAAACTTGCAACAACAAATTAAAAACAAGGAATTACCAACAAAAGAAAAGAGTAATGAAATTAATATTGAAAAATAGAAAAGGAGAAAACAATGAGAAAATTTTATGATGATTTTATTCAGTCTAAGCCTAAAGAAATGGCAAAATTAATTGAAGATATGACATTTAAATATTTAAATCCAGAATCGCAGCAACCTACTAGAGTACCAGCAACTCACTATGAAAAAGAACTTGGTCAAGAAATAGAGAGAACTGTATCACAAGCTGTTAGTTTAAGATTTTTAACTATAATGTATGATCAGTTAAATTTGTTTAAAAAAGAAAATGAAGATTTGTTTTATAAAGCACTTATCTGTATGGATAATAATTTAAATCCAAAAGATTTAAGAATATCTGAACAAATTGCCTTAAATCATGCTTATGAATCATTACAAGAAAAACAAGTAGAAGAAAAAAGAAAATTTCATTTTTTTAATCAAGATATTGTAGATGAATATAGAAAAGGTTTAACAGATCCTAATCTTCAAGCACATGCCATGGAAGTATCTAATTTCATAGAGAGAGAAGAGGACAGAGAATTAAATAATGTTCAAAATTCAAATAATAATCAGCCATCATCTCCTGAAGAAGAATATGAAGAAAATCAAGATGATATAGATTATGACTACTAGCGAAAGGAGAAACTATGTATAGTAAATTAGAAAACTTTTTATTAGATAATAAATTAAATGATGAGTTATTTGATTACCAAGCACATGAGTATAAAGTTCATAAAGAAAAATATGATGATAGATTCGACATTCTTTATGGAAAACAAAATAGTAGAGAATTAAGACAACGCCGTTCTACTTATGATTTATTTGGCTATTATGATAAAAAAGACCATTGCATATATGAAGCAAATAGTTTTCTACATGATAAGCTTCAAGAAAGTCAAGTAATTAAATTTAATTCTTTTAGTCAACTAGATAAACAAATCTTAGAAGATTTAAAAAAATATCTTTCTGATTATATTTTTTCACATGAAAAAGAATTAAAAAAATTAGCTATGGATAAATATGAAGCTAAAGATGATAGTAGACTTTTTGATTACAAAAAAGAGGTTAATAAATATTTTATTACGCAAAAGGAATCTGACATTGAAATTTCAATTCCTGCTTATGATTCTGATGTAGCGATGAATATGTATGACGGAAATAAAACAACTTCTTATTTAGATAACCCAAAAAATACTATTGAAGAAATGGCAATAAAAATTATTGAAAAAAGAGGTGAAGAATTAGGTTTAGAGTTATTAATTTATTATGATAAACTAGAATATTTAAAAGGATTAACTGAAAATAAGAATCATGAACATGATGATATACATGATTGTAAAAAAATATTAGATTCTATTAAATATGTGGATGCCAAAACAGTTAATATCACAATTCAATATGGAGAAAATAGTTATACATTTAAATATGAATTGCAAGCTTTAATAACATCACTAACAAATGGTAGAATGTCGTCTTCTAGTTATAACAATAGTTATGGAAAAGTAAATGAATTTTTAAGAGATAATGATAAAACTGGATATAATCAAGATAAATGGAGAAATGAATTTTTATTTAGTCATATTACATCAATCACTAATGGTAAAACAGAATTATATAACAAAGATATTTTAGATAATAACAAAGAAATAGAAGAAGACTTAGAAATAGAAATATAATGAAAAGGGTGATTATTAAAATATGAATATTGAGCGATTTCTTTTGAACCCAGATTTTAATGATCTGGTTTTTGATGGTACTTATAATCAGCAAAAGGTTCATAAAGAACGATTTGATGATAGATTTATTGTTATATATACTAAAAGAAATTATAATTATTTATCTCAAGATAATTATGAAGTGGCTGGATATTTGGATACAAAAGATAAAGTATTATATAATTGTAATTATTATTTAAATGAATTATTATCCAAAGAAAATAGTTTAATTCAAAAAAGCAGTTTTGGAGTTCTAGGTGAAAAAATTTGGAATGGTATTCAAGATTATATTGAAAAATATTCCTTTGCTAATGAGGATAAATTAAAGGATATTGCTATTGAAAAATATAATCATTTAGAAGATTATAGAATTGAAATTTACAAACGAGAAGTTAGAAATCAATTTGTAGAAGAAACGAATCCAATAATAAAACTTGAAAAGTCATATTCAAGTTATGAATTTACAAATATTCCAGAATATAAAGGTCATTATATAGATATCGAATATTTAAATAATTCGCAAAATACTATTGAAAAGTATGCTAATAAAATTATAGAAACAATAGATGATTATAGAAATAATAAAGAAGAATTAGGACTAGAGTTACTGATTTTTCGTGATAAAATCGAGTATTTAAATACTATAAAAGAAAATAAAAATAATATTTTTAATGATTTATATATTAAGAAAGATATATATAACTCTATTAAAGATATAGAAGCAAAAACAGTTAATATCACAATCCAATATGGAGAAAAGAATTTAACATTTAAATATGACTATAATTCCTTAAAAAGAGATTTATTAAATGATAGCAAGGGAAGTAGTAGATATGGTAAAGCCTATGAAGAAGTATCGAATTTCATTAAAGAAAATTCAAAAGAAGAAACAAGTAGATGGACAGAAGAATTTAATTTTTCAAATATAACATCAATAACTTATGGAAAAAACGAACTTTACCATCATGATTTAGAAAAGATAAAAAATGAAGAGGTAGAAGAAGATTTAGAAGAAATAGAAAAATAGAAAAGGAGAAATAAAATTATGAATCAAGCAATATTTGTAGGAAGAATTGTTGAAGAACCATCAGTTAAAGAAACAGAAAATGGTAAGAATGTATCTAATATAACAATAGCTGTACCACGACCATTTAAGAATGAAGAAGGTGTTTATGAAACAGATTTTATAGATTGTACTTTATGGGATATGGTTGCAGAACGAACAGCAGAATATTGTAAAAAAGGGGATGTTATAGGTGTTAAAGGAAGAATACAAAGTAATTCTTATACTAAAGATGGTGAAAGAAAAAAATTCATGAATATAGTTGCTGAAAAGGTTACTTTTCTTTCTTCAAGAAGTAAAGAACATGAACAATCACATGATGATGTAGAGCCAGAAATGGGTATGGCATAACAATGAATACTAGGATCTTTATTGATATGGATGGTACTCTTGCTGAATGGAAAAATGTTACTTCTAATTACGAATTATATCAACAAGGCTATTATGAATCATTAAGACCTAATGAGCATATTTTAAATGAAACTAAAAGACTTATTAAGGAAGGAGAGAATGTTTTTATTCTTTCCTCTTTTTTAAGTGATAGTGCTTTTGCTTTAGAAGAAAAGAATTCTTGGCTTGATAAGTATCTTCATGAATTGAAAAAAGAAAATAGAATTTTTGTTCCTTATGGTGAATGTAAATATAAATATATTCCCAACAAAATTACATCTTATGATTATTTAATTGATGATCATACAAAGAATTTGTTAGATTGGAAAGATGCTGGAGGAACGGGAATTAAGTTTTTAAATGGGATAAATCATTTAAAAGGAATATGGCAAGGGCTGTTATTAAGAGAAGATTGTGATATTTCCAAAAATCTTAATTGGATTCTTGAAAATAAATATAAAGAAGAAAATGATATTTCTTATTTAAAAGATCCGTTTGATGAAGAATTAGAACAAGAAATATGAAAGGGGAAAAATATTTTGAATAAAGCATTAGAGAAAAAAATCGAAAAGATTGAAGGATTAAAAAGTAAAGAATTAGATAAAATAAAAGCTATTAATAATGTTGTAGCTGACTATGATAAGCAATTAAAAGTTTTATATGATTATAAGAAACAACAAGAAAAAATTTATCAAATGCAGCAAGATTTAGATGTAAAAATTAACAGTAATAAGGGAAAGACAAGTAATGATTAAACTTCCAAAAACTAGGCAAGAATTAGTCGATATGTATATAGAATGTTTAGAAGAAGGAAAGATTCCTTGGGAAAAAATGTGGAAGACATCTATTCCTGAAAATGGTATAACTGGTATAAAATATAGAGGGGTAAACAATTTATATTTATCATACATTACAGAAAAAAGAGGTTATAATGATAATAGATGGATTACATATAATCAAATGATAAAGAATAAGTGGAAATTTATCAAAGAAGCCAAAGGTCAAGGAGTTACTGTAGAGTATTGGGGAATGAAAAATAAATTAAATCATAAAATTTATAATTTTGAAGAATATAGAAAAATTATAGAAAAAGATCCAGATAAAGAATCAGAATTCAAAATCCATAAAATGAGTTATACAGTATTTAATGGGGACTTAATAGATGGATTAGTGAATTCTAAAAAAGAGCAAGAAGTAGAAATTATTAGCAATGATTATGTGAAAAATATTATAGATAATTTAGGAGTAAAATATATTGAAAAAGGTGATGAAGCATACTATATTCCCAAATTAGATCAAGTAGTATTACCACCTGCAAAAAGTTTTGAAACTAATTATTCTTATTATGCTACTCAGTTACATGAATTATCACATTCAACTGGACACGAATCAAGACTATGTAGAAATTTAAATGATAATTTTGGTTCAGAGGAGTATGCAAAAGAAGAATTGAGAGCAGAGATTAGTTCATCATTTCTTATGCAAAGATTCCATTTAGAAGCTGATGAAAGACATTTAAATAATCATAAAAGTTATGTAAAAAATTGGTTAGAGATTTTAAAAAATAATCCACAAGAGTTATTTAATGCAATAACTGAATCAAATCAAATAGTTGATTATTTAGAGGCAAATAGTATTGAAAAAACAAAGACTCAATCTTGTGATATAGAGTTAGAATTGGAGATGGAATATGAATAGTATTCATAGTAGACATTTTATATATACTCATTGGTTAAGAATGAATATTGCAAATGAATTATCACAATGGCAAGCATTAAAAGAATATAAAGAAAAGTATGATTGCTCTATGACAGTTTTTTATTATGATTTTAATCCTTTTGGAGATAAGGTAATTAAATTAGATTGTAATCAATCACTATTCGATCTTAATCTTGATATTAATTCCCAATCTAAATTGAGTTTTAAAAGAATAAAGTCAAAACCTACAAATATTAGTCCATATAATCAAGGAATAAATTATTTTTTAGAAACTAATTTGGGAATTAAATTAAAAGAAGAAAATAATAATATTCAAAAAATAAATAAAAAGGATTTTATTATCGTAGATGTTTTATCTGAATTTTGGACATTAAAAAATATTAAAGAGTTTGATTTAATTATGAAAAAAGAAGAGTGGAATGTTGTAAAGATAAAAAGTGATAGAGGCTACCATTATCAATTATATTTTGGAGAAGGAAAACAAGTCGATAATAGATATGAATTTGCTTTTGGAGATTTTCAATATAAAAGTAAAATGAAGGATAGATTACAACGATTTATTAATAATAAGTTGAAGCAAAATGATATTAATGCAGAAAAACTTATAGGGTTAAAAATTAATTCATTTGAATCTATTTATCAATTTTCTAATGAAAAAGATATTGCTATAGATATTAAATGTATTGGGTTAATTTTGGGAATTAACAAAGATTGTTTTGATATTTATGACTTTCAAAGACCACTAGGACAACAATTTTACTCTATAAAGGTAGAAGATTTAAAAAAATTAATAATTAGTGGAATATATAAACCTAATTATAATCAATTAACTGCGTATGAAAAATTAGAATTAAAGAGATATTTGAATAAAAAAATAGATAAGTTTAATCAATTATGTAAAGATGGAAACTTTAGAAATATAGATATGAATATTCCTCATATACAAGGAATTACTATTAGGAATACTATAATAGAAATTTTTGTGGAAAAGTATTCTTGCAATTTAGATGACTATATTTCATGCAGTATTAAGAAAATTGATGATAAAGAATTAATAAAGAAATTAAGTGCATTAGATTTAGATAATAAGGATAATGTATTAGATTATATATCAAGAATTGAGAATGAAATTGATTATGAATCAGCAAATAAAAAACTAGATTTAGAGGAAGAAAAAACTATAAATAGTTTAAATAAAGATGATTATGAATTGGAGATGGAATATGACTAAAAAGGCAGACTTTTACGATAGTTATGAAGAAGTTTTTGTTTCTCCTAAAGATATAAAGGAAGGAGAGTCCTACACAGTAGCAAGAGTATTAGAAGGAAAATATTGTGTAGACTTACATTATTGCAGTACATATAAACCTTCAGCAACTATTGAATATGGCATTAAAGATGACTCAGGAAATTGGCAAATAGAGGTAGAAGAAATAGATTGGTTCAATAAAAAATTAACTAATGATTATATTTTAGTAAGACTTAATAACCTTTATAATGATAAATTTTTAAATATAAAATTAACAGAAAAACAAAACAATGAATTGAATTTATTAGAAAAAATATTATATACTCACAAAGTTTATGATATAGAAGTAACTATAGATCATAATAATTCTTTAATAGCTTTTGATGATGAAAATTATTGGAAGAATAAAGAATTTTATGATTTTCTTTTTGATGAATTATTTGTATATAATAATGAAGGTAATGTGGATTTAATAATAGATGATGATTTTGAAAAACTAAAAAAATATAAAGAAAATTATTTGGTAGATGTAATAAAAGATAATGAACAAGAAATGGAGATTGATTAATTATGAATACTCTATATGCTTATAAAACTATGCCAGAATATCATAAAAATAATTTGAAATCTTATTATATTTTTGAAGGAATATATGATTGTTTCCCTGATATTGATGAAGAAGATGCAAAATTTATTTATAAAATTACATCAAAAGTTGAGAATGAAAATATAAATCCTTATTCAATTTCTCATTATCTAACTGATCATTATATAAGAGGAAATTTAACAAAAAATGATTTAGAAAAAGTTACTTCAGGTGAAATTTCTGAAGCAGTTTTTTATAATAGTTTGGATTATTTTTCATCATTAGAAATAGATGAAAATGAAAAATATTATTAATAATTTTTGAAAAAAATTCTACTAACTGTCAGCGACTACTTAGTGGGTTTTAGGGACATCCCTAACAAGCTGAGGGGTGTGTCAACACCATGCTTGATATATTATACAAGACTACTTAGTTACCTCACTTCTGAATAAAAAGGAAAGGAGTTAAAAATGGAATTTAAATCAATGGAGAAGTGGCGTGTTCAACAGAAATTTAATTTGACTGATGAGCAGTTTGATAATGTAGTTAAGAAGATAAAAAGAAGGCATCCGTTAGAGAGTTGGGTTCATAAAAGAATTGCTTCTAATGGTGAAAGAGTTGTATATATAAAATTAGAATGTGTTGAGTGGTTAAGTGATGTATACTTTAACAAAAAATATTATTTAGATGCTGACATTGAATTTTTTCAAAAGCAAGTTCAAAGATTAGAAGAAGAATTAAATATTCCTCATAAGGAATTTGAATATAAGGATATATCATTGTATGATTTAAGAGATTATTTTAATAGAAGTAAAGCAGCAATAGGTATGGCAGTTCAAAGAATGGAAAAAAGAAATTCAACATCTTATAAATATGATAAAGATGGAAAGGTTATGATTTCAAAACAAGGTGTTAAGTGGCTAACTGAAAATTATTTTCGTAAGGCATATTTAAAAGAACTAGAATTATATAAGTTAAGTCTTCAGAAAGAGAAAAAAAAATTATATGAGCAATCAAGACGAAAGATATAGTAAATTAAGAAGACAAAAAATCAATGTTATGCTTAACGAAGAAGAAAGAAGAATCATAACTGAAAAAGCTATTAAGTATGGATTTGGTGATTGTTTAGCTGAATATATTAGAGCGGCATGTATTTATGAGAATATTTATATTGAGGATATAGAAGGCAAAAATGAGATATGTAATTACATTAGTGATTTTATTCAAACCTTGAGAGAAATATTATATGAACAAAAAGCTGTTCTAAAAAATGTTTTGATTTCACCTCAAGCAGTAGAAAATATTAGTAATCAAAATAATCAGATTATAGAAATGATTGATATATTATCTAGTTTAATTGTAGCAATCTTATCTGTTAATACTGAAAAGAAAATTCAACAAAGAATGAGTTTAATTGAAAAGTATTCTCCAGATGAAAACTTTTTAAGAAGAGTAATTAAGAAGAATGAAAGTATTTATTTGGTAAGACCTTCAAATTTACAAGTTCCAAATACAAAAAGCAAATATATAGTTTATTTAAAAAATAATTATGTTGATTTTGATTTAGATAATTTAAATATGAATATATTTGAACAACAAGTAAATGCTTTTCGTGATGTAGCAATGAAAAAGAAAGCAATGCTATCTTTTTATAGAGAGAATAATAAATTAGAATGTTCAATAGTAATTGGATATGACGATTCGGAATCTGCTAGAAGATGTGCAAGTGAAATAAAATCAAATGTATATTATTATAATGATAATGAAGAATATGAATGGACAGGTGATACTTATTCCAGCGACAGCTAGATGGGCAGTTCATGGAGTTCAAGGTAGAATCAAATGTATTGATTATATTAAAAATCCAGAAAAGACTATGGGTGGTAAATTAGTTACAGGAATAAATTGTTCAGCTGAATTAGCACCTTATGATATGTTAAGAAATAGTCAAAAGTTTAATATTGAAGAAGACAATGATAGTAGAACTTGTTATCATGCTTATCAATCATTTGATCCAAAAGAAAAAAGTTTAACTCCTGAAGAAGTACATCAGATGGGTATAGAACTTGCTAAAAGATTATATCCAGATTTTCAAGTAATAGTTTGTACCCATGTAGACCATTTACATTTGCATAATCACTTTTGCATATCAGCCGTAAATCTAAAAGGTAGAAAGTTAGAAGACAGATTATCAAATCCTGTTGAGGGGTTATATGGATTAAGAGATGTAAGTGATCAAATTGCCTTAGAGCATGGACTTCATATAATTGAAGATGCCCCTAAGATTGGTCATTACCATAAGAATAAATATTTATACGACATTGCTAATAAATCATGGAGAAAGCAGATTGCAGAAATGATTGATACATTAAAAGATAAATGCTATTCATTTGATGAGTTATTAGAGCAACTTGCTTTAGAAGGATACTTAATTAAGCATGGTAAAAACATTCGTGTAAAACCTTACGGAAAAGAAAGATATGTAACAATGAAAATATTAGGTGATGATTATAGTGAAGAAGCTTTGAAAATATTTTTTAGAGAAAAAAGAAGAAACCAAAAAGTTATTAATTTTGAAGAATATAAGTTAAATGTCAATGATAGCGAAATTTTAAATATATATGACCAATTAGCAAGATTGTCCAAACATTCAGTTTTATATACTATGCAGGATTTGGATTCTAATTCAGATTATTATAAATATTACAATTCTCGTTATTTAGAAGTAAAGCGTTATCATCAATTAGTAGATACTATTAACTTTTTAAATAACCACGAAATATATAACTATAATTCATTAGAAAATCAAATTAGAGAAATAAAAAATGATATTAAACAAAAAGAGGAAGAATATCAATCATTACTATCTAAACATGAAACATTACAACTTAGGATTCCATTATGCAATTTATATATAAAATATTTGGATGATTATAATGGATATTTAGAACAACAAGATATTTATCCATCTGGTGCTGAATTGCCTAATGAAGTAAAAGCATTTTTAGATATAAAATCAGAATTAAATGTTGAAAATCCAGAAGAGGTGGAGGAAATTATTTCAGAAGCAAATAGGATGAAAATGGATATGAACAAAAGATATGCTTATTTATCTTATTTAAAAAATAAAGCCAGTGAATTAGAAAAAATAAAAGGCATTTCATTAGAGAGTGAAAAGGGATATATTAAAAGTGTATCTATTAGTAAAAATATGATTGATGAACAACGCTCATCTTTAGATGAATATTGCATTCGTATTCCATATAGTGAATACTTTTTTTATGTTCCCAAAAAGAGTGTTGCGTGGATTAGTTATGATACCAGAGGAATTGTATATTTAGTAGATGATAAAGAATATGCTCTATATGATCAATATGATAAAGAAATAGAAAGAGTTAATGGAGAAGAAATAGAAAAAATATCAAAAGATGAAAAACAAAAAGTAAATGAATATTATAAAGAAAAATATTGATAAAAAAGAAAAGGAGAAAACAATGAATATAGAAAAAATAAAAGACCATATAAAATATTTAAGAGGGGATAAATATAATACAGAATTTTATGTTGCTTTATTAGCTTATGATATTTTTGAATTTGATGAAAAAGAGATAACAGAAGAGATAATAAATAAGATATTTGAAATAGAAGATAGATATGATTCCATATATAATGAGGAACTTCGTGATGAACTAAGGAGAGAAATAGAAGAAAATCAAGAAATAGAAATGTAACTTGTTGTAAATTTTTTCTGTTTTGTGGTATAATAGTCAGCCGATAGGGGGACTTTATGAAAGATTATAAACAAATACTAAAAGAAGTAAACAATACTATAACTAGCAATAAGATTTTTTCAAAACAAGATTTTGAAAAAATGAGTGATTATCTTTTTACTATGAAACAACCTTTAGTTTTTTCAGAACCAAATTCTATTGAATATTATGTTTATTTTGCTATTCAAAATACTTCTTTATATTTAGATAAATGTAGAAATAAGAATATAAATTGGAATGTATCTTACCAGAAATTAGGAAAAAAGATAACAAAATATTGGACTAAGGAGTACAAAAAGTTTAGTCTAGCATAGGTTGTTACTGAATTAGTATTTATGTATGGAAGCCACTTTAATTATTAAGTGGTTTTTATTTTCATGAAAGGAAAGAATAAAATGAAAAAACTAAAAATTTTTTTGTTATTGATATTATTGTCTTCTTTAATATATTGTGTTTTTGAAATATACCAAATATATAAAGAAGAAAAAAATACAGCAGATATAAAAGAAGAACTAATTGAATTAATTGATATTCCTGAAAATATAGAAGAGGAATCACCTTTTAGTGTAAACTTTTCAGAATTGCAAAAAATTAATCCTGATATTGTGGGTTGGATTTTAATTGATGGAACTCAAATCAACTATCCAATTGTTCAAGGAAAAGATAATTCGTATTACTTGAATCATTCTTATGATAAAAAATGGAGTGGCTTTGGTAGTATTTTTATGGATTATTCTTCATCAAAAAATTTTTCTGACTATAATACATTTATATATGGTCATCATACAAAAAACGGATCTATGTTTGGAGAAATATATAAATACATGAATAAGTCTTTTTATGAAGAGCATCCTACTTATATGCTATATACACCATCTGGAAATTATATAGCAGAAATATTTAGTGCATATATAGATAATACGACATCAGAATCATACAATCAAAAATTTAATTCTATTGAAGAATATAAAAAATATATTGATATGATTAAAGAAAAAAGCAATTATAAAACGGAAGTAGATGTAAATGTAAAAGAAGATAAAATTATTACTTTATATTCTTGCTCACACGAATCGAATAGACAAAAGACAGATAGATATTATATTCATGCAGTTTTAAGAAGCGTATAGACAACTTATTTTAGTTGTTTTTTTGTTGGAGTAGTTTATGTAGTTCAAAGAAAGGATGAAAGGAAAAATTATATGAATGAAACAATGGTTTATACAGTAAGAGATGTAGCAGCAGTTTTACATTGTAGTCCAAATTATGTTTATACTTTAATAAAAAAAGGATACCTACCAGCCATAAAACTAGGTAGCACTAGAATATTAAAAAAAGCATTAGAACAATTTTTAAATGAAAACCAAGGAAAAGATTTATCAAATTTAGATAGCATTAAACCTTTGTGTTTAGATGATTTGGAGAATGATCAATGGGACAAATAAAAATAGAAAAGAGGGGAAATGTATATCAGTATAGATTTGAAATAGCTTCACAAGGGGGAGTTAGAAAATTTATCAACAAGTCTGGTTTTAAAACTAAAGCTGAGGCTCAAGAAGCAGGAAGCATTGCACAAACAGAATATTTAAATGCAGGAGTTCCGTTTAAAGAGAGTAAGTTGTCTTATAGTGATTATTTGAATTACTGGTTAGATAACTATTGTAAAAGCAATTTGAAATATAATACAATTTGTAAATATAAAACTATAATTGATAAATATATAAGACCAAGATTAGGTATGTATAGATTATCTACTTTAACAAGCGTAAGATTAAATATGTTTATTACAGAAATATGCGATGAATATTCTTTTTCAAGATCATATTTTAGAAATATTTTAAAAGTAGTTAAGGGAACATTTAGGGATGCGTGTGATTTATACGGATTTATTAAATATAATCCAGCCTTAACTTTAAGGTTACCTAGAATGGATATAACTAAATCAGATCCGAAACATTTATATACTCCTGAAGAGATAAATAAGATATTATATAGATTTAGATATAACGATACTTTTACTTGCTCATTTTTAACATCATGTTTTACTGGAATGAGAACAGGAGAAGTATTTGCTTTAATATGGGAAGATATTGATTTAGAGAATGGAATTATTTATGTTAAGCACAGTGTATATGATAAAACCAAAGATGATAAAGGCAGATGGTATTTAGGAAGTACAAAAACGATAGCAGGAGAAAGAATAGTGTATATTAGCCCGACATTATTATTTGCATTAAAAAATTATAAGGAAAAACAGAAATTTTTAAAGGAAGCTTTGGGTAGCGAATATACTTACTACTATTTAGAGGATGTAAAAAACAAATATGGAAAGGTAGTAGAACAAAGAATAGTAGAAAAGAATGATAATGATAGTGAGAAAGAAAATCTAAATCTAGTTTTTACTAAGACAAATGGAAAATATGTTGGGACAGATTTAGTTAGATATCCATTTGAAATAATTCATAAGGAACTAGGAATTGAAAAAGTTAGATTTTACGATTTAAGAGGTAGTTATGCAACAAAAATATTGAAGACTGGAGTAGAGATTAGAGATGTTGCAGATATGCTTGGTCACAAAAATATAGAAACAACAGAAAACTATTATGTATCAAGTACATCAGATTCAAGAAAGGGAGCAACAGATGCTTTTGATCAAATGATGCAATCTGATCTTATTAAAGAAATATCAGAGTATCAAATTTTTGAATATTAGAATAAAAGCAACATACTCAAAAATGCTATAACACGCATCTGGGTGTGTTGCTTATTTTTTTGTTTTATAGTATAATTTAGTCAGCAGTATATATTATTTATATACTCAAATTAATTAATCTTGAGAACGAATGGATACATTGTGTGCATTTTGTGTTCATTGAGAAGAAAACACATAGTAAAAATAGTACAAATAATACTATTTATACATAACCTTACCAGAACTATTCAGACCTTTAAAAACATATAATACAGATAGTTTTACATAGTACAAATAATACTAGAAAAGGATGAACATGTGGAAGTGGAAAAAAGTATAAAAACTGTTGTGGTAAATAACCTCGCAAACCCTTATAAAATAAGGAATTGTTAAAAATAGAAAAAATGATAAATTTGTCCACAGATGACAATTTGTCCACGATTTGTCCACATAGCATAAATAATGTGGACAGAATCGAGAAAACCCCATAAAAATCAATAAAAAATCTACGTGGACAATTATTGTGGACATAGTTATATAAAATGTCAGCATTCGAAATGCTGGCATTTTTCCGTTTCATTAAGTTTTATAATGAAGGAGAGATAACTATGGTAAGCGTAAGAAAACGTGGAAAGGTATATGAATACCGATTTGAAATTGCAACAGTTGAGGGAACAAGAAAATGGATAACAAAGTCAGGGTATCCAACAAAAGCAGAGGCTTTTAAAGAAGGCGCAAAAGCCTATAATGATTTTTACTACAATGGTCAAAAGACGCAGTTAAGAGAAAATATGTCGTATGCAGATTTTTTAGATTATTGGATAGATAATTATGCAAGTTTCAATTTGCATTACTCTACTACAATATCTTATATAAACATTATTAAAAATCACGTAAAACCAAGAGTAGGATTTTATAAATTATGGCAATTAGATACACGCCTTTTACAGGAGTTTATCAATAAAATATATGTTGAGTATGGCTTTTCAAAAAACTATATGGCGAGTATTTTAAAAGTGGTTAAAGGCTCGTTAAAATATGCGTGTTACACATTAAATTATATTAACACTAATCCTGCTGAACACGTCCACGCACCAAGAATAGATAAAATTGGAAAAGATCCTGCACATATATTTACACAAGAAGAAATAGAAAGAATATTAGATAGATTTAAAGGTACACATTCAATATATTATGCTTTTTTAACTGCTTATTATACAGGAATGAGAGTGTCAGAAGTATATGGTTTAACTTGGGACTGCGTTGATTTTGAAAAGAAAACATTAACAATAAATAAAAACATTATTAAGAAAAATCAATATGGTTTACCAAAAAGAAAAAATATAACAAAAGGACATTCTGTTGGTGTTTGGTATTATGGGGATTGTAAAAATCCTCAAAGTAGAAGAACTATTTCTATTGGAGATACGCTAGTAAATGCATTAAAAGATTATAAAAAAGAACAAGAAGAAAATAGAAAATTCTATGGAGATTCTTATCTTTGCTATTATGAAAAGAAAGTAATAAATGAAATTACTAAAAGAGAACAAACAAAATTGATAGAAGCAAATGCAGAATTAGAATTACCTTTACCAGAAGCACAATTAGTTTTTGTAAAAGATAATGGACAATTTTTAGGAACAGATTCACCGAAGTATGCATTTAAAGTTATTCATTATGAATTGGGAATTAACAGTAGGTTTCACGATTTTAGAGATACACACGCAACAAAACTTATTGAGAGTGGTGCAGATATTAAAGCAGTATCAAAGAGATTAGGACATTCTACTATTCAAACAACATATAATATATATGTTAGAGTAACGAATAAAATGGAAAGTGATACAGTAGATAGATTTGAAAAATATACTACAACACTTGATATTCCACAAACAGCAGAAATTCCTTATCAAGTATAAATAACATTAAAGGGGGAATAAATATGTTTAAAAAGAAAATAAAAGTACATATATACAAAAATGAAATTTCATTAGTTTTGAAAGCCTTAAACGAATTTAGAAATGAGGCAATAGGAAAAGGTAGATATACAGATTGTATTGATGAACTAATAATGAAATTAAATAAATAACATTTTGAACTGATTAAAAATGGTCAGTTCTTTTTTTATGCCAGAAATGGAATACATAGCCATCTTATTAAATTAAGGTG
>CAKOLG010000017.1 GCA_934096175.1 uncultured Bacilli bacterium
CATAATTTAATAATTCTTCATCAGAATAATTAAAATTACTTATTTCAGTTTCATCTTGTAAACAAGGAACTATAACACCTGTTTTATCATTAATTAATTCCTTTTGTCCACCTACGTCCGCAGAAACGACAGGAATCCCCATTGATAAAGATTCATAAGCAGTTAAAGCTAAGCCTTCTTTTATAGAACAATTTAGAGTAACATCACTAACAGCATATATTTCATCTGGAGTTTTAGACATTCCTAAGAAAGTAACATAATCATTTAATCCTTTAGCATCGGCAATACCTTTAATACGAGGTAATAAAGGACCATCACCAGCAATTAAGAATAAAGGATTTTTAATTGTGCCCTCTTTTACAGTTTCTTCAATAATTCTCATTAACAAATATGGACGTTTCTGTAAATCAATTCTTGCAATTAAGCCAATCACAAATTGATTATCTTCTAATCCATATTTTTTATTTAAAGAAACAACATCATATTTCTTAGGATTAAATTTTTCAGCATCAACGCCAATATAAACAGTTCCTAATTTCTTTTTATCAACACCAAAGTATTCGTTCATTATTCTTTCACTACCACCATTACAAAACAATGTTCTATCTATTACAGAAGTAACAGCTGCTGAATCTCTAGAATATCCCCCATGTCTGTTATACCACTCTTCCATATGAATATAATCCATAATAGGAATTGTAGGATACTTAGCATGTAAATATGGCAACATTTCATAACCAGTTGTACTATTAGTATTAAAAATAATATCGATATTTCTTGTTTCAATTAAATAATTTATAAAAGCAGTCCAATCCTTACAATCAATAAAAGTTGATAAATCATATACATAATCACATGCTTCTTCAAATTGTTGCCTCCATACATATTCTGTTGGTTGAGTTGAAACTAAAGTAATACTATATTTACTTCTATCAATCAATTTAAATAAATCTAAATTAAATTTATCAGCACCACCTAATGTCATCCACGGAACAATAACTAAAATATTAATCTTTTTATTATCTTTGTACTTAGGATATTTAACACCAACTTTATCTGTTATACCTTCCCAATTGTATATTTCTCTAGGATATTCAATAGCACTAACTTTTTTTTTAATTTTTTCAGCATATTTTTTTACTAAAGTCATATTTTCTCTATGATTTTTTTGTGCAGATTTGAATTCACCAGAATATTTTTTCTTTCTATACCAAAAACCATAATAACTCATATGTATAGGATAATGCCCTTTAGCTAATAATTTTAACCAAAGAATCCAATCTTCATATAATCCTTTTCCATCAAGTTGAAAGCCATTCACTTCATTAAAAGCGTCTTTTTTTATTAATGCAGAGTTAACTAATAAATTAGTTTTTTTCATAACATTAGAATCAAATAATTTATTCCATAGTCCTTCATAGCCATCAAAATTTACAACATCACAATAACACCACGAAGCATCTCTATTTGTACGCATAGTAAAATAAGCCATTTCAATAAATGTTTTATCTAATAAATCATCATCATCAATAAATAAAATATATTCACTATCTTTTGATGACTTTTCAACACCATAATCTCTAGCAACTGCGGGTCCACCATTTTCTTTATGTAAAACCTTAATTCTAGAATCCATTTTTTCAATTTTATTTAATAAACCTAAAGACTCTTTATCATTAGAACCATCATCAACAATCAACCATTCAAAATAAGGATAAGTTTGATTTAAAATACAATTAACTGTTTGTAATGTTAATTCTTTTGTATTATATGTCGGTGTAACAATACTTACTTCTACATCAGTACCATTATACTCAATTTTATTTAGACTTCTACCAGGTTCTAAATCAAAATTAAAATTCTTATTCATAATAACCTCCTAAAAAAATTTATAATTGCTCAGCAAAACCTTTTTGCAATTTGTTAAATACCAAATAACCAATAATACACAATAATAAACCAATACCAAATAAAATACCTAGCTCTTGCATATTTGGCATAACTTTATCGTAAAATATTGCCCTATATCCGTCAATTATATATGCCATTGGATTAAAATTCATTATCCATTGATAATCTGCCGGAATTCTTCCAGAAGCATAACATATTGGAGTTGCATAAAATAATAACTGTAAAGCAACACCTACAAAATGTGCCAAATCCCTAACATATACAGTTATTGCAGATAAGAGAAATGCAAAACCTAAAGTCACAACAAATTGTATTAATAAAATTAAAGGATAAAATATAATATACCATGAAAAACCATATCCAGTTAATAAAATAAAAGCTAAAATAATCACAGTTGAAATAATAAAATTAACACATTCACTAGTTACAACAGATATAGGCAAAATTTCTCTTGGAAAGAAAACTTTTTTTATAATTCCGCCATTTTCAATAATTGTAAATGCAGCTTTATTAATAGCATTAGAAAAAAACAACCAAGGAATCAAACCACAAACTAAGAAAATCACATAATTGTCATCTGTTTGCATTATTAAAGGAAAAACTAGTGCATAAACAGCAATTTGTAACAATGGATTTAAAAATGACCATATTACACCTAAAAATGAGTTTTTATATTTTCCCCTTATTTCTTTACTTACACTAGTTTTAAGCAATTCTCTATAATCGTATAATCTTTTAAAAATATTATTCATCTAAATCACCTACCTAGTAGCCTCTAAATACGCATCAACAACTTCATCTGGTTTACCATCCATTTTTATTTGTCCATCACATAACCAAACAGCTCTATTACATAATTCTTTTACTTGTCCCATACTGTGAGTAACAAAAACCATAGTTTTACCTTCATCTCTTAACTCTTTCATTTTGTTTAAACATTTTTCTTGGAAATGTTGGTCTCCTACAGATAGAATTTCATCAACAAGTAAAATTTCAGCATCAACATTTATAGCAACAGAAAACGCAAGTCGCATGTACATACCAGAAGAATATGTTCTAACAGGATTATCAATATAAGATCCTAATTCACTAAATTCAATTATTTTATCTAGTCTTTTATCTATTTCATTTTTAGAAAGTCCAAAAATAGACGCATTAAAATAAATATTCTCCCTACCACTAAAATCAGGATGAAAACCAGCACCTAATTCTAACAAAGAAGTTAATTTACCTCTAGTAATAATCTTACCTTTATTAGGAAAGATTATTTTTGTCATTAACTTTAATAAAGTAGATTTACCACTACCATTAGTACCTATTAAAGCAACACATTCTCCTTTTTTTACCTTTAAATTAACACCATTAAGAACAACTCTCTTTTCTTTTCTATTTCTAGAAAACATTGATAATATACTTTCTTTTAGTGTATTTGATTTATCTAAATAAACATCAAAAGTTTTATAAACATTTTCCACTTCAATGCTATATTCACTCTTATTCATAAATCTGCTTTCCTTTCATTATATATTATATCATTACATTAATAACAAAACGAACAAAATAAAATATCAACTAACAGGATTCTTTATCTTTATTCTCTCAATTAATTTATATACACCATTCAACATCAAGGAAATTAAAACAGTATAAGTTAAATTTAAAATAAATAATAAAATCAATTTTATAGCCCAAAATATTTCAATTCTATAACAAACAGGTAACAATAAAGAAGATCCAACACCTTGTGCAAAATAAAACAAAATAGCATTCTTCCCAATAGTACAAACAATATTATTCTTTACTTTATAAATAGAATTAATATACCATACAATAAAAATAGATAACATAGAATACGTAAAATAAACAAAATTAAAAACTGATTTATAACTTTGCATTAATCTAAAAGAATAATCTGTTTTCAATAACAATATAATTAAAAATAAAGATAAAAAACTAAAAATAATAATAAACTTTTTAAAACTTAACTTATTATTATAAGCATAATAACCTAATAGATATATAATAATAAAGAATGTCATTTCTTTTAAAAATAATACCAAAGGAATTGAGATAAAATTTAAAATCAAATAAAACACTAATATCATTATAATAAACCAAATTAAATTTTTTTTCGTATTAACAAATTTATCAACACAAGAAATAAAAATAGAGCTAAAAAATGAAACAAAAAAATACATAGGCATAAACCACATAGATCCACCTACAACTTGAAGTGGCATTGTATCTGAATACTTAAATAATAAACCATTTTTTAAATTTTCAAAATTAAAGCTATTATAATCAAAATATAAAACAAATAACATGTAAATACCAAAGAAAACAATATATTTAAAATATAATTTTACTAAACCCTTAATCGTTTTTTTTACACTATTTAAATAATTATAGGTCATACCAGATATAAACATAAATAAAGGCACATCAATAAATAAAGATAAACTTTTTACACATTGCGGAACATAACTCTCTCCACTCCAAAAACAACAATGTATAAATACAATCCATATTGCCGCAAAGCCTCTATAAAAATCTAAATTATAATTTCTACTCTTTTCCATTATGACCACCTTACATATCACTAAATAATATAATATCATATTAATACCTTATTTAAAAAGCATTTATCATTTTTTTCACAAAAAAACATTGATAAATATAATTACCAATGCTACTATTCACATAAAAACCCATTAAATATAAATTACAATCTCTTTTCGAGATTATACCTAATACTTTAAATATATAGCGATTATTACACTACCAATAATAAAAAAATAAATACCTAAAATAAACAATTTTAATTTTAGGTATTTTTTATATTTCAAAAAAACATTTTCATTTATTAATCATATTCAAAATTTTATTTTTAATATTTTCATTATATTTATTATAATCAAATTTTTCTTTCAATTTAAATCCATTATCTAAATAATTTTTCATCATTTCATACACTGACTCCGTATTTAAATCACAAAACATCCCAGCCTTGCCATCTAATTCTTCCCAATCACTAACTTTCGTAGATAAAATTGGTTTTTCCATTATCATAGATTCCAAAAATACTACAGGATATCCCTCATATTCCGAAGAAAGTATTACCGCATCAGCAATCTTATAATAAGGAAATGGATTTTTTTTCTTTCCCAAAAATACAATAACATCTGCCAAATTAGCTTCTTTTACCATTTTCTTATACATATCCGTATCTGACCCATCACCAACAAAAAGTATTTTAAATTCATATCCTTCATCAACTAGTTTCCTACTTGCCTCAATTATTCTTGATAACCTTTTTTGATGTTCATCATGTCTTCCTACATTAATAAATAAAACTTTCTTATCTCTTTGATAATCACATTTATCTTGTGCTTTTTTTAATATTTCCTCACCATTTATAAAATTATTACAAACACATGATTTATTTAATATTCCTTCATAATGTGCACAAACATCTCTTTTATTTTCCTCTGAAACAAAAACTATTCTTTTAAAATTTTTTGTTTTTAATCCATCAAAAAATTTTTTCATCGCTTCTTCATCATAATGATAAGTTACATAGTAATTTAAATGTACCCACAAGTGAGAATTATTAGAACCACTAAGCGCTAAATAAGCTCCAGGTCTTGAATATGTAGCAAAACTACAAGAAAAATCAAACTTATTTTTTAATCTTTTCTGCCATTTTAATAACTTAATTCTATTAAATACTTTTCTAAATAAAACAAGCTTACAATCACTTATTTTATACTCCAAAACCTTTACCTCTTTAGGTAACATATCTAAAAAAATACCCTCTTTTTTTTCTAGAATTAAAGTAACATCATAAAGACTATAATCTAACCTTTTTAATAAATTTAACAAAGCAGTTTCTATTCCACCTAATCCCATACTATAAGCCGTAAATAACAACTTTTTCTTCATATTTCACCTACTATTTTTTGCCAATGACATCTTTCATTAATTTTTGTTCTTCTTTAATATCTGTTTCTAATACTTTGCCGTATTCACTGTGTTCTAATATAACATCTGCAAGTAATTCAGAACAATCCACATCATGATACCATTCTTTATTTTTAATTTCATCAGGTACATAAGTTAAATTAGTAGAATATAACCTATCAAACAAGCCATTATTATAAGCCTCTTCAATTTTTTCTATTCCAGCCGAGAATAATGAGAAAGTTGCAACTAAAATAATTTTTTTAGCTCCTCTGCTTTTTAATTCTTTAGCTACATCTAACATAGATCCTCCTGATGCAACCATATCATCTATTACTAAAACTGTATAACCCTTAGGATCTTTACCTAAATAAACATGTTCAACTACTGGATTTTTTCCATTAACTAACTTCGTTAAATCTCTTCTTTTATAAAATAAACCAACATCACACCTTAATATTTCAGCATAATATCTTGCTCTTTCCATAGCTCCCATATCAGGACTAATAGTTAACATTTCAGCTTTATCTATTTCTTCACTTTTAAATATTTCTTTAATTATAGTTTCTGTAGCAAAAACATTTTCAAATGGTAAATTAGGAATTGCATTAGATACATTTGGATCATGACAATCAAAAGTAATAATATTATTAACACCTAATGATTCTAATTCTTGTAACGCCAAAGCACAATCTAAAGATTCCCTTTCTTTTCTTCTATGTTGTCTAGACTCATATAATAAAGGCATAATAACATTTATTTTTTGAAATCTACCATTAGTAGCTGATATAACTCTTTTTATATCTTGATAATGTTCATCAGGTGCCATGTGATGTATAGTCCCATGAAAATCATATGTAACACTATAATTACCTATATCAGATAAAATATACAAATCTTTATCTCTAATTGATTCACTAATATATAATTTACCTTCTCCATTATTAAATCTACTAGCAACAACATTAACAATAGAACTTGCTTTTTTCTTTGTTTTCTTTTGAATATACTTATCTACTTTTTCTCCTAATTCCTTACAATTTTCAAATGCAATTATTTTTAAATTACTCATACAATCCTCCTAAAACTTACTAGATTTAATATATCCAGGAACGACTAATAAACTAATTAATAATTTATTAAAACCTTTCACTTCCTTTATACAATCCACCATACTTTTTTTTGTTAAATAACTAAATAAAATATAATGTTTCATAAAGTATAATTTCTTATTAAACATAGTATCCTTATTTATATATCCTAGACACTCTTTAAAATATTCATAATAACCAAATGGATATTTTTTAAACATCTTACTAATATTCTTTGAATAACCATCTTCCATATATTCACCAATTACAATTACTTTATCTTTAAATAATAACCCATCATAATCTTGATCCATTTTATAATACATTCTAGCTTCTGTTACAAACTTTTCATTTTTTTCTAACTTATAACTATATTTTTTTCGAATATCAGCCTTAAAAGTCAAATTCATATCAAAATCAAAACCATACTTATTATGAATATCAAATAACTTAATTACCTTACCATCCATTTCTGGTTTAACACTAATATCTTTCTTACCAAGTTTTCTTTTATAAATAATCCCATAAACATTTTCATCATTTAGATTCAAATAATCATCATTTATCATCGCTAATGCATTAAAAGCCAAATAATCATCACTATCTATTTCCATAACAATATCACCATTAACAAATTTCATAGCATTATTAATAGCTTGCATTTTTCCTTGGTTCTTTTGATAATGATAATCTATCTTATATTTTACTTCCAAGCACCACTTTAAAACCATTTCCTTAGTTTCATCTTCTGAACCATCATCCATAATAATCCACTCAACATCTTTATAACTCTTATAATTCATATTAATACTTTCAAATAATTTTGGTAGCAATTTTGCTCTGTTATAAGTAGCTGTAACTATAGATATTTTCATACTTCACCTTCAATTAAAGATATAATTTTTTTCAAAATTTCATCATTTGTATTGTTTACAACCTTTTTTACTGTTTTTTTCTTATTTAATAAACTTTTAATCCCCTCATATATACCTTTTTCACTATTTTCCACAATCAAACTACTATCATAATCAAGTAAAGTTTCTCTAGCTGCCGAATCAGTTATCATTATTGGCTTATTCAAAGCTTTAGCTTCAAGTAAAACCATTGGATACCCTTCATAAAATGAAGTAAGCATAAAATAATTTCCCTTTTTTATATATGGATAAGGATTTTCCTTCTTGCCAAGTAAAATAAAACTATCATTCACTTTGTATTCATTAATTTTTTTAACTAACTCATTTTTTAAAGGTCCATCACCAATAACATAAATATTATGCATATATCCATCAGTTATTAATTTTTTATGAACATCTAATAAACGAAATAAAGCTTTTTGTTCAACAATTCTCGAAACTTGAACAAAAGAAACTATATCCGAATTTATTTCTTTTGCTTCAAACTTATTTGCTTTTTGAACAACACTTTTAACATCTAAATAATTATAAATTACTTGCTTCTTAACTGTATTAAATGGAAAAAACTTACAAAATTTTTCCAAATTATCATTTGAAACAAATACTAAATTATTAAACTTATTATAGCTTTTCTCATTTAATTTCTGCTTTAATAAAGCGTTTTTACCTTTACCAAAAACATCTTCTATATCATTATGTATCCATGCAATTTTCTTAGAACAATCACCTTCAGCAAAAATCCATGTTACTGGTCCTTCTAAAAATGCAACTTCTACATCATATTTTCCTTTAATAAACTTATTATAAATTTTTTTCCTTAAAAATTTAGTAACTAATTTTATCGAAATAACTTTTTTAGTAAAAGAATTAAGTTCATTATATGTTTTATTATAAACAGAAATAACTTTTATATTTTTATGTAACTGCTTTTCAAACTCGCCATTTCCGTATAAAGTAAAAATAGTTATGTCGTATTTTTTTACCAATTCATTAACAATATCTACTAAAACTCTTTCTGCACCACCCAAACTTAAATTTGTAATTCCAAATACTATCTTCTTCACATTTCATTCTCCTCTAACAATAAAATATAACTTGTAATTATAACTAATATACAAGAAACAGAGAAAAATACATAACCAGCCATAAAAGACAAACAAAATGCTAAAGCAATTGCAAAGCAATACATTATATTATTTATTGTATATTTCTTTGTTAATACTACTTTTTTTATAATATTAATAAACAATATTATAAAAGGTAATAAAAATAAAATAAATCCAACTATTCCAAAATTAAACATAATAGCAATAACTTCCATTTCTAAAACCATTTCACCATAGCTCGCTACATAACCATTACCAAACAAAATATAAAAAATATTTTTTTGATTTTTTATCAAAAACAATTGATAAAGAAGTTGTTGCTTTCGCGTATCATTTGCACGTAATTTATGTTTATTAGCAAAATTATACATTTCTAAATAGGCCTTTTTTTGTGCTTCACTCATATATCCTTCTTTAACTATACCAGACTTTATTTGATTAATTATAACTCCAGTATCTCCTGTTGTGTAACCAATCTCGCCAGTATTAATATCAATAATACTAATACTTTCTTGATTAATATGTTTTCTTCGCATTAAAGTAGAAGATCCAATAAAAATAACACTTCCTATAACTAAAATTACTAAAAATATAAATAAAATAACTTTTTTATAATTAATTTTTTTTCTTTTAACTAAATTAATTACAAATATACTAATAAAATAAATTCCTATACTTAAGAAAAAACCTAACATCCCAGTTCGCGTACCTACTAAAAAAATTAAATAAATACTTACTAACAATAACATTAAATAATTAATTATCTTTTTACTAGAAAATATATAAGGCAATAAAATAGAAAGTAATATAACTAATATTGTACTTAATGAATTACCAGATGTAAACCATCCTCGGTATCCTATACCTTCAAGATATGTAGAATATGAAGTACCAGAAAGAATTGCAATATAAAGAATTATTAAATATCCAGTTAACATTAACATTAAAGCTTGCTTTAAATAAGGTAAACTCCTGTTTTTATAAAAATATAAAAACAAAAATAAAACCACTATCATATAACTATAATTTATAACATATTGCGCTTCATGTAACACATTTCCATAAGATATTCCCGTTACAATCTTTTTAAATAAAAACAAATGTATAATATCATACAGTAGAAGAACAGAAAGACCCAAAAATAGCTTTTTTCTCACCTTTTTATCTTGTAAAAAAACATATACTAAAAGAACCAATGGAATCAAAGGTCTTATAATCGTTACAGGTGAAATTAAGGCATTACTAAAATGTTGCCTAAATAAAAAACTTATAGCATCCAAAAAAGGTGAAATAACAATAAATACATATAAAAGATATTCTACTTTAACCTTTTTCATAAATCACCTTTTTATTATAACTTTTACATATAAACTAGGCCAAATCTTAAATATAATTTTCTTAACTTTTCTAGCTAAAGTATCATCTAAAAGAAATTGATAAACTTTCTTATCTTTTAATATTTTAATATATTTTTTTAGACTTACTCCATCCAACATAACACATTTATTTATCAAAGAATTAGCAATATAACTTTTAAAAATTTCTTTAGTTTTAATTGAAACATCTTCATCTTCATTAATAATTTTCAACAAATTATCAAAATGAAATAAATTATCTTCTATTTTTTGCTTTTTTCGTTGTTCCGTTTTAGCTGTCATAATACTATTTTGACGTACATAGTAATTATACCCAACATAACCAGTTGATGCTACATACTCAGCTTTTACAACAACATAAGGAATTAAACCAAAATCCTCATGAATTTTGCCTACACTAAATGAAAAATTGTTCTTATCCCAAAAACTCTTTTTATAAGCATATGACCACACAGTATCAAATAAAGAATTATTATTTAATAAGTTAAAAGCTTCTTCACCACTAAGTTTGCTAAAAATCTCATTTTCTTCAATATCAAAATCTTTTTCATTATAAAATTTTTTAGCATTAAACTTTACTAAATCCAAGCTTTTGTCTGCAACATAATCAGCCATTCTTTCCAATAATTCTGGATTAATCGAATCATCACCATCTACAAAAAGGAAATATTCACCCTTAATTTTTGTAAGTGCATAATTCCTTGTATCAGCAATACCACTATTTTCTTTCACAAATGATTTAAACCTTTTATCATTTTTAACAAATTTATCAATTATTTTTTTTGAATTATCTGTAGAACCATCATTAACTATAACAACTTCAAATTTTTCATAAGTTTGTTGAGCAATGCTTTCTAAACATTTTTCTAAATAAGATTCAGTATTATAAACTGTAACTATTACACTAAACTTTACCATGAAACCACCTACCATAATTTTAGCATATTAAATACCAAATAAAAAGCAAAAAGAAACTACCTCTTCTTACTTTTTTTACTCTCATCATGTACAAATAATATATCAGTTTTTAAGACTAAAAACAACAACAAAATCATTAATATTACGTAAAGACCAATTGCTATTTTAGCATCGCCTAATACATAAAACACAGATACTGCTGCAAACAAAATATTAATCCCATAAATAATTAATACAGTTGATTTAACACTAAATTTCATTTTCAATAATTGATGATGAAAATGATCTTTATCAGGTGCACCAATACTTTCACCCTTTAAAACTCTCCTGAAAATTGCCAAAGCCGTATCAAAAATAGGGATTGCCAAAATAACCAACGGTACAATTAAAGATGTTAAAGTCGCAGCCTTAAACCCTAACAAAGCAATAACACTTATTGTAAATCCTAAAAATAAACTACCAGTATCTCCCATAAATATTTTAGCCGGATTAAAATTATAAACCAAGAATCCTAATGTTGATCCTAACATTATTAAAGATAAAACTGTATCTAATCCTTGCATTAAATTTAAAATAAAAGCAATTATTGCAATTGTTAAAAAATATATTGATGACACACCTGCTGCAAGTCCATCTAATCCATCTATCAAATTAACTGCATTAGTAATACTAACTATAAACAATATAGTTACAATATAATTAATAGGAACTGGAAAATCTATACTAAAACCAAAAACATCTATATGATTAAGTACTATATTTCCATAAAATACCACAACAGCTGAAGCAACTATTTGTAATAAAAATTTAATTTTAGCTGGAACTGGTTTTATATCATCCACAACACCAGTTAAAATAATAATAAAACCACCTATCAAAATTGACAACATTTGTAAAGAAGTACGCGCAAATAACATATAACCTAATAAAAACGCACCAAATATTGCTAGTCCACCTAATCTAGGCATTGGTTTCGTATGAACCTTTCTTTCATTTGGATAATCCATTGCTCCAACATGGTTAGCTATTTTCTTCACAAAAGGAACTAAAAGACAGCTTGTAAAAAAAGTAACTAAAACTATTAAAAATACATTATATCCATTTACTACAAAATTCATATAACCACCTACAACTATTATAAACAAAATTTATTAAAACATAAATATATTTTTTGCAAAAGAAAAAGTGACTTATGTCACCTATTTCTACGCCCGCGATTTCTTTCACGTCTCTTATTTTCCTTAATAGTATCATTAAGAGATTTTTTTACTTCACTACCATTCAAAGAATCCGCCTTTTCATTTGAATCCTTATTTAACTTTCTTAATTCTCTTCTTGATAAATTTTTTTCTTCACTTAAAGCAGTTTCTTCTTTAATAATCTTATCCATTCCCATTGTTTCATCAACATCAGAAATTTTATTAAACCTTTCTAACATCGCAGTTTCTGATTCTTCTTCAGCCGGTTCTTCATTATCATCGACTTCTTCTACTTCAATTTCTTCCGACTCTTTTACTTGCTCATTAGCTTTTTCCAATTCATTTTCCTTATTCTTTTGAGCTCTAAAAGCTTCACGACGTATATCAATATCAGATAACTCATTTTCTAAGTTTACATCTGATTCTTCATTTTTCTCCGTTACATCTTCCACAATCAAATTTTTATTAACTTTTTGACCATTTTCTAAAATTGTTAACAACTTAATATTTTTCTTTTTATTTTTTGAATTAATAATCAATAAAAATATAATTAAAACTATCGAAAGACCTAATCCACTAGCAAAAACTATTACCATTAAAAAATAATCACTTAAATCGTCTTGTAACTTAATTATTTCTTTACTTTGAAATCTTTGAAAAGTTCCTTCAACTACATCATATTGATACCAATCAGAATTGCCAGTTGCTGCATTCATTCCATAAATTAAAACAAAATCTTCATTTGTTCCCTCTTTGTAATAACCATTAACTGAAATATCATCAATTATAATTTTTTTTGAAATTGTATAACTATCTATCAACTCAGTATTATCAATTGGTATAAAAGTAAAACTATCTTTTCCTATTTGCCTATATAGAGTATAACTATTATCATTATAAATATATAAATTAATATTACCATCAGTGTCCTTTAAACCAACTAAAGTATATCTTGTAATATCACTTGTAAAAGCTGGTACTTCAATATCATCTATTAATGTTGTTGTTGCACTATAATAATTTGGCGCTTCTAAAGCATCAGCTTTTCTAACAACACTATAAGTTTTTCCCTCTACATCTACAAATATTGGATTTAACTCTTTTCTAGTAATATTCAAAATATAAGTTTTTTTATTACCTTTTTCAGCAGTAACCACAATTTCTATTTTATTTAAACCTTCTGTTAAAGTAATTTGCCCTGCTCCTGTAACACTAGCTGCATTATCTTCTTTTAGTGCACTAATATTAACACTTTCTACTTCATTTTCTACTTCCAAATTATATTCTAAAGTTTCTTTATTAAAACTAGGGGTTATTTCATATCCTTCAACACTTAAACTCTTTAAATTAGCATTTTTACTATAACTTGCTTCTATTTCTGCTTGAGTTCTCGCTCTAACTGTAACAGAAGAAAGCGACGTTGCCACTTTATTAGCTGAATCATCTAAAACAGATACATCCCTTAAAGAAAACGTTGAAGAACCACTAGCTTTAGCTTTAAACTTAAAACTTACACTTGTATTCCCTGCCAAAGTTCCTCCAAGTACACATAAACTATTTGAACCAGTATATGTAAAAACAGAATTATCATAATTTAGACAATATTCCCATCCGGCAGCGCCACCACTAGTATTCATCTTTACCGTCACAGTAATAGTATTACCAACTACTACATTGGTTGCTGAAGATGTAACACTCAAAGATGCAGCCTCTGCCTCAACTACTCCTACAAATAAGAAGAAAAAACCAATTAACAAATATTTTAACTTTTTCATTTTATCACCTCTACAAATAAGACTTCTTCAAAATATGACTCTGAATCAACACGAAATCATCTAACTTAATTTCATTATTGTAATTAACATCCCCCGCATAAAATTTATAACCACTTAATTTTGCTTTATCCAAAATATGACTTTGAATTAAAACAAAATCAGCCAAATTAATCTCACCATCACCATTTATATCACCACGTATCGCCAAAGTAAACGTTTTTGTTTCTTTAGTACCTTTAATCGTTATAGTATCTCCTGTTACTAAACTACCAGTTGTCTTAACTACGCCATTAACATTTTTTATAACTGCATCTCCTTGATTGATAGTAACTGTATTAATTAACGTATTAACAACTGTTCCTGGACTAATTTGATACATCACACCATCTGTAACTTTAACTCCCATTTTATTTACAATATCATCTACTGTAATATTAATTGTTGGTTCAATCTTCTTTATCAAAACTTTATAAGTTTTTACTGTAGTAGTATCTTCCGCCGTTACAACTATATTCGCATTAATAACTCCATTTACAAAATTTAACTTACCTACACCACTTATTTTACCTCTAGTATCATTTAATGTTGCAGTAAGATCCACATAATTTTTATCTGTTATAACATTATAGTTATACTCTTCAACATCAGAATCAAACCCTGAAATTAGTTCATCATTCACTTTAATTTCTTTTAAAGTAGCATCATGACTTCTATCAACCGGTTGATAAGGCAAATCCTTCATATTTTTATAAACAGGTATCACAAACGTAAATGCTGAATCAAATAGTCCTCCCAACGAGTAAGCACTACTTATAGTTGTTCCTTCTGAAGTTGGCGCATACAAATTAGTCATATATTGATGTGTATTAATATCATACTTAGCTAATGATGAAACATTAAACTTTTCAAAATAATTTGTATTCTGCCCCATTTTAACATAAGTTGCTGATATAAATTCTGCACCACCGCTAATTGCCAACTGTGGCGTGTTCCAAGGCCTTTGATAAGAAAGAACCTTACACTTATTTGTATCATAAAAACTTAAACCATTTCCATCAACAGAATAACATCCCTTATCTTCTAAATAACCAGCCGCATATGCTAAACCTCTGCCAACTGTTGTATATTCACTTGTCGCATAAGCTCCAATATTATAAAAATTATAAAAGCCATCAAATGTTCTACCATCAGGATTAGTATATTTTTTATCAGTTGTATATGTACCAGATATTGAACCATACCCAACCGTTCCTGCTCCTTCTTGTCGACTACGTGCCATCAAATGCAAAGCATTAACTCCATTTTTAGCAGCCGCATCCTTAAATTCACTAAAATAATTTGCCAAATTTGTATTACCAGAAATTTTGTTTAAAGCTTTATCATTTACAACATCTTTAGAAGTTTGAAAATCAAGAAATTGAAAAACTGTATTTTCAAATAAACTATTTCGCGGATCCATAAACGACGATATAACATAATTATTTACATAATAATAACTACCTTCTATTGGATTAGTACTTAACCAATAATTACTATTTCGTGATTGTAAAACATTTTTCCATTGTTGATTACTTGCAACCTCTTCAAGTGTTTTATTTACAACATCTGCTTTAAATATCCATTGCGGATGTTTACTATGTAAATAATACAAATAAGGACAATAACTTTCTATAAATCCTTGGCTAATTAAACTATCACAATAACTACGATAAGTTTCAATACCTGCGACGTCCTTTGTCAATGTATTAACACTCACATTATTGACATATGAACTTGCCACATACCCAGTCTTATCATTATCATACTTTATAATATATCTATTGCCTTTACTATTAATTCCAATAACTTTAACACGTGCTCCATACGCAAGCTCAGTAACCGTAGACGAATCAGCAAAATCATCTGTACTATGAACTCCCAAGGCATCTGCAGTTATTATTCCATCAAAGGGAAATATTTCTGCTGCAACTACAAATTTAATATTTAAACATATTATAAAAATAAACGTCATTAAAAACGTAATACAAACATATTTCCAAAATTTATTCATATTCACGCTCCTGACCATTACCTTATTATACATAATATTATATCATACTTTACGCATAGACAATATATTAAAACGTCTATCATTGTAAAGATTACAAAGTTTAAAATTCAATGTTTGTTCCCAAACTATAATTATGATATAATTCATAGTAGCAATTAATAAGGGTGATATAATGAAAATACTAAGAAAAAAATTAAAAAAAGTAAGTAAACCAAAAAAAATATTTTATTTTTTAACAATATTTCTATTTCTAATAACATTTTTTTATTTTATATATGGATTACTTCGTTTAACAGCTGTTGAAACATTAATTAGAGTAATTATAATTATCTTTTTTTCAACTTGGTTCATCCTATATTTATTAATCGGTTTAATATCTATTCTATCCAAGAAAAACAAAACATTTATTTTTATTACTTTAATAAGTTTAATTTGTTGTCCAATATTTGCCGTAACATCATTTTGTATTCAAAAAGGAATTAACTTATTTTCTCAAACCAATCGTGCTGAAATAAAATATGTATCAAATTTAATTGCTTTAAAAGAAACCAAATTTGATGAAAAATCCACAATAGGTATGATTGAAACAGAAAGCGATATTGAAGGCAATGTTCTAGCCAAAAAAATGGTAGCTGATAAAAACTTAAAAAATAAAATTGTCACTTATGAAGATTACACAAAAATGATTACTGATCTTTACAAAGGAAAAATTGATGCTTGCTTTGTTTCAAGTAACTACAGTGTAATATTTCAAAATGAAACATTTGGCGAAGAAAATAACGATGGTACAGCAACATCATTAGCTGACCGTGTCAAAGTTCTATATGAATATAGTGAAGAAATGGCTAATCAAGACTTAAATACACTTGAAGCAAGTAAAACTAAAGTTTTAACCGAACCATTTACAGTTTTAGTTATGGGTGTTGACTCAACAACTGATGGATTAAAAGCCAATCAAGCATTTAATGGTGATACTCTAATAATGATTACATTTAATCCAAACACTTTAACTGCTACTATGTTTAGTATTCCAAGAGATTTATATGTACCAATTGCTTGTAATAACGATCGCTATGCCAAAATAAATTCTTCTGCTGCTTATGGCTCATCATGTGTTATAAGTACAGTCCAAAAATTAACCGGTATCAACATTGACTTCTACGTTAAAGTTAACTTTAAAGGTGTCGTCGACTTAGTAAATGTTTTAGGCGGTGTCACTGTAGACGTTGAAAAGCCAGACTTTACTTATAACCAAGGAATTAACTGTGGTGGTAGATTCTGTGAACAAAATAGCGACCGTGCTTTTGGTAAATATACAATTTTCTTAGACCCTGGAATCCAAACATTAAACGGTGAAGAAGCTTTAGCTTACGCTAGATGCCGTCACTTATATAAAATGTCTGACATAGCAAGAAATCAACATCAACAAGATATTATCGAAGCCATGGCACAAAAACTTAAAGAAGTTAACTCACTCCAAGACTTTGAAAATATTTTACAAACAATTTCTAAAAATATTGAAACAAATTTAACAACTGATCAAATATTATCATTCTATAACGTTGGTAAAAGCATCTTAATGAATAATCAAACTGAAGCTTTATCAATTAAACGAACTTATTTAAATTTCTATAATTTAACAGTATGGCGTGGTTACAACGCTTCTGCCCTTGGTTACTATGATGAATCATTAAAAGCAATTACAGATTTAATGAAAGTAAATTTAGAACTTCAAAAAAATAAAGATATAAAAACATTTAACATTTCATACAATGAAGAATACGAAACTCCTCTAGTTGGTAAAAATCTATATGGAGGTTCAGTTCTTGAAACTTTAAAAAATTATATCGGTTTTGATAAAACTTATGTTAAAAACTGGTGTGATGAAAAAAACATTAATTGTATATTTACTGAAAAAGATAGTAGCGAAGAAAAAGGTTCAATAATAGAGCAATCAGTTCATGAAAATGAGTTACTTATAAACATTTCAGAAATTGAATTTATCTATAGCAACGGTAAATTAAATAACGATAATAATAGTGATTCACCAAATAACAGTGATAAAAACGATTCTAATAAAGATAATCAAGACAAAAACAACGACGACAAAAAAGATGAAATAAAAGATCCTGATGACATAATTATTCCCAAACCTGATGATGAAGAACCAGATAAAAATGAAAATGACGATAAAAAAGACGATGACAATCAAACACATGAAGAAAATACAGAAAATTAAGAAAGTACCTCTGGTACTTTTCTTTTAGAAAAGAGAACAAACATGCATAACGAAATATTTTATACTAATAAAAAAATCAAAAAAGATATTAAACTAGCAGTTCTAAGTGACATACATTACTGCTATCCTGATTATAAAATTAACATTTTTTCCAAACTTGTTAAACAAATTAAAAAAAATCAACCAGATTACATATGCATTGTAGGAGATATCCTTGATGAAGCAAACTGTACAAACATTGACGACTTAGTAAACTTTTTTAAAGAAATCTCTATAATCGCCCCTGTTATTATAGTAATTGGCAATCACGATCAAAAAATATTTAATTATCAAACAAAAAAATGGGAATTTTTTCAAAATAAAAACTTATTCCAAGCTTTTAATAAACTTAATAATGTTTTTTTCCTTGATGATAATACCTATGAAGATGAAAATAACAATATCTCATTTTATGGTATCAATTTACCATATGAGCATTATGAAATAAAAAAAGAATCATATGAATCATTTACCATCGCAATAAATAAACTAAAATGCAATTTAAAAAAAACATCATACAATATAACCCTTCTGCATAGTCCAATTAACATTTACAATTTTATTAAAAAAAATCCTACTCATAATTTAAATAAAACAGATTTAATTCTTAACGGTCACATGCATAATGGCTGTCTTCCATTTATTTTCACTAACCCATTTAATAAAATTTTTAAAAGCTCTGTAAGCTTAATATCACCATTTCGTACACTATTCCCACAATTTGCTCAAGGGAAAGTTTATGGCCATAAAGATGGCTATATATATCAAGGTGTAATAAAATTTAGTAAAATTGCTAAACACTTTTCCAAATTTGACTTTATCTATGCCAAAAAAGTACAATTTATTACAATTAAAAAAAGTTCTTCTTAAAGAACTTTTTTATTTATCTTTCAATTTAGGTAAAAAATCTTTACGTAATCTTTCCATAAATGATTTATTTTTTTCTTCTGGTTTAACACCATCTCTTACTGGAGATATCTTATAAGATTTCATATTATCTAGTTTTATTATAGTTGTCCTATCAATATTTTCTAGTAAACTCTTTTTATTTGTTTTTAATTGTTCACTTTCTTTTAACAATTCATCAATTCTAATCTCAATTGGTGAAACAACGCTTTCATTAACCTTCATTACATAAACACAAGCTTCTTTATTATCTATTAAAACAAAAGAACAAGAATCTAAATCTCTTTTATAATAAATTGGTTTTCTAAGTTCAACTTGAGCATCAATTAAATCACTAGCATTAGTAACCATCAAAATATTTTTCCCTCTTAATTCAGGAAGATTTTCACTATCTATCAATACAGAATCATAAGTTTTTAAAAATCTTTTCAAAGAACTTAAATAAAGTGATTTTTCATCCTTATTTTCAAAAGCACATATTAAAACCACTATCAACATAATACCAGTCAATGTAGCAAAGAATATCATATAAATATCCAACTCATTCATATATAAAATAACCGTTATTACTGCCAAAACAACAAATATAAATGACAATAAAAATACTTTTTCTCTCTTTTTCATAACAACACTCCTATTTAACTCTTAAGCTTGTATATAATTTAATGTATACGTAAGTTTTAACGTTTGCTCCTGTAATGGTAAATCTGCTGCTTCAATATCTGTCCTATACTCAACTCTTATTTTTATTTTTCTAGTACCTCCATTAGCATTTAATAACTCACCTACAGCTAAAGCATTACCTGTACTAGCATCAACAACCGTATAATTTGCATAACTTGTTGGATCAACGCTACTACCACTCGTTACATTAGTCATTAATACTTCTGTTTTTTCAATCTTTGCATCAAGTGTTCCATTATTAATTACATCAACTGTAAACTCATAAAAATCACCAGGTTTATTTAAAGCAACATTATAAGTAATTACCATTGAATCACTACTTATTTTGGCTGCATCATCTGCTAAAGCACTTACACTTCCATCACTAACAACTAAATTATCAAAATGTACATCCCAAGATGCACTAGGAATATCCGTTGTCCCTTTTATTTCAACATTACTAGTAATTAAAGCATATCCCACTCCTAAAAAAGCAGCAAAAAGCACAAATAAAGCAATAAATATATTTTTCTTTTTCCCAACAGTATACATAGCTTCACCTCCTAGTTTCCTACACTAATATATTACAACATAAAATAACTTTATTCAACAAAATAAGACAAAAAAATCAAAAAAAAAATTCACTAAGAATTTTTTTCATACTTTGGACTTAAAGTTGGTTGAAAATCAACAACACTCCAACGATTACCGTTTTCTTCACACACAACTAAAGAACCTTTATCATCATAACCCAAATCCTTTTCATATGTCCACTTTAACTTAATTTGATAACATTCTGAATTTTTATTTCCTAATTTATAAATAATGCCTTCATTAGAAATAACCTCAATACTTTTAACTTGTGGTAATTCTTGAACTCTATCTCCATAAGTATTATCTAATAAAGTTGAATATAAAGTATCTATTACTTTTTGCTCATACATTCCTTTTTTATCTCTATAATAATAATCAGAACCACCTATATCATATTTATTAATCTTAGTTTTAATAGTATATAAATCAATAACAAACATCTTAGCAACTTGTTCTACATATTTACTTTGATCAACCTGATTATCCTTTAAGATACTTTTAAGAGTATCATATTCCTGTTTATAAAATTTACTATCATTATCACTTAAAGAATAACCATATTCTTCCATACTATCCAAAACCTTAACTTCAATTCTTGTTCTACTTTCTCCCTTTTTAAAGAAAAATTTATATAGTAGTAAAGAAGCTACAACCAAAACCAATATAATTCCAACAATAATTAATATTTTATTTTTTTTACCTTTTTTCACTTTTTCAGTTTGTACAACTCTTGCCACCTAAGATGCCTCACTTTCTTTTACTACCGGTATATTATCTTTTTCTTTTAATATCAAATCATGAACAACTATATCATTAGAAACTGTCAATCTTTCTTCTGTATAATGTTTTAATTTTTCAATATAATCACCTTTAATATCTATAATATCATTACCATTCTGGCCCTTACCAGATAATATTCTAGACGTTTCAGTCGTATTATTATAATAAACCTTATTAGTAACAAAATTACCACTTGGAAATATTACTACATTATCTTCACCAATATCATAAATATCATGTCCTAAAGCATATGGATTTTCAAAATTCATCATATTTCCCAATGTAGGTAATATATCATACATTCCCATAACATTACTATTTTTAACATTAATCTTTTTAGCTACTTTCTTATTTTTAGTCCAAATAATTAAAGGTGTTCTTTTATTAAGTTCATGAGATATATTATCGTACTCAACATAACCTTCATCTCCACTTTGACGTACAGTTCCTGTATTAACATCATAATTATAATAATATTGATATTCTGACTTTTCTAATCTAGCATCATGATCACCATATAATACAAAGACTGTATTTTCATAATAATCACTATTATTAACATAATCAAAAAATGTTCCTAAAGCTTTATCAGCATAATGTGCACTTATCAAATAACTTCCCAAACTAGTTCCTTTTAAATAATCATCTGTAACAGTTTCTGTTGCCCCAGTTTTTTCATTAACTTTTGTATAAGTATTAGTTAAATTTAAAGCCCCAAAATAATTATATAAATCAGGATTTTTATCAGTTTCAGCATAAGGCGAATGATTAGACATTTGAATTAATGTTCCCATATAATTACTATGTTCACTTTCAATTTTTTCTAACTTACTTTGCAATTGTTCAAAGAAAGAAACATCACTTAATCCAAGTCCAACACTATTCTCTGCATTAACATCAAAACTATCTTTAAAAATCATTTCATCATACCCTAAACTTGGATGCATCTTACTTCTATTCCACATTGAAGCACCGTTACCATGCGCACTAAAAGTATAATAACCTTTTTCCTTTAATAATTTTGGTATTGAAACATAACTTCTATTATAATAACCAACAAACACAGTTCCACTTATTGCTGGCATCAAAGAAGTATTTAAAGTAAACTCTGTATCACTACTAGTACCTACACTTATTTGTGGAAAGAAATTATCAAAATACATTCCCTCTTTAGCCAACTTATTTATTGTTGGTGTAATTTCTTCACCATTAACTTTCATATCTACCAAATAATTTTGAATACTTTCCATATGGATAAAAATAACATTCATGCCATCCAAAACACCAGTATACTCATTATCTTTTTTCTCTTCTTTAAATTTATTACTAAAAAATTCTTTAAAGTTTTTGGCAGCTTCATCATATCCAAACAAAGAATTAATTTTTGGTGTCAAACTTTGTACCAAATCATTTCCTTGATATAACAAAATACCAAACCTAGCAACTATATATTCTCTATTCCACTGTTTAACTAACCTACTAGCATCAGTTCCAGTTATATTAACTAAAGTAAACGTTAAAACTATAACACCAGCTAATACAGTTGCACCAAACATCTTTTTACTATTTTCTACTTTACTTACAAAATGATAATATGTTCCTTTTTTTAAAGATGTATGAATTAAATAATAAATAAATGGAAACAATAAATAAATAAAATCTATTACTCTAAATTTTTCAATTAAGGAATCACCTACTTCTCCTACCAAACCTAACTCTGCTAATAAACTAAATGAAGCATATGAAGTATAAAAAACATAATAAATTGAATTTACAACACAAATAACAGTTATAATAATCATCCATACAAAAAAATAATTAAACTGTTTCTTAGGTTTAAAGAAATAACCAAAAGCTCCTATTATTATTAATAACGCCAAATCACATATAAAAGGCTTATAATCAAATGTATTTTTTAAGGTAAAATTTCTTAATAAAACCGTTTCTATTAATGCAAATATTACAAAAGATAAAAACAATCTATTTGTAGACAAATATTCAGATATTGCTTTTCTTACTTTTTTAAGAATATTAATTATTTTATTTTTCAAATTAATCCCTTCTTACATGCATCAATTATATCATATAATATAACTTAAATACAATATTCTTACTTTTTTAAATTTACACTTGAATTTTCTATTTTTTTTTGATATTATCTTCTTACATGCAGGTGTAGTACAATGGTTAGTATACAACCTTGCCAAGGTCGAGATGGGAGTTCGATTCTCCTCACTTGCTCCATAAGGTAAAATCGTCGCACCAATGTGACGTTATTGATTAAATCAATCTGAAAAGATTGATTTTTTTGTGCGTTTGCAAAGAAAGGTGTGGTGTGATATGATTAAAATAATTAAAAAGAAAATCAATATGAGTGATGAACTCAAAGCCAAAATTAATTGGTCTTGCAAATTTAATAACAGACCCTACCAGATTATTGAGGGTCACCTAAGAATTGTGGAACATACTAATCTAGCGTATGTTGAGCCACACAAAGTAATTATTGGAGATACACTATATTTATTCTTCAATGAACAAAAACATTTTTATATTGGGAATTTAAAGAAGAAAATCCCTATTGCTGATTTATCAGAGTACATAGCAAGGCATTAATTAATTGAGAGTTTATATACTCCCACAATATTGGTTTATTTTGTCGTGTAAATAAATTAATATGTTAGTTAAGGTGTCCTTGTTATGTGACACCTTTTTTGGTGCCTTTCATTAAAAGAAAAGGAGGAAATATTATGAATAATGAAAGGAAAATTGCCGCAGTTTATATTCGTGTTTCGACAGAAGATCAAGCGCGAGAAGGGTTTTCGTTAGGAGAACAAAAAGAAAAGTTATTACAACTCTGTGCATTTAAAGAATATGAAGTATTTAAAGTCTATGAAGATGCAGGAATATCTGCTAAAGATATGGAACATAGACCAGCATTTCAAGAAATGCTACAAGATATGAGAGATGGAAAAATTAATTATATTGTAGCCTACAAACTAGATAGAGTTACTCGTTCTGTTCGCGATTTAGAAGAACTTATACTAGAGTTAGAAAAATATAATTGTTATTTAGTATGTGATAGAGATGATGTTAATACTTCTACTGCTAACGGAAGATTCTTTGTAAGAATGTTAACAGTTTTATCACAGTTAGAAATTGAAATTGTATCGGAAAGAACTAAATTTGGACTTAATGGAGCAATTAAGTCAAGTCATTTGCCAGGTCCTGCCCCACTAGGATATAAGAAAGATGGTAATAAAAAAACTATTGTTGATGAAACAACTAAACCTGTTATTGAAAGAATATTTAAGTTGTATTTGGAAGGCAAAAGTTTTCAGCAA
>CAKOLG010000018.1 GCA_934096175.1 uncultured Bacilli bacterium
ATATTAAAAAATATCGTAAAAAATTTATTCATAAGAAAACCTCTAGAAAAAAATCTAGGGGTTTGTCTACACTCTGAAAAAAAGATTGCAAACGCAATCTTTATTTAATACCAATTTCAGCTAAAGCATCTTCTAATTCTTTTTCAGTTGTACCGCCTTTGATTGCTTTTACTACTTTACCATCTTTTATAAGATATATAACTGGTACGTCTGCACAAGTTTTTGTAGTATCTTCAGTATTATCTGTTGTATTATCTGCTTCTTCAGTTTCATCCTTTTTTTCGGTCTCATCTGTTTTAGTTGCAGTTTCACAAGTTGATGGAACATCTTTTACTTCTGTAAAGAATTCGGTAGTTGCATCATCAGAATCTAAATAGAAACTGTAGAAATCCAAACTTGATTGGAAGTCTGTTAAATTTGTTAATATAGATCTAGCATCACTTTCAGAATATGTGTAATATTTTTTACCAACATATAAGACAGTAGCTTTTTCATTTTTTAATTTAGCAATAGCTTCTTTTTCAGTAACTTCTACCATACCAACTGAGTTTAAATCTAAAGATGATTTTTCTATATCATCGATTTTATCATCGATTAAAGAACTTAATGTTTTATCTTCTTTGATTTTATTATTAATATTGTCTTTTAATTCACTAAAATCAATATCTTCAACTTTAATGGCTTTTTCGCTATTAATTGAATCTAAAGAATCTTTAGCAGCAAATGTATAAGTTCCAGAAACATTTACATACTCATCATCTTTTGATACTTTGAATTTATATTCACCAGTAATAGTATCTTTTTTCTCATCACAAGTTACATAGATAGTTCCTTTGTATGTATCTTTGTTAGGGATTGAGATATTATAATCTAAATCGATTTTTTCTTTTTTCATCTCACGAATTGTTAGAGTAGCATATTTTTCGCCATTATATTTAACAGTTACAGAAGTTTCTTTATTTTCTTCGACAGCTGTAACAATTAATTTTATTTTTGATGAGTAATATGAATCTTCTTTTACGTGATTATCAACAATAAATTCAATATTGTTTTTATCTTTATAAAATGAAACGTATTCATCATCATCAATTTCGATACTAACGCCAACTATATCATTTAATAAACCTTTAATATAAATGTTTAAGAAAATAGAATCTTTTAAATCGATATCTTTAGCAGATGATTTTAATTGTTTAATACCATCTTTTAAATCATTTTTATCAATATCAAACATTTTTGATACTTTGCTAATAAATTCATCATTTTCTAATAATTCTTCACAAATTGATTTAATAGTTTCTCTAATAGTATCTTCATCTAATTCATAACTAATTTTAGTTGCAGAAATGTTTTTACCATTTACTTCAAATTTACCGCTAGATTTTTTCATTTTTTTAGAGTCTAGAGTTTTAATTAAAGCATTTTTAAAAGTTTTTATAACATATTCATAGTCTGCTGTATCAATTTTAGCTGATTTGCTAAATTGTTCATAGTAAGTACTTAAATCACTTAGATTTATTCCTATTCCAGAAGCAAGTTCTGTAATGTCTACTGGATCTTTTAAAACTGTACTTGTTAAATAGATCTTTTCGTTTGAAAGATATAATTTTGCATCTAGAGAAGCATTACTACCATTTAATGATCCACCTAATTGTATATTTTCTTTTTTAGGATCTATTCCTAAATCAAACCCTATTTTGTAATCACTAATATTAAAGTCTTTACTACTAAATTCTTTCATATTAGTTTCAAATTTGATGTCACCTGTGAAATCTAGAGCTTTTTCATCTAAGCTAAATTTTTCTTTGGCATCATCATATTCTTTTAAGTAATTATTTACTTCTTTGTATGTCTTATTAATTGCATTTTTGAATACTGCTTTTGGGCTTGATGATACTGTTTTTACAGATATTCCGGCAATTATTAAAACGATAGCTGCAGCAGCTACTACAATTGGTACTACGCCAATGCTAGTAAGCTTTGCCATGAGCCCACCAGTTGAATTTGGAAGGTTACTTGGCATAACTGGAGAAGGAGCTGGATTAGCACTTTGACTAGCTATTTCAGTATTTACTGCTGGTTCAGCTGGTTGCCCTTCTGTGACAAAATTTGTAGGGCTTGGTACATCAACGTTACTTATTGGATTTAGTTCTGTATTTGGCATTGATGTATTCAAACCGTTTGTATTATTTTCAACAGAAGAAGCATTTTCATTTACTTCATTTTTCATATAAACATATAACCTCTTTCTATGTTAACATTATAACACATAATTTAATATATAAAAGTAATATTTTTTTTATGACTTCATATTTTTTACTAAGGTGATTAGATTTGAAAAAAGTTATTATTTTTTTATTTGCTTCAATTTTTTTTATAAAAATTGTAAATGCTAATGAACTGTCTCAATATGCACAAAGTGCAATTTTGATTGAACCAACAACAAATACAGTTCTTTATGATAAAAACATGCATGAACGTAGGCCACCAGCATCAATGACTAAATTAATGACAATGTTATTAATTATGGAAGCGATCGATGACGGTAAAATAAGTTTAGAAGATAAGGTTTTAATAAGTAAAAACTCAGCAAGTATGGGCGGTAGTCAAGTTTTTTTACAAGAAAATATGGAAATTGAAGTTGAGCAATTAATCAAAGGTATTGCAATTGCAAGTGGCAATGATGCAGCGGTGGCGATGGCGGAATATATTGGTGGAACAACCGATGAATTTGTTAATATGATGAATCAGAAAGCTGCTGATTTAGGTTTAGAAAATACTCATTTTGTTAATGTTCATGGCCTAGATGCAGATGATCATTATTCTAGTGCATATGATATGGCACAAATTGCGCGTGAGTTATTAAAACATGATAAAATATTAAATTATACTTCTTTATATGAAGATTATTTAGTTAAGCCAGATGGTACTAAAACGTGGTTAGTAAATACTAATAAATTAGTGAGATTTTATAGTGGTGTTGATGGGTTAAAAACTGGTTATACTGGTACTGCTGGTTACTGTCTTACTGCTACCGCTTTAAAAAATGGTATTAGATTTATAACTGTTGTAATGGGAGTTGATACTTCTGAACACAGAAGTGCTGATACAACGTCATTACTTAATTATGCTTTTAATACTTATAAACTTAATACAATATTAAAAACAGAAGATATTGTTGATTCAATTAATATAAAAAAAGGCAAACAAAATACTGCTAATTTAGTACCAGTTGAAAATGTAACCGATTTAATTAAACAAAATGAGAAAAAAGAATATACTTATAATATTTCTAAATTTAAAGTAGTAGCACCAGTTAATAAAGGTGATGTTGTTGGGGAAATTGAGGTTGTAGATAATTCGGGAAAAGTTGTAAAAAAAGTTGGGTTAACAGTTACTGAAGCTATTGAAAAGCATTCTTTCTTTAGTTTATTTATTGAAAACTTAAAAAAGGTCATTAATGGTTTTTAATGACTTTTCTTTTTATGTTTTTTACGTAATAATATGATATAATTGATAAAGAATAGAGGGATTAGTTAATGAATAATGAAAATAATGGTTTAAATACAACTAGTAATTCTAATGAAACGCTCTTGAATAGTAATCCTGAAAAATTGGAATTTATTGAAGAAGAAGTTGAATCATTAAATGAATTTACAACGGATAATCAAAATATTGAAACATTAGAAAATAATCAGAATGCATATTCAGCACCAGTAACTGATTTAAATAATGCAAATGATATTACGCCAATCAATAACCAGTCCGTAATGAATAACGATGTTGTAAAGGATAATAAAACTTTAGTTAATGAAATACCAAAGAATTCTAATGGAGTTATTGCGCCTTCGATTCCAGTCGATTCTACAAAGATAGGTTTTGTGGCATCTAGTGCGCCTTTAAAAAAGAAGAAAAATCCTTGGATTGGTGTTAGTATTGTACTTATTGTACTTATTATACTTGGAAGCGTAGGATATTTTGTAATATATCCTTTGGTTGTTAAAAATATTTTAAATGATCCCAAAAAGTTATTTGATACAGCAATTTCACAAGTTTCAAGTGAATTGATAAATTTTGTTGATGAAAACATTCATGATAAACAGATCTTAGATTTGGAATTTGAAATTGAAACAGATATTGAATCATTAAAAGATTTTTCTGGTTATACATATAGCGGACGATTAGGAATTGATGCAGATAGTAAGTTATTAGAGATGGGCTATGGAATTGAAGATGAATATAAAAATAAGTATAATCAATACTATTACATCAAAAATGGTGAACATTATACTAGGTATTCTACTTATCGTAATTTAATTAGATATGGTAATTTAGAGAATGAACAAACAACAAAGTTGTTTAATAATTTAACAAGTCTATTTGCGGATTCAAAACGTTTTAACAATGAAGATTTAAAGTATTTAATTAATAAAACTAGTGATTTATTAAAAAATTCAATTGATACTAATAATTTAAGTAAAGAAGATGCAAGTATAACTATTAATAACCAAGCTTTAAAAGTAATAAGAAATAAATATACGTTAAATAAAGATAAATTAATTAGTACAAAAAAATATATAGTTGATGAATTAACTAATGATACAAGAGTTATAGAAATATTGACTAAAGTTCTTGGTGTTACAGAAGATGAAGTAAAAACATTATTAAATGGTAATTATACTTATAATTTTAAAAATGAAAAATATGAATTAAATTTAGATAATACTTTAGAGAGTTTACCTGATGATTATGTTCTTTCTTTCAGTATATTTACTTATGGTAATAATATTTCAGTTGTTGGATATGAAATTAGCGATAATAAAAATAATAACTTACATTATTATAATAAAGATGGTAATTTTGAAATTGGAGCTAATTATAATAATGATTTAATAACTAATTCTTTAAAAATTTTGGGAATTAAGGATAAAGATAAAGTTAATGTAACAGGGACTTACAATGATCAAGAAGTTTTTACATTAAGTATAAGTGCTTTAGAAAAAAATAAAATAGTTTTAGATTATTCTATAACTAATAATAATGAAGTCATTTCTGGTGCGATAAATTATAATCGAATATTAAATCAAAAAAATTATAATGTTTCTTTAACTTTTGCCTTGAATTTTAATGATTATAAAACAAATATTAACTTAAAATTAAATAATGATTGGACAAGTGAAGTTGCTAATGTTAATGTTAAAATCGCTAAAGATTTGACATTTGAAGAGTTTAATAATATAGAAACTACTTTTAAAAATTATATAAGTAAAACTCCTTTAAATAGCTTATTTGAAACTATTAGTGGTGATAGAGATCATGATATAAATGATTATTATGATGGTAACTCAGATAATAATAATAATAATAATAATAATAATAGTGACGATAAGAATGATAATAATAATGATGATGTTATAAATAACAATACTAGTAATAGTATTATTGAAAAAGCTCAAAATATGAAAATGTGTGAATTAGCAATTTGTCCAAGCGATTGTACATCTGGCTATTGTATTTGTACTTATTATAACGATAATTATTCGCAGAATGTGACATGTTATAAAAGATAAGAAATTTTAATATAACCTCGTTTTTTTAAATATATAAACGAGGTTTTTATATGATTAACAATATTTAATAAAAAAAGGACTGTCACCTGTAAATTACAAGTTACAATCCTTTAATACAACTGTTCAACTTTAGAAAACATTTTATTTTTCTAAAGTTTCTTTTTTATTTTTTTTAGGTTTATCTTCTTTTTTTTCTGGTTTTGGTAAAGCTGCTTTGCGAGATAAATTTAAGCGATTGCGGTTATCATAGCCTTCAGCTTTGACAATAATTTCATCACCGACTTTAAATAAATCTGATGGTTTTTCTACTCTATCCCATGCTAGTTGAGAAACGTGGCATAAACCTTCACAGCCTGGCCATAATTCAATGAAACAGCCAAAGTCCTCTACTTTTGTTACTTTACCGTTATAGATTTTGCCTTCCTCAACTTCACGAGCAACATTTTCAATCATTTCTTTTGTTTTATTTATAATATCTTGATCTTGATGATAGATTAGAACTGTTCCATCATCTTGTAAATCTACTTTTACAGCATTGATATCATTTACTGATTTTACATTAGATGATTCTAAGATTATTTTAGTAATCATCTCGCCACCTTTACCAATTACATCTTTAATCTTATCAGGATTAATGTGTAATGTTTCAATTTTAGGGGCATATTTTGATAATTCTTTACGTGGTTCAGAAATTACGGATTCCATTACATCAAGAATTTCTAAACGCGCATCTTTTGCTTGAGCTAAGGCTTCTTTTAAGATTTTTTCAGTTACACCTTTAATTTTAATATCCATTTGTAAAGCTGTTATACCTTTTCTAGTTCCAGCGACCTTAAAGTCCATATCTCCCATGTGATCTTCTAAGCCTTGAATGTCAGTTAAGATTGTATATTTTTTTCCATCTTCACTAGTAATAAGTCCCATAGCAATGCCTGCTACTGGTGCTTTAATTGGCACACCAGCTGCCATTAGAGATAAGCAACCAGCACAGATAGTTGCTTGTGATGACGAACCATTTGATTCTAAAATTTCTGAAACAACACGTACTGTGTAAGGGAATTCTTTTTCATCTGGCATTACTTGAAGTAAAGCTCTTTCGCCTAGTGCTCCATGACCTATTTCACGGCGACCTGGAGAGCCATATCGACCAACTTCACCAACGGAAAACTGTGGGAAGTTGTAATGTAACATAAATCTTTTAGAGTCTTCTAAACCTAGTCCATCAAGGATTTGGTTTTCTTCTAGTGAACCAAGGGTTGTAGTTGCCAAACTTTGAGTTTCACCTCTTGTAAATAATGCTGAGCCATGAGTTCTTGGTAATAAATCAATACTTGCTGATAATGGGCGAATTTCTTTCATTCCACGACCATCTGTTCTTTTTTTATCAACAGTAATCATACGACGAACAACAGAACCTTCAACACCGTCAACTACTTTTTTTACTTGATTTAAAATTTCATCACAGTTTTCGTTTTCACCATATATTTCAGCAAAATTTTCCATTGTTGATTGTTTTACAGCATCAATGTCAGCATATTTTTCTAATTTTGATTTATTTGATGATAAAGCTTCATACATACGATCAGTTGCAAATTCTTTAACTTCTTGAGCAATTGTTTCATCGATATGGGCTAATTCAACCTCTACTTTTTCTTTACCGATTTCTTTAATAATTTTTTCTTGAAATTCGCATAATTGTTTAATGTGTTCATGACCAAACATAAGAGCTTGTAACATCTCTTTTTCTGATACTTCTTTGCTACCGGCTTCAACCATACAAATAGCGTCTTTTGTTCCTGCGACTGTTAAATGTATTGTTGACTGCTCAGCTTGTTCAACAGTTGGATTAATGATGTATTCTTTTCCAATCTTTCCAACAATAACACCAGCTACTGGACCATCAAAAGGAATATCACTTATACATAGTGCTAGAGATGAACCTAACAATGCAGCCATTTCTGGTGAATTATCTTGATCTACTGATAAAACTGTGTTGATAACTTGAACTTCGTTTCTAAAATTTTCGTCAAACATGGGACGAATTGGACGATCAATTAAACGAGCAGTTAATGTTGCTTGATCAGTTGGACGTCCTTCTCTTTTAATAAAACCGCCAGGTATTTTACCTACAGAATATAGTTTTTCTTGATATAAAACTGTTAATGGAAAAAAATCTTGAGTAATTGGTGTGTGGCCCATAACGGCAGCTGTCAATATTACGGTATCGCCGTATCTTACTAAAACAGAACCGTTTGCTTGTTTGGCTAATTCACCATTTTCTATTATTATTTTTTTCCCTAAAAAGTCATATTCAAAAATTTTTTTACTCATTTTTACTTCCTCTTTTCTTAAAAAAAGACACTTAAAAATAAGTGCCTACTTTTATTACTTTCTGATTCCTAATTTTTCAATAGTTTTTCTGTAACTTACCACATCATTTTCTTTTAAGTAATCTAGTAAACTACGTCTTTTTCCAACCATCATTTGAAGTCCTCTTTTTGAATGGAAATCATGAATGTGAGTTTTTAAATGTTCAGTTAAATTATTAATTTCTTCTGTAAGGATAGCTATTTGAACTTCTGTTGCTCCACTATCTTTTTCATTTTTACCAAAAGTTTTAATAATTTCTGCTTTTCTTTCTTTACTAATTGCCATATTATTTCCTCCTTATTTATATAACCGTTTATCTTAGTATAGATGCGGAGTTAATCCAAACCAAGGTAAACTTTCTTGTTTAGTATACTCTAAATTAATCAAGATAGCAAGAATTATTTATTAGTTAAAGTAAATTTTTTGCTAAATAAAGCATCTTTACGTTTTTCTTGAGAATATTTTCTTTCTCTAATTAATCTAACTAATTCTTTTTCTGATCGTGATTGATAAACATAGAATATTTCATTTTTATCTACAAAAATTTCTTCGTCATAATTAATATATATTGGTGCTTTCATAATTCTTAACATATCTTGACTATCATCCTGTTCAGTTTGATGCATAATTAAGCATTTATACCCTTGTTCATTTTTTTCATAAATAAACAAGCGCTCTGCCAAGTAAGGAATTCTAATAACACTACCAATACCAACAAATCTATTTGCCATATATTTTTTAAAAATTAATTTAGCTTGGTCTATAGTTATTTCACTAGCATTTATGCAAAACATTCTTATTATTCTACTGTATATTATCATTAAGTCTTTTTGGTCTAATTTAAAACCGGCTTTAATATAATCATAAGCATTTAGGTTATATAGGTAATTTGTAGATACATAGGAATTTTTAGACATAACTGCACTAGTACCATATTTCTTAAGTGAAATTTTATAGTCAGAAAATCTTTCAGAGTTATGTGAGCTAAGTTTCAAAGAAAGAATTTGCTCATCGCTTAATTTTATTAAACTAATAAATGGTCTACTAGGAGCATGAGATTTAGCTTTGACATTATCAAAAAATGCTACACCATAAGTTAAGTTAACTGTTCCTTCTTCAATTTGGGGTGGTGGGTTTAAATGTCGGTATTTGTTCATTTTTATTTTTCACCTCTTACTTTAAAACATTTTTAATGGTTTAGCTAGTTTATTATTTTTTTCATAAGTTTGATATAAAGCAATTACTTTATTTTCAAAATAAAAGCAAGCAATATCACCTGAAAATTTTTTATCTATGATAGCACCATTTTTTACTTTTTCAAAGTCTTTTTGATCCAAATCTATTTTTTCAAAATTTTGTAAAACTGCTTCTAAGGGAATTATTTGAAATTTTCCTTTTTCAATTTGTTCTAAAGTATATGCATCTTCAATCATAAAGTTTCCTTGTTTGGTTCTAGTAAGTGATGACATAGAACCGACCGTTTTCATTTTTTTACAGATATCATCTATTAAAGCTCTAATGTAAGTACCTTTAGAAACCGTTGTTTTAAAAGTTATCTCATCTTTTTTAAAATTAAGTAAAGCTATATCTTTAATCGTAATTTGACGTTTTGGTAACTCAACAGGTTCATTATTTCGGGCATATTCATATAATTTTTTACCTTTAACTTTAACGGCAGAATAGATTGGAACAGTTTGGATACTAGTTCCTAAAAAGGAATCTAAAGTAGTTTTTATTTGCTCTTTTGTAACATTAAAAGTTTTTTCTTCAATAACTTTACCTGTTATGTCTAATGTATCTGTTTTTATACCGAGTTTTATAGTGGCAATATATTCTTTATATTCAGCAGTTAAAATATCACAAAGTTTAGTAGCTTTTCCTACGCAAATAACTAGTACGCCAGTAGCAAGAGGATCAAGAGTACCTGTATGGCCTACTTTTTTTGTTTTTAAAATTTTTGAAATTTTATTAACTACATCACGAGAGGTAAAATCTTGAGGTTTATTTACTATAATTATTCCTGTATCCATAGAATCACCTTTTTCTATTATACAATATTGGACCACTTGGTGCGTATTTTTCATCAAGATATTCTACTACAAGCTCATCACTACGATAATTAGTCATTAATGTTTGAGCTAATTTTATTAAATATCTATGATATATGTTCGCACTGACAAATCGAATAGTAGATTTTTCATAAACTTCTTTGGAGCAATCACATAAAATGATATAAAAATCTTTATTTTCCTTAATAGCTCTTCTTAGTGTGAGTTCTGAGGCTTCGCAAGGGAAGATTGAAGTTATCATACTATATTGGTCAATATTAGTGTCTTCAGTTAAAGGCTCTTTGGTCATTGTCATATTAGGATATTTAGGATTGTCAATAACTAAACGAGGATCACATATTGTTATTGTTCCTTGTTGTTGTTTCATTTGTAGTTTGGCTATACGATTGGCAAATGCTGGTAGACGGCCACTTGCAACGTCTAAAATATTACAACTAACGTCAAAATTTTTTCTTATTCGGTCAATATTTTCTTGGTAGAAGTCTCCTTGAGGATTTATTATACCAATTTCACTTCTAACTTGTAAGATATTATCACCAGTTATATATTTTTTTAATGCCCTTTCAAAGTTTTCTTTTAAATAACTTATTTCATAATTTGAATATTTATCTCCATACTTTTTTAAAAAGTATTCAAATAAAATTTTAGTATTTCTTTCCATAGTATAAACTCCTTTTTATTTGGTGTTTATTTTATATAATAATTTTATTGGTGTCAAATTCATTTAAAAAAGATGATTTAATCATCTCAATGTTACAATATAAGGATTGTTTATGCTACCATCGCCCTCAGTTATTTCGATATCGGATTTTAAATTTATTACTGGTCTAACATAACGACTTGTTGATACACTTACTGCATCATAAGTTCCACTAGTATTTAAAACTGTAATTCTACTAAGTCCTCTATAGTTAGCATAATCATAAAGGGTCATTGTCCAATCTACTAACGCATTATATAAGTAAAATTCTTTATTAACTGTACGATTTTTAGCTCCTGCTAAATTTATTTCATCAGCGGTTATTAAACCAATTGGGTACGTAAGAGCTCCATTACCACTATTACCAACACTAAATTTATCTGCAAATTGAGGACAAGTTAAAATATTAGTTTGGCGACCAATAAAACCGTACACTGTTGTTATACCTGGATTGAATCCCTGACCTTGATATATGCTTCGATCATTACAAAATATGTTATCAGTAACGTAGTTGGCGTAACTAACTCCATTTGAATCTTTTTTATTTAAAATATTTTCAATATACCAAGTATCTAATGTTTGTTTTATTGATGAATCTTTATTATTAATTAATGTATCTTCATAGTTTGTGGATCCATATGTAATATAATTTACGTTTATGGTATTAGCGGCTTTATATTCTACTGCTTTAAGTATGTAATTACACTTAAAACTGGCATTTGTTGATAAACATGTGTAAGGATAATTTTTTAAAATGTTTTGATAATTAGCTTTCCAAGTTCCTTGTAAAAAATTGCCTGTTAAAGAAAATAATTGAGTGTTTTCATCGAAGCTATAAGAATCAGCAAAGTAATATTTACTGTTTTCAGTTACACTTCTAAATGTTGCAATATTTTTATCTTCAAATAAGGAAAAGTTTTCGTTATACATATATCCACCATAAGTGTGATCATGAGATTTTTTATTATACTGTGCTGTACCAATTGTTGTATCAACACCAGTGTTTGATAAGTTATTTTCAAGACCAGAATAGATTAGTCTGATAGTTCCATCACCATTTTGTCTAATTATACGCCATTTATAACCAGCAAAATTAACATAGTTATTTTTTACAGCACCACGGTAAAAATATGATGTTCCATACTCATCTTGAGCAGTATATAAACCTATTTCTGATTCAAAAGAATTAGCAGTTTTATATGTAAGGTATTTAGCTTTAGTGATATTAATAATGTTGTAATCACCCTTATTTATTAAATCATAGTCTAGTATTTGATATATATCATAGCAAGTGGTTCTATCAAGTATTGAACAAAAATAATAATTTAAATATTTATCTGACATTTCAGAAATAGTTACAGCATTCGTTAAAGTAAAGCCACCTGTTTCAGTATTAAATTTATAAGTTGGAGAAGCTATAAAAGATGAAGAAATGGAGAAAACTTTTTCACTATTTTCTTGGATTGATTCTTTTTGGGAATAAGTAATTAAGGGAGCAATATTTTTTGAATCAGCTGATCCTTTACTACTTATGTATAATTTTGCAGATTCAGCATCCGGCGAATAATTTTCCATAATCAGCATGCATTCACTAAGACTTGTTATACCTTCTTTAATACAATAATCTACTTTAGGAACATATATGCTTCCGTTAATGTTTTTACTTAACATATATTTAGAATAAGTTATGCTTAAATTTATTGTACACAATAATGTGATTGCTAAAAATACGATTTCGGTAATTTTTTTAACCATAAGTGTATTCACTCCTATCATAAAGTATATTGCTTTATGATTTAGTTATTTAAAAGACTATTTTTAAAGAAAGTTACTACTATTTACAAATATATTTTATAGTTGTATAATTTATTATAGTAAGATATTTGGGTTTTAAGATGTGTTTTCTTAAAGCAATATACTTTATGTAAAAAAATGTTAACAGTTGTTAACATTTTTTATTGGTTATCTTTTTCATGAATTTTAGTTATAATTTTTTCGATGTTATCGCCATAAGCTACGGAATTATCATATTTAAATCTAATTTTTGGTGTATGTCTTATTTCAATGCGATCAGCTATTTTTGTTCGTAGGTAACCGGCTGTATCGTCGTTTAGTTCACGTTCTAATTGTTTATGATCTTGATCTTTAAATGAAGTAAAGTATACTGTAGCAAGACCAAGATCGTTTGTTACAACAACACCAGTTATAGTTATTGTTTTTAATAAAGAATCATGAGCTTCTTGAGCACAAATAGTACTTAACTCTTGTGATATTTGAGAACCTATTCTTTTGAGTTTTATTTGGTTCATCTTTTTACCTCAATTTCTTCATATACTTCAATAATATCGCCAACTTTTATATCAGAATAATTGTCTAAAGTAAGACCACATTCAAAACCTTTTTTAACTTCTTTAACTTGATCTTTTTCTCTTTGTAAAGATGAAATTTTAGTGTCAGTAATAACTATGCCATCTCTTATTAAACGAGCTTTGGCACCGTTTTTTACAATTCCTTCTTGAACATAAGAACCAGCAATATTACCGACTTTAGAAAATTTAAATAATTTTCTAATTTCAGCTGTACCAATAATTTTTTCTTCATAAGTTGGTTCAAGCATACCTTTCATAGCAGCTTCCATTTCTTCGACTAATTTATATATTATTGTATAAAGTCTAATATCTACACCATATTCTTTAGCAATTTCTTTGGTACTATTAGAAGGACTAACACAGAAACCTAAAACAATGGCATTTGAGGCATTAGCTAGTACAACATCACTTTCAGTTATTGTTCCAATACCACTTCTTATGACTTTTACTTTTACACCATCAACGTCAATTTTTTCTAAAGCATTTTTAACGGCTTCTTCAGATCCTCTAACGTCAGTTTTTAAAACAACGTTAATTTCTTTAGTGTCTGAATTAATTGAAGCAAATAAGTTGTCTAGAGATAAAGTTTGTTTTTGTAGTTTGTTTTCACGAGCAGCGATGCTTCTTTTTTCAGCTACAGCTTTGGCTTCACTTTCAGTTTCAAAGGCCATAAATTTATCTCCAGCACTAGGAGTTGATGATAAACCTGTTATTTCAACTGGAGTAGATGGACCAGCTTCAACAATAGAAGCACCCGTATCATCTTTCATGGTTCTTACTTTACCAAAACTACTACCAACAACGATCGGATCGCCAATACGTAATGTACCATTTTGAATTAGTAATGAAGCGACACCACCAATGTTTTTATCCATTTTTGATTCAATAACAGTACCCATTGCATAACGTGCGGGATTGGCTTTTAATTCTAGCATTTCAGCAGTAGCAATTATTGTTTCAAGTAATAAGTCAATTCCTTCTCCACTTTTTGCAGAAATATTAACGAAAGGAACTGTTCCACCCCATTCCTCTGGAGTAATGTTATGTTCAGCCATTTCAGTTCTAATACGTTCAGGTTTGGCATCTGGTTTATCTATTTTATTTACAGCAACTATTATTGGAACGTTAGCCGCCAATGCATGGTCAATTGCTTCTTCAGTTTGGGGCATAACTCCATCATCGGCCGCAACAATAATAATTACAATATCTGTTATGCTAGCTCCACGAGCTCGCATTTCAGTAAATGCGGCATGTCCAGGAGTATCAATAAATGCTATTTTTTGACCATTTTTTTCTACTTGGTAAGCACCGATTGCTTGAGTGATACCACCATACTCAGTATCAACAACTTTACTTTTTCTGATTGTATCAAGTAAAGTTGTTTTTCCATGGTCGACATGACCCATTATTGTAACAACTGCTGGACGAGGTACTAAATCTTCTTCGCGATCAGTTGCAACAAATTCTTCAAAATTAGAAATATCTTGAGTTTCTTCTTTCTTTAAAGTTTTATTATATTCAAGAGTAATTATACTAGCTGTTTCATAATCGATTGGATTACTAAGACTTAACATAAGTCCTAAAGACATAACTTTTTTGACAATTTCTGTACCATTTACTCCTAAAGCATCTGCCAAATTTTGAACTGACATGCCTTCTTTATATAAAACTACATTTTTTTCTTCAACATTACTCATTAGTTTTTCTTTGTGTTTATACATTTCTTTTCTTTTTGACATGTATTCGTCTTTTGAGTTTTGTAATTGACTTTTCTTCTTTAACTTTTGTTTTTTATTGGTATTACCAAAGTTTCTATCCAAGTTATTTGATTCTACTAAATCTTCTACTACTTCATCAATTGCATCTTCTTCTTCAAAATCTGTATCTGTATCAGTACTTATTAAATTAATAGTGTTATCTAAAATAATAATATCATCTTCAGATAATTCATCGTTACCGTTTTTGACATCTATTCCTAGTTCACTACATTTTTTTAATATCTCTGCTACAGAGTGATTTGTATCGTTTGCATATTCTTTAACACTCATCATAAAAACTCACCTCTATCTTTCTTATTTTACAATGTCTATCATTTGTTTATAGATATCGTCTGGGATTTCAATTTCTAAAACTTTTTCTAATATTTTGGTACTTTGAGCTTTTTTTATAACTTCAATATCTTTTTTTAAGTAGGCACCACGACCATTAGCTTTACCAGTTAAATCAACTGAAATATTTCCTTCTTTATCTTTCACTATTCTTAATAAATCTTTTTTTTGTGTTTTTTCCTTGGTTACTACACAAGTTCTTTCAGGTATTTTTTTCATTTTTACCCTACTTTCTAGTTATTTCCTTCTTCATTTACTTGGTTAATTGTTTTAACTTCAATTTTATATTTAGTTAATTTAGAAGCAAGTTTAATATTTACACCTTTTTTACCAATAGCTAATGATAAGTTTTCATCATTTACAATAGCTAATGCTTCTTTTTTCATTGGATCAGTTATTGTAACGATTGCATCTTTAGCAGGACTTAAAGCATTCTTTATATATTCAGCTGGATCGTTACTGTATAAAACAATATCTACTTTTTCACCATTTAATTCTTTTAAGATTGAAGCAATTCTTGAACCACGTTCACCGATACATGATCCTATTGCATCTACTTTTTCATTAATTGATTCAACAGCTACTTTGCTTCTTACGCCAGCTTCACGTGCAACAGCGTGTAAAACTAAAGTTCCGTCAGCTAATTCAGGAATCTCTGATTCAAATAATCTTTTAACAAAACCATAATGTTTACGTGATAAAAGGATTAAAGGACCTTTTGTATTAGATTCAACTTTGGTAACGTATACACGAATACTTGAACCCATTTTTAATTCTTCACCTGGAATAATTTCTGTTTTAGGTAAAATTCCTCTAGTACGGCCTAATTCAACGTAATAGTTACGAACATCTTCCATAGCTAGAGTTCCAACCAACATTTCATCTTGTTTGTCAGCAAATTCATCAATAATTGAATTTTTTTCAGCTTCTCTAATCTTTTGCATAACAACTTGTTTGGCAGTTCCAGCAGCAACTCGACCAAAGTCGGCAGGAGTTACTTCTTTTTCGATGCGTTCGCCAACCTTTATATCTGGGTCTATTTCTTGAGCATCTTCTAATAAGATTTGAGCATCGATATTGATTTCTGGTGGAACATCAATTTCATTGCCTTCTTCGTCAATGATTATATCGCCTTCATCAATTTCTGGTACTACTACGAAGTATGACATAACTTTTATTTCGCCTGTAGTACGGTTAATGTCTACTCTAACGTTAGTTTTTGAGCCAAAATTCTTTTTATATGCTGTAGCTAAAGCTAATTCCATTGCTTCAAATACAACATCTTCAGATATGCCTTTTTCTTTTACAATGTTTTTTACTGCTAAAATAAAAGCTTCTGAATCAATTTGTCCTGTTTCTTCAACAATTTTTTTCTTTCTTGCCATTTTACTCACCTTTTTCCTTACTGATTATGTCTAAGATATAAGATTCGTCAATTAAATCTAACTCATCTATGATGGGATTTATAACTTCAGTTGCAGCTACAATGGTATCTAAATCTATACCATTTATTTTGTCTAATTCAATTCTAAGAAAATTATAGTTACCCTCTGTTTCATATGTTACAGAATCAACTATTATTTCCATTTTTTTCATTGGTTCTAAAATTGCATTTTTTATTTCGTCTAATACCTTATTCATAATTCACCTCTTAAAATAATAATAAAAGTGGGATATTACGCCCACTTAAATCTGTAATTAAATTATAACATATTTTATAAATTATGCAACTAAAACTAAGTTTTTACTCATTTATACTAATACTAGCAAAAGTTCTATTTTTAAGTTCACGATATAATTCGCATTTTTCATAAACTTCTTTGTTTTCGCCTTGTGCTACAACTTTACCATGATCCATAACAATCACACGGTCAGCAATATCCATCATTTCTGGTTTATGAGTAACTAATAAAATCGTGTGATCATTTTTTAAATCTTGTAAAATTTGCGCTATTTGAGTAGTTGTATTGTTATCAATATTACTTGTTACTTCGTCTAATAGCAATATTTCAGCTCGCGAAAGAAGGGACCTAGCAATCGCTAACAGTTGTTTTTGACCTTCAGTTAAAAGATGTTGGTCTTCACCAATGACAGTATTATATCCTCTAGGTAATGTTTCTATAAAATCGTGAATTCCGACTCTTTTACAGGCTTCAATTTGATTTTGAAAATTAGAATCAACTAACGATAAATTATCTTTTATGCTCATTTCAAAAACAAATGGTTTTTGAAATATTCCAGATACATTTGATGAATATACTTCTTTAGAATAATTATAAATATTTTCATTATCTATTAAAATATGACCTGATTTAACTCTATTTAAACGATATAATAAATTTATGATTGTAGTTTTACCACTACCACTATGACCAATGACTGCATTTATTTTATTAGGATAAATTTTAAAGCTTACATTGTTTAGAATAGTTTTATTTTTTATTTCATAACTTACATCTTTAAAGGTAACTAAGCCATTAATGTAATCATTATCTATGTTACCAAAATCTATGCTTTTTTGTGGACTGTAATCAAGAATAGTTTTTATTCTATTTACTCTTACTCCATAATTGCTTAGATTTAATAAGTTATCTAACATTGAATCAGTACAAGTAATAGTCATTTCAAAATAACTAATTAATAATACTAATTTATCAAGAGTCATTTTACCATTAACTACTAAGTAAGCTAAAAATATATATAATAGTATTTTCCCAGTATAAACAATGATTGGTATTTTACTATATCTAATAGTCATATGGTCTCTTTTGCCTTTATATTGTTCCTTCCATCTTTTTCTAGTTTTATCAAGATTAAGATTAAGTTTAGGCATTAAGTTTAAGGTTTTTACTTGTTTTAAGTTTGTCAACATTTGGTTTAAGGTATCGATTATTTTGTCTTCATATTTTCGTGTACCTTCATAGTATTTAGAAACTTTTTTTGAATTATTATTCATTAATTTTAAATATATTAAATCTAAAACAAGAACAATTGTGGCAACAATAATGTTGTAATACATAAAAATCATGAAGATAATGAGTAATTTTACAATACTCATGCTAGCTTTAACGACACAATCAACAACGTCAACTAAGTAACGTATATCATCGCTACAGGTTTCGATAATTTTACCTTTGGAAATTTTTTCAAATATAACATCATTATTTGCTACATGTTCAAATAACATTTTTTGTACTTCTAAATGGTAATAGTCGGCTAAAATTGTATAAGTATAATAGTTCCAATGTAATGTAGAAAAATAAATTGTATAAAATATAGCATACATAAGAACATATATCCAAATACCGTTAAAGTTATTGGCTGTTACCATAGCAATTATGCCTGATGTTGCAATAGGTGGTAATAAACTAGAAATATTATTTAAGCAGGAACTAATGAACATTTGAATAATAATCCACATTTTTTTATTAGCTATTTGAATTAGGGTTTTAAAAATGTTAAAGTATCTTTTCATTTTATTGTTTTTCGATGTCTATGTATTCAACATCAGATACTTCGTATTTACGGTGATTAGAGATAGCACCAAGTATTTTTGTAGAAAACCATCCTAATAAAGCTAATATAAAGAAGTAAATTATCCCAAATATCGAAAAATCTGGTGCAGTTTCAGTAAGTAAACCAATAATTGAAGCTCCAGCACTCATTGATGTTACGATAGTTAAACTGTCAACAGATTTGCTTGTAACATCAGCTTTTAATCCTTCAAATAATTTTTGGGCAGATGAGACGTAATTTTGTGTCATATCCCATAAGTATTTAATGTAATCTAAGGTATCTTTCAAAGTTTCGTAACGATACCCTGAAATTGCTAGAAATTCTGTAAGTTCTTTATCACTTTTAGCAATTTTTTCTCTAGTACCTATATATGTACTCATTTGGTTTATACGACCGTCAATAAGATTGATTGTTTTAGCATAACCCTCTAGTTTAGACGTGAATTTAACAATTTCTGAACCTTTAACGTTAACATTTTCTTTAACTTGATCAATTTTTTCCCAAATTATACGATGGATATTTAGGTAACGATGTAATTGACCTTTAAATTCACGAATAAATACTTGCTCTTCAATATATCGTTCTATTTTCTCACGAGATTGCTTTTTGTTGTTGATAAAGTAATATTTGTCCCCTCTTATTACATCATATTTTTCATTGTTAAATTCAAAATATTTTTGTTTTTCAGTTCTAGATAAAAGATCTGAAATTTCTTCCTTTGTGGCATTATTACATACTATAAAATAAGGATAGACATTTTCAATATTTGCTAATTCTTTAGGTACAGGTGCACCAAGACTAAATAAGTAATTAAAAGCAGGTGATAATTTTTTTTCATAATAATCTGTAACATGATCTAAATCAGCAAATAAAGTGTCTTCAGATACTTTATCATTATTTATAACGATAAGACCATCTTCAAATATTTTTACTTTGATATTTAAGGCAGTTGTAAATTCAACGTATTCTTCACCAGCAACACCATAGTCAACTCTACCTATTTGAAGATTCTTACGGTATTCATCTAGTTTATCGTGATCTAAGGCAAGTTGCGTTTTGCAATCTCTTAAGAAATCATATATTTCAGATAATTGAAGCATGGTTCTTTGAAACCAACCACCAATATAAACATTTGATATTTTCATACTTCTTAACACCTCTATATAGCTTTAGAAAAGAATTTAGCGTCATTTACAACAAAACCAAAGTTTTTATAACATTCATGAGCAGGTTGACGGAAATTGTTTGACCATAATTCCATCGCTACACAATTATTTTCTTTAGAGATTCTTTCACATTCTTTTAACATTTTTGTTGCTATATTATGTCTACGATATTCTGGTTTAACACAAACGTGATTCAAAATAGCGTAAGTATTCATTTTTTCATAAATTGTAGGGATTACGGTTATTTTAGTATGGGCGATTATTTGACCATTTATAGTTCCTACTAAATAAATTTGATTTTTATCATTTATACTTTCGTTATAAATTTTTCTAGCATATTCCATGCTTGTTTGCTCTTCAAAGCATTCGTTACAAAGTTTAATAATCCCTTCTAAATCATTAATATTTGCAATTCTAAATTGTACTTCCATTTTAACTCTCCTCTATGTAAAGTTTTGTCTACTGCTTTACTTATCTTAATTTGATTATATAATAATTTTACTTATAAACAAAGGTTATTTGGCATTTTTAACACTTTTTTGTCAAAAAAAACATGATTATCAAATCATGTTTTATTACTTTATAAATCCATTGTGGACTACTTTAGATTCGTTGACTACGATAAAAGCGTTAGCATCGAAGTCGTTAATTGTTTTTTTTAACAGTTCTAAGTTGCGACTATTAAGAGTAATAAATAAAATTTTCTTTTTTGCGTCTTCTTTATAATTTTCAACAGTATCAACTACTGAGATTCCATAACCTGCTTTTCTTATTAAGTCGATAGATTGTTTGGTAGCTTTGCTTGTAATTACTTCAACACTAATTAAAGAGTTAATAAATTTTTTAGAAATAAATGTGCCAATAATTGTCCCGGTTGCATATCCGCCAGCGTATGAAATCATTACCCAAAGGCTTTTGCTATCAGTATTTAGAGCTTCTCTGACGATGACAAACCATATGCAAACTTCAAAAAAAGCAATTAAACCAGCAATTAGCGTTTTACCTCTGACACTGTATATTGTTCTTGTTGTTCCCATAGAAACGTCGACTATCCTAGCAAAAAATATTTTTAGACACAAAAAAGGTAATTCCATATTATCCCATTCCTTTAATTATAGCTATTATTATTATGCCTATTATAATTAATATTATTATAATAAATATTTTACCAATTTTTGTATCTGCATTGTTTGATTCTGATTTATATAATGCAGTATTTTGATTGCGGTATTCATTCCATTTAGGATCTAAGATGTCATGCATTTGTTTTTGCTGACTTACAGGAATTACTTTACCGCAATTCGGGCAGACTATACCTTTTGTAGGTAAAGCAGCGCCACAGTATTTACAATTCATAGTATCACCTGTTACATTTTATCATAGTATTATGATTGTTCATCAGTAAAATCTTCAATGAATGTTTTACTTTTGTGAGGTTCATCACGTAATAAGTCATTAAAGTTTTGCTGTCTTAAAGCTTCATAAACCATGATGGCAACTGTATTAGATAGATTTAAAGCTCTAACTTTATCGGTCATTGGCATTCGCATGCACTGATTAATATAATGTTTTAGAATTTTAGGTGGTATACCTGTTGATTCTTTACCAAAGACAAAATAGATATTTTCTTCAGAATTACTGTAATCAAAGGAAGTGTGTGGTTTATGTCCGTATCTTGTTAAAAAATAGAATGTTCCTTCGTTTTTGGAAATAAAGTCTTGCCAATTTTCATAAACCTCGTAGTGGCAATTATCAATATAATTTACTCCACTCCTTCTTATATATTTTTCTTCTAAAGAAAAACCTAATGGTTTAATTAAATGTAACATTGTGTTTGTTGCTACACACGTTCTCATTATGTTACCGGTATTACCAGGAATTTCTGGTTCAAATAAAACAACATTTATCATAAAAACTCCTCATTAAAAAAGACCTTAAGGTCTATTTTTCTATATGATTTACATCAAGCATTTTTTGAAAATCACCTGTATTGATTATATTATCATCACTTCGAGTAATAATGTCAACTGGTTTACCATTATTATAATATATAATAGTAGGAATACTTGTTACTTTTTTATCATCTAAAGCTAAAGCTTTATTGATTTTGTCTATACAATCATCTTCGTCTTTTATTGAAGTTACATTTATGTAATAGATTGAATCATTTAAGTTATATTCGTTAATAATTGATTGTAAATCTTTTTCCATATTATAAATAACTTCATTACCAGTATAACTTATGTAAACAAAATATGATGTTGGAACTTCCGAAAATACATCTGTTATTTCGTTTAAATCAGTTATTTCTTTAGAAATTATTTTTTCTTTTACTAAGTATGATGTTGATACTTTATTTTCTTTAAATACCCTATACCATGCAAAAGCATACCAAGCAAGAGCAATAATTACTACAACTATCCCAGCTGATATAAGATAATTTTTTACTGGAATGAAACGTTCGTTTTTTATATTAGTCATAGCATCGTACCTTTCTGTAATTATTTTATCACATAATCATTTTTAATGCAAAAGCTATTTGTATGGGTGTTTTAATTATGTATTTTTTTTATGTATACATACGATATTTTAGGAGGATTTATTATGTTTTTTGAAGATATTTTTTTTGAAGGAAGTAAACAAAATGTCAATCTATTTGACGCACAAGATGGACTTGTTTATGGAAACATGTTTAAAAATGAATATGTAGGATATAAAGATTATAAGGTACAACCTTTAGTAGCTAATGACGAAAAAAGTCGATTGTTATTAAAAATTTATGAATTAGATTTTGCAATTAATGATTTATCTTTGTATTTAGATATTTACCCAGAAAATATGCAAGTTTATAAATTATTTAGAGCTTATACGGAAGAAGAGCGAAGAATGATTGATTTATATGAAAAGCAATATGGACCATTGGAACTTAATGATAGTGATTATGATTCATATATGTGGTATAAAGGAAAATGGCCTTTTGAAGGAGGAACTTTTGATGTATAAGTATGTGAAAAAGTTAAATTATCCAATTAATATAAAAAGAAAAAATTTAAAAATGGCAAAATATATTATGACGCAGCTTGGTGGACCGGATGGCGAGTTAGGAGCTGCCTTAAGATATTTTAGTCATAAGTTCAATATGCCAGATGATCGTGGTAGAAGTTTATTAAATGATATCGCTTGTGAAGAACTTGGACATTGCGAAATGATTGGAACAATGTATAAACAATTAACAAAAGGGGCAACTTTAAAGGAATTAGAGGAAGCTGGATTAGGAGCTTATTATGTCGATCATGGAACAGGTGTTTATCCAATTGATGCAAGTGGCAATCCTTTTAGTGCAGCTACTTTTCAGTCAACAGGCAATTATATAGCTGATCTTTTTGAAGATATGGCGGCAGAACAAAAAGCACGTGCGACTTATGAATATTTAATTAATTTAGCAAATGATGAAGATATAATTGGCCCATTGTTATTTTTAAGACAAAGAGAAATTATTCACTTTAATAGGTTTAAAGAATTATATGAGTATTATAAAAAAAAGCTATAATAAATAGCTTTTTTCTATGTCTAATTCACTTATAATACTAAAATAATTTGCTTCAGAGGCGATGGAATCGTCTAAGAAACTTGATATTAAAGTTTGATTGTTAAGGTTATTGTTATCTTTAATGGCTTGATATTTTTTTAAAAATTTAGGTCTTGATACTATGGCATCACCAATAAAATAACAATCTTCAATACGGTATTTTTGTTCTAACATCTTAACAAATTGATCTTCTTTGATACTCGAAATTTTTTCACCATCTATCTTTGGTAATCTTAAGGCACTAAAGTCAGGATAGTATTTACATAAAGTTTCATCATCACATACAAATTTTGTTTCATCAGTAACAAAACGACGAAGAGTATGAGTTTGGGTTTCAAATTCAGAACCAACTTCTTTGCAATAAATAATTCGTCTTAAAGTTTGAATTGGATTTTTGGTATGACAAATACTTATAAATAAATATAAAGGAATTTCATTTTCGAGCATTAAATCATATATATTTAAATAACAATAATGACATAGTAAAAATATATAATTATTTTTTGTTAAATTGTATTCTGCTAAAACACTTAAAATATTTTTTAATGAAGTTGGATTTATTGTTAAAATATTATCTTCATAATGAATATTATTAAAATCAGTAAATGGTTTTAAAATTTCATAGTTAGTTAAAATTATTTTAAATGATTGGTTCATTAATTGTGGATTTGCCAATAAAGTTTCTGCTTTTAGGGCACCATTATCAAGTAAAGCGTTTATTATTTTTATA
>CAKOLG010000019.1 GCA_934096175.1 uncultured Bacilli bacterium
ATATATAAAATTAAATGGGCAGAAAAATAAAAACCATATATTTTCTATTAAATAATTCTATTTCATAAAGTATGTTGCTTTATGTTTTTTTTCTCTTTAAAGCCAAAAAAAATAGTGATTTAATCACTATTTTTTTGTACATTTGTGCCTAGTCGCAGTTGCAAAGTTCCAAAGTTATCTGGACTACCGTTTAACATTGTTTTTGTATATAATGGAAAATACTGATTTGCTTTTCGCCAATATTTACTTCTATCATTTTGTCTACATTTTTCAATTTCTGCAAGCAATACATAAGCTTTAGATACTTTAGTAGATCCACTTTGAACATATTCCAACAAATATTCTTCTGCTTTATCATATTGTCCCATTGAAAATGTTACTTTACCCAAATAATATTTGAATATAATAAGATTCGTTCGAAGAAAAGCATTACGAAATGTATCATATGCTTCCATATATTTACCATCATGGAAATTCATTTTACCAACACTTTTTGCTTCTAGATATACAGATTGTCCTTCCTGACCTAAAGAAGAAAAAGTTTTATATTCATCAATAGCACGCTTTAATATTCTTATTAATTCTTTATTTTGATTCGTAATTTTAATAGAATGCATTATCACAGCAACTTCCTCATAACAACCAATTATAATCAAACTATATAACGCATTGTAATATATAGACTCTTTAGGTTCGTCATCTAGGGCCTGAATATCTCTAACAAGCTCTAAAACTTTTTGCTTATCATTAGATTGTAAAGTTACTTTCAATTGCTCATATAAATAATTTAGCTTTGACTCACAAAACTCTTGTTTAATTCTCATATTTTCCACTATAGCTATATTTAACATTGAAAAATCATCAGCAAGTTCAGGAAATAACTTCTTAATTTTTTCAATTATTTCCAAACATTTCTCATAATCCTTATTTTTAAATGACTGAATCAATAAATCATAAAGATCACATATAGATTTGTCAATCTTTGTTGTTAAAAAAACGTTTGTATTCTCAAAATTCAATTCTGTTCCGTAAACAATTCTTTCTAACGCTACTTTTAACAAACTAGAATCATAAACTTGAACTGAATTTGCTTCCATACTTTTATCTAACATAACTAAATGTTCAGACGCACTTAAAAATGCTTTTCGTTGTATAGCAATTTTTAATGAGCTTTTTATTTTACTACTGCTAACCGAGGCACAATCTATACTTTCTTGATTTTTCATTTTTATTTCCCCTATCATTTTGTGCTTTTTAAAGCACATAAAAAGCAATTCTTTTTGAAAACTGCCTTTTAGTTATACATTATTTTTTTACATTTGTCAATTTTTTCTTAACTATTTTTAAAATTATAATATAATTTGACAACTACATAATATTTAGAAATAATACAGCTTCTAATATAGTATAATAATCATCATTAAAAATATTACCAAAATCTTAAACAATTTATATCATCCATTTTATTTAGAAATACTATCAATAAGAATTTGATTATTTCTAAAAACATATGCTATTTTTACTGTTCCTACTTGCTCTCCAACCACAGAAGCATTTTCTTCCGTTATATACTTTTTAATAACTGATATCTTTGCATTTCCTTTTAAATAAGCCATTATCTCTGAAGTATCATAATATTCACTATTCTCACCATTTTGTTCAATAATCTCCCCTGTTTTTTCATCTATAACTGGTTGACTAGCTTTATTATTTAAATCATTATAATAATTTAATATTTCATAAGGATTTTTTACTAAATACTTTTTATAAGTTATAACATATCTTGTATTATCTTTTTCAATTTTATCTATAATATATTTTATTATTTCTTGATTAGCAATATCAGAATAACTAAGTTCAGGAATATTCATAGTATACTTTTTATCAGTAAAATCATATGTAATATTTTTACTTAACATATCTGAAGTAATTCCAATTTCTTCAAATTGTTTTTCACTTATATTAACAGTAAAATTCTTACTAACAATTTCCTTTAATTCCAACACCGTAAGACTTGTTTTATTTTCCTCATTATAAACCTTTTCTAAACAATAATTAATATAACGATCTATTTCTGTACTTTGACTATTCTCTATTTGATCTATATAATCAATTACACTATTACTAGTTTCTCTTAACTTTAATTCTTCTATTGCTGATAATTTAGTGCCTTTTTTATTAAATAATATTATAATCAAAACTATACTAACTACAAATACAACTACTAACAAAGTTATTAAAATACCTTTATATTTTTTCACTACTTCATCCTTCTTTACAAACATAATAATCATCAATAATAATATTTTATCATTTCAAATTATTATTGACAAATAAAAAGAAAGACTTACTTTTTTAAAATCTTTCCTCTATAGCGAAAAATAACCAATACTGATACTAATACAACAATAAATACTATATTTACATACCTTGTTATCTTATCACCAGTATCAGGATTTATAACATCCATATCCTTATCATAATAAGCGAAAAACTCCCACTCAATACTTGATAATGCAGTATTTTCTGTATTACTATATTCTTTTTTTAATGTCGTTTCAACAGTTAATTTTTGTTCTTCCCCTTTTTTATAATTTCCTATGTAAATAGAATCATTTACGTTTCGATCATTTATAACATAATCAACTCCACTTGCATATCCTTCATAAATAATTTTATTATCCAAATATATTGTCATTATAATATTATCTAACAATTCACGCGCTAAATCAGAATCATTATTTTCTTTAATTTTCAGATATAATATATACTCTGTATTAGTTTTATTTTCTATAAGTAATTCATCTTGATAAGTCTTACCAGGTAACATATCTACATGATATAAAAATAAATTCTTATTAAATAAATCACTATCATAATACAATCTATTCCCTGTAGAAGCAAAATACAACTTATTAGTAGAAGCCATAACACTTAAAATTCCCAAAAATATAGTAATAAACGTAAAAATAATTTTTTTCATTTATTATTGCCAAACTGTATCTTTAGCATCAGCTTGTACTGTTTCAATTGTCATTGTTAAAGTGTAAGTTGCACCATCATAACCGTCACCCGTTGAAGTACAAGAAATCACACCACCAACAGTTGTACAAGAATAATCATTAACTGCATTTTCGTTAAACTTAACTGATTCGATTAAAGATGTTGTTGCCTCACCACTACCTAAAGTCTTATTGTAATAATAATATCCTTTATTATATGTCCAATCATCAGTATTAATTAAAGTCAAAATTGCAACCCTTTCACCATTATCTAATGTTAATGATAAAGCATCACCATTTTGTGAAACCCATGACTCAGCATATGATATCCTAACTGCAACATCTACATTTCCGGTATTTTTAGCCGAAACAGTTTTCGGCGTAACTGTCCCTGGAACCCAATTATCTGGACTTACAAAAGTATCTGTTATTTCTGTACTATAAGGTTGAGCTTGAAAAACATTTTGAACTGTTTGACTGCTCGTAAAATATGCAAATGTCGTACCAACTATAAAAACAGTTAATATTAATACCAAAATCAAAACAATATTATATTTTTTTCTTTCCATTTTTTTCATCCTTTCCATTATTAGTTTGATATATTTTAAAAATTCCATTCAATATTATTATCATTTATCACAATATTTTGCTTCCATAAACTATTAACTGCTTTAGTAGTTGCTTGAACTGTTTCATAATTAAAACTAAGTTCATAAGTATATTCACTATAATCATAACCACCACTTGTCTCATTAAGATAAACACCATCTAATATTTGAATTGTCTCATTACCATTTAAAACTTTTTTATAATAATACCAACCATTATCATATATAAAATCTTGTAAAAATACATCAGTCCATTTTTTATTAACAACCGACGAATCATTTGCCATATTATTAATAATTATCTTTTCGCCATCAACCTCTTTACTCCAAATTTCATTATATGAAATTCTTAAAGCAACAGAAGCCTTACCATTATTAGCAATTGAAACATTTTGCTTTCCCCATTCACCAGACCAATTTTGTTCTAAAATAACACTATAATTTGCTGCATAATAATTATTCTCATTTTCATAATAACTATTAAAAAAAGCAATTGTAACACCTACAGCAACTAATAAAAATGTAAAAATAATGAAAAATATTGCTGTCTTTTTTATTTTAAAATTATATTCCATTTTAATTAACTCCTATCATAGATAAAATCTTATTAATAACACGACCATATGAATGGAAATATTTTTTTCTATTATATTGATTAACAAAATTTATACTATATGTTTGATTTAAAGCGACATCAAAAGTTGCACCATTACTACTAATCGCCCCTGAAACACTATTTAAAACATATTCTTGTGGAGTTATTTGTTCGAACTTATAAGTTCCAATTGGTAAATAAATTGTTTGACACTCACTACTATATAAAGTAAACCAAGCATCATAATAATTTTCACTAGTTTCATCAATATTTTCTGAAGTTATATGATATTGAAAAATCTGTTCTTGCTTATTCGATAAATCTTGAGAACATACTTTTACTTTTGATTTCATATTTTTCGTATTTATTTGTTTATAAGTAGTTGATTCCCTTAAAATATAATCATTATCCGAAATAGCACTAATCATTTCTGCTGATAAAGTTATTGTATTACCAATATTTCCTGAAGATAAAGTTTTATTTAAATTAAAGTCAGTTGATTGAAAATTACTATTGGCAGGTATTTCGTATATTTTTATTGTATTATTATTTATAATTTCATAATTCTTAGTAGCATTACAAGACTTGTTACATATTTGAAAATCAGCTGCTGAAAAGAATTCAAGATCATTTAGTTTTACTATGACATCTTTAATAGCAAAACTTTCATCATTTGTTATTTTTAACTTATAAACCAAATTATCCCCAACATCTAAATACTTTTTAGCGTCATTAGTTGCTGATGCAATCAATTCAATTTTTGGCTCAAAATAACCAGTTACTGTTTGCCAACTACCTGTTACAGTCAAATCATAAGCTGGCATCAAAAAACTTGTTTCCTTATCCCAACCAAGAAATTTATCACTAGTTACAATATTATTAGCTGTAAGATAGTCAGCAATATCTACAAGATTTACTAAACTACCTGCTTTATAAGCAGTACATGCTGGTTCTACTATAGAACTATTAACAAACTCATAACAAACATTATATTTTAATTCCTCAAATGAACCTGTAATTACAACATCTTCACTAGGCATCAAAAAAGTTTTATTAGCTCCAACTGGTACTGAAGATGACCACCCCAAAAACTTATACCCATTTAAAATATCACCGGCTGCTAAAGTATCTAGTTTTACAGTATTATTTACATAATACCCCTTAGTAGTAGGAACTACATAATTATCTGGAGCTTTACCAACAATTTGATATGTAACATCATAACTTTTATTTGCTGTAAAAGAGCCCGTTAAAGTAATATTTTTTGTTGGCATATTAAATTTATTATTTGAAATAGTAACATCCGAACTAGTCCAACCACTAAAAGTATAATTATCAATCATTGGATTGGCTGCAACATTAACTAAACTACCAGAACTATAAGAAGAAATATCTGGTAATTCAGGTGCATTACCTGGCACAGTTCCACTGTACTTATAAACTACATTATATACAGCTGTTTTACTATTACCTATCCAAGTATGAACCGTATTTGATTTAACACTATTATTATCTTCTTTTGCCGTTGCATAATTATAAAAATCTCGACGCGTTTCAACTGTTTCTGTATTTGGGTCATCAACACCAGGAACCATCGTTTTTACTCCAACTGTTACTTGACACCCTGCCTGCAAATTCTGCACTTTAAAAGAAACTAAATTTGTTTCAGTATCATAATTTAAGCCACTCACTCCGTCTACAACATTTCCCAAGCAAGATCTCGAGCCATCCTGAGTAACAGCACCAATTGAACCATCACTTGTCCCAATAAACTTAACAAAAGTCAACCCTTCAGGTATTTTATCTTCAACAAATATATACCCACTATTTACATCTGCTGTTGTTGAAGTACTTGATGTTGTTCCCTTCACATCAACACCATCATACGTAACATTAATATAATAATCAAATTCAGTATTTGGCATTAATGCTGTATCATTTTCTAAAACTGTTGGTCTAGTTACTTTAACAGTAATAATTGAAATTATTAATAATAAGATACCCACAAATAACAATAATTTTCTTTTACTTTTCATAATATCTTCCCTTCATTAAATAAAATTTATATAAACACAACTCACCTTGTATAATTAATTATTTTCAATCATTAATTATTGCCATTTAATATATTATTCTTTTATATTATGTAATTTTTAACCTTATTTATACAAATAACATTCAGAAATAATTTCCCATAAAAAAAACTTGTTTTTATTTCAAAAACAAGTTAATTAAAGTATTTTTATTAATATTTCATTCATCACATAAATATATTTAGGATTTATATAAACATAACCATCAGAATATATAATTTCCTCATCTCGTAAAACTTCACTTAAATCAAAAGCTTCCTGTAAATTTATCTCATATTTATCAAAAAATTCTTTAAGATTAATTCCATCTAATAAACGAAACCCCAACATAAGTTCATTATACATAGAATCTTCTTTCGAAAGAACTTCTTCTTTAAGTAACGTTTCTCCCTTTATATAAGCTGTCAAACTCTTAGTATTTTCATATCTAACTCCGTGCACATAACCATGTGCTCCAACGCCAAAACCATAATATTCATTGTTATGCCAATAATTTAAATTATGTTTACTTTCTTTACCAAGTTTCGCAAAATTAGAAATTTCATAATGATTATATTTTTTCATTGAAAGCTTATCACAAATTAGTTCATACATTGAAGCATCCAACTCTTCTGGTATAGGTAATATACCTTGATTTGCTATCTTTGTATTATCTTCAATAATTAAAGAATATGTACTTATATGATCTGGATTTAATTTCAAAATCAAATCCAAATCTTTTTTTAAATCCTTTAAAGTTTCACCAGGAATACCATAAATCAAATCAATATTTATATTATCAAAACCCTTACTCCTCAAAAGTTGCATTTTTTCTACTGCCTCAGCAAACGAATGATCTCGTTCCATAAACTTTAATTTTTTTTCATCAAAAGATTGAATTCCTATACTTATTCTATTTACTTTATTAGCTACTAACAAATCCAACATTTCTTCATTAATATCATTTAAATTACATTCAAAAGTAAATTCTTCAAGCTCTGATAAATCAAATTTTTTTATTATTTCAAAAAGATATCGCAAATCCTTAATTTGTAAAGAAGAAGGTGTTCCTCCCCCAATATACAATGTTTTTATTTTGTCCTGTAAATACTTATCATTAATTTCTAAAACTAAAGCATTTAAATATTGTGTTATCCACGGACCATGATATAAAACTTTACAAAAATCACAATAACTACAAATACTCTTACAAAAAGGAATATGAATGTAAACACTTTCCATATAACCACTACCTTACCAATTTAATTATATCAATTTTAACATCAAATTAAATATTAGTTGACTTCTTTTAGACATTCAATATTTATTTTTTTATAACCATTTTTTAATTTCTTTAATTCTGCTTCAATCATTTGACACACTTCATCATTATATTTTGAATCACTTTCAATTATAACTTTTTGTTTTTTTATTTTTTCATAAATTGTCTCATCATTTTCTATAATATAAAGTCTCACATAAAGATAAAATAAATCTATCTTAGCTTCAAAAATATTATGTAAAGCCGCAATATCAAAATATTCAATTGCTTTATGTAAATCCTGTTTTACACCGATATTATATTCCCCGTTTTGATAAAAGTATTTTGCTAAATTATAATAAGCATAATAACAAGTAGTACGATAATTACTTTCAAGAGACTTATTATAATAATTGAATGCTTCTTTTAAATCTTTAACTATAATACCTTTTCGGTAATATTCTCCAACTTTATTACAAGCCCAACTTTCACCTAAATTTGCGGCTTTTAAATAATTATCAAAAGCTTTATCATAGTTTTTTTCATCTTCATAAATTCTGCCAATATTATTAAAAGCATACGCATAATTATTTAAACTTGCTTTTTTAAAATAAACAAGTGCTTCAGAAAGATTTTTCTCTAAAGGATGAATTCCTTTATAATACATTATTCCAATAGTATTACACGCTGCAACATTACCAAGATCATATGATTTCTTTAAATATTCATACCCAAGTTCTAAATCTGACATAGATCCCGTACCAATTAACTTATTTATTAACATTCGACCAATCATATAATTAGCTCCTGCATGTTCTAAATCTGCTGCTTTTTTCAAATACACGAAAGCTTCATCATAACGTGGATATCCTTTAAAGTAACCATAAAATTCATTTGTTCCCATTTCAAAATTAGCATAGGCATTTCCATTTTGTGCCAACGTTTTTAATGAATAATCATAATTAATTCCTTCTTTTAACTTTAATTCTAAATAATCTTTCAAACTAACAGAACTTATACTTGTATTATTTAAAATATTTTCAATTACTTCCTTTTTTAATTCTTCTTCATACAATGGTTGCTTCTTATATAAAACAATAAAAATTAATTCCTCTACTAAAGCTTCATAAATATTTTCTCTGTTAACTAAAGTATTTAACTTCATAGTAAACTTAATATCTAAATCTTTATCATTTTTAGCAAGATTATATAACTTTTGACATAACATTTTAGCACTATTACTATTATTAATAAACTCTATTTTTTCATCATTAATTACATAAATATCACTATCAATTATACTTAATATACCTATAATATTATCACAAAATTCCAAACTACTTTTTCTATATCTTTTTTGTTTATTTAAAAATATTTGTTTATATTCACTTCCAATACTACGACAACCAACACAATAGTTATTTACTGTTGTATCATTAATATCACTAACACCAAATAAAGTACAAAATATTTCTGTTTGCAACGCAGATGATTTATTTTTTGATAATTCCTTTATAATTCGAAATAAATTACCTAAACTTAAATGATTATCATTACTATTTAATTTAATATATTGCTTTCTCATTTTTTTCACCAAATTCATTTTATCATATTTTGTGGATTTTTTAACTTTTTTTAAAATAAAGTGTGGATTATACTATTTTAATTTTATTTCTTTTAGGAATATTATTTTACTAAGAGGAGGATTTTTTATGAAAAAATTTTGGAAAAATTATAAACAAACTATAATTTTATTATTATCATTAATTATAGGAGTTATTGTAGGATTAATTTTTAAAGATAAAGCAAATATTCTACGACCATTTGGTGATTTATTTATGAACATGATGTTTGTTCTCATAGTACCATTAATCTTTTTAACTTTAACAACATCAATTGCTAAAATCAAACAACCAAAAAGACTTAGCAAGGTTCTGACAAGCATTGTCGTTATCTTTGTTATTACTTCCCTAATTGCTGTTGTTATAGGATTAGTATCTACATATTCTATTAAATTAGTAAAACCAGAAGACACTAATGCTATAAAAGAAACTTTAACAGATGGTTCAGAAAAAAATGATATTGAGTTAAATATCTTAGAAAGAACAGTTGCAGCAATTAGCGTTGATGATTTCTCAGCTATTTTATCTAAAAATAATATTATTGCTCTTGTAATAATATCTATTTGTGTAGGTATTGCAATAAACAAATTAGGTAAAGAAGCAAAGGCATTAGAAGATGTTTTAAATGCAGCTAATAAAGTTGTCTTAAAATTAGTAGACTTTGCTTACATTTATGCACCATTTGGCTTAGGATGCTACTTTGCATCATTAATTGGAACGTTTGGTGCCGAAATTGCCGTTGGTTACGCTAAAACATTTATTATTTACTTAATAGTTGCAATATTATTTTATATTATATTCTATAGTTTATATGCATTTATTGCTGGTGGTAAAAAAGGTGTCAAATTATTTTGGCAAAATATATTGCCAGCTACAGCAACTTCAATTTCAACTTGTTCATCAGCAGCTTCTATTCCTGTAAACATCAAATGTGCCAAAAATATTGGTGTATCAAACGATATAGCTGAAACAATTATTCCTTTAGGAACAAGTTTCCATAAAGATGGTTCAATTATCGGTAGCGTTTTTAAAATAATGTTTTTAGCTTATCTATTTGGTACTGATGTGTTCTCTTTTAGTGGAATTACTACAGTAATTGGTACTGCTTTAGTCGCTAACTTACTAATAACTGCTGTTCCTGTTGGTGGTGGCACAATATCAGAAATGATGATTATTTCTATGATGGGCTTCCCTGTTGGAGCATTACCTATTTTGACAATAATTGCCACAATAATTGATCCACCTGCAACGATGTTAAATGTTGTTGGTGATGCATCATCTTCAATGCTTGTCGCACGCATCGTAGATGGTAAAGACTGGCTAGAACAAAAAAAAGTTTCTTAAAAAAATAAAAAATTGTAAATTCACAAATCGAATTTACAATTTTTTTTATTAAATAAAATAATTATTTGTCTTGTTTATTACTTAAATTTTTATAATAATTATACCTTTTCATCGCTTCTTCTTTATTAAGTTCTAATATATCTTTTGCTGCTTCTGGATTTTTCTTTATCAAACTACTATATCTTACTTCATTTTTTAATAAATCTTCATATTTAGTAAAATCTGGTTCACGACTATCAATAGTTAAAACCTCATTTTCTGGATTATATCTCATCAAAGTTGTATAACCACAATCTACCACTAACTTTTGCTCTGCAGTCGCATTACTCATGCCACCTCTTATACCTTGTTCAATACAAGGACTATAGGCAATAATTATTGATGGACCAACATGTTCCTCAGCTTCTTTAAATGCTTTAATAGTTTGCATAAAATTACTACCAAAAGATACACTAGCAACATAACAATTTGGATAACTCATTGCAATTTTAAATAAATCTTTTTTTGCAGTTTTCTTACCCGTATCAGCAAATTGTGCCACTTGCCCAATTCTTGATGACTTACTAGCTTGTCCGCCCGTATTAGAATATACTTCTGTATCAAGTACTAAAATATTAACATTTTCTCCACTTGATAAAACATGATCAATTCCGCCAAAACCAATATCATAAGCCCAGCCATCTCCACCAATAGTCCATACACTACGTGCTGGAATATAAGCAATTAAATCTTTAATTTCTTCTGGTAACTCTTTTTCTTCCAATAATTTATTTTTAATATCACTTGTAACCACAAAATCATTTTTATTTAATATCCATTGTTCATATAACTCTTTTACTTGAGGTGTAACTATGTTAAGTGAATTTTTCATCACTTTTTCAATTCGATCTCTCATTTTATTATAACTTAACAAAATTCCTAAACCAAATTCGGCATTATCTTCAAACAATGAATTAGCCCAAGGAATTAAATATGGTGTACTTGGAACACTTCCACCATAAATAGAAGAGCAACCTGTAGCATTAGCAATTACTAACTTTTCACCAAATAATTGTGTTAATAATTTTATATAAGGTGTTTCTCCACATCCTGCACATGCTCCACTAAACTCAAATTTTGTTTTTTCAAATTGACTTCCTTTAATTGTGAATTTAGCCATTAAATCTTTAGGATTTTCTTTTTCATCAAACACTTCTTGAGCATATAAAGCTTTTTTCTCATCATACAATCCAAGCTCTAAAGCTTTTTTACCACCCTTACCAGGACAAATATTAATACATAACCCACAATTAGTACAATCAGCTTCACTAACTACTATTTCATATTTATAATCAGGTTTCCCAATCATTGGTACACCATTTTCCGTATTTACAATTGGTCTTATTACAGCATGTGGACACACAATCGCACATTGGCCGCACTGTATACAAGCTTCACTATTCCATTTTGGAACAAAATTAGCTACTTTTCTCTTTTCTTTCTTTGAAAGTCCACAAGGGAAAGTGCCATCTCGATACGGAACTAAATCAGAAACTTTTAATAAATCCCCTTTTCTTTTTTCAATCATATCAAAAACAGTTTCATTTTCTATAGCATCACTAACATTATAAGTAAACTCTTCTTGGATAAAAGTCAAATTATCCATAGCTTCTTTTATAGCATGCTTATTCGCACTAATAACTTCATCACCCTTTGTACAAAATTGTTTCTCAATTGATTTACTTACAACATCTATAGCATTAGGATAATCAATGAAATTAAGAATAATCATTTCCATTATTTTACTTATTTTTCCCTTTATACCAGCTTCTGTTGCTATTTTATCTGCATCAATAATATATAATTTAACATTTCTATCTACTAAAATATTTTTAAAATTATCTGGTAAATAATCATTCATATTTTTATGGACAGTATTTATAACTACAATACCATCATTTTTAATATCACTAATCATATCAAATTTAAAAATATATTCTTCTTTTGTAATAACAACTAAATCAGGATTAGTTACATAATAAGGAGCATTTATAGGTTTATCTCCTATTCTTAAATTACATATAGTAACTCCACCACTTTTTTTAGAATCATATTGATTATAACTTTGTACAAACTTATCAGTACTACTACCAACTATCTTTATAATATCTTTACTAGTACTAACCATTCCGTCACTACCAAAACCAAATATTTTTATTTCTTTAGTACCTAAATCAATTTCATAAGGTTCTATTTCTAAACTTAAATTAGTTACATCATCATTAATTCCAATAGTAAAATTATCTTTTAATGAACCATTTAACATTTTAAATACTGCATAAATTTGATCCGGTGTCGTATTTTTACTTGATAAACCATATCGACCACCCACAATATTAATATTTTTTTTCTTTAGTGCACTACAAACATCCAAATAAAGTGGTTCTCCTACACTACCTGCTTCTTTAGTACGATCAAGAACTGCAATATTTTTAACACTTATTGGTAAAACGTTCAATAAATACTTTGTACTAAAAGGTCTATATAAATGAACTTCTACAAGACCAACCTTATCTCCTTTGGCAATTAAATCATTTACCACTAATTTAATCGTATCACAAACACTTCCCATAGCAACAATAACATTTAAAGCATCTTTACTACCATAATAGTTAAAAGGATGATAATCTTTTCCAGTTAAATCATTTATCTGTTCCATATATGAATTTACAATATCAGGCATTGCATTATATAATTCATTTCTCGCTTCCACAGATTGAAAATAAATATCTTCATTTTCTGCCATTCCCTTTTGTATATTATTTCCAACATTCAACATTCTGCTTCTAAATTCCGCTACTTTAGTAAAATCTATTAATTTTATCAAATCTTCCTTACCAAGTTCACTAATTTTATTGACTTCATGACTGGTTCTAAAACCATCAAAGAAATGTAAAAATGGTAGACTACCTTTAATTGCACTTAGATGGGCAACAGTAGCAATATTATGTACATCTTCAACATTTGTTGAAGCCAAAATACAAAAACCAGTTTGTCTTACCGCATACACATCTGAATGATCACCAAAAATAGATAACGCATGCGTCGCTAATGTTCTTGCCGCTACATGAATAACTCCTGGTAAACATTCACCCGCCATTTTATACATATTAGGAATCATTAACAATAATCCTTGACTTGCTGTAAAAGTAGTTGCCAAAGAACCTGCTAATAAAGCCCCATGCATTGTCCCAGCAGCACCTGCCTCACTTTGCATCTCAACTACTTTAACAGTATCTCCAAATATATTTTCTTCTAACGCATTACTAATTATATCTACTTCCGTAGCCATTGGACTACTAGGAGTTATTGGATAAATACTAGCAAACTCACTAAACATATAAGCTGCATCTGCACACGCTTTATTTCCATCAACTATTTTATATTCTTTCATCTTTTACCTCCTAAAATATTTTCTTCTACAGTATTTCCAAAATATTCCGCTTCATTTTCAATTGTTTCTAAATAACATTCAGTTACATTATCTAACCAATAAACATTACCATCAGAAAGAGGAGCATGAATATCTCTTATATCTGCAATCGTTTGAGCTCCCATCTCATAATACTTAACCATTTCAGTACAAAATTCTATCAACCCTTCAATATCTCCATCAAAACTTCGAAATTGAACTCCATTATCCCTTAAACCAGCTGGATTATGTTTTTCATTAAATTGAATACTGTCAAAATTACTTTCTGCTTGAATAATTGCTTTTAATAAACATCTATCTAGATTAAATAAATCGGCATAATAAGCTATGCTTTCAAAATACTTACGCTTATCAAGTATAACATTACCCGCTTCATCATACCTCCTAGTTTCCTCCAAGCCTTCCCTAGGTTTTAATACTTCTTTTTCTGTTAAATTAAAATCACTAGGAATCTGTTTAATATGACGAACAGCTAAAAGTAATAAGTGTTCCTCACTATTTCCATGAACCGGTAACCTTTTACATTTAACACCTGGAATAGTTAATTTATTTAAATATTCCTCACTCATAAAGTTATCAGTTAACTCAACTATTTTATCATAAACAACATTATAATCAACGCAATAAATATCACAATACTTTTTTATAATCATTTGTCTTTCTTTATTAATATTACTCTCTTCAATAATATTATTATCACTTAATGTATTTTGAACATTTAAATCATTAACATATAACATATTATCACTATTTAATAGAATATAATTTTCTTTTTTTTCACTCGTTTCTAAATCTGCTTCAGTAATTACCGTCGTATCAATTATTTTTTCAGTTTTATCAGCAGTTAAAAAATTATAAAGAGTAACAACAGAAACTAATACTCCCCCAATAATTACACATTTTCCTATAGCTTTTACCTTTTCCTTAGTATGACGATAATTATAAGGATTTGAATGCTTTAAACTATATTTACGTACTCCACTATTATTTAAAGATTGTTTTTGAAACTTAATTTGCCTTTTATAAGCAATATGTGAATCTCTATAATATTTTCTTAATCGTAATATATCTTGATCACTTAACTTAAAAAAAGCATTTCCATCATCAAAATAATACCCATCCATAGTAATATTATTAACTCTTATCTTTGTTATATCTATCATTCTACCACCATTATTATTATAACATTAGAAATTAGACTTTTAGAAATAAAAAACTACATATATAATATTTTACAAAAAAAAATTAAGATTACTCTTAATTTTTCCTTTTAAAAACAAATAATTTACTAAAAACATAATTTAATATCATAATTAATATTTGAATTATAAACGTTACTAAAACTACCCAAGTATTAGAAGTTAAACCTAATAAACTAAAGAATATAAAAGTAAGTCCCATTTCCATTAACAAAGTAAGTACTCTGGCACCAACAAATTGCATAACCTCAGCAAATATATTTTTATTCTTACTTTTAAAAACATATATTCTATTTGCTACATAAGCAAACGCAACTGCACAAATCCACGAAATACCTACTCCTAATTGAGCCTCTAACTTATTATTAACATCAAACACCGTAAAATATAATCCCCATTTTACAAATATTGAAACAAAAGTTGTCAAACCGCCAACTATTAAATAATTCCATAATTCTTCATTTTTATGATATATACCCCAACCCCAACGCCAAAACCTTACAAAAAAATTTGGTTTATATTCATAATACGGAATTAATTTATTTTTCTTAACTAAAATACCTTCTTTTGCTTCCTCAATCAATGGTAAATCATTTATTGAATCTGTATAAACCTTATTTATAATATCCTTAGGATAATTTTCATAAAACAAACGTACTTTTTCTTTGCCATGACAATTTTTCCCAATTATTTCACCAGTCTTAGTATCAAAATTCGTTGCTATCAAACATGCTACATTATATTTTTTAGCTATCGGTTCTAACCAAAAATACCCAGAAGCTGATATAATAACGTCTTTCTTATGACTTTTCTTATTTCGCCAAAAATCTTTTATTTTACGCTCATGCTTTAACCAAAAATCTTCAATTAAACCGCTCAAATCATCCGTATCTACAACAAACTTAAATATTTTACTTTTAAATTCTTCCTTAGAACATAATTTAAAAAGATATTTAATGCCATTACCTACAACAGAAAAAATCTTAAGTGGCTTTTTCTTTAACACATACATTACTAAATCTGCGCCTGAATCACCATCATAAATTGTTCCATCAAAGTCATATACATCATACTTCATATTTTTCACCTACATATACTATCGTTAAAAATCTTTAATAATCTTTTCTACTAATTCTATCATGTTATTTGTATTACTTTTATACTTTTTAGGCTTAAACTTTTTAGCTCTTAGCAAAGCATCACTTAATTCAGAAACATCATTGATACCAATAATATACCCTTCTGCATTAAAATTTTCAATTATTTGTTGTTGATGATCATTAACATGCTCACCATATTTAGCTTTTCTTGGTACTGCTATAACCTTTTTATTTTTCTTTAACCCTTCAATAATACTACCTACACCGCCATGGGTAATCAATAAATCACATTTTTCTATTAATTCACTAAATTCATCCATTGGTAACAAATCAAATATTTGCATATCACTAGATGTATATTTAGTACAACCAGCTTGAACAATTACTTTGTCATTTATATTTTTATTAGCAATCTGTTTTTGTATTTCATTTAATAACCTATTAAAAGGTTTATCCTGTGTCCCTAAAGTAACAAATATCATAATTAACCTTCCTTAAAAACTTTGCTAATTTCTGTTTTCGCTGCCGCTACTGTTGCTTGATCTGGTGCCATAACATATGTATATTGTGAAGGAAAACTCCTTGTATAATTTGATGAATTTGCTCCATTAACACTAATACTTTGAACAGTCCATTTTGCCATTGTATCTAATTGATCTTTAACAAGATTTTGTACATCACTCATATTTACATTTGTAGCAATATAAGGTTCAATACTTTCTAGAATATCAGCATATTTTAATAAATATTTTTTATTCTGTGAAACTTTATTTATAATTGCTGTAATAACAGCCTGCTGATTTTGACCTCTGTGACGATCTCCAGATTGATATGCATATCTTTCTCTAGCAAAAGCTAAAGCTTCAATTCCATTCATGTGATTCCAACCTTTTTGTACAACCCAACCTTTTTTATGATAAGAATTAAAAGTTAAATCACTATAAACATCGATTCCATCAACAGCATCAACAACTCCTGTTAAAGCATTAAAATTAACCTTTAAATACCCATTTACCTTTACTTCAAATAAATCAGCTACCGTATTTAAAGACATATCCACCCCATATAAACCAGCATGCGTTAACTTATCTTTAAGTCCCGTAGTTCCATGTAATTGAACATAATAATCACGTGGAATATTAACTAGTAAAACCTTATGTACAGTTGGATTAACAACAGCTAATATATTAACATCACTTAATGCATAATTATAAACTGTACTTGTATCTCTAGTATCTATACCACTAATATATAATATAAATGAATTACCTACTTCAATATCAGAATTAATTACATTAGCTTTTCCTTTAACTTTAATATCATCTACTTTATTAAAAATTTTCTTAAAAGTCTCATTCTGTTCTAATATAACATCATACATACCAGAGCTTACAATTATTGCTTTTACTTCACCTAACTGTAAAGCATAAATCAAATCACCAACAATTGTATATGTCTTATAAACTACCGAAACACCTTTTTTATCAAATTCAGCTTTTACCCCAGACTCTTCCTGATCAAGCAAACCAACCGTTTCACCACCAAGTAAATCTGCACTAGTAATATTATTATCAGTTAAAGTTAAAACATAATAATTAGTATAACTTTCATTCGCCGTAACAATCTCTTTTAAAACATTATAAGTTCTATCCAAATAACTATATCCAACCAAAAAAACAGAACCAAAAATAATTGAAAATATAATACCAATAACATTTACCCATTTACGCTTACTCATATAAAATAAACTCAATATCACATTAATAAATACTAACAATAAAATAGCTAAAACTATAAATTTCTTTGGCAACAAATTTACGTACATACAACAAGCAACTAATATAATAGAAGTTACTAAACTATAAATAAAAAATAAAATTTTTAAAATTCTAAAAAATACGCTATCTTTTTTTACATTTTCCTTTTGCTTTTCATTATTTTTTTTCTCTATAAATTTATTACTTGCTTTTCCATCACTTTTCTCTTTTTTAATCTGCTTTAAAGCAATTTCTTCATTTTCCACTACTTTTTCTTTATTACTGATTTTAACTTTTTCTAATTGATTTTTTATCGCAACCAATTCATCATGATCATTCTGCACAGTTTTTCTTTCATTAGACTTTTTTACTTCAGTTTCATAAGTAAGCTTCTTGCCTTTTTCTTTATTCATTAAATAACTATACTTACTCAAAACATCTTCGTCTTTAGTTTTCTTTTTTGGTAAAGAACTAGACTTCGGCGTTGCTTCACTTACTTTAACAACTTTAACATCTCTTTGTTTGTTTTTATTTTCTTTTTCCATACGAACCTCCTTTAAAATATCCATCCACCAAAAATTGCTTTTGGATAAAATTCTAACATACTCTCCCACTGAACAATAAATACATCGGCAAATTTATAAATTATTCGTCCAGCTTTCGTTGGACTTGTTCTATTAGCAAAAGTTTCAATAAAAATTACTTTCTTTCCAAATATTTTAGCTAAACAACACATTGGTCCAACATTGTGTGAACCTGTTGTAACAACAACATCTGGTCTTAGTTTTATCATTAAATAAAGTGATATCCAACAATTTGCAAACAATTTAAACGGATACACTAATTTAGCTTTTAAAGTCGTATAAGTTCCACTTATTATATAATGAACTCTACCTTTATATTTATCTTTTAAACCCATATTACTTTTTGTTTTTTCTGTTACAATTGAATAATCATATTTAGAAAACAAAGGTGCTAATTGTAATAATTCATTTAAATGACCACCTGTACTAGCAATAAACATTACTTTCTTCTTACGTTTATCTTTAGTCATAATCATCATCCTCTTTAAAATTATACTATACTTATAATTATTTTTCCACCCATAAAAAAAGATAAAATTAATTCATTTTATTCTTTTCAATTCTATATACTACCCTTGATAAAAACTTACCAAAATGTTTTAAATAAAACCCTTTTTTACCTACTAAATACTTATTCTCTTTATAAGAAGGAAATAAATTATTTACATTATTAATAACTTGCTCTACACCCTTATTAAATTCTTTTAAATCTTTCATTTTAGCTAATCTTTTTATAAATGTACCATAACTATATCTAACATAAAAATATTCAAGTTCATCATGATATTCATGATAAAAACCATTACTTTTATAATAATCAACTAAACCATTAAGATTATCTATTAAATCATATAACTTACTATTATATGTATAAGTAATAGATCCTTCTCTTTGATAATAATTATAATAATAATCATCTAAATAACTAATAGTATTAACTAAAGGTAATAATCTATATATAAAATCTACATCTTCATACCAAACACCTTTTTTAAATTTTACATTATCAAATAACTCTCTTCTATAAATTTTATTACATGCAGCAGGATATATATATGGCATAATTTTTTTTACATCTTCTTGATTATAACAATCACTATTAACACCACTATTTACTTTTATAGTATGATCAATAAATATTCTATTCTCTCCAAAAACTATAATATCAGCCTTTTTCTCATTTACTTTGTTAACTAAATCTTTATATAAATTTTTTTCTATAGTATCATCACTATCTATAAATCCTATATATTCACCTTTAGAAACTTCAATACCTTTATTTCGAGCATCAGATAAACCTCCATTTTCCTTATCAATAACTTTAATAATTTTAGGATATTTATCTTTATATTTATTACAAATATCTAATGTATTATCTGTAGAACCATCATTTACTAAGATAATTTCCATATCATCTACTAAAGCATTAATTATACTATCAACACAATTATTTAAATATTTAGATACATTATAACAAGGAACAATAACACTAATCTTTTTCATAAACGTTCTCCTAACTTTACTAATTATAACATAAAAAAGAAGTCTACCAACTTCTTATATTACATATAAAATTATAAATAAAGTGAGCATATATAATACAATAACAGCAATCAATATTTTATTTGATAAAATTACTTCAATAGGATCACCATGAGAGTCTCCTTCAATATCAAGACTATATAATTGGAACACTACCATTATAATAGGAATAGTCCAAAACAAATAATCATTACCTATTCTATTAATTGTTGAAGTATCAACACACCATAATGAATAAGAAACAACAGACAAGACTAAAGAAACATACAAGTTTTTATCCAAAAATTCTTTATTATATAAAGCTAATACATTTCTACTTTTCTTACCATTTTTTATAATTTCATTTCTTCTTTTTCCAAAGCCCAAGAAAAAAGCTCCAAATATAACCATTAAATATAAGAATTTAGATACAGCAACATCTATAACTACACCACCATACATAACTCTCATTACAAAACCTGATACCAAAATTACTACGTCAATAATAGGAACATTTTTTAATCCAAAACTATACAAAATATTAACAAATATATATATTAATGGAATACCAAAAACTAACCAATCATGATTTAAATAAAATAAATATGATGAAGCAATAGCTACTAAAGTTACTAATACAGCAATTGTTACATAAGCCATCTTTATTGATATAGCACCACTTGCTAAAGGCCTATTCTTTTTTACTGGGTGTTTTCTATCTTTATCAACATCATTTATATCATTTATGACATAAACAATGGATGCTGATAAAGAAAAACAAATAAAAGCAATAAAACAAGTTAATACCATATTCCAATTAAATAAATTTAAACTAAAAAATAATGGTAAAAATACTAATCCATTTTTTAACCAATGCTTTACTCTTATTAATTTAATATAATCTTTCATTACAAAAACCTCCTACTTTCAAAATAATTATATAATAAATAAATCAATTAAAAAAGTCGAATATTCGACTTTTAATTAATTATTTTCAATTTTAAAACGCCAGTTATACACATATAAAGCCTTGTCATCGTCTACTTTATCAACAAGAGTATATTTAACATTATTATCTTTTAAATTATAATAATTTCCTACTAAACCATCCTCATTTTTTTGAATAATTAAATTAGGTTTATTTTGCATCATACTTATATCTTCACGAATTTGTTTAAATATTACTAAGTTATTAATATCAACTTTTATAAAAAATAATGAATTAATAATTAATACTAAACCAAGTATACATCCAAGTACATAAGTAAACTTTTTATTATTAAAATATTTATAAACATATCCTATCAAAACCAAGACACCTATTGGTATAAAGAATAGTTGTGGAACATATCTTGCCCACCATCCTTCTCCAACAAATATAACAGTCAAAATCATAATCAAAGATATTAAACCTATATGAACAAATATTTTTTTATCATTTTTTATCAATTTAATTAAACATACAACAAAACATAATAAAGAAATAATTAAAGTTAATGCAAATAACGGACCAAAACCAGCTATTCTTAAATCTGGAATATTCAACCCATCTAACTCTGATTTATAAACCATAAAAGGATTTTTTAATTCAGGACTTTTACCAGAACTATAAATAACATTTTCTGTTTTTGAAAATAAAGACCATATAAATTTTTGAGGACTTGAAATTTCATTAAATACTTTAGGTTGCATTTCAGTAATTATATCTTGTTTATCTTTTCCAATCAAAGGATATAATGGATTATGATGCTCAATAGTATTAAGAACATATGAATTAGAACCCACAAAGAATATAGCTACACTAAATACTATCGTAAAAAACAAAGTCAATTTTTTAAAATTATCTAAAAAATCTGATTCTTTTTTATTCTTTATAATCCAATAAAAATAAAACACAGCAGCTATAATTCCCGAATATAATAAACCAGTAAACTTAAGATTAACAAATATTGATAAAACAGAACAAATAGACAACCACAAATCAAATGACTTCTTTTCACAGAAAATAGCTAAAAATAATAATAAAGTTTCCATTAAAAAACACATTCCCATAATACCATCAATATAATAACTAAATAATTGACTCAATAATATAGGATTTAAAGCTAATAACAAAGAAATTATAAATGAATACTTTTTATTTAAAAATAATGAAAATACATTATAAGCTAAAATACACATCATTATCATTAATATTATTGTTATACACTTACCACTCTCAATATTATTCGTAATATTATAATAATTTGCTGCAATAATCCAACTTGCCTTTGGATAATGTTCAATCCATATATCAATCCTAGAATTTTCATCAAATTGAACTACATTATCGTTATTTTTTTGAAAATCTGTTGATTTCTCATAAATAGGATTCCAACCATTTTTTATAAAAGCAATAGCAGTCTTATGATACGAATTACCATCAGTAGTTAAATCAAAAGTTTTACCACATATAAAAGGCAAGCCTAAAATAATTATTAAATATAAAACCATAACAATAACTCTATTTATAAGTTTTTTCGATTTATTCTTTTCACTTAGTAAAAAAATAATTATAGGTAAAGAAAAACTAATTGTATTTACTAAACCTAAACAATTTTTTAGTTTTATAACCTGAAAAAAAGTATATGATAATAAAACTAACAATAAATATTCTAAAACCATTAAAAATAATTTCATAGAATCTTTTTCAAACAATTTATTTACTTTAACATTCGTCATAAAAAACCTCATTTCTATTACAATAATTATATAATACAAAGCAAAAAAAATCGATATAGAATTATATTATTAAAAATAACACAAGCATTTCATTCTATTAATAATTTTATATTGTATATAATATATTTTATTTAATTGAACAAAGAACAACTCAACATAACTGTAAATCACAGAAATAAAAACAACTTAATTTTATCAATAAGTTGTTTTTACATCATCGAATAATATTCAATATATAAAGTTTAATTACTCTACACTACTAACTTATTTTTTTATTTTCTTAACAGTCAATACCATTTTTCTCCATAAAGGCATCTTCCATAAAATATCTCTTAATTTTTGTTTAATCCTTCTCAAAAAACTTTTTTGTATCAAAAATTTCTCTCTTGGTAGTAAACCATAAACTTTTTTATAATATTCATTTATCAACCAATTATATAAAGGTTTATTTCCTAAATAATATTGATTTAATAATTCTTTATAAATATCAATATTCTTGCTTAACCCATCGTCTACTTTTTTTAAGTTTGCAAGATTTTCAAATTCTTTAGTCATATTTTCAACCATATGATTAATAGTAAATCCATCTAAAATACGTTTACGACAAGCTTTTTTATAATTATCTATATTTTCATATACTTTAACTAAACCATTAACATAATTTAATACTTCTTCATC
>CAKOLG010000020.1 GCA_934096175.1 uncultured Bacilli bacterium
TCTTTACTTCCTACTTTCTACTATATTATTCTATTTCTATTGTACCCCCCCCCCGCATATTTTTGTCAATAAAAAAAGATAAGTTTTCTTATCATTTCTTACACTTATTTATTGCTCCATAAAAATGCTCAGCAATCACTTTAATTACAGCAACTATTGGAGTTGCTAAAATCATACCAAATATTCCAAATAAATTACCAAAAACTAATAAACCTATTATAACTAAAATTGGACTTATTTTAATACTTTTACTCATAACAATTGGTTGTAATATATAATTTTCAATACTTTGTACAACTACACAACAAATAATAGTAATAATACCTATCGTTTTACTTTCAGTAAATCCTACTAAAACAGCAACTCCTCCACCTATATAAGGTCCCACATACGGAATTAAATCAGTAATCCCACAAAACAATCCTAATAAGATAGGAGCTTCTAATTTCAATACTACAAAACATATAGTATCCATTACAAACACCATAAATGCTACTAATAAAGTTCCATTAACACATTTCCTTACCTCACAACTAACCTCCTGTGACAATTCTATAAAAACACATTTAATTTTTTTAGGAACACATTTATATATTAATCCAACCATTTTATCATAATCCATTGACATATAAAGTCCTAATATTAATCCAACCATAAATACACCTAAATATTTAAATAAGACTTTAACCATATCTAATAAATATCCTGGTAAATTACTTAATACATATTCACCTATTTTTTCTAAACTACCATTTAAACCAATTTTACTAATTTTACCATTAATAATTTCTAAAAAACTTGGCATTAAATCAACAACTTCATGTATCTCTTTATAAATAATTGGAATTAAAAAATATAAAAATAAACATAACAATAAAATAATTACTACAAATAAACCAATACTTACAATACTTCTTCTATATTTCTTAGATAATTTGTTTATAAAAGGATTAACTAACCATGCATATATAAAACCAATAAAAACTGGAGCTAATATTCTAAATATCAAACAAACAAAATGAACAAGTTTTAAGTACCTAATTATAAAAATCGCTAAAATAATACTTACTAAAATTAAAACCAACTCTTTTAATTTATTAAGCTTTTTCACTCACACATTCCCCTTAAGAAAAAGACCCATAAATAATAGGTCTTAATACTCATCTATTATAGCGTTACATTGCATCATTTTTTCCTTTAAACAACCTAAAGCAAAACCTGCTGCCATACTTGCTATAACACTACCTGCTAAAATCATAATATCCTTTTTATCTTTTTTCATGATTTATCACCTCTACTAAGTAGTATGGTTATCATCAATTATTTTATTCATAATTTGTTCTTTTAAATTAGTTTTTCTATTTGTTGAATAATCATTATTAATTGCTAATTTTAAACTATCTTCTTCCCCAATAATTATTAAACTTCGTTTTGCTCTTGAGACCCCTGTATATATAAGTTTATTATAAAGCATCTTATAATATGCCTTTGAAACAGGCATTATAACATGAGCAAACTCTGATCCTTGGCTTTTATGAATCGTAATAGCATAAGCATGCTTAATATTATTTAAATCTTCTCTACTATAAGTAACTTCATTCCCATCAAAATCAATTATAAAACTTTCTTTCTTACTAGGCCCAATCTCAATTTTCTTTATATAACCAATATCACCATTAAAAATATTATTATCTGGATCATTTACCAATTGTAAAACTTTATCATTTTCTCTAATTATTACATCACCAAATTTTGTCTCACGCTTATTTTCATCTTTTGGATTAAAAATATCTTGTAACAAAATATTTAAATTATCAATTCCATTCTCACCCTTATACATTGGAACAAGCACTTGTATTTCATCCTCATTTAACCCTTTTTCCTTACTCATAACACAAATTTTTCTAATCATTTCTTTTATTGCCAAACCACTCGCACTTAAAAAATTATAATCATCTTTCTGTGTCATAAACTCTTCACTCAAATTATGTTCTTTAATTTCCTTAGCTAAAATTGGAATATAAGAATTATCACTTTGACGATAAATTTGTTCTAATGTAGTATGGACAAATCTTTTACTTTCTATTAAATCATTTAAAATCAAACCAGGTCCAACTGATGGTAGTTGATTAGCATCACCCACTAAAACTAGCTTTATATTATGATTTACCCCTTTCAATAAAGAATCAAAAAGACATGTATCAATCATACTCGTTTCATCAACAATAATTAATTTATGAATATTTTTATTATATTCATTAACCTGAAATTCATTTTTATCTTTATTCCATTTTAAATATCTATGAATTGTCATTGCAGGCAACCCTGTCGAATCACTCATTTTCTTAGCAGCCCTACCAGTTGGCGCCAACAAAGCAATCTCATTAATAACATCTTTATAATTTAAATTGTTAATCCTCATATACAGTTTAACAATTGAATTAATAATTGTCGTTTTACCAGTTCCTGGTCCTCCTGTAATAATACTAACTCTATTAATTAAAGCATTTTTTATAGCCTTTTTTTGATCAACATTATATTTAACATCATATTCCAATTGAATTCCTGCAATTAAATCATCAAAATGTGATAAATTATCTTTAGAATGCCTTTCTATCAATGCCAAATTATCAGCAATATCACTTTCATAATCATAATATTCCTTTAAAAAATATTTATCATTATCTAAAATTATTTCCTTATTTTCAATAAGTTCAAATAAATAATTATCTAACTCATTTTCTTCGATGAATATCTTAAATTCATTTCTAATTGCACTAAATATTTCATTTTTATATAAATAAGTATCCCCATTTTTAAATCCTAATCTTTTAAAACATTCTAATAAACAAGCAATAACTCTTACCTTAGCATCAGCATTTTTCATAGACAAAAACACTTTATCTAATTTTGAAAAATCAATAATATCAATTAACTTATAAATATCATTTTTTACTATTTTTAACGAATTTTCTCCCCATTTATTTAATATAGCTAAAGCTTCATTTATTGTAAAATCCATTTTCTTTAACTCAACAATAATTTGATCAGTACTTTGATATTGCATTATTGAATTATATATTCTTTTTGCCTTTATTAAAGAAATACCAGGAACTTGAAGCAAATTATTACAATCTTCTTTAATTAAATCCAAAGCATTATCTCCTAAAACTTCAACTATAGCAATTGCTGTTTTTTCACCACACCCTTTAACTAACGAACTAGATAAAAAATCAATAACTGCGTCTTTTCCTTTAGGTTCTTCTCTTTCATAACTTGATACCAGATACTGATAACCATATCTCTCATTAAAAACATATTTTCCATATAATTTATAATAATCTGTATTATTAATATCAGCAAAATATCCAGTAAAAGTAATGGTTTTATTAACCTGTTCCTTCATTTCCTCTTGTTCAGTTTCTTTAACTTGAAAAAGTCCAACTTTATAACCATTTTCAGACTCAAATATCATTTGTTTAAACTTTCCTCTTATATAATTCATATAAGCATCACCAAATATAGTTTAGCATATTATCAAAAAAAAGCGAATGTTTTTTCGCCTCTTATTTTCACTCTTTTTCGATAATTTTAATTGCCACTTTTATCCCATCAACAGCAGCCGATGTAATCCCTCCAGCATACCCAGCACCTTCGCCACAAGGGTAAATACCAGCAATATTAGCTTCCATATCATCATTACGCAAAATTGATACCGGTGAAGAAGAACGCGTTTCTACACCCGTCAAAACAGCATCATAACTTGCAAAACCTTTAATTTTTTTATCAAAATAAACGATTCCCTCTTCCAAAGTTTGAGCAACAAACTCAGGTAAAATATCATGCAAATCGCACAAAGTATAACCTGGTTTATAACTAGGTACTACACTGCCTATTTTTGTACTCTTTACTTTTTTTAAGAAATCTCCAACCAATTGAACCGGTGCTTTATGATTTTTTCCACCTAAAACAAAAGCTGACTTTTCTAAGTTTTCTTGAAAATACATACCAGCTAATGGATCAGTACCAGCAAAATCATTACTTAATACATTAACTAATAATGCACTATTAGCATTTTCTTTATCTCTTTTATAAGTCGACATCCCATTAGTAACTATTGTACCATCACTAGAAGCTGATGCTATAACTTCACCTCCTGGACACATACAAAAAGTATAACAACTACGATCTTTACCATGATAAACTAACTTATACTCTGCAGCTGGCAATTTAAGTTTAGTATATGCTCCATACTGTGCCCTATTAATAAGTTCCTGCTTATGTTCAATTCTAACTCCAACAGAAAAATTTTTGCGTGCCATCATAAAACCATTATTCTTTAACATTTTAAATGTATCTCGTGCACTATGACCAATTGCTAATACCAATGCATCAGTAATAAATTCCCTATTATTACACTTAGCAATAATTATATTACCTTTTCTTTTTACATCAACTAATTTCGTATTAAAATAATACTCGCCACCATTATCTTCAATATATCTCCTAATATTTTTTAATACAACAAGTAAATTATCAGTACCTATATGTGGTTTACTTAAATAAAGAATCTCTTTCGGTGCTCCAAACTCATAAAATTTTCTTAATACTTCTTTAATATATACTGAATTAATCCCGGTTGTTAACTTACCATCTGAAAAAGTACCTGCTCCTCCTTCACCAAATTGAACATTACATAACTCATTTATTTTCCCAGTATTTCTATACTCATAAACATACTGTTCTCTTTTTTCTACACAATCTCCCTGTTCAATAATAATCGGTTTATAACCATAATCAATTAATTTCAAAGCACAAAATAAACCTGCTGGTCCAGAACCAACTATAACTGGCCTATAATTAGACTTTCTTAAAGCACACACTTCAGCAGCCTTAACTTCTTCCACCCTTTTTAAATAATCATATTTTTTCTCGTCCTTTACTTTTACATCAATACAATAATTATAAAATACATTTTTTTTATCTCTTGCATCAATCGATTTCTTTACAATATTACATTCTAAAACATCAATAAAATCTATCTTTGCATTTCTTAAAGATTTACTAATAACATCCTCTTCACTTAAATTAGTAAATACTTTAATATTATCAAGTCTAATCATTATCATCACCACTTCACTAATTTTAACATACAAAAAATAAGATTACTATAATTAGTAATCCTTATCTTTTAACTAATAATTTATTTCTAAAAAACTAAAGTACCTATTTTTTCGCCCTCTACAACTTTCAATAAATTACCTTTTTTATTAATATCAAATACGACAATCGGAATATTATTATTCATACATAATGATGTTGCCGTTGTATCCATAACATTTATTTTTCTATTTAAAACTTCTAAATAAGTAATTTCTTCTATCTTTTGCGCATCTTCATAAACTTTTGGATCCTTATCATAAATTGCATCAACATTAGTTGCTTTCAAAAGAGCATCAGCATTAATTTCATTAGCACGCAATGCTGCTGCCGTATCTGTTGAAAAGAACGGTGAACCAGTTCCGCAACCAAATACAACTACACGTCCATTTGTAAGATGTTTAACTGCTCTATCCTTAATATAATATTCTGCAATTTGACGCATTTCTACACCAGTTTGTACTCTTACTTCTTGCCCTAATTGCTTAAATGCATCTCCTATAGCTAAAGCATTCATAGTTGTTCCTAACATTCCAATATAATCTGAAGTACAACGATCCATTTGTTGATTGCTTCTACCACGCCAGAAATTGCCACCACCTACAACAATTCCAATTTCAACACCTTTACTAGCTACTTCTTTAATCTCCGCACAAATATCTAAAACTCTTTCAAAATCAATTCCTGTTCCTTTTGATCCAGCTAAAGATTCACCACTTAATTTTAATAATATTCTTTTATATTTCATTTTATTTTTTCCTTTCAAAAAAGACTTATTAATAAAATAATAAGTCCACTTCATTTTCTAATAATTTTCACTTTTCAATTCAAAAAAGCTTTGTGGATGTGCACATACTGGACATACTGAAGGTGCTTGTTTACCTATAACAATATGACCACAATTTCTGCAAATCCAAATAGCGTCTTCATCTTTACTGAAAACGACTTTATCATCAATATTCTTTAATAACTTTCTATATCTTTCTTCATGATGCTTTTCAATTTCTCCAACAGCTCTAAACTTAACTGCAATTGCTTTAAAGCCTTCTTCCTCAGCAATTTTAGCAAATTCTGCATACATATCTGTCCATTCATAATTTTCCCCATTAGCTGCATCAAGTAAATTCTCTTCTGTTGCAGGAATAGTTCCACCATGTAATTCTTTAAACCACATTTTTGCATGTTCTTTTTCATTATTAGCAGTTTCTTCAAAAATAGCTGCAATTTGTTCATAACCGTCTTTTTTTGCTTTAGAAGCATAATAAGTATACTTATTTCTAGCTTGTGATTCTCCAGCAAAAGCTGCCATTAAATTTTTTTCTGTTTTTGAACCCTTTAATTCCATAATAATTCACTTCCTTACAATTGAACTGAAGTTCTAAATCATTATAGCATAAAAATTAAAAACGCTTCAACATATATTTCCCAATTTAATAAAAATATATTTTAATCTTTTGAAATACTTAATAAAATACCTATACTAATCATACTAATTAACAAACTTGAACCACCATAACTTAAAAAAGGTAACGTAACTCCAGTCGTAGGTATTATTCCACATACTACACATAAATTTAATAAAGCTTGTAAAATAATTCCAAAAGCTAAACCAAAACCCAAATACTTTCTAAATAATAATTTTTGATTTAATGCTATTTTTATTGCTCGATAAAAAATAATTGCAAATAATGAAATAACAATTAAAGCTCCTAAAAAACCCAACTCTTCACAAATAATACTAAAAATAAAATCAGTTTGTGGTTCTGGTAAATAAAAATTCTTTTGGATAGAATTACCAAACCCCGTTCCCAATAACCCAGTAGGTCCAATAGCATATAAACTTTGAATAATTTGAAAACCACTCCCTAAAGGGTCACTCCACGGATTTAAATATGAAACAATTCTTTGCATACGATATGGTGCAATAATAATTAAAAGCACAATTCCTAACAATCCTACTGCACCAATCTTTATAAAGAAAGAAACATTTGGTCCAGCAACAAAAATCATCACTACTAAAGTTAATATTATAACCATAGCTGTTCCAAAATCTGGTTCTAACATAATTAAAAGAAAAAACATTCCAATAACTAATAACAATGGTATTATTCCTTTTCTAATACTTTTAATATTATTATCATTATGAGCTAAATACTTAGCCGTAAAAATAATTAAACCAAGTTTAGCAAATTCCGATGGTTGAATTCCTAATGGGCCAATACCAAACCAACTTCGTGATCCATTACGAACCTTTCCAATTCCTGGAATTAAAACAAGGATTAATAAAACAAAACAAACAAATAATAACTTATTTGCATACTTAGCATATAATTCTGGCTTTATTTCTTTTAAAATAGCTATTGCTATCAAACCTATTAAAAAAAATATTAATTGTGATTTAAAAAATTTAAAAGCATCACCATATTTATATAGAGCCCACACATTACTAGAAGAATAGACCATTAAAACACCAAAAGAAATTAATATGATAACTGCTATTAATAAAACCCTATCTATTTTTTTCAATATAATCACCTATTTAATTTTATTAACAAATCAAAAAAAAATCCCAGTTTAATAAACTGAAATTTTATAAAATACTTATATCCAAACTCCATAAGTAATAGCCGCCATCGCCAGCAATAACCCTACAACATAAAATAATTTTACAATATCTTTTTCTTCCCAACCCATTTGTTCAAAATGATGATGTAACGGTGCCATTTTAAATACTTTCTTTTTAAAACAAATAATTGCAATTAATTGAATTAATGACGACAAAGTTTCAACCACAAAAACGCCACCAACCAATACTAAAGATAACTCATGCTTCGTTAAAATAGCAGTTGCCGCTAAAGCTCCACCTAAAGCTAACGAACCAGTATCACCCATAAAAACTTTTGCAGGATATGTATTAAATATTAAAAAACCTAACAAAGTTCCTACTAAAACAAAACAGAATATACCAACTTCTTGATAACCTTCCATCCACCTAGCATTCCAAGCCAATAATCCATATGCCATAAACGCTATCAAAGAAAGACCAGCACATAAACCATCCAATCCATCAGTAATATTAACTGCATTTGATGTTCCCACTAATAAAAATAAAATAAATAATCCATAAAACCAACGTAAATCAATATCAATACCTAAAGAAGATATTTCCAAAGTTGGTGATCCACCATTCGTAATATATATATAGAAGAAAACTAATGCAATAGCAACTTGACACAACAACTTAAACATGATGCTAAGGCCTTTATTATTATGAAATTTAATTTTCATAAAATCATCAACAAATCCTAACAATCCATAAGCAAAAAATACAAATAAAATAATTAATAAATTATAAGATATATCAATACTACCTTTAAACTTCAAAAGTAAAAGCGTAAGTATTGTAGGTATAATAAATATCAAACCACCTATCGTTGGTGTCCCATTCTTTGCCTGATGTCTTTCTGTTATCATCTTACTAACAGTTTGACCAAACTTTAGTTTTCTCAATATAGGTATTAATATTAAACCAGCTATAATTGATAAGATAAAACCCAACATCATAGCCATTGCTGCCTTAGCCAAAAGTAACATGTAAACACCTCTTTCTTAAATCATTATACTACAAAAAAACTTTTTTTCTTATATATATAGATTAAAATTTACGCTTTTATACAAATAATAACTTTATTACTATTTTACCCCAACATTAATTTTATAGTACTATTTTCTTTAACATACGTTCCAGCCTCTGGTTCTTGATAAATAACATTATCTCCTTCACCACTATATTCAACTTTAAATCCCTTCAAAAGCTGGGTTGCTTCCTTCTTTGTTTTATTAATAACATCAGGAGCTTTTACATATTTCGTATCTAACCAAGTATATTCTCGAGGAGTCACTTCTGCACTTGGTTCTAAATCTTTTATACTGATAATACTTTTCATAATATTTTTAGCAATTGGAGCTGAAACAGTTCCACCATACTGCGTTATCCCTTGCGGATGATCAATTGCTACATAAACGACATATTCTGGTTTATCTGCCGGTAAAAAGCCAATAAAAGAAACAATATAATTTCCTGTCATATAAACCCCATTGTTAACTTTCTGAGCTGTTCCAGTTTTTCCCCCAACACGATAATTTTCAATATATGCATTTTTACCTGTTCCTTGTGAAACAACACTTTCCAAAGCATAACGTACCATCGAAGAAGTTTCCTCACTTATAACTTTTCGAACAACATTAGGCTTACTTTCGACTAATAAATCATTTGTTTCTGGCTCCGTTATATATTTTACAACATATGGCTTATACAAAGTCCCGCCATTGATTGCTGCTGAGACTCCTGTAACTTGCTGAATCGGTGTTACACTTATCCCTTGACCAAATGATATAGTTGCTTGCTCAACTGGCCCAATTTTATCTTCAGCAAACATTATTCCTTTTGCTTCACCATTCAAATCTATTCCCGTTTTTTCAGTAAAACCAAATGCTTTTACATAGTTATATAATCTAGTCGTTCCTAACTTTTGACCCATTACAACAAATCCTGGGTTACATGAATTTTGAACAACCTGTAAAAAAGTTTCTGAACCATGTCCACCCTTTTTCCAACACTTTATTCTAGCCCCTTCAACAGTAATACCGCCACCATCATGATAATGATCTGTAAATAAATTAATAGTCTTTTCTTCCAAAGAAGCTGCTAAAGTTATAATCTTAAAAGTTGAACCAGGTTCATAATTTTTCCAAATTGGTAAATTTCGATTAATAGTTTTTAAATCATAATCTTGATAACTATTAGAGTCAAAAGTTGGTCGTGATGCCATCGCAAGTACTTCTCCTGTATTTGGATCCATAACAATAGCTAACGATTCCTCAGGACTATACTTTGCATCAGCATTTGCTAACTCTCTTTCTAAAGCTTGTTGAATATCAATATCAATAGTTAAAGTAATATCCATTCCATTTTGAGGTTGCTCATACACTTCACCTATCTTTAAACGATTCCCTTTTCCATCAGAAGTATACTTAATAGAACCATCCTTACCTGTTAAATATTGTTCATACTGTAATTCCAACCCAGAAAGCCCTTGATTATCTATACCAACATATCCTAAAACATGTGATAATAACTCCCCATAAGGATAATATCTTTTTGACTCTCGCATCAAATATAAACCATCAATATTTAATTCATTAATTTTATCAGCCACTTCACTACTAAGTTGTCTTCCCTCAGGATTTACTTTTTCCAAATGTGTTCTCTTCTTTAAATGTGCTAATATATCTTCATAATTCGCCCCGAGTATACTAGCAAGTTGATAAGCAACTCCTTCCTTATCTGCTATCTGATTTGGTACAACATATAATGTCGTAGTAGTTATATTAGTTGCTAATACTTTACCATTACGATCCAATATTTTCCCTCTATCAGCCGTTATTGGCAAATTCCTTTGCCATAAGGAAGTTGCCAAACTATTTAACTCTTTATATTGCACAACTTGTATCCAAAAAATACGAACCAATATTATAAAAAATAAAATAAAAACTAATAGCAAAACTAATTTTATTCTAAACTGTTTCACTTTTTGGAACATATTATCACCAATTAATTATATGATTTTACAAAAAAAAAAGAAGAAATCAACATAATTTCTTTTAATTAATCCATCTTAAAAATTATATTTCCCTTACTTTTTTAAAAGTTTAGCAACAAAAAATCCCTCATAATACTCATTTGGCACAACACATAAAGTTCCAGGTAACAAAACTGGTAATAAAGGTAAATCCTTATAATTATCTAGATCTAAAGGAACAATTTCTATATTAGGATTATCTTTCAAAACTGCTTGTAATACCTTCTCATTTTCTTCTTTTAAAATACTACAAGTAGAATAAATAATTTCTCCATTCTCTTTTAAATGCTTTATTGCATTAGACAACAAAATCTTTTGAACTTCAATTGATCTAACTATTAATTCCTCACTTATCTTTTGTGATATCTCCTCATCTAAAAATAAAGTCCCACTACCACTACATGGTGCATCAAGCAATATTTTATCAAACATAAAATATTCATCTAAAAAACGGGCATCCGTTTGCAAAATTGCCACTCTCTTCGCACCTTGCTTCTCTATATTATATTTTAATCTTTCCACCCTTATTTTATTTTTTTCAACCGCTGTAATTAATACACTATTATTACTTAACGCTGCTAACTCAGTTGTTTTCCCCCCAGGTGCCGCTGTCATATCCAAAATCTGATCGTTAGCCTTAAAATCCATAAATAATGGCGGCAACATCGATGAAAGACTTTGAAAATAAATATAACCCTTTTCATAAATGTCTAATTTCCTTAAATCATCTTCCTGCTTATTTTTAATTATTAAAGCATTTTCATACCAAGACACTCTTTCAAACTCAATACCATTTTCTAAAAAATAATTTAAAACCCATTCCAATTTAACTTTTAAATTATTAACTCTTAAAGTAAGTGGTCTCTTAACACCATAACCTTTTTTTATTAAATTAACATATTCTAAATCATAATCTTTACATATTCTACTACTTAAAAACTCTGGTATCATATCAAAACTCCGTTCCCCAAAATTATATTACATTTCCTTAAAAATTTAAATTAAAAAAGCTTCATCACGAAGCTTTTCTTTCTTTTTATAAAAAGTCATTACTTTTAACATCAAAAACATACTCATCATATTTATCATTATTACAAACAGATATTAAATACTGTCCATCTTTATATGACGATTTAACTTGATCACTCAAAGAACAAGTATTATTAACCATTATTGCATGAGTTGTTATTGCTTTACCAGTATAGTCATATAAATATAACTCACTATCAGTATTAATACCTAAATAATATAAATTATACATTATTAAAGTTTTATAAACATCTGTGCTAACATTCTTTCCTAAAGCATCATATATACTATATAATCCCTTATCATCTTTTAATTTAAAATACTTCTTATCACTTGTATAATTAACAATCTTTGCTGGATACAAACTAGAAGACGAACTAGCACTATATATAATTTTCCACTTATCATCAGAAGTTTGAACTAAAACATAATCACCAAACTTCTCCATTTTCTTATACGCAAAATCATATACCTTTGTTCCAACTTCACCAGTTATATTAATCATTCCGTAATAACCTTTTTGATTTAAAGCAATTACATTTAACTTTCCTGTATAACTATCAAAAGTATAATCATTATTTTTAGTATAAGTATTAACTGTTTTATAACTTCCATCAATACTTTTATCAATTAAATTATATAAATAAACATTATCTTTTCCATCACTTATAAAAACATATTTATTATTAATTAAAGGTATTGTACTTTTTCTTGTTTTATTTTCATCACTAACAAGCTCATTATCTTCATAAATAGTATCATTTGCCGGTAAACAACTAGTCAATTTATCATCCGCACTTTCAATACTATTTTTATTATTACAACTATAAGTTCCTAACAAATTATTTTTTTCCTTATCACTATAAAAATATAACTTACCGTTAAAATAATTTAAATAATTATATTTCTTATTAACTAAAACTGTTGCAATATCTAACTGATTATAACTACCACCTGTAGTCGTTCTATCATAAACAACAACTTCTACTGAATTATCCTTAATATTAATATTAAAACTACCTAATGTTTCCTTTAATTTACCATCTTCATTATAAACATACTTTTTAATATAATTAATATTTTTTAAATTAATTCCTTCTTGATTATATTTTAACCCATCAACATCTTTAATATACAACTTTTTATCCTTTACTAAAGCCATATATTTATCTAAAACCGTTGCATATTTATAACCATTAGCTAATACTTCACCTTCATAATTTAAAACACTATAAAGATCATCATTTTCAGTTACTATTAGCTTATCATTATAATCTTTAACATTCAAACTACTATCTATTGGCTTACTCAATTCTTTATTACTTTTATTAATAACAACATAACCTTTACTATTTTTAACAATTATATTTGTTTCACCATCAATCATTCCCATATAACTATATTGAGGTTTAATAACTTCCTTAATTGTATCATTTACTTGAATAAGACCATATTTTTTATTAGTATTTTCTACTATTACATAGTTATCACTATATGCTTTAACATCTAAATATGTATCAATTACTTTATTATCTTTTAAAGAATACATTACAATATTTGTTGAATCATTATTTACATTATCAGAAACAAACACATAATTTTCTCCATAAATAGGTAGTCTTTGTGTTTTAGCATCACCTTTTTCATCAATTAATAAATCAACATCAAATCCATCTTGATATTTATTAAAAGCTACATAACATAAAGAACTATCCTTATTTGTACACTCATATGAACCAATTTCTTCCTCTTTATCATTCAATAAATACAATGTACCATCTTTATAATAATAATTGTCAATCACAACTGGTGGAGTTTCTACAACATTACTTTGATCTGGTTTACTTGGTGGTAAAACATCTTCTTTTTTATCCTTTTTAAATACTAAAAACAAAACTAAAATAATAATCGCCAAAACAGCTACACCAATTAAAGTAAATATAATAATCTTTAACTTTTTATTAATTTTCGGATCAATATCCTTATCATCATCTTTTTTTTCTTTTACCTCAGCTTTATTTTCATTTTCAGTTCTTCTTTTTTCTTCACTTAATATTGCTTCAGCCATTGCAATATTTTTTTCTGCTAAAGCTTCCTCAGCTGCTTCACCTAAATCTTCATCACTCATACCATCTAGTGTATCTTTATATTTCTCACTACGGCTCGTATCTATATTTACATTTTCACTTCTTGTAGCTCTATGTTGTTTTTGATAAACTTCAAGGTCTCCCAAAGTTTCAATAGGAATTGTTTTTTCTAAATCTTCTTCCTTCATGTAAATCACCTCTCTATTATAAATAATTATAACATATTTTTTTCATTAATAAAGAAAAACAAATATACTTAAATATACTCTAAAAATACAAAATATTAACGTTTTTCATTTATATATTTCAATATTTCCTTTTGATTTTTAATAAGTGTTTTTATATCATCATGTAAATCTTCTAAAATTAATTCACTTTTCAAATCTATTTGATAATCATTTTGATTCCTTAAACTATCTTTTTTGGCCTGTCTATTTTGACTCATCATTATAATCGGAGCTTGTAAAGCTGAAATACATGATAAAACCAAATTTAATAAAATAAACGGATAAGGATCAACTGCTTTACTTTGCAAAATAGCCACATTTATAACAATCCAAATTATTAAAAATAAAGCAAAACATATAATAAATGGCCAAGACCCTGCCACTTCAGCAACTTTATCCGCAATTTTATCTCCTACCGTAATTTCTTCACTTTCTAACTTATCAACATCAACTGCAATTGGTTTATCTATTAACATTTCTAATAACTCATCCTCAGTTTCACTATCAATTTCTTGTCTAAGTAATTTTTTTACTAATTCCTTTTTATTTACAACATTTTTATTTTCCATAATATCCTCCTCACTTAGTATAACACAAAAAAATGACAAAAATATTTTTATCATTTTCTCAAGACTAATGCATTATCATAATTTTCTGAAATATCTTTTAGCAAATCTTTATGATCAGCATTAAACTTTATAAATTCTTCTAAATATTTAAAAATATAATCATAAATTTTATTATAAATTAACTGTTTTTTTCGTGCATCAACTGTAACAAGTTTTTTACCAAGTAATGCTCTATAACTATCCATTTTTTCAATAGAACCATAATTTTGAAAAGCATATATAAAATCACGCCACAAATAATTATTACCAACCTCAATTACTTTGCCATTTTCAGCCGTTGCAAATCCTTGCGTGAATGCTTCTAAAAAATATTTACCCTCTAAAGATTCTATTAAAGTTACCGAATTCAAAACTAATTCATGTTGTTTTAACAAACTACTCACTTTTTCCTTACAAACATGCCACTTCGCTTGAGCATCAGCAAAAGATACACCAAAAACATTATAACTTTCTATCCCTAAAATATTATACAAATCACTTAAAAAAGCATTTATATGACAAGAACTAGCATAACCACTACATACTTTCGCTCCTAAATTCTTTGTTATATCTTGTAATAAAACACCATCTTTACAACACTTAAACTTTCCACTATAAGATAAAACACCCATTTTTAAACATATCAAGTAAAAATAATAAACTTCTAAAACATCTGTTATCTCAAATTTTTTAACCAACTCAGAAAATTCATTTTTTAATTGATCATATAAATAACTTACTTTCATATTTAATGAATTATCATTATTAATTTTTTCATAATAAGTAAAATATTTATCTTTTAATTGAACAACATTAGCTGCTAAATAACCTAAAGAAATACAACTTAAAAAAGTCAAAGGAAATGAAATTTCTCCTTTAAAAGTTGAACATAAAACATCTGTTACCGTAGAAACACCACTAAATACTAAAGGATTTTTCATTTCATTTATCAAATATTTCATACATAGTAAATTACGTTTTTCTTGATCCACTTAATTATCACCATTCTTTACCAAATATTATATCAAAAAAATAATTTTTTTCATTAAAAAAAACTGAAAAAATCAGTTTTTTACTCTTTTTCATAATTACATGTCGGACAATAAACTTTATCTTTCTTTTCTAATAATAAATCGCCACACTCTGGACATTTACTTCCTGTTGGTTTATCCCAATAAGCTGTTTTACATTTTGGATAATTATTACATCCATAAAATACTTTCCCTTTGCGACTTTTCTTTTCAATTATGATACCGTCACAATTTGGACATTTACACACTTCAACAATCGTTGTTTCCTTCTTTTTTATATACTTACATGTTGGATAATTAGAACATGCTTCAAATTCTCCGTAACGACCATTTCTAATAACCATCGGGCTTCCACAATTTGGACATTTTTCCCCTGTCTCTGGTGCTTCTTTTTTTTCCATATTTTTAAAAGCATCTTCTACTAAAGGTTCAAATTTATTATAAAAATTTTTTAAAACCTCAACATTATTTAAACTATTTTCAGCAATTTTATCCAAATCACTTTCCATATTAGCAGTATATTTTACATTTACAATATCACTAAAACCTTCTTGCAATTTATCAGTAGTTTCAATACCAATTACTGTTGGTATAAATTTCTTATCTTCTACCTTAACATAATCACGCGCTTTAATTGTTTCCATAATAGTCGCATAAGTACTTGGTCGACCAATTCCTAATTTTTCTAATTCTTTAATCAAAGAACTTTCTGTATATCTAGCAGCCGGTTTAGTAAAATGCTGTTCTTTAATATTTTCTAATGACTTAATTGTTTCTTTTCCAGTTAAATCAGGTAATTTAACATCTTCTGAAGTTTCATACTGACTATAAACTTTTAAATAACCATCAAATATTAAAATACTTCCAGTTGCTTTAAATTCATAATCATTATTTAATAATGTAACATTTGTAGATAAAACCTTCCCATCTGCCATCAAACAAGCAAGACTTCTTGCATAAATCAAACTGTATAATTTATATTCATCATTTGTCAAATATTGTTTAATTGACTCTGGTGTTCTATATGGACTAGTTACACGAATACCTTCATGTGCATCTTGCATATTTTCGTTTTTCTTCTGTTGTTTTACTTTACCAACATACTTACTACCATAAGTATTTTCAATATATTTAAAAGCTTCTGCAATAAAAGTTGAACTTAAACGTTCACTATCCGTACGCATATAAGTTATTAATCCGACAGTTTCTGTTCCCAAATCAATTCCTTCATACAACTTTTGAGCTATCCTCATTGTTTTACTACTTGCAAAATTCAACTTATTAACCGCTACTTGTTGTAAAGTACTAGTTTTAAATGGCATAACTCCTTTTTTACTTTTCTCTTTACTTTCAATATTACTAATCTTAAATTCTTCACCTAAAGAAGCCAATACCTTCTCTGCATCTTCTTCATTTTTTAATTCCAATTTCTTATTTTTATACTTCTCCGCTTCTGCATCAAAGCCAGCAAATTTAGCCGTAATACTCCAATATTCTTCAGGAATAAAAGCTTCAATCTCTCTTTCTCGATCAACTATTAACTTTAAAGCAACGCTCTGTACTCTTCCAGCACTTTTACCGCCCGTTTTTGATTGCATTAACTTAGATAACCTAAAACCAATTATTCTATCCAATATTCTTCTCGTTTCTTGACTTTTTACTAAATCCATATCAATATCACGTGGATGAGCAAAAGCATCAATAATAACATCTTTAGTTATCTCATTAAAAGTTACTCTTTCATAATTTTTATCTAAATCTAAAGCTTCTTTTAAATGCCAACTTATAGCTTCCCCTTCACGGTCAGGGTCGGTTGCTAAATAAACTTCATCAACCTCTTTACTCATTTTCTTTAAAGAAGAAATTGTTTTTTTCTTTCCTTTCATTGGAACATAAGAAGGTGTAAAATCATTTTCAACATCAACACCTAAGCCAAATTTTCCTGTTGTAGCCAAATCTCTAATATGTCCCATACTAGCAACAACTTTATAATCACTACCTAAATATTTTTCAATTGTTTTACTCTTACTAGGAGATTCAACTATAACTAATTTCTTCATAACATTATCCTTTCATCTTATTCATTATCATCTACAGTACTAATTTTATATTCATCGAACTTTTTATATAAATAATTAAAATAATTAGTTTTAATAGCTAAATTAGACATAGATATCCTATCTTTTACTATCTTATTTATATTCTTTATTTCTTCATTTGTATAAGTATTATTTGTCGCAAAATAAGTTATATTCCCCGTACTTGCATTATAAAATCCCTTCGAATCTTGCCATGAACCATCGGCAAATATAACCCTATTTTCATAATTTTTACTTAAAATATCTTTACCAGCATATAATCTTGGATCATAATTCAAATCAAATAAATTAGCTACTGTTGGTACTATATTCATATAAGAAGTATATTCATCAAACTTAGTAGGTGTTATGGCTGAATTATATATTATAAATGGTGTTCTATCAACTTCATAATTATTTGACACATTATAATCAAAATAACTATTTAAAGTACTATTAGTCAATCCATAAGGATAATGATCTGCATACAAAACTATTACTGTATCATCAAGTTTACCTTGTTCTTTCAAGCCATCCATTAAAGCCCCAATTGCATTATCAAACACTTTTAACTTAGACATATACCTCTTAAGGGAAATATTATAATTTGTTCCACTAAAGTTTTCAAGATACAAATCACCTAATTCACTACTTTGCGTATAAGGTTGATGAGCTGACACAGAAGTCATCCAAACCATGAATTTATCTTTTTCCTCAGTTATTTGTAACATCTTTTCCACAAGTTCAACATCACTTGGCCATTCTTTATAAACATTACTATAAGGAATACCTAACTCCTCTACTCCATAATAATGACCACTACCCATATTAGGATGTATTGTAGCCCTATAATAAAATTGTTCAGTATAATTATGATAACTACTTGTTGAATAACCAGCTTTATTAAATAAATTAAATATTGCTTCTGGATAAACATTATTTCGATAATTATTAGCTGTACAACTATTATTTATCGTAAAAAGTGAAACCATCCCACTCATCTCATTATTACCTGTTGAACACGAATTCCTAGGACTATAAGCATTATTCCATGACCAACCTTCACTATATAATTTGTATATATTAGGATAATATTCACTATTTAATAATATATTATTTGTTGATTCCATCATAATAACAATCAAATTTTTATTTTTAAATATTCCTGTATAATCATTTTTATCAGTTATTTCTTGACTAATATAATAATTACTTAAAATTTTATAATTATTATTAGTTTCCCCAGCTATAACTTTCTCCCAGACTGTATCATCAATATATCTAGTATAATCACTTTCAACCTGTTCAGCCTTATCAAACGAATCCCACGCTTGATTATCATCAACACTACTATTTGTTGGAAATAAAACACTTTTTACATCAACAAAAGCATATAACTCATAACCAAACTGCCCCATTGCAATATTAGGCATATCAGGATTATTAAATAACTCCTTATTACTTTTTAACTGCAAATCATTTTGCATAAAAGCCATTGACAATGTTGCATAGTAAAAAAATCCACATAAAATTGCTAAAAATAATACACTAGCTCGGTCACCAAAAGCTCTAGTTTTTCTTTGCTTTAAAGCAATTTTCTCATTTAATTCTTTTCTTTCAACCGAATCAAATTTATCAGCAAAATCTATACTTTCATTTCTTTCCATAATATGAACTTTCGGCTCAATAAAACAATAAACAACTATCAATAATAAAAGTGGAATCAATATTAAATAAAAAGTCCATGAAAAACTATCAAAATAATCTGTTACATAATCCCTTACAGCTCCCAATTGAGAAGAAGCCCCAAACGACATATAAACTCCAACATAATTTTCAAAACCTGCTTGGGCTATCGCATAAATATCAGTAATCAAAACTAATAATACTGAAAATACATTTCCAAGTATTCGACCAAAAAAAGAAAATATAAAAGCAAATACCAAACTAATAATATTTACACCTAAAAATATTCTTAAAAGAGCCCAATCAAAAATAGGATATCCAACTACAATTCGAAAAATAATCTCAGACAAAAATAAAGAAATCATCAAAAATAAATAATTCTTAAAAGCTTTATTATAAAATATTTTCATCTAATCCCAACTTTCCTTATTCATTAAATCTTTTACAGGCTTATAAGAAAACCTATAACAATCTAGCAAACCAAATTCCTTAATTGCTGCCAAATGTGCTTTAGTAGGATAACCTTTATGTTTAGCAAAGCCATATTGCGGATATAATTTATCTAGTTCATATAACATTCTATCACGCGTAACTTTGGCAATTACTGAGCCAGCAGCAATACTTAACGAAAGAGCATCCCCATGCACAATATCTTTATATTTTATATCAATATTAGTAAGTTTCATTGCATCAGTTAGTACAAACTCAGGTTTAATAGGCATGTTTTCAATTGCCAATTTCATAGCTAACCTACTAGCTTCTAAAATATTTATTTGATCAATAGTCTTAGCGTCAACAACACCAATTCCAACACTTACTGCTTCTTTCATGATAATTTCATATAACTGCTCACGCTTTTTTTCTGACAATTGCTTACTATCCGTTAGCCCGGGCAAACTATAATTAACTGGCAATATAACACAAGCAGCAACAACTGGCCCAACTAATGGTCCTCTTCCTGCTTCATCTACTCCACCAATTAAAGTTATTCCTTGCTTATAAAGCTCTTTTTCATAATTAAGAAGCTCTTTTTCCGAAACCTTTACCTTCATATTTTCTTACTAACTCCTTATTAACATCCCATTTTTTTATTTCTTCAATAATATCATCATCAATAATATATATTCTTAACAACTGATTCTTAGAAACACCATACATTTCATAAAATTCAGTATGTGTAGCTTTAAATATTTTTCTTCTCGTAACATGTTCATCTCTTAAATCAGCACTACCACTTTTTAAATACATTATTCTAGAATAAATAGTATCAAGACCTGTCATAAAATCCTTTGGATGCTCTATTAAAATATTTTTTCTATCACATTCACCAGTCTGACTATTAATAATAAGAGCAGCTAACAAATATTTTTCAAATAATTCATTTTTATCAGCATGAATAATAGCCGGCCATTTCATAATAGATTGTAACATCTTATCATAAGTAACACCAACTACCTCATAAAAAGCTATAGTATCATCTAAGTTTTTTACAAATGTTGAAACTGCACTTCTATTTAATAAATATTTTTCCATAACTGCTAAAAACTTCTTTTCATCTTCTGGTTTTAAAAACTCTTCAATAAATAACTTATCTTCCAAAATATTTCTTAATTCTTCAGTTATAATCAATCTAATCAATCCTATCAAAAGTAATATTTCTTATTCTTTCATTTTTTACATCTTCTAAAATTGTCTTACTCACTCTATCATAATCTATTTCGCCACCAGATACAATAGCTCCAATTCTTTTTCCAATACAATTATAAACATTTTCCAAATCATCTCTATCAAATACTTGTAAACCATATCTCTCTTCTAAAATACTTGGATAATATTTATTTAATTTTTCTAAAATATGTACTGCTACTTTATCAATTGGTAATATATCCCTTGGAATAGCACTTAAACTAGCTAAATTTAAAGCCGCTTCTTCATCATCTAACTTTGGCCATAAAATTCCTGGACTATCAAGTAACAATATTCCACTATTAGTTTTTAACCAAGATAAATTTTTGGTTACCCCAGGATTATTGCCAATAACAGCCACTTTTTTACCAGCCATTCTATTAATAAGTGTTGATTTTCCAACATTTGGTATCCCAATAACTAATGCTCTAATTTCTTTCTTAGCAAGACCTTTTTGCGTTCTCTTTTCTTGAATATCGAGAGTTAAATCATGTGTTAACTGCACAATTTCCAAAGTGGTATTATTTTTCATTAAATCAACTAACAAAACATGAAATCCTTTACTTTCATAATATTTTTTCCACTTTAAAGTTACACTTAAGTCACATAAATCCTTCTTAGTCATAATAAGTATTCTAATCTTACCTTTTAACAAATCATCTATATCTTTTATTTTAGATGATTTTGGCATTCTCGCATCGATAACCTCATATACAATATCTATTAAGTCATACTTTTCTTTTATTAATCTTTTAGTTTTCGCCATATGACCAGGGTACCAGTTAATTCCGACTGATGGAAAACTTTTTGGACTATCATCTTTTTTCTTTTCTGCTCTAATTTTTCTTTTTTGATACATATCCATTTTAATCACTTCTTTCTATTCTATCATTTAAAAAAATACTTAAAAGTATTTGTTTTTCGTTTTTAACTTGAAAGTATTATATCATATTTTTGTTTATTTATAAAGTCAAGAGCCTCAAAATATTTATCTTCATATTTGAATATTACTTTTATATTACCATCTTCACTAACAACAATATCTTCAATTAACTCATCTATCAATAATCTATTTAGTTCATTTATTTTTTCTTTCTTTTTAAATATATTCATCCAATCAGTATCGTTATTTTTTATTGTTTCTTTTTCTTTTTCCTCCTCATATAATTGTATATCTTCTTTTATTTTTTTAATTTTATCACTATACTCTTTATTATATTGCCAGTATTCTTCTTCTGATATAAAGTTCTCTTTTAAATCCTCTTTAATTGAATTCCTTAACATTATATATTTTTCTTTTTCTTCTTCCTTTTTTGAATACAAATTAGAAATTATGCACAAAATAATTAAAACAATAATAAATAGTACTGATATTAATAATTCTTCAAACATTTCTTATTACTCCTCCAAATCCATTTATTTCCATCATTTTTTGATAAAAAAAGCAATACAAAAAAACTTTTATAATCCTTTCGTACTGCTTAATCAATTATAAATTTCATATTTTTATTTAACTACATTGACATTATAGTATTATAGCCTCCAAAAGCCAACCGATATCGGCATATAATTTCAACCGATTTTTGCTAGAATTTTTGTAGTGTTAAGGAGATTTTTAAAATGTTATTTAAAGAAGCAATTACTTTAAGAATACTTGAATTACACTCCAAATAAACTTGCTGAATTATCTGCTATTGCGCCATCAACATTAAGAGCATTACTGGCAAACAATGTAAATAATCCAAGTTCTACAATTATCTTTAAAATACGCAAAACTTTAAAAATAGAACTTAAAGATTTTTATGACTCTCCATTATTTGATATGGAGAAATTGGAGTATTAAAATAAGAGGCTTGTAATAGCCTCTTTTATCGTTTTATCAGATATATTATTTTTCCTTAATTATATTTTTACT
>CAKOLG010000021.1 GCA_934096175.1 uncultured Bacilli bacterium
ATATTAAAAAATATCGTAAAAAATTTATTCATAAGAAAACCTCTAGAAAAAAATCTAGGGGTTTGTCTACACTCTGAGAAAAGTTACACAATTAACTGTGTAACTTTTTTGTATGGATTTTTTCTTCGTCGTATAGTTTTTTGACTCTTGTAAATTCACTTATCTCATTTAAATTATCACTATTCTCATATGAAAAAACAAGTTCTGGTTTTTGGTCGATGTAATCGATGTAGAACCAGTCTTCACCGAGAACCATGCTAGTAATGTTTGTAATATCTGTTAACAAAATATAATTTTTAATATTTAGCATTACTTGTTCGGGTGTTGAATTAAAACAGGACAATGCGCGGATTCGATTTACTTTATTTATGATATTTTTGTTAATTTCTGTTGGAACTAATATTTGAGGAGCTGTTCTTGGTCTTTTATAGATTGCTTCTGGATCTTCATAACCAATGTCACGGAATTTTGCAAGTGGTCGATTGTTTCTAGAATATAGAAGAATCGCTGGATAATGGTCGCCAAAGTCTGTAGTGAAACCGTTATTGCAATTTTTATGCACTTCTTGCAGTAGGTTTTCTTGGCCATCGTATGTACTAATAAAGCTTTGCCAATCTGGGTCGAATCTGTTTAACGGATCTCTTAAAAATTCGCTACCAACTATATCAAAATGTTCAGTACATGATTCATTTTCTAAAATTCCAGATTTGTTACAAATAACGTAATCAATTGGACAATTTGAATCTGCTGTTACTTCGATTAATTTTCTAGCCATTTCTTTAAACAATGTAATTATTTGAGAAAATTCTTCTGTTTCTTCTTTACTTTCTGGAATTACTTTATTGTTTTTTAATCTAATTCCGTTAATCATTAAAACTCTATTTTTTCTAAAACATGAGGCGCGAGCGATAAAATTACCGTTTTTGTCTGTTACTTTTAAAATCTCGCCATTTTTATTAAGTAAAGTATAAAAGAAGAAATCATTTTCGTTAACTGAGACGAAAAAGCATGTTTTGGTTTCAACGCCGCTTGTGAAAACATTTGGGTCGTTGTTTTTATACCTTTGCAAGGTATAAGATTGTAATGTTACATTACAATCAAAAGGTAAACTACTATAGTTTATTTTTTCAGTTCTATATGCTAAATCAACTACTTTTTTTAAACGTTTTCTTATAAGTTCGTCTGTTATTTTGGTACCTGCAAATTGGTTATAATTGATGACTTTTTTTACAATATCAAAGCCAATTAATCCAATTGTAAAATCATCGGCGTATTCAAATAAATTGGCAGTCATACGAATCTCATCTAGATTGTTAATGGTAATTTTTTCTGACCCTAGTTGAGCATAAATATTACCAAAATTTTTTAATATTTTGAATAGTAAGTCAAAACTAATATTTCCAGCATAGTAACAAATTAGCAATTCTTCGTCAATAAGTAATTTTTTTAAACACGCCATTTGGGTCGGAGTTAAATTATCAAACATAGAATTATTAATTTTTGTAAATAAATTAATAATTCTATGAGAATCTAGCCATTTTTCGGTATTGATTATATAATTTTCGTCGTTGAAATTTTTTTCTGGAGTATTTCTATCAGAATGGAATTTATTCATATAATTAGCTTGGTTTGAATACATGGCAAATATTGTTCTTTGAATAAAAATATATTTTTTGAAGCTTTTACATTTTAAAATATATTCTTTACATGCTTCTTTTTCGGCAGGACTTAATTCTTCAGCAAGTTCAAATGATATTTGGCCATTATTTAATGTTACGATACTATTAGATTGTTTTAATAATTGATGTATTTCTATTAAAATTTTACTATCTGATGTATATAAAATAGAATTAATTGTTTTTATAGAATCTTTTTGATTATTTAAGTAATCAACTATTGCGGCTTTTTCATTGTCATTATATTTTGTAATAATTTTATTGAAAATAGGTGTGTAGTTATATTTTAGTCTTATAATTGCTTGATTACTTTCATATTTAAAAAAGCAATTTGGTTTAGAAGCTTCTATAATTAATTTGATATTTTCTTCTTGTTCAATTTGACACATTGAACGAATGAAGTTTTTTAAGTCGTTTTCACTTGGTTCTAAGCCAAAAAAACTTATATATAAATCTTTAGAGGCAATTCTGATTCTTTCAAGGCTAAAGACATACTCTATGAAGTTATCGGTATCGGTGGGATGAATTTTGGTTGCTTTGTTAGGTAAATCTTCCTCTTTAATAATTCTTGAGGCTGTCTTTTTTAAAAGGTTCATGTATTTTTCAATTCTCTGGTTTATAAAATGATTTTTAAATTCGGCATTGTATTTTCGAATTATTTTTTTAAATTCTTCATGAGCCTTTATTGTGTCTATGCTGTTTAATGGACGATTATTTTTGATACTTAGACAAGCTATTAATGTTGTTAAATAAGTGTATTCAATTTTTAAAAAGCTACTAATATTTTTTAAATGATTTTCATATTTAGCGATAACTTCAGCACTTGGATTATTATTTAGCTCTTGTTCTAGTACAGAGTAGAAGTTGTGAGGAATGAAATCTGCAGTATTTGCAAATTCTTCATAGTCTTTAATGGCTTTGAAATATGCTGTTTTTTTAAATGAGCTGATATTTAAAGTAGGTGTGCAAGCAAATAAGTAACTTAAATTAGTTTTATTGTTTGTTTGTGTTTTTATGTAATTTTGATATTCTTCTAGTGACATATTATTTTTTATCACATTATCACTTCCTGTATCAGGAATTTTAACATAAGCAAATCTTTTGGTCAAATTTTGCTAATATTAGTGGCTTCATTGGCAGCTTGACTATATGCTCTTAGTAAACCACCAGCACCTAATTTGATGCCACCAAAGTATCTAATGACTACAATTAAGCAATTATTTAATTGTTTTCTTTCGATAATATTATAAATTGGTAGTCCGGCAGTGTTTGTTGGTTCTTTGTCATCTGATTTTTTGGCGGTATTATTTATTTTATATGCATAGGGGATGTGGCGAGCCTTTTTATGTTCTTTTTTTAAATTTTCTAGAATTATTTTTACTTCATCTACAGAATCTATTTCATATAAGATACCGATAAATTTTGATTTTTTAATTTCAATTGATATTTTGTTAAGTAATTTCATTTATTTCACCAATTATATTATATATTTAAAATAGTTTGAATCAAAGTAAAAAATACTATTTTTATATTGTTTTGTATATTTAGAAAACTAAAGAAAGGGAACATATTTTAAAGTTAATGTAAATTATTTAGAAATTGATGATATACTATAGAGGTGATTAGTATGTATAATATAATATTTGTCTGTTATGGTAATATATGTCGTAGTCCAATGGCGGAAATGATTTTTAAAGATTTAATTTATAAAAATAATAAGAGATATTTAATGTCATGCGTATCTAGAGCAACTAGTTGTGAGGAGATTGGTAATGATATTTATCCTGATGTTAAAAAAATATTGTTAGAAAATAGTGTGACTATTGAAAAGCACTCTGCTAAACAAATAACTTTTGAAGAATATAAGAAAGCTGATTATGTAATAGTGATGGAAAAAAAGAATAAAAATGATTTGTTTAGTTTGTATGGAGAACGAGAAAACGTTTATTTACTTTTAGATTTTATTGAAGATAGTCATGATATTGAAGATCCTTGGTATAGTGGTAATTTTAAAAAGGTGTATTACGAAATAGAAGAAGGTTGTTGGGCATTTTTTAATTATTTAATAGGAAATGGTGATAAAAATGGTGAGTAAGTTTAAAGAAAAGTTAGCTTTAGTACCGCATGAACCTGGTTCTTATCAAATGAAAGATAAAGATGGGGTAATAATTTATGTTGGTAAAGCTAAGGATCTTCATAAGAGATTGTCTTCTTATTTTAATAGGGAACATACTGGTAAAACGGCCAAAATGGTTAGTTTAATAGAAGATTTTCAATATATTGTGGCAAATAGTGAATTAGAAGCTTTTATTATAGAAATAAATTTAATAAAGGAATTTAATCCTAAGTATAATATAATGTTAACTGATGATAAGAGTTATCCATATATTGAATATATAAGTAATCCATATCCAATGTTAAAAGTTGTGAGGTACTTGAAAATTAAGAAAAAAGATAATAAAAAGATATTTGGACCTTATCCAAATGCTTATGCAGCAAGAAGAATAGTAAATTTGATTAATAGATTATATCCTTTAAAAAAATGTGAAGGAACAAAAAATGATTTGTGTCTTTATTATCATATTGGCGAGTGCCTTGGTTATTGTAAAAAGACTGTTTTAAAAGATGATATGGTGGCTATGGAAAATGAAATATTAGCTTTTTTACATGGTAATGATGAAGTTATTAGAAAAAGAATAATGGAAAAAATAAATCTTTATAGTGAGAATTTAAATTTTGAAATGGCTTTAGATTTAAAAAAAGAGTTGGAATATATAGATATTGTATTATCAAAGCAACGAGTTGAATTACATGATTTTATTGATCGTGATGTTTTTGCTTATTATATAGATAATGGCTATTTATCTATTGAAGTATTATTTATTCGTAATGGAAAGTTATTGAATCATAAAAATGTGATATATCCATTAACTTTAGATGAGTTAGATGAAGTTGAATATTATATAGCAAAATTTTATACAAAAAATGAAATACCAAAGGAAATTATTATTCCAGATACTTTAAGTGCAGAGAATATTAGAAGCGTAGTTGATTGTAATGTAATAGTTCCTCAAAAAGGAGCGAAGAAAGATTTAGTTAATATGGCTTATAATAACGCAAAAATGAATTTGGAAAATAAATTTAATGAGATTATAAAAGATGAAAATAGAACATTAAAAGCTAATGAGGAATTAGCAAGTTTACTTAATATGGAAAATATTTACCGAATTGATGTTTTTGATAACTCTAATTTATTTGGTGATTTTGCGGTTTCAGGAATGGTTGTTTTTGTTGAAGGGAAACCTGCTAAAAATGAATATCGTAAGTATAAGGTAAGTATGGATGTTAATGACGATTATAATACTATGAAAGAAATTATTTATAGGAGATATCAAAGAGCAATGGTTGAAAAATCTTTATTACCTGATTTGATTATTGTTGATGGTGGGGAAAATCAGATTAGAGCGGCTCAAGAAGTGCTAAATTTATTAAAATTGAGGATTAAAGTAGTTGGTTTAAAGAAAAATGATAAACATAGAACTAATGATTTGATTGATAGTGATTTATCGACAGTTCCAATTGATCGAACTAGTAATGTTTTTCATTATTTGACACGTATGCAAGATGAGGTGCATAGGTTTACTATAAATTATCATAGAACATTAAGAAGCAAGGGAAGTATTAGCAGTATACTTGATGAAATAGAAGGAATAGGCAAACAGCGTAAAAAAGCTTTAATAAAAAAATATGGTAGTGTTAATAAGATGAAAGAAGCGAGTATTGAGGAATTATCTTTAATAATTCCTGCTAATGTAGCTGTTTTATTACATAAATTTTTGACAGAAAGAGATAATGATGATTAAAAAGATGAGAAATACTCGACAATTTTGTTGTTTTTGTATATAATGGTTTAGCAATGGAGTGATAGTATGGATGTATCATTATTTGATTATGAGTTACCTAAGGAATTAATAGCACAGACACCATTAGAAAAAAGAGATTCTTCTAGGTTGATGGTTGTGAAAAAGGATACGGGAGAAATTGTTCATGAACATTTTAATAATATAATTGACTATTTACATGAGGGTGATGTTCTAGTTTTAAATAATACTAAAGTTATTCCAGCAAGGCTTATTGGTGAAAAGGAAAGTACACATGCGGTTATTGAACTTTTGCTTTTGCGAGATTTGGGTAGCGATGTATGGGAATGTTTGTCAAAACCAGCTAAAAGATTAAAGGTGGGAACAGTTATTTCTTTTGGTGATGGCGTTTTAAAAGCTGAAGTTGTTGCTAAATTTGATGAAGGATTAACTCATGTTAAGTTGTCTTATAATGGAATTTTAATGGAAATATTGGATAAGTTAGGCACTATGCCATTACCGCCGTATATACATGAAAAGTTGGCAGATCAGAGCAGATATCAAACTGTTTATGCAAAAATTTCTGGTAGTGCTGCTGCGCCAACTGCTGGATTGCATTTTACAAAGGATTTATTAAATAAATTAGAAGAAAAAGGAGTTATTATTACTTATGTTACTTTGCATGTTGGGTTAGGTACTTTTAGACCGGTTGAGGTTACAAATGTATTAGAGCATCATATGCATAGTGAGTATTATGTAATGAGTGAGGAAACAGCAAATTTATTGAATAAGGCAAAAGAGGAAAAAAGAAGAATTATTGCAGTGGGAACTACTAGTACAAGAACTTTAGAAACGGTAGCGTCATTGAATGACGGCTTATTTAAAGGTACTTCGGGTTATACAGATATTTTTATTTATCCAGGATATAAATTTAAGGCTATTGATTGTTTGATTACTAATTTTCATTTGCCTAAAAGCACTTTGGTTATGTTGGTTTCAGCGTTTTCTTCACGTGAAAATATTTTAAATGCATATAATGAAGCAGTAAAGGAAAAATATAGATTTTTTAGTTTTGGGGACGCAATGTTTATTACTAATGATATAAAAAATAAATAATAAATTTAAGAATGATTCTAGGAGTAAAATCAAAAAAAGCATTAGATTTTTCTAACGCTTTTTTTTGATTGCAAATTATTTGAACTTTATTTAAAATTTGTTTTTTATTTTTTTTCTAGTTTTGACCATTCAGTTAAATTTAAATTTGGAAAAAATCTTGTTTTGTACATTTTTTCAGCTCTGATTAAGTTAAAATTATAAAAACCAAATTGTTCAATCATTCTTCTTCTAATTCCTTTGGCAGTACATTCTTCTTCAAATATTTTTAAAGCATTAAGTTTTTCTTCGGCGACGATGATTAACAATGCTAATTGTTCTGCGGTAGTATTTAATTGTAATATATTGTTTTGGTACAAAATGTTGAAAGCACATGTATTAAGTGTAACATTTTGTGGAAATAAAAGTTTTATTTGGTTTAATTTAATAAAATCTTGATCTGTTAAAATAGCAAAATTTTCACAATCATCTACTTTTTTTAATAAGGTGTCAATGCATCTAAAATTGATATTGTTTAGTAATTCTTCATAAAATTGTTCGAAGAAGGCTTTTTCGAAAGTTAATAATTTTTCACTAAATAAACCAATTTTTGCTCTTATAGTGCTAGCTAAAATTTTCTTACTGTGTTCGTTATTTTTCGGTTTAATAGTTAAGAATGCCTTAAATTGCTCTAGTTCCGGATCGATTGCTAAGATTAAGAAAGCAATTCTTTCATCAAATGTGTAATGGGTGTTTTGGCGCGGTTGAACTAAGTATTCTAAAATTTTAAAATATTTAAGTGGTTGTTTTTCATCGTTCAAATTGTTAGTTAAGAAAGAATTAACATCTAATTTTATTTGTGATAGGTTAATTTTTTCAAATTGATTAAATGATCTAGAATATTGATAAAATTTTCTTTCAATTAAACTATAATCTGGCGTAGTTAACATTTTTATTCATCTCCTTTTTTTTAATATTTTACAAATTTTTGGGCGAATTGCAACTGGAAATTTATTCTTTATATGTTATAATTGCTGTTATGAGGTGTTTTTATGAAAATAAAATATAACTTATTAAAAGAGGAAAAAAATACGCAGGCAAGACTTGGAACGATTGAGACAAATTATGGGGTGTTTGAAACACCGATGTTTATGCCGGTTGGAACAGAAGCTACGGTAAAAACAATGTCTCCTGAAGAGTTGAAGGCGAATAAAACAGGAATTATTTTAGCTAATACTTATCATTTGTGGTTACGACCTGGCGAAGATGTCGTAGCAAAAGCTGGTGGACTTCATGAATTTATGAAATGGAATGGGCCAATTTTGACTGATAGTGGTGGTTTTCAAGTTTTTAGTTTAGCAAAACCTAAGGATATTACAGAAGATGGAGTTAAGTTTAAAAATCATTTAAATGGTGATAATTTATTATTAACGCCAGAAAAATCAATTGAAATTCAAAATAAATTAGATAGTGATATTGCAATGAGTTTTGATGAGTGTATTGCTTGGCCAGCTACATATGATTATTGCAAACAAAGTGTTGAAAGAACTTTAAGATGGGCAAAAAGAGGAAAAGATGTTTTTAATAATCCTAGACAATCTTTGTTTGGTATTGTACAAGGTGGCGAATATGAAGATTTAAGAAAGCATTGTGTTGAAGAACTAGTTAAAATTGGTTTTGATGGTTATTCTATTGGAGGAACAAGTGTTGGTGAGGATAAACCAACGATGTATAAAATGGTAGGATATGCAACGAAGTATTTACCAAAAGATAAAGTTAGATACTTGATGGGAGTTGGAGATCCTATTGATATTATTGAAAATGTAATAAGAGGCGTAGATATATTTGACTGTGTGAGTCCAACTAGATTAGCTAGGCATGGGCATGTTTTAACGAAACATGGAAAGATTAATATAAAAAATGCTAAATATAAAGAAGATTTTAGTCCTTTAAGTACGGAGTGTGATTGTTATACTTGTCAAAGTGGTTATTCTAAGGCCTATATAAGACATTTAATTGTGGCACAAGAAACGTTTGGAGCAAGGTTATTGTCAATACATAACACTAGATTTTTGATTCATTTAACTGAAGAATTAAGAGAAGCTATAAAGAGTGATTCTTTATTAAAATATAGGGAACAATTTATTAAAGATTATTATGGTGATAAGGGATTGCCATATTAATGCTAAATAAAAAAGGTATTTTATTGATACCTTTTTTTAGTTTTTACTAAATATTTCTGTAATTTCTATTTCTTCATCGTTATTTGTTATAGCATACACTTTAGATAATTCTGGCTCATATTCATTTATGTAAGTAGATTTACTGTATATTGATTTATAATTTTCAATATTTTGATTTTTTAATTCGGATGTTATATCAATAAACTTGACTTCACCGCCACAGGAAATTTTATCTAAACTTACAGCTTTAGTTGTTCCATCATTTTCTTTGACTACTACCCAAGTATTGCCTAAGCATATACTGCTTTGACCGCTAGTTATAGTGTAGGCTTCTTCAACGTTATTTTCAAAAAGTTGTTTATTAATTTCTGGGGATTCAATTAAAATTTTTTGGTCCGTTGTTAGAAATACTTTTAATAATGAACTTTCATCGTCCGTAGATTCATATAAGCTTTTTAATATTTGATTATTATTGTTTTGATCATCGTCTACATTATCGTTTGATATTTGGTCGTTATTGCTTTTTTGATTATCTTTATTATTGTTGGTTTCTTCTGGTTGAATTTGTTTATTATTTTCTAATTTAGTTTTATCATCTTTAATAATGCTTCCTTGATTTTCATTGTTTACTTTGTTTTGCCTAAAGATTAAATATCCTATTAAAAATGCACTTAGTATTGTTAAAATAATAATTATTATTAGTGAACCTTTTTTATTCATATCGTTCCTTCTTCCTATTTAAATTATAAGTTTAGGAAGTAGCTTTGTCAATTTATGTAATATTTTATATGTAAAGGAATTGACCTGCTATTTTTGCTTTTTATTAATTCCAATGATACTACCAAAAATAGTACATACGAGAATAATTAAGTAATATATTATTCTTTTTAGTGGTAGTTTAAAAGTGAAGAAAAGACTACCTAAAATATACATTGTTATAATATAAATAAAACCAATTTTTAAACCCTCTTTATATGCTTTTGCTTCAGTTTTTTTACCGATATTTATTCCAGAAATAATGCTGTATAATGCAATTAGTATTAAGCCGAAAATATTTGATGTATTATTCGTAAAACTGAAAACTAAGTTTAAAATTGTTAAAATAATTGCACTGATTATCAAGTAAATTATAAAGGCAGGAATATATTTGTATTTTTTTAAGAATTTCATTTTTATCACCTGCTTAAATATATGTTTAAAAATATTTAATTATTACCATAATAATATTAGGTGATTTTATGGTAAATACAATTGTTAGAACAGTATTTTTTTATTTCTTTATAACTATCGCATATAGAATTATGGGTAAAAGAGAGGTAGGTCAATTAGGAATTATTGATTTAATTGTTTCAATTTTGATTGCTGAGTTAGTAGCAATAAGTATTGAGAATTATAATGATACTATTTGGTTAACTATTTTTCCTATTACTATTTTAGTAATTTTAGAAATTGTATTAGGATATTTTAGTATTAAATCGAGAAAATTTAATAAATTATTTGGTGGTAAACCGACGTTAATTATTAGTAAAGGCAAACTTAAATATAATAATTTGATTAATCAAAGATATAGTATTGATGATTTGTTATTAGAATTGCGCCAAAAAGGGATATCTTCGATTGAAGATGTCGAGTATGCATTACTTGAACCTAACGGTAAACTTTCTATATTTAAATATGATTTTTTGAAGTTAAAAAAGCCACTTCCTTTACCAATAATTGTTGAGGGAGTAGTACAAAAAGATACTTTGAGGGAATTAAATAAAGATCAGACGTGGATAGATAATATATTAAAGGAAAATAATTTAAAATTAGATGAAGTATTTTATGCTTTATATAAAAAGACTCATATATATATAATAAAGTATGATGAAAATAAATAATCAATTTATATTTTGATTATTTTTTTATTGTTTTGTATAAAAAGAAAGCATTTAAAATTGTAACGTAAATGATATTAATTATTTCAGAGATTACTAATGCATAAATTTGAAAGTTTAGGATAGCTAGGATTGTCATTGCTATAAGTTTTATAAATATACCAGAGACACTAATAAATGTACAAGTTTTGATTTTGTTTAAACCAATTAAAATAGAAGATAAGGGTGATTCTAAGTAAAATAGGACAAAGAATGGAGCTAAAATATTTATATAGTTTATTCCTTCTTTAGTATTGTATAATAATAAAAGCAATTGTTTTTTAAATATAAAGATAAATGTTGTACATATAATTCCAACTATTAGTGATAAGGAAAGTGATTCTTTGATTCTTTTTTTTAAAGTTTTCATGTTTTTTTCGGCATAAACTTTACTTATTTCAGGCAATAAGGCATTGCTAATTGCCATTATAAAAAATGAGGGGAAGAGTAAGGTACTGACGGCATATGCGTTATAAATACCATATTCTTTAGCAATAAAAGCAGTTGAAAAGCCTTTGGAAAGTAATATGTTAGTAAGGATTATTGGTTCGAAGAAGTAACCAATATTGCCTAGTAAGCGGCCACTAATTGAGGGAATAGTGATTGATAAAATTTCTTTTGATTCTTCTTTGTTGTAATTTAGATCTTCTTTTTTAATTTTAAATTTTTTAGGGAGAAAAAATATTAATATGATAACTGAGAAAGTTTCGGTTAAAATATTTAAAAAAATTAAAGAAGTTACAGTTATAACAATACCATATTTACTAATTTGAGGGAGAATTAGAGAAATTACTAATAAACGAAGGAGTTGTTCTAAAACGTTACTTATCATATGCGGAGCGACGTTTTGTTTTCCATAAAAATAACCTTTAATTATGTAACCGATTGAGATAAATGGTAGGGTTAAGGCACAAGCTAGTAATGGATAAAAAGTCTCGGGATTTTTAAGAAGATTTGTACTGATAAGTTTGGCACTTAAGAATGTAATAGAGATTAAAATAAGATTTAGAAAAAACATTATATAAATAGCATTAATTATAACTTTTTTGGCACGGTGATTGCTACTTATTTGTTTAGAAATTGATGTTTGGATGTTAAAATTAGCAAGTGTCATAAGTAAAGAATATGTAGGCATTATTAAAGAATATAATGCAATACCATCTTCTTGCAAGATTCTTGTGTAAATAATTTTGATGATTAAACCAATAATTTTAGTAATACCGCCGCCTATAAGTAAAATGAGAGTTGATTTTAAAAAATTATTTTTCAAGTCTTTTTCTCCTTTATAAGTTATTTGATTTGTTATATAATTTATTTGAATGGTCTTGAGGTGATACTTCATGGAAGAAATAGTTTTTAATTCGGCAGATGAACTTTATAATCGTTTGCTTCCAGCTTTAAAAAGCAAAAAGAGAATTCTCAGTAAAAGTGGTTATAGTTATATAAATGAAATAGATATTTGGAACACTTTAAGGTATGGAAAATGGAATAGAATTAATGGTCTTATGTTGTGTGACATGGTTGAAGATATTTTACATACAGATAATAAAGAGTTTAATAATTATTATCAAAATAAGTATAGAGTTATTGTTGGTAATGATGATGAAGTGCTAGACTTGCCAAAAGTTAAAGAAAATTAGAATGGAGTTTTTTATGGAAAATAATACAAATAAACCTATTACTTACAGTGAATTATATGATAAGGTTAAAAAAATTATTAAAAATAAAGATGAGTTAGAAGTTATAAATAAAGCATATGAATTTGCTTTAGAACGCCATGGCAATAGAAAAAGGTTAAATGGTGATCCTTATATTAGCCATCCTTTGGAAGTAGCTAATATCTTAATTGATTTGAATGTTGACTATGTGACTATTGCAGCAGCACTTTTACATGAAACAGTGAACCATTCTGAAACGAATTTAGAAGAAATCAGAACTACTTTTGGTGATGAAATTGGTAATATAATATACAGTATTAGTAAAATTAATAAACTTGAATTAACTGATGATAAAGACGCTTCAGCACAATATTTAAGAAAAGTTTTAGTTGGTTTGTCTGAGGATGTTCGAGTTTTATTTATTAAATTAGCTGACAGATTACATAATATGCGAACTATTTATGCTTTGCCAGAAAGTGAGCAAAAAAGAAAAGCTCGCGAAACAACAGCTGTATTAATTCCGATAGCACATCGCTTGGGAATTAACAGTATTAAAAGCGAACTTGAGGATTTGTGTTTAAAATATACTAAACCTGATGTTTATAATGATATTGTTGAAAAATTAGATGCATCTCGTGAGGAATTAGATTTATTATTAACAGAGATGAAAGATAGTATTTCTCAGATTTTAGCAGAAAATGGTGTTAAATTTAAAATTAAGGGTCGTGTTAAATCAATTCATAGTTTATATAATAAAATGGATAATGGTAAACGATGGAATGATATTTATGATATATTAGCATTACGTGTTTTTGTTGATACAGTACAGGATTGTTATCTAACTATTGGTTTAATTCACAGTAAGTATCGTCCAATGCCAAAAAGGTTTAAAGATTATATTGCAAATCCTAAAGAGAATATGTATCAAAGTTTGCATACGACTGTTTTTGGAATTGATGGTCATTTATTTGAGGTGCAAGTTCGAACTTATGAAATGGATGAAATTGCGGAGAAAGGTGTAGCTTCACATTGGTCTTATAAAGAAAAAGGTTCTGTTAAATTGCAAAATATGATGGAACAAAAATTAGAAATGTTTAGAAATATTATTGAAACTAATAATAGTAATGCTAATGATGTGGAGTTTGCTTCTAATTTAAATACTGAGTTATTAAGTGATGTTATTTATTGCTTTACACCAAAGGGTGATGCACTAGAATTGCCTAAGGGAGCAACTCCTGTTGATTTTGCGTACCGTATTCATAGTGGGGTTGGAGAAAGAACGATTGGAGCAATTGTTAATGAACAAATAGTGCCACTTGATTATACATTGGAAGACGGCGATATTGTTAAAATCAATACTAGTAAGGAACCATCACCAAAAAAAGATTGGTTAAATTTTGTTAAAACAAGTCAGGCACGTAGTAAAATAAGATCTTATTTTAGTAAACAAGATAGATTAAATTATATTAATTTGGGTAAGGAAAGATTAGAAAAAGAATTAAGAAGAAGAAAGCTAGCTTTTGCTAATGTTTTAACTGAAGAAAATATTGCTAAGATACTTAAAGATACACATCTGAATGATTTAGAAGAGGTTTATTTATCTATTGGTTCACTTAGATTTACAGCAGCTTATATTATTAATTTAATTTATGAAGATAAAAAAGATGTTGTTGATATTTATTTGAGTAAAAACAATAATTTAGATAAAGTTAGACCACTAAAAAATGATGTTATTGTAGCAGGAACTGATAATATTTTAGTTAATTTAGCTAAATGTTGTAAACCTGTTAAAGGCGATGAAATTGTTGGGTATATTACAAAGGGTGAAGGTATATTAGTTCATAAAAAAGATTGTGTAAATATTAAAGATAGTAATCGTTTAATTGAAGTTGAGTGGAATATGGAAAATAATAATTCTTATTTAACTGAGCTTATAATTAAAACTATTAAAGGAAAAAATCAATTATTAGACATTATAACGAAAGCATCACAAAAGGATGTTTATATTGAATCAGTTAAAACTATTGAGGAAGAAGATTTTACTAAATTTGTAATAAATGTAAAAACTAGTAATTTAGAACATTTAGATTTATTTATTGCCGATGTTAAGGCTTTAGCTAATGTGGTTGAAGTAATGAGGAAATAGTTATGCGGGTTGTTGTTCAAAGAGTTTCTAGTAGTAGTGTTTCTGTAAATGGTGAAGTAATTGGGCAAATTAAAAAAGGTTTAAATGTCTTAGTTGGTTTTACAAATGGTGATTCTTTAAAAGATATTGATTATTTAGTTAACAAAATAATTAATTTAAGAATATTTGATGATGAAAATGGAGTTATGAATAAGTCTGTTTTAGATATTGGAGGAAGCATTTTACTAATTAGTCAATTTACGCTTTATGCTGATAGTAAAAAAGGCAATAGGCCTTCTTATCTTAATGCTTTAAAAGCTTGTGATGCTTTATTATTGTATGAGCAAACAGTTGATAAAATGAGTCAATTTGTGAATGTCCAAACTGGTTTATTTGGAGCAGACATGCAAGTTTTAATTAACAATGATGGACCGATAACGATTTGTATTGATAGTAAATAATTTTGTAAGTTGTTTGTGTTAAGAAAGTATTTATATCTTTCTTTTTTTATGATAACATTTATAAAGTAGGTGATAATATGAATGAGGGGATAAAGAAGGAAAATGGGAAGAAAAAAATTCTTGAAATATTTTTATTACTTTTAATTTTGTTTTGGGCTTTGCTTTTTTTAGTTAACTATTTAAGATATACAAATGATAAGGTACCTATTTTTTCAATAAGAAAGATTACTGAGTATGAAGATGGTGAAGTTAAAGAATATATTAGTCTAGGTTATATTTACCGTATTTATAATAGACGTAGTATTCAGAAAGTTGAGTTTGTGCCATTTTGGGTTATGATGGAAAAAACTAGTGATAGTAGTGGATTACCTTATACACATAAAGATTATAATGTACCTGAAAATGAAAATAAAGTGGATAAATATAAGGGGTTACTTTATTATTATGGTGATAATAGAAAATTAATTGGAACTTATAAATGTATTAATTCGGAAAGAGATTGTAATAAAGCTTATTCAGGAATAGATAAATATGACATAGTTAATAGTGATTATTTAACAATAAAAGATTCAGTTAAAATTTATCAGGTTTATAATAAGTATGCTTTTATTGATGACTCAATTAAACAGAATGCAGTTTATGGGGAGGAAAAGTATAAGAGAACTATTTATTTATTTGATATTGAAAATAATAAAATTATAAATAGGTTTGGTGATATTAAAGATAGTGTGTATGATACTTATTTAAAAGCTAGTATAGGTGATGTGAATCGATATATTGTTAAGGATTATAATAGTAATAAGTGGGGAATTATTAAGTTATTTGAAGATGGGAATATTGAACAAGTGTTACCTTATGAATATGATTCAATTAATTATGATATTGATACTGGATATTATATTATGTGTAAGGATAATAAATGGTTTATTTTTGATTTAAATAATAATAAAGTTTTATCTAATGAAAGCACAGAAGTAATATATGATGTATGGGTTAACAATAATAATACTTATTATTATAAAACTGGGGTTAATAATTCTGATAATAAATATGATATTAACTATAAGATATTTAGAATAGATGGACAGGAATTTTTAAATAAGCCAAATATAACAGAAATATATTCAAATAAATATTTTGTAATGTTTTTAAATAAAGATGATATGACATTGAGATTTATTGATTATAGTGGCGAAGAGAAAAAACAATTGCAATTATATTTTACAGATATGAATAAAGATGATTATACGCATCCGGCATTTGAAATTCAGGAAGCAAAAGAAGATTATATTGCTATATATATTTATCAAGGTAAGGAATTAAAGTATAAGTTCGATAGATATTATATTTATGTTGATCGTTGGAAGTGAGATGAAAAGATAAAATGGAAAAATCTGAAGAAAAGATTTTAGATTTGAGTGCAAAAGAAAATATGGAAGAAGCAGGGATTAGCGAATTAATTAATGTTATGGAAGCTAATGGTCGACCAAGGGAATTTCAACAAGAAAATAAAATATTATTTAGGAATGTGCCTGCTAGACAATTAGAAGTTTTAAAATTAAAGATTGCTGAATATGAAAAAATGCAAAATGCTCTTCCTAATCGAAGTACAAAATATAGGTAAATATTGTTGACTATTTTAAAAAAAAGAAGTAAAATGTTTTTAGATTTTCTTATTGAAAGACGAGTAATATACAGGAATTTTTTAGAGAAAAGCTAATTGGTGGGAATGCTTTAAGGAATGTATATGAAAAACAACTTTCTAAAAGTAAGAACGCAGATATTGCGATAAAATATAATATGAGAGTACCTAAGTAAAGTAAGGTGGCACCGCGGAAAAAGTTTCGTCCTTACACTAAAGGTACTTTTTTTATTTAGGAGGAGAAAAGATGATTACTAAACAAAAAGGAACTTATGATATTTATGGTGATTTAGCAAAAAAACGTGCTTATGTTGATGAAATATTAGCTACTTTGTGTGAAAAATATAACTATGGATATATTGAAACACCTGTCTTTGAAGCTGCAGAGTTATATCATAGAGGTGTTGGAGAAGCTACTGATATGGTTCAAAAAGAAACTTATGATTTTAAAGATCGAGGAGAAAGAGAAATTACTTTAAGACCAGAAGGAACTGCTGGTGTTGTTAGATGGTTTATTGAAAATAAGATGTACGGCAATATGACTGATCCAGTGAAAGTCTTTTATAATATGAAAATGTATAGATATGAAAGACCACAAAGTGGGAGAAATAGAGAATTTACACAATGGGGATTTGAATGCTTTGGAACTGATGATGTTTTAGCTGATGCTGAGGTTATATCACTAGCTTATAATGCTTATAGGCTATTAGGATTAGATAATATTGTAATTAAATTAAATACACTTGGTGATACTGAATCAAGAATTAAATATAGAGAAGCTTTAATTAAGTATTTTGAACCACATATTGGTGAGTTGTGCCAAGATTGTCAAGAAAGGTTTAGAAAAAATCCATTAAGGATTTTAGACTGCAAAGTTGATGCAGATAATGATTTATTAAAAAATGCTCCTAAAACTTTGGATTATTTAAATGAGGAATCTGCTAAAAGATTTGAAAAGTTAAAAGAGTTGTTGGAATTAATGGATATAAATTACGAAGTTGATACTAAATTAGTTAGAGGATTAGATTATTATAATCATACTGTTTTTGAAGTTGTTTTAAATAATTCTTATGCTTTAGGTGGCGGTGGACGCTATAATGGTTTAGTAGAAACGTTGGGAGGACCTAGTGTTCCTGGCGTTGGCTTTGCAATGGGATATGACCGAACTATATTAGCGATGGAAGAAAATGGCGTTAAAATACCAATTAATGAAAGTATTGATGTTTATTTACTTTGTGTTTCTGAAAATGAAAAAGAAACAGCTGCTTATTTAGCACAGGATTTACGTTTAAATGGTTTTATAGTTGAAACTGATTTAATGAATAAATCTTTGAAAGCTCAGTTTAAAAGTGTAGATAGATTTAAAGCTAAGTATTTAATTGTTTTAAATGATAAAGATTTAGAAAAAAATACAGTAACTGTTAAAGATACACTTACAAAAGAAGAAAAAAATATGAAAATAAATGATTTAGCAGATTATTTATATATGAATTTGAAATAGAAAGGTGATATTATGAAAAAAAATATTTATAGAACACATCATTGTGAAGATATTGATTCTTCATTAGTTGGTGAAAAAGTAATTGTTAGTGGATGGATTGAAAATATAAGGGATCATGGAGGCGTACTTTTCTTAGATTTAAGAGATAATACAGAAACGTTACAGACAGTTAGTAATGATGATACTATGTTTGTAGGACTTGCTAAAGAGTCTGTAGTTAAATTAACTGGTGTTGTTAGAAAAAGAAGTGAAGAAACGTTTAATACTAGAATTAAAACAGGTGAAGTTGAGTTACTTGTTGAATCATTGGATGTATTAAGTCCATCTTTACATGAATTACCATTTAATATAATGACTAGTAAAGATGCTTCTGAAGATATTAGGTTAAAATATAGATATTTGGATTTAAGAAATAATAAAGTTAAAGATAATTTTAAGTTAAGAAGTGATGTATTACATTTTTTAAGAAATAAAATGTATGATTTAGGATTTATGGAAGTTCAAACACCTATTTTGACAGCTTCAAGTCCAGAAGGAGCGCGTGATTTTGTTGTTCCTTCACGTAATTTTAAAGGTAAATTTTATGCTTTACCACAAGCACCACAAATATATAAAGAGTTGTTAATGGTTGGTGGCGTTGAAAAATATTTTCAAGTTGCTCCTTGCTTTAGGGATGAAGATGCTCGTCGAGACAGGACTTTGGAGTTTTATCAGCTAGATATGGAAATGAGTTATGTAACTGAAGATGAGGTATTGGAAGTTGGCGAAAATATTTTCTATGATGTTTTTACTAAGTTTAGTAATAAGAATGTAAGTTCAAAACCATTTACAAGAATTGCTTATCGTGATGCTATGGAAAAATATGGGACAGATAAACCAGATTTAAGAAATCCATTAATTATTCAAGATGCTTCTATTGTACTAGCTAATACGACATTTGGACCATTTAAAAATAGTACAATAAAGGTAATAGTTTGTGATGATATTGGAGTTAATTCTAATAGTTGGTTTAATGAAGTTGTTGATTTTGCTTCTTCAATAGGTATGCCTGGAATAGGTTATGTTACTTTGATGGAAGATGGTTCTTTAAAGGGACCGATAGATAAGTTTTTAAGCGATGAAGAAAGAACTAATTTAATAAAAGAATTTAAGATGAAAGCAAATTCAGTAATGTTCTTTATTGCTAATAAAAAGAAGAAAATTGCTCAAAAACAAGCTGGTCAAATTAGAGATGAGTTAGGACGTAAAATGAATCTTATTGATCCTAATAAGTTGGAATTATGTATTATAAAAGATTTTCCAATGTTTGAGTATGATGATGAAAATAAAAAATATGAATTTGCTCATAATCCATTTAGTTTGCCACATGGTGGAATTAAAGATTATGAAACTTATACTGATGTTGAGGATATTTTAGCTTATCAATTTGATTTTGTTTGCAATGGAAATGAAATGGCTTCTGGAGCAATTAGAAATCATGATTTGGATTCTTTGGCTAAAGGATTTGAAGTTGTTGGTTATACAAGAGAAGAAGTAGAAAAAAGATTTAGTTCAATATTTACAGCATTTAAATATGGTTGTCCTCCACATGGCGGAATGGCACCAGGTATTGATAGAATTTTAATGTTAATAAAGGATGAACCAAATTTAAGAGAAGTTCAAGCTTTCCCTACTAGTGCAAGTGGTGCTGATAATATGATGGGTTCTCCTAGCGAGTTAACACGTGAACAGTTAAAGGAATTAGGAATTAAGGTTGAGGTGAAAAAAAGTGAGTAGATTTACGACAGAAATGGTTGACGATTATGCTAATAAGTTATTAATTGGTTTGACTAGGGAAGAAAATAAAATGGTATTAGATGAGTTTGATGTTATAGATAATAATTTAGAAAAAGTAACAGAAATACCTAATATTGAAAATGTTACACCAATGACACATTGTTTAGACGATTTTACTTATAATTTGCGTGAAGATGTAATAGTTCCCTCTGTGCCAATAGAGGAGTTGTTGCAAAACTGTGATGATACAGAAGGTAATGAGATAGTAGTACCGAAGGTTGTAGGGTAGGAGTGATTAAGATGAAATACATGGATAAATCAATTGAAGAGTTACATGAGTTATTGAAAAATAGAACTGTAACAAGTCAAGAATTAGTTGATGAGTCATTAAAATTATCGCATGAAGTACAAGAAAAATGTAATGCTTTTGTAACTATTTTAGATGATGCAAAGGGTGTGGAAGTAACTGATAATTTGTTGTCAGGTATTCCATATGGAATAAAAGATAATTATTCTACTAGAGGTATTTTGTCAACGGGATCTTCTAACACTTTAAAGGATTATGTTCCTTTCTTTACAGCAACAGCAGTTAAAAATTTGACAGCTGCTGGAGCTGTTGCAGTAAATAAAACAGCAATGGATGAGTTTGGGATGGGTGGAACAGGAACAACGGCCCATACTGGAATTCAAAAAAATCCATGGGATACAACAAGGATGTGTGCTGGTTCGTCTTCTGGATCTGCGGCAGCTGTTGCTAGTGGCGTATACCCTTTTGCTTTAGGTTCTGATACTGGAGATTCAATTCGTAAACCAGCTGCTTATTGTGGAATAGTTGGTTACAAGCCAACATATGGAATGATTTCTAGATATGGTTTGTTTGCTTTTGCTTCAAGTTTAGATCATTGTGGATGTTTAACAAGATCTGTTAAAGATGCAGCTATTGTTGTTGATGCAATGAAAGGTATTGATGAAAACGATATGACTACTTGGGATTCAAGTAATATTCATTTGCAAGAAGCACTTACTGGAGATGTTAAAGGCAAAAAAGTTTGTTATATTAAAGAAATTTGTGATAAAGAACGATATAAAAATTCACCTGATGAGGTAAAAAAACATCTTGATAATTTTTTTGAAACTTTAAATAAATTAAAAGAATTAGGTGTTACGGTTGATGAAGTTTCTGTTTCAGAAGCTTTGCTTGAGGCTCAACCTTCAGTATATGTTGTTATATCTTGTGCTGAGGCAACAAGTAATATGAGTAACTTAACAGGAATTATTTTTGGACCACGTGGAGATGGAGATAATTATATTGATATGATGAAGGATCATCGTACAAAAGGTTTTTCACCACTTATAAAACGTCGTTTTGTAATTGGTTCATACGTTTTACAGAAAGAAAATCAAGAGAGATATATAAAAAATGCTCAGCGTGTAAGAAGATTATTAGTTGATAAATGGAAAGAAATATTTAAAAAATATGATGCAGTAGTTTTACCAGTTGGTTCAGGACCTGCTAAACATTTAGATAGTAGTCTTGATGTTTTAGATGATAATACGTCATCACTTGAGGAACATCTTCAAATTGGTAATTTTGGTGGCTTCCCATCTATTACTATTCCAGATGGATTTATTAATGGTTTACCAGTTGGTATAAATATTACGGGAAATTGTTATGATGACGAAAATGTTTTAAATATAGCTTATGCTTTAGAAAGCACAATGAGTTATAAGGGACAAATTGCGAAGGAGGTAAAACATGACTAAATATTTAGCTAAAATTGGCTTAGAAATGCACTGTGAAGTTAGTAAAACGAAAACTAAAGTTTTTTCAGCAGCAGAAAATTCTTATAAGGAAACACCAAATACTAATGTAAGACCTCTTGATATGGGATTCCCTGGTACATTGCCTGTTTTAAATAAAGAAGCAGTTCGTCTTTCTTTAATGGCAAGTATTATTTTAAATTGTCGTCAGCCAGAATATATGTATTTTGAAAGAAAAAATTATTATTATCCTGATATGCCAAAGAACTTTCAAATAACTCAAAATCCACCAGAAGATTGTGTGGGTATGGGTGGTTATGTTGATGTTTATAGAGATGATAATACAACTTTTAGAGTAGGAATTGATAATATTCACTTAGAAGAAGATGCTGCATCTTTAGATCATTTTTATTCAACAAGTAATATTGATTATAATCGTGCTGGTGTACCATTGTTAGAACTTGTTACAAAGCCAGATATTCATTCAGCAGCGGAAGCAGTAGCTTTCTTGGAACATATGAGAAGCGTTTATCAATATGCTGGTATTTCTGATGCTGATAGTAAAAAAGGTCAAATTAGATGCGATGTAAATATCTCATTAATGGATGCAACTTTGGACGAAAATGATCCACAAAATTGGGGAACTAGAACTGAAATAAAGAATGTAAATTCATTTGGTGGCGTAAGAGATGCTATAAATTATGAGATTGAAAGACAAGCTGAAATATTAGATGAAGGTGGCGAAGTTGAACAAGAAACTCGTCGTTGGGATGAAGAATCTGGTACGACTATTAGAATGAGATCAAAAGCTGATGCAATTGACTATAAATATTTTGTTGAACCTAATATTCCAAAGTTTAAAATAACTAAAGAATGGATTGAAGAAATAAAAGCATCAATACCAGAACTTGCTACGGAAAGAAGAAATAAATATATTAATGAATATGGTATTTCCGCATATGATGCTGGTGTCTTGGTTAAAGAAAAAGCAATATCTGATTATTATGAAGAATGCGTTAGCTTAGGCATTGATGCTAAGCAAGCTGCTAACTGGGTATCAGTTAATATAGTTGGTGAATTAAATAAAAAGAATATTGTTATTGATGAGTTATTTATTCGCCCTGTAATGTTAAAACAAATAACTGATGGGATAAACAAAGGTCTTTTATCTTCTAAACAAGCTAAAGAAATATTCTTTAAAGCTATCGAAGAGGAAAAAGAGCCAAAAAATTATATTAATGCTGAAAATGCGCAAATTAGTGATAAGAGTGAACTTACTAAGTTAATAGTTGATATTTTAGACGCTAATCCAAATCAAATTGAACAATATAAGAGCGGTAAAGATAATTTATTTGATTATTTTGTTGGACAAGTTATGAAAAATACGAAAGGTAAAGCAAATCCTGTTATTACGAAAGAAATATTACATGAAGAATTAGATAAA
>CAKOLG010000022.1 GCA_934096175.1 uncultured Bacilli bacterium
CATAAAGTATACTGCTTTAAGAAAGGATGGCGTTATATGGTAAAAAAGATTAGTCATTTAATAATGCTTTTATTAATATTAACTTGTAGTATAACATTAAGTGTGACTTATTCTAAGTATTTGCTAACTAAGACTGTTAATGGGCAAGTACATGTTCCGCAAGTTGATTATTGTGTTAGAAAAGGAATTACTAGTTTAAGTGAATGTATGTTGGTAATGGAAAATTATTCAAGTGATGCAAATAGTGCTAAATTATATATATCAAGTAAAACTTTTACTACAAGTAAAATGGCGCCAACTATTAATTATCAATTAATTAAAAAAACGGTTGAAAATTCAGCGGGTATAATTAAAACTAAAGACTTATTTTCTTTTTCGCAAGATTATATTTTTGATGAGACGACAGGAATGTTTACATTTAAAAGTTATAAATCTACATATATGTCTGATGATTATTTAAACTACTATACTTGTGGATCTACAACTGTTGCTTTTTACTTGTGTTCTGTAATGTATCAAGTACTTGATTATGAGATACAGGGGGATTATACGTTGATTACTAAAGCAAATGTTTTTACTTTTAGTAATCCAGAATCTTTTGATTCTGAAATAGGATTATATCAAACAGAAGATGATTATGGAATCTCTTATTTTTATCGTGGAAATGTTAAAAATAATTATGTGTCTTATGCTAGATTTATGTGGCGAATCGTGCGTCAAAATGGCGATGGTAGTATTCGTCTTATTTATGCAGGAACTGATGGCGCTAGTACAGGTGAGAGCACAACAATTGGTATTTCAAGATTTAATCATAGTAATAATGGTTTTATTAATTGGCATGATCCAACTCATGTAGGTTATATGTACGGGGAAAATTTTGCGTTAAAAGTTGATACGACGAAAATTAATTTTAATAGGTTTTCTGGAAAAAATAATTATTATTTTGCAGATAGTTATGAATTTGATGAAGCTAAAAGAGTATTTAAACTTGCAGGAAATACGAAACTTACTAATTGGACAAGTGATTATTCTAATATTCTTTCTAAGTATCCATATACTTGTTTTGGTTCTTCATCTTCTTCAACTTGTCCTTATATTGTAAAAGCTATTAAGTATAATGGAGCTAATGCCATGCACATAAATTACATTACTTATGGTTCAGTTGATTATGCTTCAACTTTAAAGAATACATACAGTTCAGTAGTTAAAACATATGTTGATACTTGGTATGAAAATAATATTTTAAATAGAAAAGATGATTCAGGCAACTTATACACTAAATATTTGAGTGACAATATTTTTTGTAATGATCGAAGCTTGTATTTAGGTAATGGTTATTCATATTCGCAATGGACTAGGTATAACACGATGAAGCGAAATGGATATGAGTATAAGAATGCTACTCCTTCTTTAAAATGTACACAATTTGCTGATAAGTTTACGGTTAATAGTAGCGCAGGAAATCAAGCGTTAAAATATCCAGTAGCTTTAATTACTATTGATGAAGCAGCGTTTGCCGGAGGACTTGGTTCAGCTGTAAATACAAAATATTATTTATATAATGGTTTAACAAATTGGACGATGAGTCCTCATGAATACCAACCTGATAGAGGAGTGGCTCGTCCGTTTTTTATAGGAGCAAATGGTGAAATAAATGGTTGGTATGTTTGGTCAATATATTATGTTCGTCCAGTTATAAATTTGAAATCTGATATTAAAATAACTGGTGGAGATGGCACAGCTGATAATCCTTATGTTGTAAGTTTATAAAATATGTGCTAGAAAAGGACTAATACGAATTAGATAGTTAATTTTGTATTAGTCCTTTTTTACATAAAGTATGTTACTTTCAGAAAATATAACCGAAGCATTTCAGCTTCCTACTATTTATAATTATACAATTTTAAGATAAATTTGTAAATAGAGTCAATTAGCACTAAAATTAGAGCTTTATATAGTCAATTCATAAAGTAACATACTTTATGATTGGAATGATTTTGTGATAAAGAGATTTAGTGGTTTAATTATGTTGGTTATAATGCTAATGTGTAGTGTTATTTTAAGTGTTACATATTCTAAGTTTTTATTGAGTAAGGAAATTGATGCTACAATAAATGTACCAGAAGTAGATTATTGTGTTAGAAATAATATAACTACTTTGGCAGAATGTATGCTTGTTATGGAAAATTATTCAAGTGATGCAAATAGTGCTAAATTGTATATTTCTAGTAAAACACCTGATTTGACATCACCAGCTCCTGTTGTAAAGTATGCAGAAAAGAATACTTTAGTTGTAAATGAATCAGGAATAATAAATACAACACAAATATTTTCTTTTTCTAGTAGTTATAGTTTTGATTCAGTAACGGGACAGTTTCATTTGGGTAGTGATTATGTTACAACAGAAATGTCAGATGATTATATTGGATATTATACTTGTGGTAATACTAATACTGAGTGGACTACTTGTTCTACAATGTATAAGGTTGTAGCGTATAAAAAAATGGTTTCTGCTAGTGGTAGCTTAACAACTAGGTTAACTTCTGCGAATGTGTATACATATAGTGTAGTAGATTCTTTTGATTCAGATATTGGACTTTATGCTGCTGACGATGAAGATGGAACAAGTTTTTATTATCGTGGAAATGTTAAGAATAATTATGTTTCGTATGCCGGGTATAAGTGGCGAATAGTTCGTCAAAATGGTGATGGTAGTATTCGTCTTATTTATGCTGATGATAGTGTAAGAGAAGATTTATCTGTGGGAAGTGTTCAATATAATAATTCTATAGTATACGATCCAACGCACATTGGTTATATGCATAATAATGACTTTGTATTGAACGAAACGGATACAAGAAGTATTACATATCATGGCGTTTCAATAAATCAGACTTATGTATGGGGCAGTGGTTATACTTTTGATATTGCAACGGGGAAATTTACTTTGAATGATACTATAATTGTAAATTGGAAAGATAATTATCAAAATTTAATAAAAAACTATCCTTATACTTGTTTTGATTATAATTCTTCAAATAAGTGTAATTATGTTGTAAAAGCAGATACTTATATTGGAGAAGGAAAATTGTCAGGAACTGTTATATCTTATGGTTCTAAAAGTTATGAGTCTTCTTTGCAGAATAATGATGATTCTTACATAAAAAATATAATAGACTCATGGTATAAAAATAATATATTAAATTTAAAAGATCAAAAAGAAAATTTATATACTGATTATTTAGCTGATTCATATTTTTGTAATGATCGAAATAAGGTTTCTGGTGATGGCTTTAGTATGAAAAGTTGGACTTTATATAGCTCACGTAATAGATTGCTTTTAAATACAACTCCAACATTAAAGTGTGATATGAATGCTTTTTCTCCTATTGATAAGTTTACTGTGGGAAATACCGGAAATGGAGATTTAACGTATCCAGTTGGATTACTATCTGCTGATGAAGGAGCGTTGGCTGGTGGGAAATCTAATTATGTAAATATTAAATATTATTTATATAGTGGTTCATGGTTTTGGTTGATGACTCCTGTTCAGTATAATACCAATTGGTTAGTTTTTCAAAATTGGTATATTGATAAAGATGGTGGCTTAAATTATACCAATGCAGGATATGCAAAGGGAGTAAGACCGGTTGTTAATTTAAGGGCTGATATTAAAATAACTGGTGGAGACGGAACAGCAGAAAACCCTTATGTAGTTAGTTTATAAAAAAGGCATAAAGCTGAATACTTTATGTCTTTTTTATTTTCTATTAAAATTATACCACTTTATTATTTTTTATTAAAGGTAAAAATTAATAGTCATTTTAATATGTCCTTATTATATCTAAGATAAACTTAGTATCATAAAGTATTCAGCTTTATGATAGGAGTTTTATTATGATAAAGAGATTTAGTGGTTTAATTATGTTGGTTATAATGCTAATGTGTAGTGTTATTTTAAGTGTTACATATTCTAAGTTTTTATTGAGTAAAGCAGTTAGCGGTACAATAAAAGTGCCTGAGGTAGATTATTGTATTAGAAAAAACATTACAAATTTGGCAGAATGTATGTTGGTTATGGAAAATAGTAATGAGTATAAGACAGTTGAAGCGGCTAAACTTGGTATTTCAGCTAAACAAGCTAATTTAAAAAGTACAGCTCCTTTAATTAATTATGCTTTAAAATCTACGGAAGTAGCAAATGATAATGGATTATTTACGGGACTTACTTATATAGTAAATAATGATGATAGTTTAATTTCTGATACATCTGAAACGGGAATGTTTCTTGTTAGTAATTACAAAGTAACAGCGATGAATGAAAATTATGTTGGTTATTATACTTGTGGAGGGTATTATGGTTGGTGTTCTTCTGTTTATAAAATTAATGAAGTTAAGTATATAGAAAGCTTGGATGTTTATAGAGTAGTTAAAGCAACAAAGTATTATTATAGTGCTGTTGATTCTTTTGATTCGGAAATTGGGTTGTATGCTGCTGAAGATGATTATGGAACTTCTTATTATTATCGTGGTAATGTTAAAAATAATTTTCTTACGTATGCGGGATATACATGGCGAATTGTTCGTCAAAATGGTGATGGAACAATTAGAGTAGTTTATTCTGGAAAAACACCTTCTATAGATATTAATGCTAATGTTTTTATAGGGACATCGAAATATAATAATGATTTAACTGATCCAACTTATGTAGGTTATATGTATGGTGAAGATTTTGGTAGTCAAGTAGCTCCGCGCTCTTATCATTTTGGAAAATTTAATGGTCTTACTAATTATTATTTTGCTGATAGTTATGAATTTGATAGTGATACAAAACTTTTTTCATTAAAAGGTAATATGGCTTTAAAAAATTGGAAAAACAATTATAATGAAATAATATCTTCTTATCCTTATTCTTGCATTTCAACGAGTTCAACGGGAACGTGTAAATATTTAGTAAAAGTTTTAAAATATGAAAATGATGTAAGGATGAATGCTTTGTTATATTCATATAGTTCTAAAAGTTATGAGTCAACAGTTAAAAATACATATGATTCAGTAATGAAAACGTATATTGATACTTGGTATCAAAAAAACATATTAAATTTAAAAGATAGTAATGGTAATCTTTATTCTAGTTATTTAAGTGATAATATATTTTGTAATGACAGGAGTTACTACTCTGGAAATGGATATTCGTTAGCTCCACAAACTAGGTATGGTGCTATGAAACGAGTAGCACTTTTAAATTCACCTTCTTTTAAATGTACAAATTTTGCTGATCGTTTTACAGTTAGTACTACTACAGGAAATGGTTCCTTAAAATATCCTATAGCACTTTTAACAGCAGATGAGGTAGTATACGCAGGAGAAGTTTGGCAGTCATTAAATCCTAATTATTATTTGGCCAATACTCATGTGTCAATTACATTATCACCTTATAACTTTTTTACAGAAAGTGTAGGAGCGCGAATGTTTTATACGGATGCAGATTCTAATGTGGGTTCAATTTATAATAGTTATGTAAATGAAAATTGGTATGTTAGACCAGTTGTTAATTTAAGAGCTGATATTAAAATTACTAGTGGAGATGGTACAGCTGATAATCCTTATGTCATAACAATTTAATGACGAATTACTTCGTCTTTTTTTGTGGTAAATAAAATGTGTTAATGATATAATAATACATATAATAGGTGATAATATGAATAGTAATTTAAAGTTTAAAATAGGTGATGAAGTAATTGTTATTAAAACACATGAAAAAGGTATTATTAGTGGAATTCAGTCTATATTGCCAGATGGTAATAGTGTTTATGTAGTTGATATTTCAGGAAATGCTAGGTTATTTGGAGAGTCATATTTAACTTTAGGTAGAGATAAAAGTATTATTAATAGAATTGAAACATTAGATGTTAATGAACTATCTAGTATGGTAGCTATTGATGATAAAATAAATCAAATAATAAATGAATTAAATTTGGTAAGTAGTAATAATCCTGATGTTCAATTAAATAATGCGTGTAAATTAATGAAATATTTAGTTTTAAGAAGTGATTCAGAGTTTAATCAAACAATGAAAATTATTTCTAAGACAATTGTTATTGATGATTTGTATAATGGATTAGTTAACGGTTATAATAACTATATTACTAATTCATATGTATTTAGTGAAATATTAAATAGAGTCGGAATGGATGTTAAATTAATTGCATTAAAAGATGAAAATGAAAAATTTTATGTTGCCAATTTAGTTTTGATTGGTGAAAAATATTATTATTTTGATGTTACTTTGGAACAAGAGATTTATTTAGAAGATAAAAAAGGTGAATTTGCACTTTGTTGTGCAGGTATTGGAAAAAAAGAATACGAGCAGTATTTTATACCAATGAGTATTCTTAGTATAGATAATAGTATTACAGGAGGTTTTATACCTAGTAATATTGCCGAAAATGATATTGATTTTAATCTGGTTAACGGTTTTAGTGGAGTTGTGTGATGAATGGAACTATAAATAAAATTTATGGAAAAAATTTAATTAAATTAATGTCTGTTATGGTAAAAGATTTTGCTGATTTGAATTATGATGAGGATGATATTTATAACTGTATTAAACAAATTAATGAATCAATTAGGATTGGGTTTTATTTATTAGCCTTGGAGTTAGGTAATGGTAGTTTGGCTTTTAAGTTAAATAGAGTTAATAAAAGGATAAATCAAGAACGATTAGAAATTTTTAAATATGAATTTAATAGAGGAAATGTTTATAATTATTTGGCTTCACTAGGTAAAATAGATAAAGAGTCTTTATTAAGTGATTTAAATTTAGATGTTTTAGAACAAGATTTATGTAAATTATCTAAGTTGAATAGGCAATATTATGATGCTATAACGAGTTCTATATTAGATGATCAAAAAAATGATTGTCGAAATGGGATAGATGTATTTTTAAAGTATCATGGTAATAAGTTAAATTAATAAAAGAGCTAGGTAGAGCTCTTTTTACATGATATAATTTAGATGGTGAAGCTAAATTAAATATTTAAAAGTGATATTTGGTGATTTATCTAGTGCTATGGGTTAAAAATTAAAATAAGTTTTGGAAAGAAGTTGATAAATTGTAATGGAAACAAAAATAGAAGAAGCTATTCATTTTGTGTTTGTGGCTTTTAAAGGTAAAAGGAGGAGTAAAGAAGATATTGAGCTAGCTTATCATAGTATTAGTGTAGGAATGATGTTGATGGAGAATAATATGTCTGAGGAAATTGTCTTGACAGGTTTATTACACGATATTATTGAAGATAGTGAATATGGTTATGATGATATAAAGCAGAAATTTGGCGAAAAAATAGCTGAAAATGTATTGATATTAAGTGAAAATAAAGAAATTAAAAATTTTAAAGAACGTAAAATTGAATTTATAAACAGATTAAACAAAATAAGTAATAATGATTTAATAATGGTAGAAATAGCTGATAAGTTGCAAAATTTGGTATCAGATTATAACCTTTACAAAGTATATGGTAAAGATGCTTTAAAAACATTAGAAACAAGTTATGAAATGAATAAGTGGTATTATAATTTAATGAAAAATTTATTTTTGAATAAAGTTGAAAGTAATAGATTGTTAAATAGATATTTAGAAATAGTTAATTTGTATTTTGAAAGATAGAGTGAAGTTAATTATGGCTAATATAAGTATTAAAGATTTACAAAATATATTATTAAATGAAAGAGATTTTTTAAGTTTTTTGCAAGGTAAAGGGATTTATGCAAATATTAAGTCAAAACAGTATATTATTTTAATTAATAAATGTATGAAAGTTTTAATAAGTGAATCTGGTATTTTGAAGGAAGATGTTTTTAGTAGGATTAATTATATTAATAATTTTTGGAAAATAGATATTGTTTATGATTATAGGAAATATTTATTAAATAAAAGAAATCTGTTTAATTGGCAGATTGCACGTTGTATTTTAAATAACGATGAAATTTTTAAAAAATTTATGGATTATGAACAGAATAAGAAATTTTTTGATAATCAAGATTTAGAGTATTATTTAAATATAATGACAGATATTTTTACATATTTTAATAAAAGTGAATTAGGTTTTTCGTTATTAGAAGAAGAAAGGTATTATGAAATAGTAAGAAAATATTTACTTGATTTAAAACGAAATGATTTTTTGTTGAAAGAAGTTAAATTAAATGATGAATTTAAACAAAAAGTGTTAGGGAATGTTATTTTAAATGAAAGTGATTTTTATGTGGCGAGGGTCTTATATATTAGATTGTGTAAATTGTTACGTTTTGATTTTAATGTATTTGCTTATATGGATCAAGAAAATGATGAAAATTTTGAAAAAATCTATTATAAAAATATTAGCGAAGTAGGTGAAAAACATAATGAAATTGTATGTGCAACTTGGGCAAGTATGTATTGTACTATATTGCATGAATTAGGAATAAAGGCGATGTTGGCAGGGAAACGTCATAAGTATGTAATATTGGATGCTGATGGGGTTTTAATAAAAGCGGACGCAACTAAAAATATTTGTGATAGTTTTGCTGTAAGTATGAATGATTTAACTAGGGTTCAAAATGGTTTAAAAACCAAAGGGTTTATTTGTTTAGAAAGTGATAGAGATATTGAAAATGAATGTTTTTATGTTGATACTTTAAGCGGAGAATATTTACAAGAAATAGATGAAAGATGTAGTCTTTTAGAAGATAGTACTGATGATAGATATGAAAAATTAGTTGCTAATTTGAAAGATATTTTTGTTACTAATAAAATAAATAATTTAGAATTTATGAGATATATTGGGGGAATTTTGCAATATTTAAAAGCCAAAAAAATATATGATTTAAATTATTACTATGTAGCTACAAAAGTAGCAGATAATTATTTCTGTAATATAATATTATTTTTTGAATTAAATAAAGAATCTTATTATTTTTGGTTAGGTAAGGATGGCTTAAAAAGAGTATGTTTTAATGAAATAAAAAGAAATGTTGAAGAGAAAAAAGTAAAAATATTGGGAAAATATAATAAAGTACCAGGGATTTTATAACAAAAGTATTTGTGTTATAATAACTTTGCAATTTTAAGTAGTAGGTGGTTGGTATGGATCAAGAAAAGATAGGTAATTTTATAAAAAGATTACGTCAAGAAAATAATTTGACACAGGCTGAATTGGCAAAAAAATATGGTGTAACTTATCAAGCAGTATCAAAGTGGGAGAATGGTAAAAATTTACCAGATATGAGTTTGATTAAGCAAATGAGTGAAGATTTTAATATTAATATTGAAGATTTTTTGAATGGAGAAGTAAAGGAAAGAAAGAAGAAAAAAAATATTATTGGTGCTTTGATATTAATATTGGTTCTTTTAATTGTATCTACTGTATTAATTCTTATTAATAAAGATAATAGTTTTGAATTTAAGACAATTTCTTCAAATAATGATCAATTTAGGATATCGGGAAGTTTGGCTTATAATAAAAATAAATCAGCGATTTATATTTCTAATATAAAATTTTTAGGTGAAGAAAGTGATACTGAATATAAAAGTATTGAATGTTCTTTGTATGAAAATGATGGTAATACTGATGTTAAAATAAGTTCTTGTAGTTATGATAAGGAAGAGGCTATAAAATTAGATGAATTTTTAAAAGATGTCACATTTAGTGTTGATAATTATCAAAAAATATGTAAAGACTATTCAAAAAATAGTTTGTATTTACAAATAAATGCAGTTGGTTTAGATGCAAAAACTATTACTTATAAAATACCTTTGAATTTAGAAAGCGGATGTTTGGGGTAACTCAACTTCCGCTTTAGTTGTTTCAACTCCTTCTTTATAGTAATTTTGTTATTTTGTAGTACAATTATAATCGTGAAGGAGGATTTTTATGAAAAAGAATAGAAGAATTATATTATATGTTGGCATTATTTTGCTTGGATTATTAGTAGTTATGGGAATTTTAGGATTTGTTGCTAATAATAAATTAACGAATAAAAAATTACTAGAAGAGGAAAAAAGCCTTGTTTCTTTACAAAGTGATTATGAAAAGGAATTTAAAATAGAAGGGTATACTATTGATGAACCAAATGTTATTTTGGATCCTTATAAGGTATCTCCATTGACTGCTTTAATACTTTTTGAAACAGAAGATGAAGTTGAACCAAAAGTTACTATTAAAGGCAAGGATGAACTGACTACATATACTCATGTATTTGAAAAAGGTAAAAAACATTATTTATCAATATATGGGCTTTATGCTGATGCAACTAATGAGGTGTTAATTGAATATGGTAATGTTTCTAAAACTATTTCTATTAAAACTGATAAATTACCTGATAATTTTATTTTACCAACTGAAGTTAAAGCAGATAAAAGTAAATTGAGTAATGATTTATATTTTTATACACCATCTAGTATTGGTTATACATGTGCTTATGATGTAAATGGTGATGTTCGTTGGTATTTAAGTAATTATGCACTTTGGGATATTTCTAGGTTGGAAAATGGACATATGATTGTTAGTACAGAAAGATTAATATATTCACCATATTATATGACAGGATTTTATGAAATAGATTTATTAGGTAAAGTATATAATGAATATAGTTTAAAAGGTGGTTATCATCATGATTATTTTGAATTACCTAATGGAAATTATTTAGTAGCTAGTGATGATTTTAATAATGATTCTGGTACTGTAGAAGATTATATTGTTGAGATAGATAGAAAAACAGGAAATATAGTTAAGACATTTGATTTAAAAAATATTTTAAATATGGAAGATGGAAAGAGTGAAAACTGGTCAAATTATGATTGGTTTCATAATAATTCAGTTTGGTATGATGAAAAAACAAATTCTATAACTTTATCAGGTAGACATCAAGATGCTGTTATTAATATTGATTATAATACTGGAAAATTAAATTGGATTATTGGTGATTCAACTAATTGGAGTAGTGAATATCAAAAATATTTCTTTAAACCAATTGGAGATAATTTTGAATGGCAATGGAGTCAACATGCAGCAATGATTACACCAGAAGGTTATGTTTTTATACTTGATAATGGTAATAATAAATCAAAATTAAAAGATGAATATGTAGATGCATCTCATAGTTATACTAGAGGTGTAATGTATGAAATAGATACTGATAAAATGACAATTAAACAGGTTTGGCAATATGGAAAAGAAAGAGGTAGTGAATTTTATTCACCATATATATCTGATGTTGATTATTTAGAAAAAAATCATTATATAGTTCACTCTGGCGGAATTGTTTATGTAGATGGAAAAAATTCTAACCAACCTGCTGGTTTTAGTACTAATACGACATTAGTTTCTGATACTGTTGAGTTATTAAATGATAAAGTTATATTTGAACTTGTATTACCAACTAATAATTATAGAGTTGAAAAAATGAGTTTATATAATGATGCTGTTTATTCTTTAGGTAAAGGAAATAGATTAGGTAGTTTAGGAGAAACTGAAGTACAGGAAAAGAAAAAAGGTTTATTAACTAAAGTAAAAGAAATTGATGATAAATATAAAGAACATGGAATTAGTATTAGTAAAGAAGAAGATCGATTAGTATTTAAAGGTCAATTTAAAAGAGGAACAGATGTAAATTTAGTTTTGTATAGAAACTTTAGTTCTGTTATTTATGATGTTCAGATAAGTAAAAAACCTTATACTGCTTTATGTGTTGATGTATTTACGGAAGAAGAAAATGAAAAGGGAATTAATATTACCAAGTATATTAATTCTGAAGGTTTAAGTGGTAGTTATTCAATTTATGTTGAAATAGATGGTGAACTTTATAATACAGGTTTGTATACAGACTTTTAAAAAGGATTAAAATCCTTTTTTTTAATGGTTATTTTTTGATACCAAATGTATTTGTTAAGGGATCTTTGAATATGCCAATATGGGGTGGGGTAAAAGTGAAGGTAATAAAAGCTATAAAGAGAAGGGTAAGATAAATGAGAGCCCTTTTTTTATTGCAGTTAGAAGTTTTTTGAATTTTTTTGTAAGTATAATATTCAGCAATAATAATTGCTATAAAAAAGCTACTTATGTTTATAAAGCCAATATTTTGACCTATTATACCTGTATAAGTATAGTAAAAAGATACAATAAAAGACATAGCAATTAAAATGCTTTTAGTTTTAATATATAAATAATTTTGATATGTATTTTTATAATAAAAAGTGCCAAAAATAGTTGAAAGTAGCATAGGAAAAAATATAAGTTTTAAATGTTCCCATGTGCTTTCATTAACTGCACTAAACGTACCAATAATTGGATTGTTATTTGACCAACTATAGGTAAAATGTAAAATTGTTCCTAAAATCATTATAAAAATTGTACTTATTATTTCAAATTTTAGTAATGATATTTTATGTTTCATTTGATTATCACCTATTATTTTATATTCTTGATAAAATAATTTATGTTTGTATAATTTTTTTAAAATTGGAAATAATAATTACAAGGAGAGAATAGTATGACTAAAAAAATTAATGAAGTAAATGTTTTAGATGAATTAAATAAAGGAGCTTGTATGGGCAGGGATGCCATAAAGTTTATTATAGATAAAGTTGATGATGAAGATTTAAAAAAAGAATTAAAAAATCAATATAGTAAATATGATGAGATTGTTACAAAGATAGGTGAACTTTATCCAGAGTACAGTCAAAAAGAACCACATGAAACAAGTACCATGAATAAGATGATGACGTGGTATGGTATGGAAATGAAAACAATGATGGATGATAGTACTTCAAAATTAGCTGAGTTATTAATGCAAGGAACTAATATGGGAATTATTGAAGGTAGAAAATTATTAAATCATAAAGAAACGGATACGGAAGTACAAAAAATAGTTAAAGAATATGTTGATATGCAAGAAGATGCAATTGAAGTATTAAAAAAATTTTTATAGTTAATAAAATAAAGCTATGATTCTTCATAGCTTTTGTTTTGAAAGTAAAAGTTCAGCATATTTTCTGGTCCAGCAATTATACTTCTTTCTACATATATATAGTCATTTTCATTAACTTTGTATTTCCATTTTACTAAAGTTATATTACCTTTTTCTATTTCTAAGCACGTTATGCCATTGGGGTGAATACAGCTACCATCGTTAAAGTATAGGCTTTGGCCAATTTGGGGAAATATTGATCTATGAGTATGGCCAGCAATAAGTATTTTGTTATTTTTGATGCTCCATTTTGTTAATTTCTTTTCTGTAGATTTCATAACGTGATAATTTTTGGCAGCGCTTGTGGGATCTTTTAAACCAATGAATTCTAGTGAACGCCAAGCGTAGCGGACTAGGAAACGAGCTAAATACCAAAGATTATTATTAAAAAAATCTACTTGATGACCGTGAAGTAAGAAAATGTCATGATTTTTATAATTTAGAACTAATGATTCATATACATCAAGGTTATTTAATAAATCTTCTATTTTTTTTGTTTCTTTATTGTAATATTTATAAAAATATTTTTTTAGAATTTCAGGTGATTTTTTTACTATATCATGGTTACCATAAATCATAATTAATCTGTTTGATTCTTTGAACTTTTTTAATTGTTTAAAGGTGTCGAGATGTATTTCAATAATGTCTTCATATTTTTTGACTTCCCACATGTCGTCGCCATCACCAAGTTCAATATATGTAAAATCTTTTTTATAATATTGAATTAATGCTGCTTCATAAATACTTTGATTTTTTATAAAATTGTCATGGTTATCTCCCTCACCGCGATGACAATCACTCATAATTACTAGTTTTGAATTGTCATCAATTGTAATTTTTTTTGAATTGTTAAAGATTTTGTCTAACTTATTACTCATGATTATTTAGGACCTTTAGAAACTTTGTTATTAAGGAAGACAATATTTTCCTCTTTTACAGAAAATATTTTTTTAGATATTTCTTCTTTATTTATTGGATTATTTTTTAATATATTTGGTATAAAGTCGTTAATAATTATTACTTTTTTATTGCTTTTAGTATCATTTATTTTATTATTATCTATAAAATCGCTTAAGTATTTATTGTATGTATTTACTTTTTTGCGGTTAATAATTTGTCTGATATTATCAGTAAGCCATGATTTTGTCCACACTTTGGGAGATTTTGGTTTTTTAAATTTGAAATAAAATGTATTTTCTTGGATAGTATAATCATTGGGACTATATTTTAATTTTTTAAAAGATTCTAAGAAAGCGTTTAACATGTCTTGATTAGGAAAAGTAAGTTTAATATCCATAGAAAGTTCTTTTGGTTTACTAAACATTCCTAGTTTAAAGGCCGCGAGCCACCAATGTTTGGCATTTACTTTCGCTATAATATCATTGCTTTTTGATAATACTAAGTCCATTTGAAGCATTTCTTTATCACTAACTGGAAAATAAAGTGTCTTATTATTAACCTTTTTTTCGTTTGTATAGTACAAACCTATTTCAGCACCGGTTAAAATTGTGTATTGACCTTTCCAAAAACAAATTAACCAATTTTTGTTGTCATAATAAAATTTTATTTGTTCAGTATCAATAATCATTTGAAATAAGGGGGCTAAGACATCATATAAGTGGGTGTAGCCAAAATTTTTTTGCCAAGCATTTTGAGTAGAATAAAATATATCTTTTTCTGAATTATAAACAAATCCGGCCGCGTTAAAACCATCATAAGAAATTTTTCCATATTTTTTGACAATATAATATAAAATTAATTTTATAAAAATATAGATAGAAGGCATAATAAGCAAAAACCATATTATCATATTATCACTACCGTTCTAATATATAATATGAAAGGCAATTAAAAGTAATAAAGACAAATAACAGGTCATTATAAGGAATTTTTTATTAATTAAAGTAAGTTTTTTATATTTTTAATTACTATATCGGTCATAATATCATAATTCATGTTTGGATGTTGATGATAAATAATCTCATGGCATAAATTGTCAATCATTCCAATCATAATATGTACTTTTTCATATAGGTTGTCATCTTTAAAGTTATTTTGAATTAGAAGATTTTTGATAGAGTCCGTCATATCTAATTCTCTTTTGTAGTAATACTCTGCAACTCTTTTATCAGAGTGAACCATTGCCATAATTTCTTCATGAGCAATTTTTGAAACTTTATGATTTTTTATATAATGTTTAATCATGTCTCTCATAATATGTTCAAAATCGTTTATATTAAATTTATTGTTTTTAATTTTTAACATAGGGAAGAATATGTCATCGCCGTATTTTTCTAATGCTACCATAAAAATATCATATTTATCTTTAAAATATTGATATATAATGCCAGTTGAAACACCAGCTTTTTTGGCAATTTGAGATGTGTTTGTATTATAGTAACCATTTTGACAAATAAGTTCGAAGCCTGCTTCGATAATTTTTTCTTTCTTTTTAATAGCTCTTTGTTGTTTAGGTTCACGGATTATTGAATCCATAGTTATCAGCTCCTTGTTCAATCATTATAACACTAATTTTAAAATATGTGAATGATTGTTCATGTTTTGATTGACTATTATTTGATTCTAGAATATAATTTAATATGAAATATTTTTCATATTTAGAAAAGAGGGACAGAAATGAAAGAAAATTTTATAGAACTTAAAAATGTAAAAAAGACTTACATTGTTGGAGAACAAAAATTTAATGCTTTAGATGGTGTTGATTTAAGTATTAGTCAGGGAGAGTTTGTAGTAATCTTGGGACCATCTGGTGCTGGTAAATCAACGTTATTGAATATTTTAGGAGGAATGGATAAGGTTACATTAGGTAGTGTTAAGATTGGTGAAAATGATATTGCTAAATACAGTGATAAAGAATTAACTAGATATAGAGCTAATGAAGTTGGATTTATATTTCAATTTTATAATATTATGCCTACTTTAACAGTAGATGAAAATGTTAATTTAATTAAGGATGTAACTAATACAAGTAGAGATTCAAAGGAAATTTTAAAAAGTGTTGGGTTATTAAAGCACGCTGATAAATTTCCACAGGAATTATCTGGTGGAGAACAACAAAGAGTGTCTATTGCTCGAGCTATTATGAAAAACCCAAAGGTATTACTTTGTGATGAACCAACTGGAGCGTTAGATTCAAAAACTGGTGTAGAAGTATTAAAGCTTTTAAGAGAGCAAGCTGATAATGATACAACAGTTATTATTGTTACACATAATTCACTTATTGCTGATATAGCAGATAGAGTTATTAAGATTAAAAATGGTAAAGTTGAAAGTAATGAAATAAACAAACATCCAAAAAATATTGATGAGGTTAATTGGTAGTATGTTACATAAAAAGATGTTTAGAGATATAAAGAAAAATTTATCTCAATTTATAACAATATTTTTAATGGTTATGATAGGAGTAATGGCTTATTCAGGAATAGAGGCATATATGGATGGTATGACTGAAACAGCCGATAAGTTTTATTCTGAAAATAATTTACAAGATTTAAATGTAATTGGTACTAATTTTACTGATGAAGATTTAAAAACAATTAAAAGTATAGATAATGTTAAGGATGCAGAAAGAAAATTATCAGTAACTGGAACTACAGATAATGATAAAACTTTATTGATTAATTTTATTGAATCAAATAATATATCTAAATTTTACATTTTAGATGGTGAAGATTTTGATGCTAATAAAAGTGGTGTATGGTTAGATAACTTTTATGCTATAGAAAATAATATAAAAGTTGGCGATGTTATATTAGTTAAATATGAAACTATGGAGTTAAAAGAAAAAGTATTAGGTTTAATTAATGTACCAGATCATTTATATGATGTTAGTGATGAAAGTCAGTTATATCCTGATAGAAAAGAGTTTGGTTTTGCATATCTTTCTATAAATGAAATTACTGAAAATTATATTAAAACAAAAGTAATGGAAAAAATGAATATTGAAGACGAAGAGGTTTTTGATAAAAATATTAAGAATTTTAATTATAAAGATTATTTAGTTTATAATTATGTTATGGTTGATGTAGATGATAAAGGTAAAAGGGATAAAGTAAAAGATGATATTGAAGATAAAGTAAAAAATGCAATGGCTATTATTAACATTGAAGAAACTTCTTCTTATGTAACTTATCAAGGTGAAATTGATGAAGGTAAGACTTATGTTGGAGTGTTTTCTGGGTTATTCTTATTTATAGCAATGTTATCAGTTATTACTACAATGACAAGAGTTGTTAAGAAACAAAGAGTTCAAATAGGAACATTAAAAGCACTAGGATTTAATAATACAAAAATTTTGTTACATTATATTGGTTATGGTTTTTGGATTGCTTTATTTGGCTCTATAGCCGGGTTATTGTTAGGTTATTTCTTTATTGGTGGAGTATTTATGTCACTTCAAATGTCTTTCTTTGAAATACCAAACGGACATCCGGTTATGAATATTAATAGTTATATTGTTGCTATTTTAGTAGTACTTGTAGTTAGTTTGATAACTTATTTTACAGGTAGAAGTATTTTAAAAGAAAATCCTGCTGAGACCTTGAAAAGTAAAATGCCAAGTGTTAAAGGAAGCGCATTAAATATTACAAAAAATTCAATTTTCAAGAAAATGAGTTTTTCAAGTAAATGGAATTTAAGAGATATAATAAGAAATAAAATGAGAACATTTATGGGAATTGCTGGAGTTGTCGGTTGTTGTTTGTTAATTGTTTGTGCTCTAGGAATGCTTGATAGTATGAATCATTTTATTGATTTACAATTTACACAAATATATAATTTTGATTATAAATTAAATTTAAAAGAAGATATAAGTGATGATGCTTTAAATGTTCTTAAAGATAAATATGGTGATAAAACATCTAAAACTTATGGAATAGAAATTAAAAATGGTGATAAAAGAGAAACAAATAATATTTTTGTAACTGATGCAGATAATTATGTTAGATTTGTTGATCGAAAAGGCAAATTTATTGATGTTGATTCTGATGAAGGAGTTTATGTAACTTTTAAATTAGCGGAAACTAAAGGATATAAATTAGGTGATGAAATAACTTGGCATATTTATGGTGATGATAAGTATTATACAAGTAAAATTGTGGGTTTTAATAAAGATCCACAAAATCAAAATGTTACAATGACTAAAAAATATTTAGAAAGTTTAGGCATAACATATAAACCTGATGCTTTATATACAAATAATGATTTAGCAAATGTTAAAGAAATAGAAAATGTTGAAACAATACAAGGAATTGAATCTTTAAAAGATGGAATGACTAGTATGCTTTCAATGATGAAAACGATGTTAGTTTTAATAATTGGAATTGCTATATTATTAGGTGCTATTATTATTTATAATTTAGGTATTTTATCTTATACAGAAAAGCAATATCAATTTGCAACATTAAAGGTATTAGGTTTTAAAGATAAACAAATTAAAAATATTTTTGTTAAACAAAATAATTGGATTGCAATTATTTCTATTATCATTGGTGTTCCTTTGGGTTATTATTTAACAGATTGGTTATTTCAAACAGCTATCGAAGAACATTATGACTTTAATGCTTTTATAACTTTAAGAACTTATATAATATCAATAGTTGGAACTTATGTAATATCTTACTTAGTATCAAAATTTTTGGCTAGAAAAATTAAAAATATTGATATGGTAACTAGTTTAAAGGGTAATGAATAATTGTTAGAAGAAGACAAAAACTATGAATAGTTTTGTCTTTTTTGTCTTTATTGAGTAAAATTTTAGATTTGATATAATTTCTTTATTCTTGGGATTTATTATTTATATATAATAGTGATAATTGCTATTTCGGCAATGGTTTTGCCTGGTATTTCATGGTCAACATTACTTTTAATCTTTGGTCTTTATATGCCAATTATGAATGCAATTAAAAGTTTTCTTCATTTTGATTTTAGTTATTTTCCTGTTTTAGTAATATTTGGTTTAGGTATTTTAACAGGAATAATTTTAGTAATTAAGTTGATTAAAATAAGTATAGAAGTCAAACAGTTTATTTAATTATAGGTCTTATGATTGGTTCTTTATATGCGATAGTTATGGGACTAACTACTTTAGAAAATGTACAAAGTTCACTTGATTTATCAAATTTTAATATTATATGTTTTATAATTGGTGGTATTATAATTGTAGGTTTGGAAAAATTAAAAAAGATATTAGAGATGAATATTAAGTAAAATTATTAGGAAGTGGTACAATGGTAGATAAACTGAAGAAAGTTATAGTTAATAATTATAAATTAATAATTTGTTTTATCTGTTTAATATTATTTATTGCTATAGCGGAAGATGTTTTTAACCATGAAATGATGAAAGGTGATATAGTTGGTTATAATTTTGTAGCAAAATATTTAATTCATGATGCTTTGACTCCAGTTGTTAAGCTGATAACTTGGTTTGGTAGTGCGACTTGTATAGTGCCTTTAACAGTAATATTATTTATATTAATAAAAAATAGAAAAACGGGTTTGGTAATTGGTATAAATTTAGTTATTGTTACTTTGTTAAATCAATTGTTAAAATTTATTTTACAGAGGCCACGTCCTACAGATTTTAGAATAATAGATGAATCCGGGTATAGTTTTCCGTCAGGACATTCAATGGTAAGTATGGCATTTTATGGTTTTTTAATCTATTTAATTTATAAGAATGTTAAAAATAAATATTTAAAAGTAGTTTTGATTAGTTTATTATCATTGTTGATAGTAATGATTGGTATTAGTAGAATATATTTAGGTGTTCATTATACTAGTGATGTTTTAGCAGGTTTTTTATTATCTATTTCATATATAATATTGTATATAAAATTTGTAAATAAATTTGTATTAGATTCATAAACTTTGGTGAACTTGTAAAAAAAATTATATTTTTTCAATATAATTTTTTTTAGATATGGAAAATTAAAAAAATGTATTGTATCATATTATGTGATTTAAATGTTTGTATTTAGTTATATGAAAAGCGTTAAAATTAATGTGTTGAGGTGAAAAATGGCAGAGATAAATATAGATTTTAAAGAAATATTACCTTTTGTGATTGAAGCTTTTACAGAAGTTTATGGTAAAGAATATAAAGATATTATTTTTAAGAAAATAACTAATGCTATTATAATACCTACTTACTCTCCTGATAGTATAAAACAGTATATACTATATATTAAAAGTTGTAAAAGAAGAGAATATGCTGTAAAGTTTTTAAGTCAGATTGGAATTGATGTAAACGAGTATACGAAAGATAATTATACACAACCACTTGATGATAAAGTAGAAAAAATATTAGAGTATTTTATCGGTTCTTCTTTTGAAGGATTTGGTGATAATAGAGACTATTGGGCACCTCTTCACGCATTTAAAATGGATAATAAAACACGTGCAAGTTTACTTTTAATAAATAAAATAAAAATAATTAATTTTCTTTTATCTAAACAACATGAATTAATAGATGAAAATAATTTTGCTTTGTTTGCTAAAACAAAAGAATATTGTGAAATATTAAAAAAAATTGATAGTTTTAATAAAATTTATGAACAGTTATTTTTAGAATATAAAAAGTGGGAAGAAAAATTGAAACCTTATGAAGAATATGTTGAAAGAGAAATAAAAAGGCAAGCAGAGATTTTAAAAAGAAAAAAAATATCATTTTTTGAAGATATCGTTTTAAGGCTACCGAGTGCTGTAAGAGATGCTATTTCTAATAAGTCAATAGAGGAGCAAAGTAATATTGTTTTAGGTTATGATGATACTTGTTCAAGTAGTCTTATTGAGGCATTTAGTTTAGAAAAAATAGAAGAACTTAAAAATAAAGATGTTAGTTTTTCACAAAAGCGAGTGATTATTTTTCTGCAAATGACTTATTTGAATGGTATAAATCATGATGTCTTTTCTGGTAAGTCAATAAATTGTTCTTCACAAGATGAGATAAATCAATATTTGCTTTTCTTGAAACAAGATAGTGTTAAAAAATATATACCTTCAATTGATTTAATTAGTTATGTTAATTCAACTAAAAATAAAATGTATGAGGAAGCAATTAGAGAATATTATGAAACTACTAAAGAATTTATAAATGCTAAGGAATATTTTGGAGATAAAGAAAGTTTAGAATATGCTTATAGCTTAATTAGAGAAAAGATTGATTGTATTTGTTTTGGAAATGTTTATAATGCTAATCAAGATTTTGTGTCACTAATGTTTTATACGATAAGAGAAAATGATGGCGGAGCTTTATTTTATTTTATAATGCATGAATGTGGGCATATTATTGATAATACTAAGGCAGGGTGTGGCTTTGAACCTAAGGATAATACTGATAAAAATCCGTATAATGAAACTTTACGTAAATATGAAAGATTTAATGAAACTTTAAATGATATTTTTACAAATGAAGCTATTAAATTGTTACATAATCGAGGAATATATTTAGTTGAGCCAAAGGAATTTACTTTGCTTAATTTAAGTAATATAAATACTTTTTTAGTTATTAAAAATTTATTAAAACCGTTGGTAGTAAAATATAGAAAACAGGTTATTAAGGCTAAAATAAATGGTGATGCAAATGAACTTATACAATATATTGGTAAAGATAATTTTGAAAAATTAGTTGATATAGTAAATAAAGTTGATTATCTTGCATCATGTTTAGTTGCTACTAAGCAAGTTAAAATTCCAAATGATGAAATGTTTAGAGAATATTTTGAACAAGTTCAAAGAGTATATGATGATATAGATAGTAGTCTTGCTGCAAAAGGTGATTTATCTGTTGAAGATAAAAAAGAAGGACTTGTAAAAAAATTTAAAAAAAATTAGTGTTGATTGAAATTTAGAATGTAGGAGAATTTAATATATGGAAAAATGGTTAAAATGGGCTATAGAGATACAAAGCATAGCACAAGCTGGATTAACATATAC
>CAKOLG010000023.1 GCA_934096175.1 uncultured Bacilli bacterium
TTGATTTAATCATTAACATCGCTTTGGTGCGACGATTTTTGCTTCTGGAGCGGGTGATGGGAATCGAACCCACGTAATCAGCTTGGAAGGCTGGAGCTCTACCATTAAACTACACCCGCAAAAATCAGTAGGCACTATTAATTATAGCAGATTTTTTATAAAATGCAAGTATTTGTACCTACTTTTTTTTATTTATTAAATAAAATTATAAACTATTTAATAGAATCAATATATTTTTTTACTTCTTCAGCATCATCAAGATGGACTTTTTCATGACCTAAAATTTGATAGTCTTCGTGACCTTTTCCAAGGATTAAAACTGTATCATTTTTTTCTATCATATCTAAAGCTTTCTTAATAGCTTTTCTTCTGTCTAACTCTACTTCATAGTTATTTGTGTCAACACCTGCTAAGATATCATCCATAATTTTTTGTGGATCTTCAGTTCGAGGATTATCGCTAGTGAAGATAACATGATCAGAGTTTTCTGCAGCTATTCGTCCCATAATTGGTCTTTTTTTGGGATCTCGGTCTCCACCACAGCCAACAATTGTTATTATTCTACCTTTTTTATTTTCAGTGAAAGCACTTATTATTTTTTCAACTGCATCAGGTGTATGTGCATAATCAATTACGGCTTCGCCATCTTTAACTTTTATTAATTCACATCTTCCTTTAGGAGGATATATTTTTGATGTTATATCGATTATATCATTAACTGAAAAACCTAAAGAATTCACTAAAGCTAAAGCTGTTAAGTAGTTATAAACATTAAATGTGCTCTTTAAATTTGTTTTAACATTGTAGTTATTTTCACGAACATTAAATGAAATAGTTGTGCCATGTTCATTATCAGTGTATGAATTTATTTTATAATCAATACCATTTTTACCTAAAGTTTTACAATTTCTATAATCTTTTAACCAACTTGCACTTGATTCATCATCACAATTAACAATAAAAGGTCCTTCTACTTGTTTTAATATTAATTTTTTAGCTTCTAAGTATGCTGCCATTGTTTTGTGATAATCTAAGTGATCTTGCGTTAAATTAGTAAAAGCTGCTACTTTATATTTTAAGCCTTTTACTCTTTGTTGATCTAATGCGTGAGAACTTACTTCCATCATAACATTTTTACAGCCTTTTTCTTTAGCACTTAATAGTAATTCATATAAATCTAGTATATTAGGTGTAGTATTTGGTATTTCGGTTGTTTCTTCATCTGGTACATAAAAACCTATTGTACCGATATAAGCAGTTTTACTTCCTAATAAATTTAGCATTTGGTACGTTAAATATGCTGTTGTAGTCTTACCATTTGTACCAGTTACACCGATTAAATTCATTTCATTTATTTCTTTAGAATATTTACTTGAAATTTCATTTGTTAGCCATTCGTTGCTATCTGGCACTATTATTTTTTCAACGTTGCAGTCAATATCTTTTTCCATTACAATTTTTGTGGCACCATTTTCGATTGCATTGTTAATAAAATCATGTCCATCAACAGTTGCACCTTTTAAAGCAACAAATGTATCTCCTGGTTTAACCTTTCGCGAATCTATTTTTATATTAATCATTTATAATTCACCTCTATAAATATATATTATTAATTTAGTTATGATATTTCAATTAATAGAAATCCACAATAATTTTAATAATCCACACAAAAGAAGCCGGTTAAGCTTCTTCAAAATATTGTTGATACCAAACTATAAAAGTATATATTGTCCAAATTTTTTTATAGCAATCTTTTTTACCACTTTTATGTTCTTCTAATAATTTATTTATTTTCTTTGTATCGAAGAATTTATCAGCAATTGCTGTATTAAATTTATTTTTTATTTCTTGATATAGGTCTTCTTCTCTAATCCATTCTCTTAATGGTACAGGGAATCCTAGTTTTTTCTTTTTATATGCTTCATTTGGAATTACTTTTTTAGCAGCTTCTCTAAGTGCCGGCTTTGTCGTTAGTTTATTTATTTTAGCAGATACTGGGAGTTGCCTTGCTACTTCATATACTTTTTTATCTAAAAAAGGAGTTCTAGCTTCTAAACCAAACATCATAGTGTTTCTATCTACAGCATGAAGGAAATCGCGAACTAGCCAAAAATAGAAGTCAATAGCTTGTCTTTTTACAAGATTTGAATTTTTTTCGTAAGTTTTGTAAAATGGAGCGACAATATCTTTGGTGTGAATTTGGTTTGGACATTTTACAATTTTCATAGCTTCTTCGTCTCTAAATACACGTCCTAAACCAATGTTATAATTTTCTAGTTTTTGGCCACGACGCCAAATAAAGTTAAAACCTTTAACTTCAGGAAATAGTCCTGCAACGCAAGAAGCAGCATGTCTTATAAAATATGGTATTTTCATATACCATGATTGATCTATTTCTTCACGATATGTGTTATATCCGCCAAATAATTCATCTGCTCCTTCGCCGGAAAGTACAACTTTGACATCTTTGGAAGCAATCTGAGCAACAAAGTATAATGCGATAGCTGATGGATCCGCTAATGGTTCATCCATATGATAAATGATTTTAGGGAATTCTTTTATATATTCTTCCTTGGTTATTTTTTTAGAAATGTTTGTTATCCCTAGTTTGCTTGTCAAATCTTTAGCATAAGATATTTCATCATATTTTGGATTGTCATAGCCAACAGTGTACGTTTTATCTGGACGAGCAAGTGATACTAAATAAGATGAATCAATTCCACTTGATAAAAACGATCCGACTTCGACATCAGCAATTTCATGGTATTTAACTGAATCTTGCATAGCTTCGCTAATCTCTTTAACTATTGTATCCATATCTTTGGCGGTTTCTTTAAATTCTAATTCAAAAAATTTTTCAATAGTTAATTCACCATTTTTATAAATAAGTTGATGTCCAGGTTCTACTCTAAATACACCTTTAAAAAAGGTTTCGGTTGTTGGTGTTGAATTAAAACACAAATATGCAGATAATATTTTATCATTAAATTCTTTTTTAAAATCAGGATGGTCTAAAAATGCTTTTATTTCAGAAGCAAACATGAAAGTTCCATCGTTTTGATAATAATATAGTGGTTTTATTCCCCATTCATCTCTGGCAAGATAAAGTTCTTTATTATTTTTATCCCAAATAGCAAAGGCGTACATACCTCTTAATTTTTTTGTTAATTCATGATGCCATTGTTCATAACCATGAACTAAAACTTCAGTATCTGATGATGTTTTAAAAACATGACCTTTTTGTTTTAGCTCTTCACGAAGTTCAACATAATTGTAAATTTCACCATTGAAAACAATGACAACATCGCCGTTTTCGTTATAAATTGGTTGATTACCAGTGCTTAAATCAATAATAGATAGTCTTCTATGCCCTAAGGCACAGTTATCATCTAAGAAAAATCCTTCTGCATCTGGACCACGATAAGCTATTCTATCGGTCATTTTTTTTAATACTTTTTTTGTGGTTTGTTTGTTACTTACATATCCTGCTATACCGCACATAATATCACCTTTTATTTTTCTAATACATATTTATAGTAATCATTAGCTATTATCATTTTGCTAATACTAAAAGAATTTGCTACACGATTATTTATTCTTGAAACATATGAGTCAATATCTTCCAATTCTTTACCATCTTTTAAGGTAAATTTACGAGTAGAAGAGTTATAACTTCCATAATCAGTTACCCAACTTCTGTTGGAGAATATAGCTAATCCTTCATAATCACTTAGGATATCTTTGCCAACTAATAAACGTGAATCATAGTCAACGCCGAATAAATTCAAAATAGTTGGTAAGACGTCAATTTGACTACCTACTTTGTCGATTGTTATTGGTTCTTTCATAGTACTATTCCATAAGATAAAATTACTATGATTTACTTCTATTGTTCCATCTTTTTCATATGATGCTGCTTCGTTCATCTGCTCAGTTGATAATGTGTAAGGATAGTGATCACCTACTAAAGCAATAACTGTATCGTCTAACTGACCAGATTCTTCTAATTTATTAATTAAAGTTTCTACCATTTTATCTAATTCCATCTGTGCTGCTAAATAATATTTAACTGGTTCACTGTAAGGAAGATCTTTAACGGAATCATAATATTTTTTGGCTATATTATCGTTTATATTGTAAGGTGAGTGACCACTTACTGTTACGTAATAAGTCACAAAGTTTCCTTCTTGATTTAAGTAATCTGGAGTTGTTACATTTACCATATCAATATCACTTGGTAGCCAACGGCAATTCATTTTATTTTCTAAGCCATTACCGCAGCCAGTATAATTATGAAAACCTAATGTTTCCATAGTCACATCTCTTTTGTAGTAAGTATGTGTCCAATCATGGTAACTTTGAACACGGTAGTTTAATCTAGAAAATGTGTTTCCTAAACCATAGTATATTTTAGGTACTTCACTTTTCCAAAGTTTTAATATTTCTTGTGTGGGAATTAAACTTGTCGTTGCTTGAAATTCACCACCAGTTGTGCTTAAGAAAACTGGTGAGTAAAAATTTTTAAATACAAAACCGCTGTTTGTTAATTTGTATAATGTTGGAGTTCGATTAGCATCTACAGCTATTTCATTGAATCCTTCAGCAAGGATAAAAATCAAATTTTTATTTTTAAAAAGTCCTGTATATTCTGATTTATTTGTAGGCTGAAGAGAATTAAAGTATGAATTTAAACTGTTAATATTAGAGTTATCAGAATTTAAAGAATCAAAATCTATATCTAAGGAATTGAAACCATATTCAATATTTTCTGGTTCGCGGTATTCTTCTTCAGGTTTTGGTTCAATAATAAGCTCATTAGAATAGCCCATAATTTGTCTTTTAATATCAATTTTTGTATATGTTAGTATACCAAATTGGTCAATAATACTTATTGGATCATCAATATTATTATATAATTTGTAAGCAGAGTTTTGCTCATCACGGTTAGGTACTAAACTTAGGAATGTGAATAAGTATGAAATTATAAACATTATAGTTAAAGAACCTAAAGTAGTTTTTTTGTATTTAGTTGTATCAATTAGTTTATTAATTATAATTAAGATTATTAAAGGTAATAAAATGGCTAAAAATACTGGTAAATGTGAAATTATGGCATCCTTAATTATATTAGTAAAATCTAAAGCTTGGTTAGCTAGACCAATTGTTGAAAAGGAGAAAGGTACAGAAAATAAATTGTAAAATATATATTGGACTTCAAAGTAAATTGTTATTATTACCATAATTATAAACATTATTATTTTATTGGTTTTTTTACTAAATAATTTTGTTAAAATTGTTAGAATTAAAGTTATAGGTAAACTAAAAATAATTATATATATTAAGCCTATATTAAAAATATGTTTACAAATAATAAATTTTAATAATATTTCTAGAAATAAAATTGTTATTATAAAATATAGAAAAGGATTTATATTAATTTTTTTCATCTAGGTCAGCCTCTTTCAAAAATAACTTGTAAATATTATATCATAGATAGTGATTTTTGAATGGTAATAATAGGTGTTTTATATGTCTTAATTAGTCGATTTGGATATTTGGTATCAAGATTATGTAAAATAAAAAATACATGTTGTGACATGTATTAATCTTTTAGTAGGCTCAATTGAACTTTTTGTTTTGTTAAATCAATATTATCTACATAGCAAGTGATTATATCTCCAACATGAAGAATATCGTTAGGATTTTTTACAAAAGATTTGCTCATTTTTGAGATATGAATAAGGCCATCATCATGTAAACCAATATCAACGAAAGCACCAAATGAAGCAACATTTCTTACGGTTCCTTGTAGTTCCATACCAATTGATAAATCTTCAATGTGTAAAATATCACTTTTTAAAATTGGCGATTCTAGTTCATCACGTGGATCTAATCCAGGATTTAATAATTCTTTAATAATATCTTGTAAAGTGTAAAAATCAGTATTTAGTTCTGTTGCAAGTTTTGCGACATCTTGTTTATTAAGTTCATTTTTAAAGTTTTCATCATTGATATCTGCTATATTTAAATTAAGTTTTTTTAGTAACTCATTTGTTATATCGTAGCTTTCAGGATGTATTCCTGTTTTATCTAAAGGGTTACTACCGTCTGGAATTCTTAAAAAACCGATTGATTGTTCATAAATTTTAGAAGTCATACCTTTTATTTTTTTTATTTCTTCACGGTTTAAAATTTTTTGGTCTTCTTTATATTTATAAATATTTTCAATAGTGCTTTTAGTTAAACCTGATACATATTTTAATATACTTTTTGAAGCTGTATTTATATTTACACCTACTTCATTTACAACTTTTGTTGTTGTAAAGTTAAGAGCTTCTCCTAAGTTTTTTTGGTTAACATCATATTGATATTCGCCTACACCGATTGATTTCGGATCAATTTTAACAAGTTCAGATAAAGGATCTTGGAGGCGACGAGCGATAGATACTGCACTTCTTTTTTCAACTGCCAAATCTGGGAATTCTTCTATTGCTAGTTTTGAGGCACTGTAAATTGAAGCACCAGCCTCAGAAGTAATAACATATTTACAATTTAATTTATATTCGTTAATTAGTTCTGCACAAAATTTTTCTGATTCACGAGATGCTGTACCATTACCGATTGAAATTATATCAACGTGATATTTTTCAATTAAGTTTTTAACAATAATCTTGCTTTGATTGATGTATTGCTGTTGATTTGAGCTGTTTAAGAATGGTTTAATTACTGTTGAATCAAGATATTTTCCAGATTTATCAACTACTGCTAACTTACAGCCATTTACATAACCAGGATCGAAGCCTAAAACTGTCATTCCTTTAATTGGTCGAGTTAAAAGTAAATGTTCTAAGTTTGTGCCAAAAGTATTAATAGCTATTTCATCTGCTTTTTCTGTCAGTTCTGCTCTAATTTCTCTTTCAATGCTTGGGAGAATAAGTCTTTTCAATGAATCTTTAATGCTATTTTTAACTAATTCAACAACAAAAGACTCTTTGTTTTTTATTAGTTTACTTTCTAGGAAACTTTCAATTGCTTCATGGTCCATATCGATTGAAACTGTAAGAATTTTTTCACTTTCACCACGATTTAAAGCTAAGACTCTATAATGTTTAATACTTTTAACTTTGTCGTTAAAATCATAATACATTTCATATACTTTATTAGGGTCTTCAGCATTTTTTTTCAATTTTGCAGTAATTATTCCTGTTTTAAAAACATTATTACGAATCCATTTACGGTAATTGGCATTGTCGCTTATCCATTCGGCAATAATATAACCTGCTCCTTCAAGAGCAGTTGCTTCATCTTTGACATTTTCAGTGATGAATTTTTTAGCTAAAGAATTTAAGTCTCCTGATGTTGGAAAAGACATAATCATTTTAGCAAGTGGTTCTAAGCCGTTTTTTATTGCCTCACTGGCTTTAGTTTTTTTCTTTTCTTTGTAAGGACGGTAAACATCTTCTACCTCAGTTAATTTACTACATTTCATTACAGCTTCTTCAATTTCTTTGGTCAACATGCCTTTTTCATCAATTAAACGAATAACGTCTTGTTTTCTATTTAATAAGTTTTCTTGATATTTATATTGTTCTTCTATTGCTCTTATTTGATCTTCATTTAAATTGCCGGTTTTGTCTTTACGATAACGAGCAATAAATGGGATGGTCGCCCCTTCAGCTAACATTTCTAAAACTGTTTTTATTTGATTTTCTTGTAAATTTAGTGTTGCTTCTAAATATTTTATTACTTCTTCCATTTTTTTATCACCTTTGTATATTATAGCTGATTTTGAATTAAGAAGTAAAGTTTTATAAAAGAAAAGAGCAACTTAGCTCTATATTTTAGCTTATTTGCTCTTTTTTTGACGTTTTTTTGATTTAGGTATTTCTAAATTTTCTTCATGATCATTTTCTTTTTCTGTAATATCGTTGTTATCTTCTTTAATTGTTTCTGTATTTTCTGGTACTGATTGATCTTTTTCATCAGGAAAAACTGAAGCACTATTAGCTGACTGTTCAATTACTCGTTTTACTTTCATAACATCCGTTTTTTCTAGTTCTTCGTCATAGTTCATAGCCATACCGATAACAAATATATAAGATAATAAATATACCCATAGCATTAACATTACTATATTAGCTAAACTACCGTAAAATACTGAGTAATTTGCATATTTATTTATATAATAAGAATAAATTGCAGTTATTAAAATCCAACCTAATGTTGTAAATATTGCACCACTATTAACACTACGACTTGCGACTTTTTTATCGGGCGCCATTGTGTAAATAGTTTTTATGAAAATAAAGATTACAAGCCATGAAAATGGACTACTTAAGAAATTTAAAACATTAACAATTATTTCTGTAGTGTTTGCACTTAGATTAAAGTAATGTAAAATATTAATAATACTATTTCCTAGTAAAGGAACTATTAAAACAAAGAGTAATAAGAAGACAATGACTAGTTCCATTATTATAGCTTTAAGTCTTCTTTTAAAGAAACCTGAATCATTAATACCGTAAATGGTATTGGAAGCCACTATAATTGAGGCCATACCATTTGAAGCGATGAAGTAACCAACACCTAATGTTATAAAGAATGTAGGCCTTATTTTTGTATCTGTCAAAATAGGGGTTAATAATTCAGCGAAACTATTATTTAAACTACGTTGAAGTAATGTAGAAATAAGTTCATTTGAAATATTTAAATATGAACACGCATAGCCGATTAAGGTTATTGTAGGAACTAAGGATAAAAATAGAAAAAATGCAATTTGGCCTGGTAAAACAAGCATTTCAGGACGCCAAAAGGCTGTCCAAAATCTTTGAAAGAATTTTTTAGTTCTTCCTTTTTTCATTTTATTCCTCTTCTAATTCTACTTTCTTGACTTTCATATCTTCTACAGATTCGTTAATTGCATCTTCTATTGTTTTAATATCATTAGTTATCATACTATAACCAATCGCTGCGCCATGTGAATATGGTAAATTTTTAAATTCTTTATAAAGTTTACGAATGTAGCTGACAACTTGTTTTTCTTGATAACCAACTAAATATATTAAATATTCATTACCATCTGTACGCATAATATCAGTGTTGTCTAATTGAGTTTTTATTAATACATTTGCAGCAGCTTTTATTTGTGCGTCTCCTTGTTCATATCCTTTTTCGTCATTTATTTTTTGGACTTGGTTTAAGTCAATAATTATAGTGGCTTGCGGATATATAGTATTTTTATTCCAATTAGAAATGTTTTCATTTAAATAATTACGATTTTTTAAAGATGTTAATTGATCAATATATTTCATCTTATCTTCTTTTTTTATTTTTTTAGCAATTTTTATTTTTTTAGTTGAACGATAAATAAAATATAGAATAATAATTATAATTATTATTACAATTATAGAATATTTAGCAACTTTACCAATAATTGTACCCGATTTCATAGTTTTTGTGTGATTATTTAAACCCTTTATACGCATTTCTTCTGGATCAAGTGTTTGAATATATTTGTTAAATAATAAGTTAAATGTAGTATTTTTTTTAGCATAGAAATTGTATGTGTCAGTAAGGGTATTATCATATCTAATATTGTAAGCTGATAATATTGAATCTTGATAATAATTATATGTTTCTTTATCAATTACAATATAACTATCTTTTTTAGCTATTTTCTTTAAATCTTTTTCATCAGCATATGTTTTGATATTTATGCCGCCAATGGATGTTAAATATTTTTCTAAGAGACTATTTTTTTGTACATAAACATCTTGGCCTACTAGTGATGATAAGGAATTTACTAATAATGAATTTTCTTCTTTAGCTATAATTACAAAAGAAATATTTAATAGTGAATTAATTTTTTCATAATTTGTGTCAAGATTATAGTAGTTAAAAAAGATATCTATTTTATTATTAGCTATAGCTTCGGTAAATTTAGTGAAGTTTTTATACTTGGTAAATGTGTATTCTGTTTGAGAGAACGCAGCAAAATTTGCTAAGTATTCACTAATAATTCCACCATAAGTACCACTGATCAAAACTTCGTAAGGATGATTGTTTATAAAACCATAGTTATAAGTTTTAGCTTGAATATTATTTATTTCTTTATCATTAATTGATAAAGCTTCTGTGAATGTTTTAAGTTCGTTAGAATTAAATGATTCTTGATATTTTTTTTCTTGCCATTTGTTAAAATGTTTTTTTATTATGCTACTAAAAGCATCATTTTCTCGCATTTCATAAACTATATATTTATTTAAATCGCTAATATGATAAATAATATTATAGTTTGATGTTAAAATAGATGTTAAATTTTCTTCTAAAGGAATTATAACTAAATCAATTTCAGTTTGTGAAGCTAATGTTTCTAGAAGATTTGTTGAGGTTTCATAAGGAAGAATTGATATGTTACTAATATCTTGTAAGTACTTTGTAACAATTTTTTCATCTTTAGATAAAACTCCAATTTTATTGTTAGATAATTGTGAAATTGAACTAATGCTTGTACTATTATTACTTAATACAACATAGTGTTCTTTATGTATAACAACTTGGTTGTCTGTTGGTTCATAAACAATTTTAAAAGAGCGATCATTTACTTCTTCACCATAATTATATGTAATTATATTTATATTTAAATTGTGTTCTTTTTTTACATCTGCAATAAAATCATATAAAACTCCGCTACCATTTTTACCAAAAATATCAATGTTGTTAAGTAAATGAATATTTTGTAAGGTATTCGCATTTTCTGTTATCCATTCTTTTTCATCAACGGTTAATTTATATTCGTCATTGATTGTTTTATAGGTAGCGATTATTATACCAGTAATTATTAATACTACTGCTAAAACTATTAGTATAATTTTTTTATTTAATTTTTTCATAGGTCAATTATTCCTCGCTAGATTCACTTGTAGTCACGCGATTATTATTCCAAACTAAGTTACTACTATTCTTATTTTTAGCACCTGATATTAGGAAACTATCACTTGTTTCTGTTGCTTCTTTTTTTAGAGTAAACTGAAAATCATAATATCCTTTTTCTGCTTCGCTAAAGTTTTCAAGTGATTTTAAAGCTACGCTTTCAGCTTCAACTAAATCAACATTATTATTAAAAGTTATGTGAATGTAAAAAATTCGACCTGTTAGTTTAATATTTGCTGATTCAACTGTTTTGTCAGTAAGTAGTTTGCTTTCAAATTCTCTTAAACGATCTTCTTCTACTTTATATTCATCTATTTTATCAAGTCTATTTCCATATTTGTCATTGCCTCTACCAACATAGAAGCATTGAATTAAAACTGTTGCTATTAATATTATACATACTAGTAATATTGCCATAAGTATCGTAAAAACACGATGTTCTTTATAAAACCTTTTTATTTTTTTCATTTATTTTCACCTCTTAAGTGTACTTAAATTATACTACAATATATTTTTTTAAGCAACGTCTTAGATTTTATCTATACTATTTTAAAAAAAAGAAGTTATAAGCTGTTTATAACTTCTTTTAGTTTTTCTTCATTCCATATTTCGATACCAAGTTTAACTGCTTTTTCATACTTACTACCAGGAGATTCGCCGACGATTACGACATCAGTTTTTTTACTTACAGATTCAACGCTTACGCCATCGTATCTTTCTAAAAGGGCTTTAATTTCATCTCTAGTCATAAAACTAATTGTTCCTGTTATGACGAATTTTTTATTAGTTATCAAAGGATTATTTAAAGTTTTTTCACCTTTATATTCCATATTGATACCAATATTTTTTAGATTATTTATTAGTTCTATATTTTTTTCATCATTAAAGTACTCAGTAATATTATTTGCTAGAATTTCACCAATATCTTTTATATTAGTTAATTCTTCATTTGATGCTTTCATCAAATTATCAATATTATCATATTTTTTAGCTAAAACTTTAGCAGTTTTGGCACCTATTCCAGGAATGCCTAAACCAAATAATAATCTTTCTAGTGAATTGTTTTTACTTGCTTCAATGGATGTTAGAAGATTATCTACGCTTTTATTACCAAAACCTTCTAATTCAATTAGCTGTTCTTTTTTGTTTTTTAAATTATATATATCTTCTATTTTGGTAATAATAGACATGTTATAAAAATCTTCAATGATGTTTTCACCTAAGCCATCTATATTCATAGCCGGTCTTGAAACATAGTGAATTAAACCTTCTATTTTACGAGCTGGGCAATGATTATTTGGGCATAGGTAATCAATACCAGAAGCACTTTTGACAAGTGTAGTATGACAAATCGGACATTCTTTAATCATTTCAAAGAAAGTTACATCTTTACGTCTTTCTAAAACTGGTTCTACGACTTCTGGGATAACGTCACCTGCTTTGTGGATAACTACAAAATCACCAATTCTTAAATCTTTTTCACGGACATATGATTCGTTATGTAATGTTGCCCTTCTAACTGTGCTTCCAGCTACTTTAACTGGCGATAAAACAGCATTCGGTGTTATTTGTCCTGTTCTTCCAACTGTAAAAATAATATCTTCTAATTGAGTTACTACTTTTTCTGCGGGAAATTTATATGCTACTGCCCATCTTGGGTATTTAGCTGTGTTCCCCATTTTCTTTTGACCATTTATTTCGTTTAATTTTATAACAATACCATCTATTTCATAAGGTAATGATGGTCTTTTTTCAGTCCATTCTGCAATAAAATCCTTTATTTCTTTCAGATTATGAACTTTTTTAGAATGAGGATTTGTTGGTAAGCCTAATTTTTTTAATGTTTCTAAAGTTTCCCATTGTGTTGCTTTAGTAGTGTTTGGTACATGGTATAACAAAACATCTAATTTTCTTTCCTTTGCAATACGACTATCCAATTGTCTTGCAGAACCAGCGGCAGCATTTCGGGGATTTTGGAAAATTTCTTCGCCATTTTCTTTTCTTTTTTGATTGGCCGCTTCAAAGCTTTTTTTTGTCATATAAATTTCGCCACGTACTTCTAAGTCAATTGGTTCATTTAGTTTGATTGGTAGGTATTTAATAGTTTTAATGTTATTGGTAATATCCTCACCAACTACCCCATCTCCTCTTGTTGCTGCTGATACAAGTAAGCCATTTTTATAAGTTAGGTTAACACCTAGCCCATCCATTTTTAGTTCACAAGTAAACGTTGGATTAGGAACTTCTTTTTCGACTCTTGTAACAAAGCTTTCAACTTCTTCTTCGTTAAAAACATCTGCTAAACTAAACATTGGAGTGCCATGAGTTATTTTGGTAAATGAATCGAGGATTTTAGTACCAACGCTGGTGGTGGGTGATTCTGGCAATTTAAATTCGGGATATTCTTCTTCTAAACGAAAAAGTTCCATTAATAAGCTATCATATTCATTATCAGTCAATGTTGGATTATCATTAAGATAATATTCAACATTTGCTTTATTTAATAATTTTACTAATTCTTCAATTCTATCTTTGGGATTTATTGTTGCCATAATTTTTCAGGATATTCTCCTTTTTCTATTAAATTTTTTATGTATTTTTTTAAATCTTCTAAATCATTTGCGTATGTTACACCTTTCCATTTAGAAGTGGTAGGTAATACTTTAATTTCTTTACCTTCTTCCATCAAATGGTCTAAGATTGTTGGTAAGAAATACTCATCAGTATTTAAATCTTTGGCATTTTTAAAAAATAAAGGAATATCTTTGTCTATAAAAGGAAATATATCTTTTCTTAAACCATACATAAGCATTGAAACAAGATGATTTTCTTCTAAAATATATTTTTCGCCGTTTTCAAGTGATTCACTATGAATTACTCCATCTATTTTTTCAATTTTGCTTTCAACAATTTTTTGTAATTTATTACCTTCCGTAAAACAAATGCCTCTTTTTACTGAACCATTTTCAGTCATTGTGCTGCCAACTTTGTAACCAACTAAGCAGTAATCATTTGTTTCTTTTAAAGCTTTGGCTAGTTCAAAAAAAGCATCACGGCCATAAAAATCATCGGCTGAAATAACACCAAAGTCACCAGTTACGACGTTTCTTGCGGCATATAGTGCATGACCGGTTCCAAGAGGTTTAGTTCTATCTACTGGTAGAGATGTTCCTTCAGGAATATCTTTAATATCTTGAAAAGCATAAGCAACTTGTATTTTATCAGCAATACGGTTACCAACAGTATTTCTAAAATCTTCATACATGTTTTCTTTAATTACAAAAATTACTTTATCAAAACCAGCTGCAATTGCGTCATAAATAGAATAATCTAATATAAATTCACCATTTGGTCCTACTGGGGTAATTTGTTTTAGTCCACCAAAGCGGTTACCTAGACCTGCAGCCATTATAACAAGTTCCATTTTACCACCCTTTATTTCCATAAATTATTAGGATATTCTCCAGCGTCAACTAATTTTTTTATTGCTTCTCTTACGGTAACTGCGTCTTCTTTATATGTAACACCGTACCAAGTTGCATCAGTGTGTAAAACTTTTGCATCAGCAAATTTTTCTTTATTAGCATCACTTAAAACATCGCCAATTAATAATTCGCATTTTTCCAAATTATTAATATTTTCAGCGAAAAATTTATTTATTTTTTCTTCTAAGTAAGGGAAGATGGTTTTATCAAAAGTTAAAATATTCATTGATACCAATTGTTCTGGCGAAACTGCAAATGGTGTTTCGCCTGTTAATGGAGCAGCATTTATAATTCCATTTTCTTTGCCAATATTGCATTCTGTTATACAAGAAAGTGTTCCATTTTCATCTTGAGAAATAACGCCTCTTTTAACTTTACCATTATCTGTAATTGTATTTTTTACTTTATATGCAATTGTTGAATATTCTCTTTCTTTTGAGTTTTCCAAAAATTTTTTAGCAACCATGAAAGCGTCACGGCCATAGAAATCGTCAGCATTAATTACTAAAAATTTATCTTTGATAGCGTCTTTAGCACAGTAAATTGCTTGGGCAGTTCCCCATGGTTTTACTCTACTTTCTGGGATTTTGACAAAGTCAGGAACCATGTCTATTTTTTGAAATACATATTCAACTGGCATATAAGGTTCTACTCTTGAGCCAATAGTTTCTTTAAATACTTCATAGTTTTCCTCTTTGATAATAAATACAACTTTATTAAAACCCGCTTTTAAAGCATCAAATATTGAATAATCGATAATAAATTCCCCATTTGGTCCCATTGGTTCTATTTGTTTTAAACCTCCAAATCTGCTACCCATTCCAGCAGCCATAATTAATAATTCCATAATATTCCTTCTTTCTTATATCTTTGTTATACTTTTGTGATTTTTCATTAATTTTTTTATGCCATAATTTTTAGCGAAAGCTACCGTTAAAAAGTCACCTTTAACTTCAATGATAACTCCTCTACCATAAATGGTATGCATTATAACATCGCCAGCTACAAATTCCACATTATCATTTACATATAATTCTTCTTTATTTACTTTTTCTGGTTCAAACATCTGTTCATTTTCTACCTCAAGTAATTTTTGGTCTATTTCTTTAATGAAACGACTTGGAGGATTTATAACATCTTTTCCATAGAGCATTCGACGTTTAGCATTGGATATATACAATCTTTCTTTTGCCCTAGTAATTCCAACATAACATAATCGACGTTCTTCTTCAAGACCACCATCTTCACAAAATGAATTTTGGTGAGGAAATATACCATCTTCCATGCCAATTAGGAAAACAACTGAAAATTCTAGACCTTTAGCACTGTGTATTGTCATTAATGTTACAACATCTTCGTCGTCTTTATGTTCTGTGATGTCAGCAATTAAACTAATTTCTTCTAAGAAATCTTGTAATGATTCTGAACCAGTTCTTTCTTCAAATGTTTTTGTAATAGATTTAAATTCTTCAAGGTTGTCTAATCTTATTTCATTTTCCATGTTTTTATCTGCTTCATATTCAGCTCGCATACCGGTACAATCTAAAATCATATCGATAAGTTCTGTTAATGACAGATCTTCGCTTTTTTTAGTTAAGTCTAAAATCAAATTTTTAAAATCTAATTCTTTTCCTTTAGATATTACTTGGAAAATCGAAGTGTTATTTTCTTTGGCTTCTTCTTCTAATTTGCTAATAGTAGATGGCCCAATCCCTCTTTTTGGCACATTTATAACTCTTCTAAGAGATATTTCATCATTGTTGTTAAGTATTAGTTTTAAATAGCTAATTAAATCTTTAATTTCTTTACGTGAATAGAAGTAATAGCTTCCTACAACTTTGTATGGTACGTTGGCTTTTAAAAACATTTCTTCTACTAAACGAGCTTGGGCATTAGTTCTGTATAGAACACTAATTTCACTTTTTTTATAACCTTCTTGAATGAGTTTTTTTATCTCATCTAAAACTAATTGAATTTCATGTTTGCCATCATATGCTCTTAAATATGTTATTTTTCGTCCTTCATTATTTTTACACCAAAGATTTTTTTCTTTACGTTCTTTGTTGTTTTTTATTACAGAATTAGCGGCGTCTAATATAAATTTTGTAGAACGATAATTTTCTTCAAGGGGAATTATAATGGCATTTTTGTAATCTTTTTCAAAATTCAAGATATTTCTAAAATTTGCACCTCTAAACATATATATTGATTGATCAGGATCACCAACTATAAAAATATTTTGATATTTTTCTGCTAGCAAACGAGAGAGTTTATATTGTACTTCATTGGTATCTTGATATTCATCTATTAAAATATATTTAAATCTATCTTGGTATGATTCAAGTATATCTTTATTTTCCATAAATAATTTAACAGGTAGCTTTAATAAATCATCAAAATCTACAGAATTATTTCTTTTTAAAATGTTTTGATATTCATAATAAACCTGTGCAGCAATTTTGTCCGGAGGCGTGTTAAAAGTTCTTTCAATTTCTGCATCCGTTAGCATTTCATTTTTTATAGAACTTATTTTATTTCTGATATATGACGGTGAATTAAGTTTTGGATCATATCCATTTTCTTTTAAAATTTTTTTTATGATTGAAATGACATCATCACTGTCGATAATCGAGTAATTTCTGTCTAAACCGAGGATTGGAGCGTTTTCGCGAATAATACGAACTCCTAAGGCGTGGAATGTTCCAACAAAAGCGTTGTTATTGGGTACTAATTTTTCAAGTCTTTCTCGCATTTCTTTAGCAGCTTTGTTAGTGAAAGTAATCGCCAAAATATTATATGACGGAATACCATTATCAATCAGATTGGCAATTCTCGTTGTTAATACTTTGGTTTTCCCAGAACCAGCTCCCGCAAGGACCAAGCAAGGACCGTTAACGTGAAGAACTGCTTCTTTTTGTTTTTCATTTAATCCGTTTAGATAATTCATGGCTTTTCTTCTTTCTTTTCTAATATTATAACATGGCTTTTTTTATTAATAAATACAAGTTGTAAAGTTGGACATTAAATTTTTAATTAATATAATTCTCATACAAAACATTATTAAATTAAAAAAAGTAAGAATATTTTTTAAAGCATTCTTACTTTTTGTATTATGAAGCGATTAATTTTATTATTTAAGAATATATTCATTACCGTTAGCGTCGGTTATTTTAGTGATTGTGCAGCCGCCAGACCCGCTTGCGTTCGGGCCACCGCCTCCGCCGCCACCAAATGATAATTTCCCAGATGTTGTAGTTGTAAATGAACCAGACCTTCTGCCCTCAGTTATGAGATCAATAGATGTACCATCATATGTTATCCCAGCACTTCCACTGCCACCATTGGTAGATGAAGCTGAAATAGTATAGTAAACTGTTACACCAATTGGCAAATTATCTACAGTCGCTGAGTTGCCACTATTTCCATTGCCATTACCGCCACCGCCACCAGCAGATGTACCATTGGTGAAATAAATCGTTGTTATTTGTGACCACTGTGCATATAGAGTTTCGTTCACAGCTGGCATTGTAGTATATGTTCTTTTGGTTCCGCCGCTCGCAGCCGTATACCAACCAAGGAAGTTATAACCACTTCGTGTTGGGGTTGGGAGTGTCAAACTGGTGCCGTAGTTTTGCGTGATACTCGTTGGACTTACTGTTCCATTATTTGCATTAAAAGTTAAGGTGTATTTATTTATGGTCCATTTTGCATATAGGGTAATTGTTCCACTAGTTGCTAAGTTTGTAACACTTTGACCGTTAGTGTATGCAACATTACCATTTGCGCTTGTTGACCAACCACTAAATGAGTAGCCAGTTTTAGTATAAGCATTTGCAGTTAAATTCTTAGCTGTATCGTATCTATGGGTGCTGTTTGTCATACTGCCACCAGTATTACCATTTCCGTTATAAGCAACTGTGTATGTATTTGCTGTCCATTTAGCAGTTATTGTACAATTACCAGCGCCATAAGTAAATGTCGTACCGCTTAGAGCGCATGTTCCAGAAGTTGTCCAACCACCAAAGGTATAACCTGTTCTTGTTGGATTAGCTACTGTTTTTGTCGTTCCATAATTTTGTTTGGCAGTTTGCTTTGCTGTACTATTATTCCATGTTCCACCATTCGGATTTATGGTTAAGGTATAGCTATTTATTGTCCATTTTGCATATAAAGTTACATTTGAAGTTGGAGTAAATACGCCATTTGTGCCGGCTTTGTTAGTTGTACATCCGGCTTCGGCATACCAGCCACCAAAGGTATAACCGGTTCTAGTTGGAACGTATGTTACGCTGGTGCTATTCCACTGCGCATAAAGGTTAAATGTACCTCTTGTTGCTAGATTTGTAACACTTTGACTATTAGTGTAAGTTGTACCAGTTCCAGCAGCATTAGTATTCCAATTTTTAAATGTGTAAGTTGCCGTTCTTGTGGTATTAGTACTACCTGTATAATTATGGTTAAATGTTACAGTGTATGCTCTACTGAATCCGTTAGCTGTTAAGTTTTTAGCAACATCGTATGTGTGCGAACTACTTGCGGTACTACCACCAGTGCTGCCGTTTCCGTTATACGCAACTGTGTAAGTGTTTGGTGTCCATTTTGCATATAAAGTTATATTTGAAGTTGGAGTAAATACGCCATTTGTGCCCGCTTTATTGGTTGTACATCCGGCTTCGGCGTACCAACCGCCGAATGTATAACCAGTTCTAGTTGGAACATATGTTACGCTGGTGCTATTCCACTGCGCATAAAGATTAAATGTACCTCTTGTTGCTAGATTTGTAACACTTTGACTATTAGTGTATGTTGTACCAGTTCCAGCCGCATTGGTGTTCCAATTTTTGAATGTATAAGTTGCTGTTCTTGTGGTATTAGTACTACCTGTATAATTATGGTTAAATGTTACAGTGTATGCTCTACTGAATCCATTAGCTGTTAAATTCTTAGCTGTATCGTATGTGTGCGAACTACTTGCCGTACTACCACCAGTACTGCCGTTTCCGTTATATGCAACTGTGTATGTGTTTGGTGTCCATTTTGCATATAAAGTTATATTTGAAGTTGGGGTAAATACACCATTTGTGCCCGCTTTATTTGTTGTACATCCGGCTTCGGCGTACCAGCCACCAAATGTATAACCAGTTCTTGTTGGAACGTATGTTACACTGGCACTATTCCACTGCGCATAAAGGTTAACTGTTCCACT
>CAKOLG010000024.1 GCA_934096175.1 uncultured Bacilli bacterium
TTAATGGATGTAATAAAAAAAGAAGCAGTTCTAGATAGTATAGCAAGTACGTATGTAACATCAAGTAGTGGAATAGATTTTAGTGCAGTATCAAGTGATACGAATGGCAAAGGCGTATATACTTTAACATCAAGTGCAAGTGATAAATATCCAATATATTATTACAGGGGAGCCGTAGGAAATAATAATGTAATATTTGGGGGCTTTTGTTGGAAAATGGTAAGAACAACTGAAACCGGCGGAATTAAATTAATATATAACGGAACTCCAACAGATGGAACGTGTGTTGCAACGGGTGCAGACATCACGATTGGTACATCAAAATTTAATGAATCAAGGCCAGGCATAGCATTTTATGCATCTTTGTCAGCAGCCGGGTATATGTTTGATAAAGATTATTATACAGTAGATCAAATTGTAACAATTGACGGAACTGGTGTTTATGTAGCAGATTCTATAAGTTATGGAAATGGACTTTATACTTTAATAGAACCTAGAAAAGCTACTAGCATGAAAGATTTTTTAACCTACCATTATACTTGTAAAACTTCTACTATTACTTGCGAATCTGTTTATCGCGTTTATTATGTTTCTGAGACATCTACAGGAATGACATCATTTGGAGTTGGAAGTTATAAACTAATGGGAGGGGAGTTAAAAGAAATTGTAACTAAGTCGTTATCTGGTAACGTTAATGATTCTACGCTTAAAAGTTTTATTGACACTTATTATTCTAATTCTATTATTAATTATCAAGCTAATTTAGAAGATACTGTATGGTGTAATGATCGATATGTAAAAGATGGGTGGACGAATGATTCAATGTCAATTTCATTTGGAATGGACAACGGCTTGTGTAGTGTTAATGACAGCTTTTCTGTTTTTAAAGAAAACGGAAATGGCACTTTAAAATATCCAATTGCTACAATAACAAGTTATGAAAGTGAATTAGCTGGTTTTAATATTTATTCGGAAAATTCAACTAATTATTTATTTAGTGGTTTAAATGTATGGACGATGTCTCCATATAAAACATATGGTCAAGGTGTACCTGCAAATATGGCGGTAGCTATGTTTCCTTTAGTAGGAACTAATTATCGTGGAAATTTAGCTCAATTTTATGCAACAAATAATACAGGAAATTATGTTCGTCCAATGGTTTCTTTAAAAGTAGGAACTGTCTATACAAGTGGTACTGGTACTAGTAGTGATCCTTATATAATTTAAGATATCTCTTTGTAAAGAGATATTTTTTTTGGAATAAATTGGATATATATCTTTTATTAAAATACAAATAATAGTATTAGGTGATATTAATGAAGAAATTATTATGGTTAATATTGTTATTAATTCCTTTAAATGTATTTGCTTATAGTAAGTATATTATTCCTGGAGGGGAAACTTTGGGTATTGAAATTAATAGTAAGGGAGTTTTGATAGTAGGTTTTTATAAAGTAAATGGTAGTTATATTAATCAAGAATTTAGTATTGGAGATAAAATAACATATATAGATGATGTTGAAGTTAATGATGTTGATACAATGGTTGAGTTAATTGATAAGCATATGCATGATAGTAAAGTGAATGTTACTTATATTCATGAAGATGTAGAAGAAAAAACGGAGTTAAAATTAAGTTATTTTGATGGTACTTATAGAACAGGACTTTATGTTAAGGGAACAATATTAGGTATTGGTACATTAACATATATAGATCCGGAAACGAATGTTTATGGAATATTGGGACATGTGATAAATGAAAGTAAAACAAAGCAGAGAGTAGAGGTACGAAATGGTTTTGTTTATGATGCTAAAGTAAGTAGTTTTACTAGAAGTACAGATGGAAATCCTGGAAGTAAAAATGCTGCAATTAATAAAAAAGTTATTTTTGGTGATGTAATAAAAAATACAAACTATGGAGTTTTTGGTAAAGTTAATAAGTTGTATGACAAAGATACGATTGAAGTTGGTAAATTAGAAGAAGTAAAAAATGGTAAGGCTTATATATATACTACAGATTTGGATAATAATGTTAAAAAGTATGAGATAAATATTATTGAAATTGATGTAAATAATAAAGAAAAAAATTATTATTTTGAAGTTGTTGATAAGGAATTATTAGAGCTTAGTGGAGGAATTGTTCAAGGAATGAGTGGTTCACCAATTATTCAAGATAATAAAATAATAGGTGCAGTTACTAGAGTATTAATTGATGATGTTAAAAGGGGATATGGTATTGATATTGTAACAATGTTAGAAGAAGGAGATAAACTATCTTAAAGAATCAATTTGATTCTTTTTTCTTTGAGTTTTATATGTTATAATGCTTTTAGCATAGGTGATTATAATATGAATAAGAAAGTTAAGGGTTTAATAATAGGAATTGTTGCACTTTTAATAGTAGTAGTTATTGTTTATTTTTTTGTAATTAAAAAAGATAATAATATTATTAGTAATTTAATAAATGGAATAAATAATAAAGAAGAAATAAATGATAATTATAATGGAATATATTTAAAAAGTGTTACTTTAGATAAATCATATTATATATTTTCACAGTGTGCAGTTGATGCTATTAATTATTATATTGTTGTTGTTAATGATGATTATTTTAGTTATAGAAGTACTTGTATGGGAACTTATTATTTAGGAAATGGAAATATAACGGAGTTATCTTTTGCTTATGATGATAACTTAGGTACTTATAATATTATTAAAGATGATGAAACTTATTATAGAAATATGCAAAATAGGCAGATTATTTTAAATAATGATATAGCTGATAAATTTGGTAAAGATTATTTAAGATTAGAAAATTTTAATTTTATGTTAAAGGAAACAGAGTTTGCAGGAAATTATTATTCTTTAGAAGGGGTGCCGATTTTAGGTTTTCCAAAAGAAGTTAGATTTTATTTTATTGTTGATGATAATGGGGCTTATGATCTTTCTATTATAAAAAAGGATATGACATTTTATGTAAATGGTGGTTATACATTAGATAGTGTTCCTTCATTTTTAAATATTGGTAATGGATATGCTATTTTGGAAAAAAACATTGTTAATGGAAGATATAATTATAATTTAAAAATGTTAAATGAAACGGGAATTATTTATAATCTTAATGATAAGTTACCAATTGTTATTAATGGAGTAAGACTAACTGATGATGATAATAGATTAGTAGTTTATGACAAAGAAAATAAATATTTTAGAATGTTTGTTTCAAAAAATGATAAATTGTGTAGTGATACTAATAGTGGAGATAATATTACGTATTATGAGTTTAAAATAAAGTACAATTATAACCAACAAAATATGGCAGAACCGGAGTTTATGGAATTTGGTTATGGTCGAGATGGTTGTAGTAAGATAAATAAGTATTTGGAGGCGTAAGATAATGTTTGAAGGAGTTATAGTAATATTGGGGTTATGTATTACTTTTTTACCACCGTTATTATATTTAAATTATTTATTATCACGAATTAATAAGGTAACACGTTTTGATGAACATTTAGGAATTGTTCGAGATAAAAAAGGCAATTATGGAGTTATTTTGGCATATGGAGAAAGAATATTATTTGGTATTGTAGTTTCTAGTATGGGAATATTAATGAGTGAATTTTTTGATAATGAAATGGTGTTACAAATCTTTGTTATAAGTTTAGTTTTATATGTAATAGTTAGATATTTAGATAATTTGAATGAAAAATAATATTTTTATAGGTGATAGAGGATGTTTAAAAATGAATTTATAACTGAACTTATTAGGAGATTAAAAGAAAATATTGATATTATACAATCTAGTTTTCAATTAGTGAATGTTGATTTGGTAAAAAGTAGATTGTATAATATTGAACCGATAGAATATCATTTATCGGTATTGCTTGAGGATGATCCTTATAAGTTTATAAATATGCTTGTTTATGTAATAGTTAATAAACAAGAGGTAAAAGTCTCAAGGACAAATATTGCTTGTGATTTGTTATTAGAATTAGTTAATATGGTATTAGATGAATTTGGTATGGGAAGGATTGGTAAAATTGGCGAATAGTAATTTTAGAATTGAATTAATTGTTAATTATTTAAAACAACTTATGGAGTATGGATATATACAGGAATTTGATTATTTATATAATGAGAATAAAGTAAGGATATTAAGTGCTTTAGGTGACTTTGATGAGCAGTTAAAGAGCAAAGTTGCTGAAATTTGTAAATATCATCAGGCTTTAAGTGCTGGTATTAAATTATAGGAGGTTTTAAATGAGATGTCCTAAGTGTGGTGCTTTTTTGGATGAAGGGCGCCGAGAGTGTTTTATGTGTGGAGCACATATTGAAGAAGAAAATGATTTTAATAATGTTCAAAGTAAGAAATTAGTAAAAAAACGTGATAAAGATTATGACACAGTAGGTGGGGAAAAAAGGTCTTTTGGCAAACATTTTGTTATGATTGTTTTGTTATTAATTGTAGCTTTAGTAGTAATTTTTGTAATATTACCAATTTTTAAAAGTGATAGTAATAGTTTTGGTAATTTAAAATATGTTAATAGTTATTTTGAGGTTAATCAAGAGGATGATGACTTTTTAAAATTAGGAAATAAGGATTGTGAAATAGAGTTATTAATGGGGAATAATAGTGATGAAAATTACTATGCTACTTATTTTAAAGAAGTATTAGAAAAATTTGATGGTGATTATGAAACAAAGGATGGGAATATAACTCTTAATGGGTCTAGATGGACTTATTTGAATGTTTTGTATAAATCTGATAATGGTTCTTATAGTATTTTAAAATATAAGTATTTGGTGACAATAAATAATGGTAAGTTTTATAATGTAAAATTGGTTAATACTAATAATGAAAGTCAGTGTGCTTTAGAGTTAGATAATTTTGTTAATTCTTTTAAATTTAATGAATAGAAAGACGTGGTTATATGAAAAAATGTCCTAAATGTGGAACTATTTTAGATGATTCTAAAAAGCAATGTTATATGTGTGGTACAGATTTGGATGATGAGGAACAAAGTTTCGAAGAAAGTTTTTCGATGCAATTAAGTAATGATGTAAAAAAAGATGAGAATGTTATGGTTGATAATAGTATTTCTTTTTCAACAAATAATAATTACGATGCTGAGCTTAATAAACTTAATTCAATGGATTTTGATGAAAGAAATGGTTTACAAAAAAATATTGATAGTTTTTTTAATAAAGAAAAAGGATTTAAAAATAAGGAAAGCTTAATTGCGGAAAAGAAAGCTTTGGAAGATGAAAGACAAAAGGCTTTGCAGGAACAAAAAAATTTAAAAGAGGAAAAAGAACGAGCTAAAGAGGAAAAAAAGAAAAATGCTGAAGCAATGGTACAACAAGTAAAGGAAGAAAAAAGAAGAAAGAAAGAAGAGGAAAAAGCTAAAAACGAAAGGAAAGCTTTAGTAAAAAAAGCAAATAATAAGTTTTTGCCATCAAATACTAATTTTCCTTCTTTTTCTGAGGACGAACAATATATAAATGATTTTTCGGGTTTTAGTAAAGTTAGTAATAAAAAAAATGATAGCAAAAATTATTTTGCTAATGCGAAACGTAAAAAGATTAATTTGGCACCACTTTTTAATATAGTTTGTATTATTGTAGCTATTGTAGGTATTTATTTTGTTTACAATAAATTTATAAAGGATAAAGATTCAACTGATGGTATTGGTGGCTTAAAATACGTAATGCCGGAAGATTTGAAGCTTGAAAGTTCTGATGGTAGTAATAGATATTATACATATGGTCAAAGTTGTTCTGTTAGAATTTCTTATGGAGCAACTAGTTTGGGAGATACATTTATTGATAATTATATCGCTAGTCAAAAGGAAGCTTTTGAAAATGAAGAGGGAGCAACTCCGGTATATGAAGAATTAAAAATAAATGATAATAAATGGAAGTCAATGAATATTTTATATGTAATGGAAGATGAGCAAAGTGAAGAAGGATTTAAAAGTTTTATAAAATATAAATATACTTCAATATTTTTTAACGGTAATTTTTATCATGTAGTTTTAGTTAATGCAAGAGGTAATGATGAATGTTTAAGTCTTTATAATCAATTTCTTGAAACATTAACTTTTGAATAGAATAGTTCGTAACTATTCTTTTGTTTTGTATTCTTAAATTTGTTTATTTATGATATACTTTTGTTGTACAGGGAGTGATTGTATGAATCTTGAAGATATTATAGAAAAAATTAAAAGATTAGATAATGGTGGAAATGGAACTAATATGGTTTGTTTTATAATTGCTTTTGATTTATTATATTTTCTAAAAGATAATGATAATAGGGAAAGATTTATACATGAATATTATAAAAATGATAACGGAATGTTTACAGGAAATTTTAAAAAAATATGTTATTATGCAGAATCAATTTTATTAGAAGACGATATTTATAAGAATATGTTAAAGTCAATTGAAATGGATGTAAGAAGAGAAGATTTAGTGTCTTTATATGGTTATTATGATGCTATTGATAGAATAGAAAAGGCAAATATTAGTCCTAAGAACATGGTTACAGATGGCTTTAAAATAAGATTGTTAAAGAATGTATTTGATGCTTCTAATAAAGAGTTTACTAGTTTAAATGATAAAGTAAAAGATTTAAAAAATAGATATGATAAAAATATAATTGATATTGTAACTATAATAAGTATTTTTATTGCAATATCAATTGGTATGGTTAGTGGGATTAGTTTTAGTTTACAAGCTTTTAGTAATTTAACTAAGAATAATTTAAGTGATATTTGTTTAGTTGTGGTAGTAATAGGAATAGTTATTTTTAATTTATTTTATGCATTATTTAAGTTTGTAGCTAAGATGTGTGGAAAAGAAATAGATAATAGAGGGTATGCTATTTATGTAAATGTGGTATTTGTTGCATTGATTGTATTTTTTTCATTAATTTGTATGAATTAATGAAATTTTTTTTGAAAAAGATATTGCAACAAGGTTTTTATTATGGTATTATTAATTAGTCGATGGACCTCTAGCTCAGTTGGTTAGAGCATCCGGCTCATAACCGGGCGGTCGTAGGTTCGAGTCCTACGAGGTCCACCACTGTTTGCGGGTGTGGCGAAATTGGTAGACGCGCTAGACTTAGGATCTAGTTCCTCACGGAGTGGGGGTTCAAGTCCCTTCACCCGCACCAAGTTGTTGATATACGAATGTTATCTATTGTTTAGGTTGATTCGTTTCTTATAGATTTTTGAAATAATGTTTTAGAGAACATTATTTTTTTGTGAATTGAGTTTATAAAGTTATAATAATGAAAATAAAATATATAAATAACTATTTTATTTTTTTATAAAAAACTCATAAAGCAAGATACTTTATGAGTTTACTTTATTTCCACTATTATACTGCTATTAGTATAACATAATTTTAATTACTTTAAAATATATTTTAAAAATAATTTATGAACATTTCAGCTAAAAAATATATTTTTCATAAAGTATCTTGTTTTATGAACAAATGAGATAGAAGTATTTATAAGATAATTATTATATTTTAGGTGGTGTGTAGTGTGAAAAAAAATTATCGAAAAATAATTTGCTTGCTAGCTTTTTCGTATTTACTTTTTATGACAATAGGTTATTCAGCATTATCTACTAATTTAAATGTAGATGGTGTAGCTGTTATAAAAGGGCAACCAGTTTTGGCTGCTACATCTAGTAATGATACTTCCGCATTTAGATCTTCAACATACAAAACAAAAATAAAAACTATAACATTAGAAGATAAAATAAATGTTCCTGATGATGCAGTAGAATTTTGGGACGTTTCAGCAATGCAAGATGGTCGTGTCATGGCTTATGTAATTACAAATCCCGATGATTCAACCAAGTACGATTTATACATACAAGGAGATGGCTCATTGTATGCTAATCAAAACAGTTCATATTTATTTTATGGTATGAGTGCAGTTCAAACGATAAATAATTTAAAAATTTTAAATACATCAAATGTGATAGATATGCATTACATGTTTAATAGTATGAGCAGTTTAACAAGCTTAGATTTAAGCAACTTTGATACGTCAAAAGTAACTAATATGAGTTGCATGTTTGAAAATATGAGTAGTTTAATGAGTTTAAGCATAACTAATTTTAATACATCAAATGTGACAGATATGCATTACATGTTTAATAATATGAGTAGTTTAACAAGCTTAGATGTAAGTAATTTTGATACCTCAAATGTAACAAATATGAGTTGTATGTTTGGAAATATGACTAAATTAACCAGTTTGGATATAAGTAATTTTGATACGTCAAAAGTAACAGATATGCATTATATGTTTAACAGTATGAGTAGTTTAACCAGTTTAGATTTAAGTAATTTTGATACGTCCAAAGTAACAAATATGAGTTGTATGTTTGAAAATATGAGTAGTTTAACAAGTTTAGATTTAAGTAATTTTGATACATCAAAAGTAACAGATATGCATTATATGTTTAACAATATGAGTAGTTTAACAAGCTTAGATGTAAGTAATTTTGATACCTCAAATGTAACAAATATGAGTTGTATGTTTGGAAATATGACTAAATTAACCAGTTTGGATATAAGTAATTTTGATACATCAAAAGTAACAGATATGCATTATATGTTTAACAATATGAGCAGTTTAACGACTTTAGATGTAAGTAACTTTGATACCTCAAAAGTAACAAATATGAGTTGCATGTTTGAAAATATGAGTAGTTTAATGAGTTTAAGCATAACTAATTTTAATACATCAAATGTGACAGATATGCATTACATGTTTGAAAATATGAGTAGTTTAACAAGCTTAGATGTAAGTAACTTTGATACCTCAAACGTAACAAATATGAGTTGTATGTTTGGACATATGGATAAATTAACCGGTTTGGATCTAAGTAATTTTGATACGTCCAAAGTAACAGATATGAGTTTTATGTTTGGTGCTATGTGGAGTTTAACAAGTTTAGATGTAAGTAATTTTGATACGTCAAACGTAACAAATATGAGTTGGATGTTTGGAAATATGGATAAATTAACCGGTTTGGATCTAAGTAATTTTGATACGTCCAAAGTAACAGATATGAGTCTTATGTTTTTTAGAACTGATTCAGGTACACTTAGTATTATTTTAAATAAGACACAATTTAATAGTTCAGTAAGTACTTTTAATATGTTTGGAACTAGTCCAACATATACTATTACCGTTAATAGTGAAGCAGATAAAGCTTTGATTGATGGACTTGGTTATAGTAATGTAACAGCGATAGTAGGGTAAAAAATAATAGAAAATTTTGATTAGAAAATTTTGATTTTATGAAAACTATAAAAACGAGGTAATGCTCGTTTTTTGTTTACTATTATTAAATAATTTATTTAGCTTTTTTATTAAATAGTATTGTAAATAAGTTTTAAATTTTATATACTTTTAGTAAGCCATCTTAGTTAAGTGGTATAACAGGGCCATGGTAAGGCTCAGTTACAAGTTCGATTCTTGTAGGTGGCACCATTTTAATTTTCTTGTTACTGTGTAAGGTGAATATTATGATAAATGAAAAAGTAAAAGAAATAATGAAAATTATGAGTAATATTCAATATGGCTTTAAGGATAAAGAAGGAAATAATTTATTTTTAAATCAGGAAAAATGGAATAAAGATTTTTCATTTTTTTATTATTTACAAACTCCAGAAGAATTGTTAGAAACAAAATGTGGTATATGTTGGGATCAAGTTGAGCTAGAAAGAAAATTGTTTTTTAATAGTCAAATAATTAATAAAACATATTTTATTTTTACACATATTGATGGTATATTGCCTTCGCATACTTTTTTAATTTATTGTAATGATAATAAATATTATTGGTTTGAACATTCTTGGAGTCAATATATAGGCATTCATGAATATGATAGTGAGTTAAAATTGTTACAAGATGTAGCAAATAAGTTTAGAAAAAAATATTGTAAGTTAAAACAAAATACTGTTTTATATTTATATGAGTATCAAGCACCTAAAAAGCATATTAAATGTAATGAATTTTATAAGTATATTGAAAGTCAAAATAAAATAGAAATAGATTTGTAGGAAAATAAAAGTAATTTTATTTTTTTTATTTGGCATAATAATGATAAGGAGATTATTATGTGGATAATATATTTAACTATTGAAATATTAATGCTTGTTATATTTATACTTATGAAAATATTTGGTGTTGAGGGAATGGTTGTCGATATAATTAAAATCTTACCAATTGGTTTTAATTTGATATTTACTTTAGGGAAAAAGGGAATGCTAAAAAATGCTTTAATTTTTACATTGATTGCTGATTGTTGTTTTTTTATTGGAAAAGAATGTTTTATGGGGAATTGCTTTTTTGTAGTTGTACAGTTTTATTATTATTTTTATTTAGAGGAGTTTGACTTTAAAATTTTATTAATGTGTTTAATAAATTTTTTGTTTGTAATATTTTTTAAAGAAAGTGTTTTAATTGTTGAAGCTTTTATATATGCTTTTATGTTTTGTTTAAATTTAGTTATTTTGAAAAGGAAATTGAAAAATAATGATAAATTGTTTAACTTTAACTATGTTTTGCTATTTTTGTTAGGATGTGATTGTTTTGTTTTAATTCAATATTTGTTTGAATTTTCAAAGTGGGTTGAAGGTATTATAGAAATTGTAGAGTGGACTTTTTATTTAACTTCACAAATAATGCTTGTAAGTATTTTATATTTTAAAAATAAAACTATTGTTAAGGAAAGTAAACAATAGTTTTTTGATGTATTGAATATTAGAAAAAATATAGTATAATTGATATAGAATAGGTGATTAGTGTGATGAATGAAAGTATAGTATCTAGTTTGAAATTGGTTTATAATCCACTCGTGATGTATTATGGTCAATGGGAATTAGGCAGTGATATGTTTGATTTGGCACTTGTAAAAAAAGATAAAAATTTATTTGCTGAGTTTCTTGAAAGATATTATTATACTCCATTAAAAGTTATTTTTAAGGAAGATAGTTTGGTTAACAGTTTTAAATATGTAATTTGTTCTAAATTAACTAATGAGGGAAGAGGATTATATTTTTCAAAGAAGGCTTTTTTTGCAAATATTATTTCTAATTTTGATGAAATGGTTGATAGTTGTGGAAAAGATGTTTACAAACAATTAAAAAAAGAAATTAGAATTAAGAAAGATTCATATCGTGATGTTTTTAAGAATGGGGAAAGGTCTTTATATTATAATGATGTAAAAAAAGAGTATATAGAGTGTGATTTAGATATTCAATTTGAAGATTTTGTTTTGTTATGTAAGAAGAAATATACAAGATTATTGAGTGGTTATAATACTTTATTAGATTTTTTTGATAAACCTTTAGATACTGATAAATTTATAAAATGTTTTGATATAAATAAGTTATATTTGTTTACTATGAATGCTTTATTTTTAAATAGTAAAAATTATTATGATTTATATGGTAAATTAGATTATACAATAATTTATATAGATTCATATAAGGATTTAGTAAGTAAAATAAGGTTAGAAGATAATTTTTATAATAGTTTTATTAATTATTATAAGAATGATGAATTATGTGTTTATACTATAGATGATTTATTTAAGGATTATGATGAATTTATAAAAAGGGTTAATAATAGATAGATATTTTTTACTAGTATCTATTTTTTTTTATTTATGGTAAAATGAGGATGATAGGTAGAGTGGTTTTAATGAGAGAAAAAAAGTATATTAATATCTTAAATGATGAGCAAAAAAATGATGCTTTAGCAGAAGATAAAGATATTATTCAAGAAAATGAAATTAACCAAGAAGACCAAGATGATTTAAAAGATGAATTATTTAAAACTAGAGAAATTAAGTTTAGGGATTTGCAAGATGTGATTGATTCAGAAGATGATTCGCCAACACAAGAAATAATTGTTGAAGAAACTGAGGAAAAAAAGAAAAATATTGATAAAAAGAATAAGACAGATGAAACCGAGTTTAAAGATGATTTACAAAAAGATTTAGAAAAAACAATTACGGATGATATTTATATAACGACTTCTTTTAAGCCTTTAAAGATTAAAGGTAAAATAAAAAAAGCTCTAAAACCTGTTTTTGTTTTGTTATTTATTGGGGCAATTTTGGGGGTGATTGGTTATTTTTATATTTATCCAATGTTATTAAAATATAGAATTTTAAAGCCAGATAATATTTTTGGTAAAAGTATTGATAATATTCAAAATTATGTTAATGATTTATTTGGTAATTATGATTTTGATTTTGATAATTATTTAATCGATGTTAATTTTAATATTAAAACGGATGTATTGGAAGAAAATGCTTTAAATAAATATAATTATAGTGTTTTGTATGGTAAAAGTTCTTCAAATTTGACGAAAAAAATTAGTATTTCGGGAAATGATGTTAATTTAGCTGTTGCTTTATTTAATGATTCTGATAATTTATATATTAATTATGCAAATAGTGATGATATATTAAAAAAGACAGAAAAAGGACAAGGAGAAGGCTCTACTTTTAAAATTAATAATTTGGTTTTGCAAAAGTATTTTAATATATATAGTGATGCTTTAAAAAGTGTTATTGAAAAAGATATGATAACATCTGAGAAGGATGAGATAGTTATTAATCAAAAAAATATTTCAGTGACTAGATATAGTTTAAAAATGAATAAAGAGGCAAATATTAATTTTTATAAAAAATATAATGAGTTGATTAATAGTGATAATAATTTGCTTAAGGTTGGGGCTTATTTAGAAGGTTTTACTTTTAATGACTATAAAGATTATTTAAAAGAAGCTGTTTTAGAAAATTCTTATGATCATGAATTTTTAAAAGTTTATAATATTTATTTGGTTGATGGTAAGACATTTGTTGGTCTTGATATTGAGGAAGATGGTTTTAGAAATTATTATTATTATAATTATGAAGATAATTTTGATATTTATATTAATTTAAGTAATAGAAAATGTGTTAATAATTGTGATGATGAACGTAAAGTTATTGGGATTAATGGAATGAAAAAAGATAATATTATAGAGAGTAAAGTTCTTTATAATAATAAAGATTTTTTAGAACTTAAAATAAATCAGTTTGATAAAGAGGCAATCAATTTAGAATATAAATATGATTTTGGTAATAAACATTATACAGGTTTAATAGATTTAATTAAAAAGGATAATAATTATGTAGTTGATTTAACTTTAAATAATAGTAAGTTTAAAACTAGTATAAATGGTGTTGTTTATAAGGAATATCATACTTATGAATTAGAAAAAAATGTAGTTCCTTTTACAGAGAAAAAGTATAATGTACGTTATAATAATTTTATAGATGAGTTAAAGGAACTTGAATTTTCAGATAAATTTATTGATATTGTTAAGAAGTATTTTGAAATTTAAAATACTTCTTTATTTATGTAATTGTTCGTAATATAATTAATTTGTAGTGATACTTAATAAGTTTGAGTTTAGAAAAGGAACAGTTAAGTTTTTCTATAATAATTATAATAGGAGGAGAAATATGGGGAAAATATTAGAAGTTAATCATATTAGTAAGTCTTTTGGTGGTAAAAAAATATTAAATGATGTATGTTTTTCTATTAGTGAAGGTGAAGTCTTAGGTTTTATAGGACCGAATGGGGCAGGAAAAACGACAACTATTAAGCTTATATTGGGATTACAGTCAATTGATAGTGGAAATGTTTTAATAAATGGTTATGATGTTGAAAAAGACTTTGAAAAAGCTATATTAAGGGTTGGAGCAATTGTTGAAAGTCCAGATTTATATATGTATTTAAGTGGAAGAAAAAACTTGGAATTGATAGCTAATATGTATAAAAATGTTGACAAGGCAAGAATTGAGGAAGTTATATCTTTAGTAAAATTAGGTAAAAGAATTGATGATAAAGTTAGTAAGTATAGTTTAGGAATGAGACAGCGTTTAGGAATAGCAGCAGCTTTATTAAATAGTCCTAATTTGCTAGTTTTAGATGAACCAACTAATGGACTTGATCCTGAGGGAATTAAAGAATTAAGAGATTTGTTACAAAGATTAGCTAAGAAAGAAAAAATGGCTGTTTTGATTTCCAGTCATAATTTAGCAGAGTTAGAAAGTTTTTGTACAGATGTTTGTTTGATAAAAAATGGTTTGATAATATCAAGCAATTCTGTTAAAGAATTTAAAAAAGTTGATATTACTTCTTATATGATAGAAGTTGATAAAACTAATGGTATAAAAGATATTTTAAGTAAATATGAAATAGAGTTTATTGATGAACATTTTATAAAGGTAACATGTAGTAAGGAAGATATTGCAGTTGTTATAAAAGAGTTAGTTGAGGCACAGATTGATATTTATGAAGTTAAGTTAGTTGAAATGTCATTAGAAGAGGCTTTTTTAAAAAAGGCAGGAGGTAATATAATTGATTAGTTTAATAAAAAATGAATTGATAAAAATATTTCACAAGAAAGCTATTTACGTACTAGGGATAATAACTTTGGTATTTGCAATGCTTAATATAGTTATTATAAAATTTGTTGACAATGTTGATGATTTGTTTACAAATGATCAATATTATCAAACATTGGAGGACAATCTAGCTTCTTATGATTTAAAAAATACCGACGAAGTAAAGTGGTATATTCAAGATAAGACAGATATTGAACTGTATAAGGCTGCCAAAAAATATGATACTGATTCATGGCAAGACGTAATGTTTAAAAATAATGCTTATAGTTATATTTTTTGTATGAATGAGGCAGAGTATATTACTAAAGATAATGAAAAATATGATGGATGTAAAAAAGATTATGAAGCTTTGATAGAAAAATTAGACAATAGTTCATGGCAAGATTTTGTTTTACAAGACAAAAAAGATGCAGAAGAGCAATTGGCTCAATATGAAGAACAGTTAAAACGTGATTTGACAGAAAGTGAAAAGAGTTCGCTTGATAAAGAAATTCAAAAATTAAAATATCAAATAGAAGGTTATGATTATCGTTTAAAATATGAAATACCTTATGATGAATCAGAACAGTCTTATTTGATTAATAATTATGTTAATTCTGCTCAAACTTATTTAGATTATAATAAGGATGAAAATAGTTATGTTAATAGAAAAGAATTATTAGAAAAAAGAAGCGTAGAAGAAAGTTTTTATGTTTCAAAGTATAAGCTAGAAAATAATATTGGAGAAAAGGGGACATTTGCGGCAAATGCAGCAGTCATTTCAGAATTTTCAACACCAATTTTATTTGTAATAGTTGTAATTGTTATGGTAGCTGGTTCTATTGTTTCAGAAGAATATAACAAAGGGACAATAAAGCAATTGTTATTAAGACCTTATGGAAGAGCTAAAATATTGTTCAGTAAGTATTGTGCTTCAGTTGTAGTATTTTTATTATTTATGTTATTTTATGGTGTAGTATCAGCAGTTACTTATGGTGTTGCCTCAGGATTTGATACACTTGTGGCACCAAATATAATATATAATTTTAGTACACATAGTGTTATGGAAATGAATTTGCTATTATGTATATTAGCTCATGTAGCAGCTTTATTACCAGAGTATTTATTGTTACTTACAATAGCGTTTTTTATAAGTACAGTATTAGGTAATACAGCATTATCTGTTACAGTAACTTTATTAATATATGTATTTAGTAGTATTATTAATGCAATAATTGTTAGTTATAATGTTAATATATTGAAGTATTTTCCGACTTTGTGTTGGGATTTTAGCGAATATTTATTTGGGGGAATTCCAAGTTTTAAATATGCTAGTTTTGGGCCATCAGTAGTGGTTTGTTGTGTATGCTATATAATTTTGTTGGTATTATCATTTATAATATTTAAGAGAAAAAATATTAAGAATCAATAAAAGAGCGATTATTCGCTCTTTTTCTTTGTTATTATTTCATTAAGATTTATGCTTCTGCCTTTAAATGCTTCTAGCACTTCAATTGGGATGGCAAAGATAATAGTGTTTGACTGATCAGAAGATATATCATTAATAGTTGATAAAGTTCTTAGGTGTAGTGCTCCAGGTGTGTTTGCCATGATAGATGCGGCTTTAGCAAGGTTTTCAGATGCTTCAACTTCACCAGCAGCTTTAGTAATAACTGCTTGTTTTTCTCGTTCAGCTTCGGCAACTCTGGCAATAACTCGTTTCATTTCTTCTGGTAAGGAAACGTCTTTTAATTCAACGTTTTCAACTTTTATACCCCAAGGATCGGTTGCTTCATCAATTATTTTGCAAATTTCGGTACTAATTTTTTCACGGGAACTAAGTAGTTCATCTAATGATACTGCACCAACGGCGTTACGCATAGTTGTTTGAGCAAGTTGACTTACTGCATAGTAGAAATTTTCTACGGCAAGAATACTTTTAGAAGCGTCAAAAACTTTAAAGTAGATTACAGCGTTTATTCTTACAGAAACATTATCTTTCGTAATAGCTTCTTGTTCTGGCACATCGACAGCCTTTGTTCTGATGTCAACTTTTTTATATGATTGAATTATAGGGAGTACAATATTCCAACCAGGGTTTAATATTTTGGAAAATTTTCCGCAAGTGAATAAAATTCCTCTTTCATATTCGTTTATTTGTTTTATTGAACTTAATAAAATAATAAATATAATAAAAATTAAAAATAAAATCATATTTTCTCCTTTCTGATTTTATAATATCATATTTTTATTTAAAATTATATATTCGTTTATTTTATAAAATAGGGATGTGTGGTATACTTATGATAATAGGAGTTGTTTATATGAATAATAAATTTTTTAAGCAAAGTTTTAATTCTGGTGAACAAGAAAATGAGGTAAAAGGGGAGCCTGTTTTTGATAATAAAGAAATTTCTACTGGTGGTCAAAGAAGTTTTTCTTTTGTTCAACCGCCTGTTATTAATAATTTTGAGGCAAATGAAGTAACACAAACAGGTGGTGATATTAATAACCAAACTAATTATATTGAGCAGAGTGTAGGAAAAGAAAATGTGGTTGAGAATTTAAACGAGGGGCAAAATAAAACAGTAAATAATAATGCAGTAGCAGAAACGTTTGTAGCTACAACTGTAAAAAAAGAAGATGTAGAAAAATCTAATATAGAAGTATTAGATAATAATGAAAAATTGGATCCATTAAATAACGCAAATAATCCAATTCCAGTTAATCCGGTTGCTCCGGTTGTGGCGGAAGAAAAAATTGAAGATGTAGATGTAAAACCAATTATATTATTAAATTTGTTGTTTGATTTAATAAAGAAACCGGGGACAACTTTGACAAAATATGTTAGTAAATATCAAGGTACAAAGACAGCTTTTTTTATAACAATGTTTATTACAGTTTTTAGTTTGGTGTTAAGTTTAGTAATGAGTTTAATTACGGGCGGTTTTATAAAGAACTATAATGTAACTACTGGTTCTTATACAACTTCTTATAGTTTTAGTAATATTTTTACTCAAGATTTCTTAAGAATTATTGCAATTGCATTAATGATTTCAGGTGGACTTATTTTAATAGTATCAATTGTTTATTATGCTGCTTCGTTTTTTAATAGTAAGGGAGTTAATTTTGGTAAATGTTTAATGATATGTAATGTTTGTTTTTTACCACTTATTATAGGTGTTACAGCTTTATATTCTTTAGGAGTAATAATATCATATTATGTAGGTTTTATATTTTTAGGTATTTCGATAATTTATTCGACAATATTATTTATTACAGGAATGAATGAATGTTTAAAAATTGAATCTTTAGATAAAAAAATATATTATAATTTATTTAATTTAGTTATAGTCTTTTTAATTGTTGTTGCAATTGTATTTATATTTTTTTATGGTGAAATATCATTTATTCCAACTAATGTTAGTATTTAGACCATTTTATAATGGTCTTTATTTTTTGCTATATTTGAAATAGAAAAAAACTACTCAAATGAGTAGTTTAAAATCTTTATTGGTGACCCGTACGGGATTTGAACCCATGAATGTATGCGTGAAAGGCATATGTGTTAACCGCTTCACCAACGGGCCATAAATTAAATGGTGGGCCTGGGGGGACTTGAACCTCCGACCTCACGCTTATCAGGCGTGCGCTCTAACCAGCTGAGCTACAAGCCCATTTGTTTTAAGCCTATTAAGTATATTATTTTTTCAAACTTTTTCTTGCTGACTAGTTAAGTATACCAAGACTGTTTTAAAAATGCAACAAAAAATTACAAAAAATATAAAAAAAATTTTAACTATGGTATACT
>CAKOLG010000025.1 GCA_934096175.1 uncultured Bacilli bacterium
ATTTCTTTTTAAACTTTTGTGGTACATAATCTTTACTTCCTACTTTCTACTATATTATTCTATTTTTATTGTACCCCCCCCCCCGCATATTTTTGTCAATAAAAAAAGTAACAAATTTGTTACTTTTATTCGCTTAATTGTTCTGCTAAATCATCTTCTACAGACTCTTCAATTGTACTAGCTTCTTCTTTAATTTCATCAACATCAATTAGTTGTTCTTCTAAAAATTCACTAGGTTCGTCATTCATAAATTCTTTTTCTAGTAACATTTCGATATTACTATATTGTTTTGCACCTGTACCAGCAGGAATTAATTTACCAATGATAACATTTTCTTTTAAGCCTCTTAATTCATCAACTTTTCCTTTTATAGCTGCTTCTGTTAAAACTCTTGTAGTTTCTTGGAATGATGCAGCAGATAAGAATGAATCAGTTTCAAGAGAAGATTTTGTGATACCTAGCATTACAGGACGACCTGTTGCAGGTACTCCGCCTCTTAAAATTACTGGCTTATTAGCTTCATTAAAGTCATGTAATGATATTGATAATCCTTCAACAAGATCAGTATCTCCACCATCGACAATTTTCATTTTAGAAATCATACGACGAACAATTACTTCAATGTGTTTATCAGAAATATCAACACCTTGTGATTTATAAACTTTTTGAATTTCTTTTAAAATATAGCTTTCAGCTGTAATTGGGTCAGTAACAGCAAGCAATTCTTTCGGACTAACTGAGCCTTCTGTTAATTGTTCACCAGCTACTACTTGTTGGCCAATTTCAACACGAACTTTAGAATTATATAGTGTTGTATGTTCACGAGATTCAACATCGTTTTCAACAACAATTTTATGTTTTCCATTAGCAGCTTCAATACTTACAACTTTACCAGTAATTTCAGAAATTGTAGCTTTTGCTTTTGGATTACGTGCTTCAAATAATTCTTCAACACGTGGAAGACCTTGTGTAATATCGGCGTCACCACCATGCGCAACTCCTCCTGAGTGGAATGTACGCATTGTTAATTGTGTACCTGGTTCACCAATTGATTGTGCTGCCATAACACCTACTGCTTCACCAGTTTCAACCAAGTTACCAGTAGCAAGGTTACGTCCATAACATTTTTGACATACACCATATTGGCTCTTACATGTTAATGCACTACGTATTTCAACTTTTTTAATGCCAGCTTTAACAATTTTCTTAGCAATATTTTCGTTAATCATTTCATTTTTATCAATAATTAACTCTTTTGTTTCTGGATTAATAACTTTTGTTGCAGTATATCTTCCTATAATACGATCTTCTAGTGGTTCGATAATTGTACCACTCTTTTCATCGACAAAGTCGCTAACTTCTATACCAGAAATTGCCCCACAGTCAGCTTCTTTAACAATGATATCTTGAGCAACATCTACTAAACGACGAGTCATATATCCTGAATCTGCTGTACGTAATGCTGTATCGGCAGATCCTTTACGAGCACCGTGTGTACTTAAGAAGAATTCTGATACGTTTAAGCCATCAATGAAGTTTGATTTAATAGGTATTTCAACTGGTTGACCATTTGGTTTGGCCATACAACCACGCATACCTGCAAGTTGAGTAAAGTTTCCAGCATTACCACGAGCTCCAGAGTTCATCATCATGAAGATTGGGTTTTTGTGATCGCCACTAGAAATTGCTTTTAATTCCTCTTCAACTTCATCTTTAGTATTATTCCATACTTGAATAACGTTATTATATCTTTCTTCTTCAGTAATTAAACCTCTTTGGTATTGTTTGTTAATTTTATCAACTTTTGCTTGACCTTCTTCAATTTTAGCATCTTTATCTTTAGCAGTTACTATATCAAATGCAGAAACAGTAATACCAGCAATTGTTGAATATTTAAATCCTAAATCTTTCATAGCATCCAAAACAGCAGAAGTTTCTGTAGTTTTATAACGTTTAAAGATTTGAGCAATTATTTGAGATAAGTTCTTTTTGATAAATGGTGTTACTGGCTCCATTTTAGCAATTTCGCTTTTGATATCACTACCCATTGGTAAGAAGAACTTATTTGGTGTAATGTTTTCAATGTTTTCTTTACTTGCTTCATTAACGTAAGGGAATGAATCAGGTAGAATTTCATTGAAAATTAATTTTCCAGCAGTTGTAACTAGATATTTATCTTTTTGATCATCTGTAAATAATTTATATTTGAAAGAACTTACAGGAAGAGCAATTCTTGTGTGTAAAGTTATTTCTCTTCTTTCATAAGCCATAATAGCTTCATTAGAATTTCTATAAACTTTTCCTTCGTTTTCTTCTCCAGGTTCTTCAATTGATAAGTAATAGTTACCTAAAACCATATCTTGTGATGGAGTAACAATTGGTTTTCCTGATTTTGGATCAAGAATATTGTTAGCACCCAACATTAGAAGTCTTGCTTCTGCTTTAGCTTCTTCTGATAGAGGTACGTGAACAGCCATTTGGTCACCATCGAAGTCAGCGTTAAAACCAGTACAAACTAATGGATGAAGACGGATTGCTTTTCCACCTACTAATTTTGGTTCGAATGCTTGAATACCAAGTCTATGTAGTGTTGGAGCACGGTTTAACATTACTGGATGTTCAGTAATACAATCTTCTACTATGTCCCATACACATTCATCACGAGATTCAATTAATTTTTTTGCACCTTTAATATTATGTGCTAAGCCTCTTTCAACTAAGCCATGAATTACATGTGGTTTGAATAACTCTAGAGCCATTTCTTTTGGAATACCACATTGATACATTTTTAAGTTTGGTCCAACACAAATAACTGAACGACCAGAATAGTCAACACGTTTTCCTAATAAGTTTTGACGGAAACGTCCTTGTTTTCCTTTTAACATGCTTGATAATGATTTTAATGGTCGATTGCCTGCAGCAGTAATACTTCTACCACGGCGGCCATTATCAAATAATGAATCAACTGCTTCTTGTAGCATACGTTTTTCATTTTGAACAATAATTGTAGGAGCGCCTAACTCTAACAATTTTTTTAGACGATTATTACGGTTAATAATTCTTCTATAAAGATCATTTAAATCAGATGTGGCAAATCTACCACCGTCCAATTGAATCATTGGTCTAATATCTGGTGGAATAACTGGAAGAACATCTAAAATCATCCACTCTGGTTTATTGCCAGATTCATCAAAAGCAACCAAGCAATCTAAACGTTTTACTAAACGAATACGTTTTTGACCTGTTGTATTTTCTAATTCTTTTCGTAAATCTTCAACTTCTTGATGAACATTTACTTCAGATAATAATTCTTTAATTGCTTCTGCACCCATTCCAACTTTGAATGTGTTGCCATATTTTTCATAATATGCACGATATTCTTTATCAGAAAGTGTTTGTTTCTTTTCTAGTGGTGCTTGTCCTGGGTCAATAACTACATAGCTTACAAAGTATAAAACTTCTTCCAAATCTCTTGGAGACATGTCTAGTACTAAACCCATCTTTGAAGGTACACCTTTAAAGAACCAGATATGTGAACATGGAGAAGCTAGTTCTATATGTCCCATACGTTCACGACGAACTTTAGAACTTGTTACTTCTACTCCACATCTGTCACAAATAACGTTTTTATATCTTAATCTCTTGTATTTTCCACAAGAACATTCAAAATCTTTTGATGGTCCAAATATTTTTTCACAAAACAATCCATCACGTTCTGGTTTTAATGTACGATAATTGATTGTTTCTGGCTTTTTAACTTCGCCATAAGACCAACTTCTAATTTTTTCAGGAGATGCAATTCCTATTTTGATACCTTTAAAACTGTTAGCATCTATCATAGTACGTCACCTTCCTCTTCTTCTATTTCATCGCCAGGGAATTCTAAGTCATCTAAATCATCTTCGAATTCATCCTCAGCATAATCTTCTTCATCTTCTGTTAAATTTTCTGAGCTTTCAAATTCTTCTGAAGGCATTAAATCTTTACCAATTTCATTTACAGCAATACCTTCTTCATCTTCATCATCACGCTCTAAATCTTGGATATCACAGAACTCTCCGTCATTATTTTCAACTTGAATGTCTAAACCTAGTGCTTGGAATTCTTTTAATAATACACGGAAACTTTCAGGGATACCTGCTTGGTTAATTACTTTTCCTTTAACCATTGCTTCGTAAATTTTAACACGACCTACAACATCATCAGATTTAACTGTCATAATTTCTTGTAGAACATGTGCTGCACCATAAGCATATAATGCCCAAACTTCCATTTCTCCGAAACGTTGTCCACCAAATTGAGCTTTACCGCCTAATGGTTGTTGTGTAACCATTGAGTATGGTCCAGTTGAACGAGCATGTAGTTTATCATCAACCATGTGGTGAAGTTTAATCATGTACATTACACCAACTGATACTCTATTTTCAAAAGGTTCTCCTGTACGACCATTATATAAAACGGTTTTTCCATCTGGATCCATTCCAGCTTCAGCCATTTCTGCCTTTAAGTCTTCCATAGTTGCGCCATCAAATACTGGAGTTGCGTAGTGAACACCTAGTTTTTTACCAGCCATACCTAAATGCAATTCTAGGATTTGGCCTATATTCATACGAGATGGAACACCTTGTGGATTAAGAACAATGTCTACTGGTGTACCGTCTGGTAAATATGGCATATCTTCTTCTGGTAAGATTAAAGAAATAACACCTTTATTACCATGACGTCCTGACATTTTATCGCCGACTTGAATTTTACGTTTTTGAATAATGTATACTCTTATAACTTTTGAAACGCCAGCAGGAAGTTCATCTGAATTTTCTTTTGTATAAATTTTAACATCATGAACAATTCCGCCTGCTCCGTGGTCTACTCTTAAAGATGTATCTCTAACTTCACGAGTCTTTTCACCAAAAATAGCGTGTAATAATTTTTCTTCACTTGTTAATTCTTGAACACCTTTTGGTGTAACTTTACCAACTAATATATCGCCATCTTTTACTTCTGTACCAATTCTTACGATACCATTGGCATCAAGATTTTTACGAGCATCTTCACCTATATTTGGAATATCTCTTGTAATTTCTTCTGGGCCAAGCTTAGTATCTCGACAATCAATATCGTAGTGTTCAATATGTAATGATGTGTAAACATCTTCTTTAACTAATCTTTCATTTAATACAACAGCATCTTCATAGTTATAACCATTACATGTCATGAAAGCAATCGTCATATTTTTACCTAAAGCAAGTTCTCCTTTATCAGTTGAAGGTCCATCAGCAATTACTTCACCACGAGTAACTTTATCACCTTTTTTTACTAAAGGATGATGATTTATATTTGAAGCATCATTACTTCTTTCAAAGTTAGCTAAGTGATATATATCTTGACCACCAGCTGTTTTTACTAGGATCTTTTTGCCATCAGCATATTCAACAACGCCTTCAGCTTTAGCAACAATTGTTGAGCCTGAATCACGAGCAGCAATATACTCCATACCAGTTCCAACAATTGGAGCCTCAGTAGTTAATAATGGCACTGCTTGACGTTGCATGTTGGCACCCATTAACGCACGTGTTGCATCATCGTGTTCTAGGAATGGAATACAACTTGTTGTAATTGAAACTATTTGGTTAGGTGCTACGTCAACAAAGTTAACTTTTTCTTTAGCAACCATGACAGTTTCACCATTTAAACGAGCAATTACTTTATCATCAACTATTTCATTGTCATCATTAATATTTAACGTTGCTTGAGAAATATAATAATCAGCTTCCTCATCAGCAGTTAAATAAACTATTTCATCAGTTAATTTTGAATTAATAACTTTACGATATGGAGTCATTATGAATCCATAGTCATTAATTTTGGCATATGATGCTAGTGATGTAATTAAACCAATGTTTTGGCCTTCTGGAGATTCAATTGGACAAATACGGCCATAGTGACTTGGGTTAACGTCACGTACTTCCATACCAGCTCTTTCTCTTGATAATCCTCCAGGTCCTAAGCAAGATAAACGTCTTTTATCAGTTAATTCTGCGATTGGATTTATTTGATCCATGAATTTTGATAATTGTGAACTTCCGAAAAATTCTTTTAAGCAGGCAGTTACAGGTCTAATGTTAATTAAAGTTTTAGGAGTAACTGACTCAAGTTCTTGAGTAGTCATTCTTTCTCTAATAACTCTTTCCATACGCGACATACCAACACGGAATTGTGTTTGAATTAATTCACCTACTTGACGTACACGTCTATTACCTAAGTGGTCAATTTCATCATCATTACCAATTCCATATTGTAAATTTAAATAATATGAAACTGAAGCGTAAATATCAGAAATTGTTAAACGACGAGAGTCAATTGTTTGATCATTACCAATAATTTTATGGATAATTGTTTCATCGTCTTTGTCATATACAAGAACTTCTTGAATTTTGTTGTATTCGTCTAATTCTTCGTTAATTGTTACTTCATGTACACCATATCCTGCTTCAAACAAAGGACGAATGTTTTCTAAAATTTCTTTAGTAATTATTGTTCCTTCTGGGACAACTATCTCTTTACCATCTTTAATGTTTTGAGCTATTTTTTGACCTAGCAATCTATCTAAAACATTTAATTTTTTGTTAAATTTATAACGACCTACTTTTTGTAAATCATAACGGAATTTATCAAAAAATCTGGTAATTAATTGATTCTTAGCAGAATCAAGTGTAGCTGGTTCTCCTGGTCTTAGTTTTTCATAAATTTCAATTAATGCTTCATCACTATTTTTAGTACTATCTTTTTCTAATGTATTTAATAAATATTTATCTTCTCCAAAAGTTGATAAAATATCTTCGTTAGAAGATAATCCTAAAGCTCTTAAGAAAGCTGTTATTGTTACTTTACGAGTTCTATCAATACGAACATAGAAAATATCTCTTGCATCTAGTTCATATTCTAACCAAGTACCTTTATTAGGAATTATTTCTCCAGAAATTATCTTTCTGCCATTTTTATCTATTTCTTTTTTATAATAAACAGATGGACTTCTTACTAATTGAGAAACGATTACACGTTCTGCTCCATTAATAATGAATGTACCTGCTTCTGTCATTAAAGGTAAGTCTCCAAGGAAAATTTCTTGTTCCTTAACTTCACCTGTTTCGTGGATAAATACACGCGCTTGAACTTTTAAAGGCGCTGCGTAGTTAACCATACGTTCTTTGGCTTCTTTTACTGTGTATCTTGGTTCTTCAAAATAGTAGTCTCCAAGTTCAAGTGAAATGTTACCAGTGAAACTTTCTACAGGAAATAAATCTTCAAATACTTCCTTTATGCCTTCATCTAGAAATCTTTGGTATGATTTCTTTTGAATTTCTAATAAATCTGTCAATGCCAAGGTGTTTTTAATTTTTGAGAATGTTCTTCTTTCTCTATGGTCCCCAAATTTTGCTGTTTTGTATGCCATCTTTTGTTTCACCCCTATACCTATTTTTTTAGTGTTATTTTTGACAAAAAACAATACGTCACCAATTTATAATTTTATATGATGCGAAGCTTATTGTCAACGTTTTTTGGCCTTTATTATATAAAAACCTTTGCTTTTTTCAACTACTTCACAAAGATAGTTTTCTGCTAAATGTGAAATAGTGCTTTTAGCCCCTTGATCTTTTCTAATAACGAACCACAGCTCACCCTTCGCTTTAAGACGGTCTCTTGCTCCATCCAATATTTTGTAAACAATTTCTTTGCCTGCTCTTATTGGAGGATTTGTTATGATTAAATCATATATATTGGTAATGTTTTCATAAACATTACTTTCTATCACTTTGGCTTCAACATTGTTTTCTAAACAATTTTTTTCGGCTAAGTGTAGAGCTCTTTTGTTAATGTCACACATTGTGACATCGGATTGTAAAATTTTGGCTACTGAAATACCAATAAATCCGTAGCCGCATCCTACATCCAATACTTTTAAATTTTTTTCATTTATTTTTTCAAATAAAACACTTAAAAGCAAATTACTTCCAAAATCTAATTTATCTTTAGAAAATACACCGTTATCACTGTAAAAGTTAAATGTATAATCTTTGTATTTATAGACAATCGTCCGTAATTCGCTTTTTAAGTTTGGGTTGTTAGTAAAGTAATGTTCCAAAAAATCACCATTTTCTGTATTCTAAGACAATAATATATTTAATTATATAATTAAAGACTTTCAAAGTCAATAAACGTGATGTATATTGTAATTTTTTTTTATAGAAAAAGCAAGTATTTTTATAAAATTTAGTAAATTTTGTGTAAAAATTATCAAGCAATTTTGATTTTTTTACAAAAGTAAAAAAATAACCTCTTTTATTGAAGTTATTTTTAAGAAATTGTAAATAAATCTTTTTCTTTGATTTGGTTCGAAATAAGGGTTACTTTACTCGTCCAATGTTCATCTGGATTGTCAGGGTGACCATTTACATAAATTGATGATAATTCAGAAATGGCATTTTCAGATGTAGAATCTATATTATAATTATCAGTTATAGCTTTTACAGTTAAAACGTGAGCAATTATACCAGCTTCTAATGTTGGATAGCTCAACCAACCAGAACTTCCACGATGACCGCCAACATTATTTTTATAACTGAATAAGTTACTTTTTAAATATCCTGTTTCCATATAAGAAATAGCTAAAACAATATTTTTATCGATAGCAAATAAATCACATATTTTTCCTAAATATTGTTCATAGGTCATACCGTTATCAACATATATTTTCCCATCAACTACCATTCTTTCAATTGAAGTTTCATCAGAAGCACGTATTTCTTCAATACTTGTTCCATACTTTTGTGGGTAACGATATAAATCTCTAATAAAATAAGCAATTCCTGCTTCTTCAGATGCAAATGGTTCTTTAGTAGTCTGAATACTTTCAGGGCCAATAATAAAATTTTTTAAATATAATTCACTGGTGTAATCATTAGTAAAATTACGAACAAGTTCTAAAGTTTTATCGACGTTTAGTTTAAATTTTTGGGCATAGTATATTACTGTGTTATTTCTTTTTCGGTTATAGACCAAGTTATTAATCGATTCTACATAAGAACTGGTTTGTGTTCCTTCTAGAGTAGTTGCTGAGGCAGTTTGACTTTTTAGTACATTAGCTTCACCATTTAAATTTTTGTTTTTCTTTATAATTAAAATAGTCGATAAAGTTATTATCAAAAGTATAATTGGAATACACATAATAACTTGTTTTCGAAGTCGCCTATGTTTACGTTTTGGTTTCATACAATTCTCCTTTGTATATGTATAATTTTACTTAAAAAACAAAATTAAGTCAAACTAGGCTCTAATATCTAAAATTTTGTAGTGTCTATTAACACTTTATTTTACATTTATTTAAATTCTTTTGTAAAATTACCATTTTCAAATATTTTTATTTCTTGGTCATCTTGTGTTAAGCCAATAATACTAAGATCATTGGTGCCAATCATAAAATCAACATGATTTTCACAATTATTTAAGCCGTTTTTTTGTAACTCTTCACTTGACATTTTGGGGCCATTTTTTAAGCACTCTGGAAATGATGAACCAAGAGCTAAATGGCATGATGCATTTTCATCAAATAATGTTTCATAAAATATGATATTTTTATTTGAAATTGGTGAATTATATGGAACTAAAGCAATTTCACCTAACATATTTGAATTTTTACAAGATTTTAATAATTCAAGTAGTGTTTCTTGTCCTTTTTTGGCAAAGGCTTTTACTACTTTTCCATTTTTAAATTCTAACCAAAAGTCGTCAATTATTACATCTTGGTAGCATAGTGGTTTTGCAGAATAAACTATTCCGCAAGCAGAATTGCAATTGGGTGAAGTAAAAATTTCTTCAGTTGGGAAATTAGCAATTATTTCTTTTTGGTTAGTTAATTTTTCACTCCCACATGCCCAAAGGTGGTTTTTTGGTAGTTCAACTGATAAGTTTGTACCCAAAGAATTTTTATAAGTTAGTTTTTTAAAGTTGTATTCATTTAATTTTTGAGCAATTTTTCTAAATTTGGTAATTTTTTTCTCCCAGTATTTTTGTGGCGAAGGCTCTTTTAAACAGCAAACATCAAAAACAGCATCCCATAAGTCTTTTAAAGGCTGTTTTGACTTAGGGAATACTTGTTCAGCCCATTTCATTGTTGGAACCGCAGCAATGCACCAAGCCAACTTAGATTTATTGCGATATTCATTGAAAGTTTTTCTGGTTTTGTAAGAATAAACTGTTATTTTGCTGACTTTTTCAGCATCAATATCTTTCATTAAGCCAGGTGTTTCAGAAACTAGCATTAAAAAAGCAGCATTTTTTTTAGCATATTCGTCCCATTTTTCTTTGTTCCAATATTGATGTTTTTTTAACTCAGGGATTGTTAAATTTTTTAATGCTTCATGTTTTAGATTTGGGTCCGTTAAATCAAAATAAATATCTTTTATACCAAGTTTATAAGCAGTCTTGGCTACGTTGTTAACAAACTCTAAAGCTTCAACATTTGCACTAATAAATAAAGGCTGATTTTGTTCGATTTTCAAACAATTTTCTAATAATATTTGAACATATTTTGCAAATAATTTTTCCATTTAATCACTCTCTTTAATTTTAGTATATCACCTATGTTTTATATTATTACTTTCTTTAAAATAATCTTAAAGATTAACATATTCAATTTCTTTACAAACTATATAAATAAATGGATCTGTTTTATCACTAGCAAAACAAATATATTCTTTTTCTTTTAATTTTATATATTTTATATAGGCTTCATATATAAAGTCGTAAGAAAATATTTCTTTATTGTTACATTCTTCAATATCACGAAAGATCATTTTTATTTTTCCTTTATGGGTTTGGACCATATCACTTTTTTTTGTTTTAGGCTTATCTGTCCATATAATCTCAAAGATTATTTCTATCTGTGAATTATTAATATCATAAAATGTACTTTCGATTTTACTATCGTGAAGATTTTGATATTTAGTTAAAAATTGATTTAAATTTTCCTTTGTTATTTTTTCCATAAACTCTACCTCTTACTTTATTATATTTTAAAAATTTTGTTATATCAATAGATGGATATTCTTATAAAAACTCATTTTACTAAGAATATTTTATCATATTTTTAATTAATATAAAATTATTCTTTTATTTATAATTTGAATATATTTTATATAGATAAATTAAAATAAAAAGGTATTAATGGTAAAAAAAAGTGAAATGGTTATATTTTAAATACCAAATCACTTTTTTAAATATTTTTTGATAATCGAAGTAATTCTTAAAAATTCTTTTTCAAATTCAGTAAAGTTGTTATTAATGTAAGACTCATCATTTTCTTTTGATTTTATTTCATGTTTGTAAGATAATTCTGCTAATTTAGTAAAACCAAAATATTTAGAATCACTTTTCAAGGCATGAGTGGCAATTGCATAATTAGGCATATCATGATTTATTTTAAATTTTTTGATATTTTCAAACTTTTGATAGCATTCATCAAACCAGTCAGATAAGGTATCTTTGTATGTATCAAGACTACCAAGTAGTTCTATACCTTTATTGTAATCAATGCCATTGTTTTTTAAATAAGATTCATCATAAATTTCAACGGGTAATGTTTCAGTATTAGTTGGTGAATCACTCATTTTTAGTCCTGTGCTACTATCAATGACGTAAGCTGGTACTTTTTCCCAGTCAATAGAACTATTTTTTACAGTTTGCTCGACAGTGCTTTGTTTTATATCATAGTCATTAACAAATATTTTGTTAAGTTTTTCTTTAATTTGCTCTTTGGTAAATGGTTTAGCAATATAGTCTATAAAGCCTTCACTTAAATATTTTTCTTTGGCTCCTGCTACGGCATCGGCAGTTAAGGCTATAACAGGTGTACTAAATCCGGGAATTTTTTTTAGTTCGGTCATGCAAGTTTCTCCACTCATACTTGGCATCATGATATCCATAAGAATTAAGTCATATGTATTCCCTTGGTTAATTTTTGTTAAACATTCTTTGCCATCATAACATTCATCTAATTTAAAGTTGAAGTCTTTTAATGCTTTTGATGCTACTTTGATATTTAATTTATTATCATCGACAATTAAGATTTTCTTATTTTCATAGATTAAAGGATCTTCTATTTGATTTAATCTAGTTGAAGAAGTAGATAAATCTTTTTTAGGAAGCGGTTTAACTAATTTATTAATTTTTTGTGGTATTTGAGCGACAAATATAGAACCTTTGCCATATTGGGATTGGACATTGATTTTTCCGCCCATCATGTCAATGAGAGATTTAGTGATGGCTAGTCCTAAACCGGTTCCTTCAGTCGTGGTATTTTTTTCAATATCTAGTCTATCAAATTTAGTAAATAAACGACTAATGTGATCAGCTTTAATTCCTTTACCAGTATCTTGACAACTAATAATTATATTAGAAATATTTTTACTTATGTCATTTATGCATTTAATATTTAAATTTATTTGTCCTTGATCTGTATATTTTATAGCATTTGTTAATAAATTATTAATTATTTCTTTAACTTTAGCTTTATCGCCGATTAGTTCATAGGGAACATCGTCGGCGATATTTAAATTAAATATAACATTTTTTTCACCAATACGAGTTTGTGTAACCTTACACATATTAATAATTTCTTCTTTAAGGTTATATACACCGTCCACAATTTCCATTTTGTTAGCTTCAATTTTATTTATATCCAAAATATTGCCAACTATTTCTAATAATGTTTGTGAGGCATTTACGATATCATTGGAATTTTCAATAACTTCATTTGGCAATTTATCTCGATAAGATAAATTATCTTCTGATAGTCCAACAATGGCATTAAGGGGAGTTCTAATTTCATGTGACATACTAGATAAAAAATCTGATTTAGCACGGTTGGCACGTTCAGCTTGTTCTTTAGCTAACTCTGTTTGGCGTAACAATTTGACATCGGGATTTTCAATAGTAAATAACATTATAAGGTTTACAAATGAAAGAACTGTAGAAATAATAACTATGGTTTTATCTATTTGATTTAGAACAAAAACTAAAATAAAAAACAAAATTAATACATATAATGGGGTTAACTTCTTGGAAATTGCTTTTTTAACATTAAAAATTAGGCATATAATAATGGCGATAAGATAGAATGCACAACCATACATTGTAACTACAAGAGCTGAGCCATCACTGTACATGCTATTACCAATAATATGAACATCGACTTTCATAAAAAGTAGCATAAACATTAAAAACAAATCAAATATAGTAGTCAAAGTAAAAAATAAATTATATAACTTAGTTTTTTGTTCTTTATCTTCTTTTGAAGTTACATAATGGACATATAAAAATAAATTGCTGGAAAATAAAATATACGTAGCATAATCAATTTTATTTAAATATTCCAACAGTTTTAGATTACTTGGCCTAAATAAAGCCAAATAAATTATTGTCACCATTAATAAACTATCTAATAAACTATAAATTAACTCTCTAGAAAAAATTGCTGTTTCTTTATTTTCAGCTCGTTCTTTAGAAAAAAATACAATATTACAAATTATAGCAATAATTAAACCACATACTGGTAAATATAAATTATAAATGCCTTGCATAAAAACATCTCCTACTTTATCCATGTTTATTATATCATTTTTCCATAAAAAAATTGAGAAATTTTTATCTTAATATTTTTCTCAATTCTGATGATTTTTCTGTAATACCAGGTACAAATTCACCTTTTGAATTTAATGTATATTCATTTTCACGAAGGACATTTCCTAAAAATAATAAGTAGTTTTGTTCCATTTTTGAATCATATGTGAAACCGAACGCTTTAAATTTTTTAGCATAAGTATGGTTGATATACATTCGTGGATCAATATTTTCGATACTTTCTCTTTGAATATTATAATCTTTCCATATTGTTTCTCTGATATCTGACATAGCCATTTTAATTATTTGAGATTGCATTGGTAAAGTATTATTAGCATCTATCATTATCGGTTTGCCAAATCTTATGACGCATTTTGCATATAATGCTCCATCAGATTTAACAAACTCATTTTTTTCAATATACTCAATAATTACTGGAACAATCGGTATTTGCGTAATAATAGATACTTTAGCTGCTCCATTTTGAATATTATGCATTGGCAAAGTTGGGTGTAAATTCCAAGTTCCTTCGCCAAAAATAAGACCATCTTTACCGGATAGAAGTTTATTTGATAATTGTAATATAGAATTACCTCGATCTTTTTTTACTCTTCGATCTAAAAGTGTGGCATCTGAAGCTTTAAAAATTTGGGTTGTCAATGGATTTAAGCAGTCAGTAGCTACCATTACACTTCCTTTTCGTTCAAGTTTTGAAAATAATTCGTACGCCGTAAATATGTCATGAGAATTACTATGATTAGCAACAAATAAAACATTTGAATCTCGAGGAACATTTTCTTCGCCTTGAATTTCAATTTGATAGCTCCTTAAAAATGGATAAATGGTTTTTATAGCGTTTTGGCCAAAATGAAGTTGGTTATTTTTTAATAAAAGACATTGTGCTCTTAAATCTTCATAGTAATCCTTTTGCTCTCTTATAGATAATTTATTGACATCAATTTTTGACTTAGTTTTTTGTTCAGACACTTCTAACATTTTATCACCCCTGCAATTAACTTTTTTTTTCAATAGTTTCATTATAACATGTGTGCATAAGTTCGTCAAAATTAGCTATGAAATAACTAGATCAATATTCCTATTAACAATTATATTTAAAAAAACATACTAAGTTTTTTTATTTAATTAATTTTTCTTATTTTTTAGGTAATTAGCTAACTGTATATAAGCATCTGTATTCCACATTTGGCACCTTTCTTTATCGGGATAATTTCCCATTGTCTTGTCATATCCATTTGGTATAAAAATAAAATCCCAACTCCAACCATAAGTGCCAGATTTTTCTGTTGCTATTTTGCCTTCAGTTATTGACTTAAATATAATAGGTTCTTTACCATATTCGCAATATGCGAATGCCTCAATAAAGGAAGCCTTTCTATTTTCCACTCCTTCTAGAAGTTTTAATAATCCATCTTCACCAAGTTTTTCATCGACGTAATGCGTATACGGCCCTGGAAAGCCTTTTAAAGCTTCAACATATAATCCAGTATCGTTTTTTAATACTGCACATTTTAATTTGTCACTTGCCTCTTTAGCAGAGTATTTTGCCACTTCTTCCACTGTATCTGCTTGAATCTCTGTTGTTGCCATTTTTACGTTGTCAACTTCAATTCCTAATGGTTCTAGTATATTCTTTGCACTCATTATTTTAGACCAGTTACCAGTCACATAAATTATTTTTTTCATATATATCATCTCTTTCATAAACAATACTTATATAGGTTGTATTATTGGTATTAATAGTTTTTAGGTGGTTTCAACTTTGTTGCCTATTGGTAAATTTTAAAATTATTACATGCGCTACTACTGAAATTTTACCATAATAAAATTTCTTAGACAATCTAACAATTAAAAGATAAAAAAATTCCATTGTCTTTCGACAACGGAATTATTTATTTTAATTTCGAATCAAAATTTCGAAATTATGTTCTAATGGTAGCGCCGGGGAGATTCGAACTCTCGACCTGCCGGGTATGAACCGGATGCTCTAGCCAGCTGAGCTACAGCGCCATAAAAAAGTAAGCAATTTAATATTAACATAAGAGATTAAATTTGGCAATACTTTTTTTGTTATCTATATATTTTTATCCTATTATGTAAGGGTCACTACTAGTACCAGTACCACTTGTATAGACAGTTCCTACTTTTAAAGAAACCATTGGACGTAGTCCAAAATTAGTTATAGGTGAATGATCGTTTGAATAGTCGATGCTATAAAAAATTTTACCAGTAGACGTTAAAACATAAGTTGCACCAAAATTACTCGGACCAATTTGTGTAGCTCCTATATGATTAGGAGACAATGTAAAATATGTATCTCCAGTATTAAGAAAGTTATCAGTAACACTCTCGCCAGAAAAACCTGCCAACATCGCCTCATCAACTGTTATTTGTGCTACCGGATAAGTTAAATCACCATTTCCGTTCTCCTTATACACAGTAAGTTGGTCACTATTATTAGCACACACTAATGAAGGCGTTTTGGCTTTTACTCTAGTATAAGTACTTAAATTAAATGAAGAAGTTCCCCAATCTTCCATTTCGATTGAAGAACTAGTGTTTACGATACTACTATCAACGCACCAAATAGCATCTTCAAAAGAATTGCTATAATTAGTTATTTGATTTTTATACCAAGCATCTATACTATTTTTTAGAGCCGAATCTGCATCATTTGTACTTTTATACGTATAATTAGCAATAACATCATCTATGCCTATTCCACCTGATAAACTAACCGCAACTGGCATAATTCCACCAATACTCTTATAATATCTAACAGTTGAGCAAGAAGTAGCTGTTTCACTTACACAGGTATACCTATAACCGGCTTTAAATTCGTTGTTTTGATCATCACTTAAAGTTATTGTATCTTGTAATGTATAAACACCATTAGCATACGTAACACTTTTACCAAACACCATACCTTTAGCGCTGGTAATTGTTGAACCACCAGTCAAACCGAATATAAAAGGATCAGAATACATATAACGCTCTCGATATCCAGCATTCATAGAAGCTGTGCCAATCGTGGTATCTGCACCTGTTGCAACACACGTTCCATCTGTTGGAGTTCCATTATATATTAATTTAATTCCGCCGGTCTCAGTAGTTCTTACCATCTTCCAACAAAAGCCACCAAATATTACATTATTATTTTCTACAGCTCCTCTGTAATAATAGATTGGATATTTATCACTGGCACTTGATGTTAAAGTATATACTCCTTTGCCATTCGTATCACTTGA
>CAKOLG010000026.1 GCA_934096175.1 uncultured Bacilli bacterium
AGGAACTTTAACTGTAACAAAGATAACTGATGCTAGTGGTAATGAATACAAATTTAGTTAAAAAATAATTAAAAAAACATCCTAAAAAGGGATGTTTTTCTATATAAAGAATCAAATTTAGTAAATTCTTAAGCAATAGCTAAATCATTAACTTGAACTACATGTTGAGCTTGTAAGCCTTTTGTGGTTTCTATTAAATTAAATTCTACTAAGTCTCCTTGATTCAATGTTTTATATCCATCTTTAACAATGGCAGAATAGTGTACAAATATATCTTCATCATTTGTATATTCTATAAATCCATATCCTTTCTCATTGTTAAACCATTTGATTTTTCCTCTCATGTACTAACGTACCTCTCCTTCTATAATAATTATTTTTTTGTTACTTCGTCAGTGAATTCACTACTTCTTTCTATGCACAAATGTATTCTAGCATAAAGTACTTAATTTAATTAAAAAAAGTGAAAATAGGTCCATTTAGCGTGATTTTTGGTAAAAAAGTTATATTTACATTAATAAAATAAAATATTATAATTATCAAGATAGGAGTATTATATGAAAAAATTAAAAATACCCAATTTAAAAAAAATTATTACTAATATAAACATAGATATAAAAAAAATAAAATTATATTCAAGTATAATCTTACTTACTATTGGAATAATCTTATTTTTAATAATCATTTATTTTACTATAACAGACTACATAAAACAAACAAATAGCGTAACTTATAACGCTACTATAACTGCTCTAAATTATCAAAATAACAATTATATAGCACAAATAAAATACTCAGTAGAAGGCAAAAATTACGAAAAAACAATAAAAATAAAAGAAAAAAATGTTACAGTAAACGATCTATATACTATTAAATACAATAAAAACAATCCTAATATTTTAGTATCTAATAATCATATTTTATATATTGCTATAACTATCCCTTTAAGCATAATATTGATTAAATGTGGTTCTGCTTATTTAATAGAAAAAAGAAAACAAACTAAACAAATTATTAACTTAAAAAACAATGGTATTCTTATCTATGCAAATATTGATGAAATATTTATTAATAACAAAACTTATAAAATAAAAGGTAAATATCCTTATAAAATACGTTTAAAATATTTAAATCCTCAAGATAATCAAATATATTCTTTTGATTCAACAGAATTTTATGAAGATATTCCAAACCTTATAAAAGAAAAAAATCTAAATACATTACCAGTTTATATAGACAGAACAAATACTTCTAATTATTATGTTGATTTATCATCTATAATAGATTCTTGATTAATGAAGTAGGTGAAATAATGAAAAATAAAAAAAAATTAATAATCATAATACTAATAATTATCTTAATTATTTTAATAACCTTTCTTATTTTTAAATATCATCAAAAAAAGCTAAAATTACAAGAATTAGAAAAAATTCAAAAGGCTAAAATTGTAATAAAATTAAAAGATAATTTAGAAATCCCTGTTTTTGCCAAAACAAAAGTCTCAGATTTTATAGACGAAATTAACGGTAACATAATTGACGATTACAAACTAGATACTACTAAATTAGGTTTACAAGAAATAAAATTTGAATATATAAATGAAGAAAATATCAAAATACCTTACACATTTAATATTAATATTATTGATAATGTTCCTCCTGTAATTTGGTTAAATAATACTTATACAGTTAATGTAAATTACCGTGGGAATTTAACTGACGATATAATGTGTGGCGATAACTACGATGATAAACCTGATTGCCAAATAATTGGTGAATATAATACATCTGAAGTAGGGCAGTATAACTTAATTTTTGAAGCAACAGATAGTAGTCAAAATAAGACAACTAAAAATTTTGTTTTAAATGTTATAAAACCAGGTTCCACAAATAATAATCAAACAAAACGAACTAATTTTACTGATGTTATTAATGAATATAAAAAAGCTAACACCAAAATAGGCATAGACGTTTCTGGTTGGCAAGGCGAAATAGATTACGAAAAAGTTAAAGCAGCTGGCGTAGAATTTGTTTTCATTAAAGTTGGTGGGACAAAAGGTATCAACGGTGATTATTACGTAGACTCTAAATTTATTCGTAATATCGAAGGTTTTAACAGCGTTGGTATTCCAGTCGGCATTTACTTCTACTCATACGCTAGCAATAAAACTGCCGCTATCAACGACGCAAAATGGGTAATTGAACAAATAAAAGATTATAATGTTACATTACCAGTTGTTTACGATTGGGAAAATTGGTCTTTTTATAATGAATTTAACAATAGTTTTTATAATTTAAGTAATAATGCAGCATCATTTCTTAACGAAATCACTAAAAATGGTTACCAAGCAGCTTTATATAGCAGTAAATCATATTTAGAAAATATTTGGTTTGATATCGGCTATCCAACCTGGTTAGCTCACTACACAAGTAAAACTAATTATCAAGGTTCATACTCATATTGGCAAATGTGTAGTAACGGTAAAATAGACGGTATAGAAGGCAACGTTGATATTGATATTATGTATTTGGATTAAAAAATAAAAGACATTAGTCACAAAATCTAATGTCTTTTTTAAGTATTTAAATATACTTATTTATTATTTCTTTAACCAAACTTACAAATTCATTTTGCAAATCTTGTAATCTTTGCTCGCTATTTGCCTCAAAACGAAGTGTTAAATTAGGTCCAGTGTTACTCGCTCTAACTAAAGCCCAACCGTCATCAAACTGTACTCTAATACCATCAACATCAAGATGACGATAATTCTTACTAGTCGCATAATCTATTACTTCATTAACAACTTTAAATTTTATATCATCATTAACTGCGATTTTGATTTCTGGTGTATTATAATAAGTATTAATGCCATCAAATAATTCAGAAAACTTTTTGTCACAATGACTTAATATTTCTAACATTCTAAGACCATTATATATTCCTGAATCAATTCCTGGCCATTTATCTGTAAAATACAAGTGACCTGAAAATTCTCCACCAAAAGGATATTTCATTTTATTTATTTCAGCTCTTGTATATGAGTTACCAGTCCTAAAACAAACTGGTTTGCCACCTAATTTAATTATTTCATCTTCTAAAGCTTTACCACATTTTACATCGTATAAATAAGTTTTGTTACTAACTTTATCATTTATATATCTAATAAAAGCAATCATTGCTTTATCAGCTGGAACATATTTGCCATTTTCATCAATAAATCCAACTCGATCACCATCGCCATCAAAAGCAATACCAATATCAGCATTATTTTCCAAAACCGCAGCTTTTAACATTTCTGTATTTGCTTCAACACAAGGATCCGGATGATGATTAGGGAAAGTCGCATCACTTTCATCACAAATCATTTTAATATCCAAATTAGCAAATTGTGAATAAATATCTTTGGCAAAAAGTGAGGTTGTTCCATTACCACAATCTAATACGACTTTTACTTTACGAGTTCCCATATCAATATGTTCTTTAATAAAACTCTTATAATAATCATACACTTCAAAACTAGTTAATTGCCCTTTGCCATCTAAAAACTTTCCTGCTAAAGTATAATCTCTAAAATCATATACTTGATTACCACGTGCATTTCCTAAATTATCAAAACTGAATTTAAAGCCATTATCATCTTTTGGATTATGACTTGCTGTAACCATAATACCAATAATAACGTTGGTTTTTAAACAAGCATAATAATACATTGGCGTTGTAACAAGACCAAAATCAATAACATTACAACCAGAATCTATAATTCCTTGAATTAAATTCCTAGCTAAATTAGGACTTGATAAGCGATTATCTCTTCCAACACCACATATGTTTTTTTCTAATTTTTCCTGAATATATGAGCCATAACTTTTACCAATTATATAAGCATCTTCATCTGTTATTTCTTCAATATATTTACCTCTAATATCATATTCACGAAAAATATTTTTCTTCATTTCATCACTCTCCATTCTAAAATTATACCATACTCCAAACTTTTAAAAAACTAAAAAATAATTGACATTGTAAATTTATAAGTTGTATAATATAAAACATGAAAGCAATTGATGAAGACGTCAATATTTAAATATATCTTAAGAGAGCTAATCACTTGGTGGAAGATTGGTGATAGAACAGTATTGAAAATCACTTCTAATGCATTATTCTGAAATTAGTAAGAATAATCGTTACTCGCGTTAAGAGTTGAGTGTATGATAAAATTCATAAACTAAGGTGGTACCACGCAAATAGCGCCCTTAGACTTATGAATTTTTTTATTTAAAGAAAAGTACATAAATCATTAGAAGCTTTAACCATTTTAAAAATATTGACTTTGGATGTTGCCAGTATATGACTATTTTATGATAGTCAGCATTAACAGATTTGAATTTGAATGGAGGAAAAAATAATGAAAAAATTTGCAGAATTAGATAAAAGAACAGCTTCAGAAGTAGAAAAAGATATTCTAAAGAAATGGAAAGACAAAGACATTTTGAATGCAACAATTGAAAATCGAAAAAATAAAAAAAATTGGGTTTTCTATGATGGACCAATTTATGCCAACGCTAAACCAGGTATACACCATGTTTTTGCTAAAACAATAAAAGACTCATTTTGCAAATATAAAACCATGACCGGATACCGTGTATTAAGAAAAATAGGCTTAGATACTCATGGCTTACCAATAGAAGTAAATGTTGAAAAAAAATTAGGTTTTAAAGGTAAAGAAGATATCGAAAAATTCGGTGTTGAAAACTTTTGTAAAGAATGTAACAAAACTACAGCGACAAATATAGATGAAGTAAATGCTATAACAGATATGATGGGGCAATTTATTGATTGTAAAAAACCATACGTTACATGTTCCAACGAATATATTGAATCTGAATGGTGGATTATAAAAGAAATGGCCAAAAAAGGTTTGTTATACCATGGTAATAAAGTACTTTGGTATTGTCCTCGTTGCGGTACAGAATTATCTGCCAATGAAGTGTCTCAAGGCTATCAAGAAGATTCAGTTAATACTGTAATTGTTCCTTTAAAAAGAGTAGATGCTGATGAATTCTTTTTAGCTTGGACTACAACCCCATGGACTTTAATAGCCAACGTTGCAATTTGTGTAAATCCCGACTTAACGTATATCAAAGCAGAATCAATGGGGTATAAATTTATTGTAGCTGAAAATTTGGCAGAAAAAGTATTGGGCGAAGATTTTCAAGTAATCGAAAAATATAAAGGACAAGATTTAGTTGGCATTAAATATGAACAACTAATGCCATTTGTAACAGTAGAAGGCAAATGTCATGAAGTGATAGCAGACAACTACGTTACCGCCGACGATGGAACAGGCATCGTTCATATTGCACCAGCCTTTGGTGATGAAGATAACCGAGTATGCCAAAAAAATGGAATTGGTTTTGTCAACCCTGTAGGTGAAGACGGTTGCTATAAACAAGGCCCTTGGCAAGGTAGATTAGTAACTGATAAAGAATTAGAAATAGAAATAATTAAATGGTTAAAAGAAAATGATAAATTATTCAAAAAGATTAAAATAACTCACGATTACCCACATTGTTGGCGTTGTAAATCAGCCTTAATCAACTATCCAAAACCAGCTTGGTACATAAAAACAACAGCCTATAAAGATAAAATAATTGAAGAAAACAATAAAATAAATTGGTATCCATCATATGTTGGCGAAAAACGTTTTGGTAATTGGCTAGAAAATATGATTGACTGGGGAATATCTCGTAATAGATATTGGGGATGCCCTCTACCAGTTTGGACATGCGAATGTGGTCATCAAGAAGTAATCGGCTCCATTGCTGAACTACAAGAAAAAGTTATTGAAAACGTTGATGTACATAAAATTGAATTACATCGTCCATACGTTGATGATCTACATCTTAAATGCCCAGAATGTGGCAAAAAAATGTCTAGAGTAACAGATGTAATGGACGTTTGGTTTGACTCTGGTTCAATGCCTTATGCTCAATTTCATTATCCATTTGAAAATAAAGAGTTATTTGCATCCCAATTCCCCGCTGATTTTATTGCTGAAGGACTAGATCAAACAAGAGGTTGGTTTTACGTGTTACTTGTAATATCAACAATAATATCAGGTCAATCAAGCTTTAAAAATGTAGTAGTAAACGATATGATGTTAGATGAATTTGGTAAAAAAATGTCAAAGTCAGTTGGTAATATCATTGATCCTATAGAAATTATGACAAAATATGGCGCTGATAACATACGTTGGTATATGATGTATGTATCTCCAGTTTGGACACCATTAAAATTTGCTGAATCAGGTGTTAAAGAAGTATATTCTAAATTCTTTAATCCATTAAAAAATACATATACTTTCTTTCAAACATACGCCAATATCGATAAAATAGATATTCAAAATTGCTATGTAGAATATCAAAAAAGAGAAGAAATTGATAAATGGTTACTTTCTAAATACAATAAACTCTTAAAAGCAGTAACAAATGCTTATGAAGAATTTGATTTAAACCAAGTTACTAGATTAATTACTTCATTTGTATCAGATGATTTATCAAACTGGTATATAAGAAGAAACCGTGATCGTTTCTGGTCATCATCATTAGACAATTCCAAAAAAAGCGTTTATATAACAACGTATGAAGTACTATGTGGCCTATGTAAAATGTGTGCTCCAATTATTCCTTACACAACTGAAGAACTATACACAAAATTAACTGATGAAGAATCTGTTCATTTAGCAGACTTCCCTAAATACGATGAAACTCTTATTGACGAAAATATTGAAAATCGTATGGACTTAGTAAGAAGTTTAATTTCTATCGGTCGTTTTGTCCGTGAAGAAGCTAAAATCAAAGTAAGACAACCTTTAAGCGAGGCAATAATAGATGGCAAAAATAAAATATTAATTTCTGATTTAGTACCTTTAATTGAAGAAGAATTAAATATTAAAAAAGTTGTATTTGCAGATGATTTAAATAATTATATGAACTTAACTGTTAAACCAAATTTTAAAGTTGTTGGTAAAATATTTGGTTCACAAATAAAAGAATTCCAAACTGAATTAGAAAAAATTTCTCCTGAGTTAATTACTAAATTACAAAAAGGTGAAACAATTACTTTGAAAGTTAATGGAGAAGTTAGAGAAATAACTCCAGAAATGGTTGATATTAGAATATCCTCAAAAGAGGGCTTTAATGTTGGAATGGAGAATAATAACTTTATCATTCTAGAAACAACTTTAACAGATGACCTAATTCTTGAAGGAATAGCTCGCGAGATGGTTTCTAAAGTTCAACAACTACGTAAAAACAAAGACTTTAATGTTGCAGACCGTGTAAACTTATTTTATAAAGGTGATTCTGCAATTGAAAAATGCATTTGCAAGTTTGCTGATTATATAAAATCAGAAACTTTATCAATTAGCATTATAGAAAAAGATAACCTTAACGAGGAATTTGATTTAAACGGACATAAATGTTTAATTGATGTAACACAAGCAAAATAAAAGCAAAGATGAAAATATCTTTGTTTTTTATTGGTTAAGATAAAATATATATGCTATAATAAAAAAAGAATAGGGTGATACAATGCCAAATAATGAAAACAATCCATTTAATAATGAAAATAACAACAGCAATAATAACTTTTTTAATTTACCAACAGAAAATAATTTAGAAAATCAAAAACAATCGGATTCCACTCAACAAAAAATTGAAATTCCACAACGTTACTACGATCAGCTTGAAGCTGAAAAACAAGCTAAATTAGCAGAAGAACAACGAACCAAAATGTTAAATGAAGAATTAGCTAATTCTTCTAAAACTACTCACAATATATTTTTATTAGCAATTTTAAGTACTATTGTAATATTTGGTTGTCTGTATTTAATAGTTAACAAAACGCAAAATGCTATCTATGTGCTAACAGCTTATATTGTAATTGGTGCAATATATTCAGGAATAAAAAATAAAAAAGACAGTAATTTTGGTTTAGGCTTATTGATTGGTGGAATTTTAAGTGCTATAGTAACTTTTGTTATTTCAATGTTCATTGCAGGCGAAACAGACTTATGGACATATTATGCTTTTGCCTCTGGTGTAGTGGGAATAGTGGGAATTATAATTGCCAATTTAATAACTTTAATTTGTTATAATCATAAAAACATTAAAGCCTTAGAAACAATCGGCATATTTTTAGTATTTGCTGTAATAGTATGCGTACCTATATATTTATCAAAAAAATATCCTCAAGAATTTGCTCAATATGTTTTTTATGCCAAAACGGAAGTAGTAGCACAAACTGAAGAAGAATTTATTATTAAAACATTGAAAAGTCGTTATGATGTAACTTTTACTTGTGGCACTCCAAAAAATTTTATTAATCACCAAAAAAGATTAGTTACAACAAGAACATGTACAGATCAAAATACTAATAACATCCAAGTTACTAGTACTGTTTATAATGAAACAGAAAAAAAATATATTGTTCAAGAAGATTACTTAGAAGTACTTTATATTACAAACTTTAAAAATAAATTAGAAAAAAATTTATCATCTGCAACAAATACTACAGTTGAAATAAGCTTATATCCAAAAGATAATTGTGAATTTATTGGTGATTGTATCAATTGGGAAGCAGGCACATTAAAAGATCAATACAATGTTAGTTCGACTCTTGAACTGAAGCAATATATAAACTTAGATGAAACATCTTTTATTAATAAATTTGGTTTTAAATATTATATAAATATAACTGGTAGTTTCGCTAATCTTTCAGAAGCAGACTACATAAATACTGTAAATAACGTTTTAACGTCATTAAATAATTTAAATATAAAAAATACAAATGGTTTTGAAATATCTATTATAGATTCTGCCTTAGATTTAAAAACTACTGTTTATAAAGCAACTGGTGAAACAAATCAAAATCAATCTTTTACGATTTAACCTTTATGGAAATAGTAAATATAACAGAAGAAAATAAATATTTTCAAGAAATCGTTGATATCTATTACAACTGGTGGGGGGTTAAAAAAAATCAAAATTACCAAGAATTTTATAAAAAATATTTAGATTATTTAAACTCAGAAGGCATCCCAAAACTATATGCACTTATTAACAATAATACTTTAATTGGAATGTATGAAATTAATGAAAAAGATTATATTTTTGAAAAAGAATATTCCCCATACCTTGCAAATGTTTACGTAAAAAAAGAATTTCGTGGGTACAAATATAGTACAATATTAATTAAAGATGCTCTGCAACAAGCTGCAAGTCTTGGTTATAAAAGACTTTATTTACACACTAAACACGAAAATTATTACGAAAAATATGGCTTTAAATTCCTTCTAGAAGTTGCAACAAAATATGGCGTAAAAAGAATATTTGTAAAAGACATATAAACAACATTTAAACATGTTGTTTTTTTGAAAAATAAAAAGTGTTTAAAAACACTTTTCTAATTTTTTTGCTTAGTTCCCTTAAATAATAAAGCAATAATTGCAATCCCAAAATAAACATAAATACTATAATTCTTAATATATAATATATTAACATAATCATTAGAAAATAATAAAAATTTAAACCCCAAAATAATTAATATAATAATTAAATAAAAGATAACTTTATTCATTGAATCTCTTAAAACGCGACAACAAACTAAACCAGTAACAATTAAACAAGAAATCCATTCCATAATTAAAATATTTTCAATATTATTAATTACTCCCATTATTTCAATATTCCTTAATATCGAATATTCAGGAAATCTTAACAAAGCTGCAAATTCATAACCATATATATTAAGTATAAAAAACAAGACTAGTAACATTAGCAAACAAGCAACAATGTACCCATGACTAACATCCTTAAATTTTAAATCATTTTTATAATTAATTAATAATAAATTAGGCAGAAAAGATGTTCCGGCAAATATAATAATTCCTTTTATAGAATTCCATGTATTTGTATTAAATAAAGGTAGCAAATTAGTTAATTGAGTATACTTAAATAAACTTACATAAGCCATCCCTACAATTAAAATAGAAACACAAAAAATAATTACACTAATCCAACTAATATTACGCATCTCTTTATTACTTCCATATAATAATACTATAATTAAAGAAATCATTACTAAAAAAGAAGGCGTTTTAAACAACAAATAAGTATTAGTTAGAACAGTTACACCTAGCGTTAAAATTACTAAAACAACTATGCTTATCAAAATATTACAAAATTTATTAATCTTATTTTTTCGATAAGCTAAATATAACAAGAAATAACCAAGTAACATTCCTAAAAAACCGCAAATAATTGCATTATTTTTAGCAACACTAACCATCATACTAAAACCATTACCTATAAATAAAGCTCTTGTTAAATAAAAACTTAATACTTTATATTCCATCTTATTCATGTAGCACCCCAAATAAACTACCATTTTGATTAATTTTAACATCTACAATTACATCAAAATTAATATTATCAACTTTTTCTTTTTTCTTCTTATAATACAAATCTTTTAAACCTAAAACATCAATATTATTATCTAATTTCTCTTTTATATATTTCGTTAATTCTTCTTTAATTTTTTCATTTATCATTTCTTCTAATTTTTTATATGTATTTTTATCAGCTAAATCCATTTCATTATTAATTTGCATTATCTTACCAAAACCACTAAGGTTTATCTTGATACTTTCATCATCTTTAACTTCATATTTTACTTCTTTTTGATAAATATTTACTGAACTACCATCTGCTTCAAAAATACAATTGTCACTATCCAAAATTAAAAATTCATATATTCTATCATTTTCAATATTAAACATTTGATCGTCTTTAAAAACTGCAACTTTATCAATTTTAATTTTATTTTCAACTACTTCAACATAAGGTAGAGAAATACTTTTACTTTTAGTAAGCAAATAACTAGCTTTAATATCAACATTATCAGCATTTTTTGAATTTATACCATAATTGATTGTTTCAACAATAACGTTTGAAACAACATCATTTTCTAAATTTACTCCTAATAAATCATCTATATTTTTAGTTGTTACCATTTTATAATTAGTACTGATATGGGTATTTCTCACAATATAGTCAATTGAATTTAATATACCTTTTTTAGCCATCTCTTCACTGTATATTAAAACTTTTACATGTTCCATATAAACTTTTTTATTAGAATTTTTCATTGCTTTATTAAATGCTTCTGCTAAATCTTTATCTTTCCCTTTTACAATTTTTTGTTTGATTGTAGTGGAAGAGCCTTCTTTAATACTTTCAATTATTTCAAAATTAACAACATATTCATCATCAATATAATCTATTCCAATACCAGAAACTAAACTTAAATCATTTAATTCTTGATAATCATAACAACCACCTAATAAAAAACAAATTATTACTAAAATTATTATTTTTTTCATTCTTTCACCTTATTTATATTATTTGATAATAATTTACTTCTTTTTTTATCTTTTCCTTTTAATAAAGATTTAAAAAAGTAAACTTTATCAAAAGGCACAATTGGAAAAAGGTAAGGCTCTTTTAACGTTTTCATTCCACACAGATGAATTAAAATAATAAATAGTCCTAAAACCAGTCCATATAAACCTAAACATGCAGCTAAAACTAATAAAAGCAATCTATAATTTCTTAATGCACTAATCAATTCACCACTGCTAAAAACTAATCCAGTAATAAAAGTGATTCCAACAATTATAATCATAATTGGACTTGCAACATTTGCACTTACAGCCGCTTCTCCTAAAATTAATGCACCCAAAATTGATATAGAGCTTCCATAAGAAGAAGGAAATCTAATATCGCTTTCTCTTAAAACAACACACAATAATATCATGAATATCGCTTCAAAAAAAGAAGGAAATGGCACGCCACTTCGTCCAGCTTGAAAAGATAAAAGCAGTTTTAGTGGAATCGTTTCAGGATTGTAATTAATTATTGCAATGTATAATGCTGGAAGAAAGATGGTTAAAAAGAAACAAAATAACCTAATAAGCTTTAAAAAATTAATATTTATCGGCTTTACATAATTATCACTTTCAGGATTAATAAAATCTATTAAAAAAGCTGGTAAAATTAAAGCATAGGGCGAGTTATCGGCAATAATAACAATTTTTCCTTCCAAAAGAGCTGATGAAACTTTATCAGGCCTTTCAGTTTTCATAACTGTTGGAAAAGGATTTTTACTATTATCCATTAAATTCATTAATACCTCAATATCTATAAGAGCATCGATATCAATTTTTTCAATTTTCTCCCTAATACTATCAACGTGCTCTGCCTTTGCAATATCATCTATATACAATAACGAAACTTTTGTTCGAGATTTTCTCCCAATATTAAAATCTTCATTTATTAATTTTTCATATTTTATTCTTCTTTTTATTAAACCTAAATTCATTACTATATTTTCATTAAAAGAATCCTTTGGTCCATTAACAGAAGTTTCTGAAGTGGGAATATTAACACTACGGTAAAGATCAGCTTTAACTTCACAAACTAACATATCCTTATCATCATATATTAAAGCCCATCCATTAAGTAAATAAAAAGCAATCTTATTATAATCATCAATATAAACAATATTTGGCCCACTTATATTATCACGTAGCATTAAATAATGTTTTTTCATAGTAACATTCTTTAAAATATAATCATTAATTTTATCACTACTACAAATACTTTCTAAAAATACTAATTTAACTTTATTAACTTTTTTATACTTTAAATCACTACTATTATTAAAATCCTTTTTTAATTGTTTATAAATCATAAAATTCACCATTTATATTATTACCAATATTTACTAAATTATTTAAAACAATTCTTTATAATCAAATAAAATATTGTATAATATGACAGAGGGATACTTATGAATAAAATAAAAATTGAAAAATTAGATAACTTAGGCCGAGGAATATGTTTTTTAAACAATAAAATAACTTTTGTCAAAAACGCTCTTCCTGAAGAAATAGTCGATATAAAAACAACTAAAGAAACAAAAAAATTTAATGAAGCTACTGTAACCAAGTATTATAAAACCAGTCCCAAAAGAATTGCTGCTTGCTGTCCTAATTTTAATATTTGTGGCGGTTGTAATTTATTAAACTTATCATACGCAGAAACAATTGAATTTAAAAAAGAAAAATTACGAGCCATTTTTCATAAATATAGCAATCTTGATTATAAAGTGGATATTATACCATCAAGAAAAACTTTTAATTATCGCAATAAAATTACTTTAAAAGTAATAAATAACCAATATGGTTATTATGAAAATAGTACACATACTTTAGTAGAAATATCCGAATGCTCTCTTGCTGAAGAAGCTATTAAAAATTTTTTTCCAGACATAAAACAACTAAACATAAAAGATGGTGAATTAACAATCAGAAGCAATTATAACAATGAACTATTAATATGGATAAAATCTCCCACACAAATAAAACCTAATATTTCATATTTGATAAAAAAACATAAAATAGTAGGTATTATTTGGAATGACCAAGTATTATACGGTGAATCATCCTTTGTTGAAATAGTTGCTAAAAAAATTTTTAAAGTATCATATGATTCATTCTTTCAAATAAATAGAAATATCTGTGAAAAATTATTTAGCCTAATTCAAGAAAATGTAAAAAATTCAAACGTTATCTTAGACTTATATTGTGGGGTAGGGTCATTAGGTATTGCAGCATCCAGTGGTACAAACAAAATATATGGCATTGAGATAATAAAAAATGCTGTTTTAAATAGTATTACAAATGCTAAAATCAACAAAATATCTAACGCTTATTACCTTTTAGGTGAAGTAAGTAAATGCTTAAACAAAATAGAAGATAAAATAGATACAATAATTGTTGATCCACCTCGCGCGGGCTTAGACAATAAAACAATTGCCACAATTACTAATTTTAAACCTCAAAAACTAATTTACATTTCCTGTGACCCAATGACACTAGCTAGAGATTTAAAAAGCCTTGAGGAAAATTTTATAGTCAATAAAATAGTTGGTTTAGACATGTTCCCTTATACACATCATGTTGAAACTATGTGTGTATTAAATAGTCGATGAATTCTTATAAATAAAAAGAAAACTAACTTCTTCGCGCCCTATAAAAGAAACATCTTTTTGATAAAGAAAACATTTATTTTTATATAAAAAATTAGTTATAATTTAACTTGTTCCATTTTAAAACGAGTTCAAAATAATGGATGAAATGTATAAAAGCAAATTTAGAAGGAAGCAACAAATAGTTAGTTGTAGAGGAGATTAAAAAAATGAAAATAAGTTTTTTTGTAATATTTATGGTGATGGGTTTAATATTGTTAATTTTATCATTAATATTTAGGAGCAAAGATAAAGAAATGATTAAACAATGTACGCTAACAACAAAAGGAAAAGTTATAAAGTATACATTATGGAATAATAATGGAATACATTTTCCAATAGTAGAGTATCTTGTTAACGAAACTAAATACAATCAAAGACTTAAGTATGGTTTGATTATAAATAAATCATCATCATTTAATAGAATAAAAACTGAAGTAGAAAATGATATTAAAGAACAAAATCTAGTAATTAATAGTAATACCTATATTTATACCAACGCATTAAAAGAACATTTTCCTATTGGAACGGAATTAGATGTTTTCTATAACCCACAGAATCCTAATAAAAGTTATGTAATGAGATTTGTAGAAAATCCAGCAGTAAAAGTTTTATTTTTTGTAGGATTATTATTTATTATTTTATCATTTATCGGTCTTGTTTTTTTACCTAAATAAAAAATTTCAAAAGTTTGTAGTAACTATAATATAATAAGAAGCTATAAAACATATTTTTGTTTTTTTATAATACTAAATAATGTGTTATAATGGTGGGCAGGGAAGTGATTTTATGAAATATAAATCTTTTAAAGATGCAGATAAAATAGTAAGTAGATCAGATTATTTAATTAATAATCCAACAAGCTATAAAAATAAATGGAATGAATTATTTGGCAACAATAATCCTATTCATCTAGAATTAGGGATGGGAAGAGGAGACTTTATCATAAACATGGCTAAAGCTTATCCTAAAATTAATTTTATTGGTTTAGAAATAAGCGATGATCAATTAGTAAAAGCAGTTCAAAAATTAAGTAATCAAAACTTACCAAATTTAGCTTTAATTCATATGGATGCTCGAGAAATAGATACTGTTTTTGGTAAAGAAATTAATACTATCTATTTAACATTTTCAGAACCTTGGCCTAAACCACATGATGAAAAGAAAAGATTTACTCATGAAGGCTATTTAAGAATTTATGATAAAATATTTAAAAAAGATAAGCATATAATTCTAAAGACAGATAACAAAGGCTTATTTCAATATTCATTAGAAAGTTTATCACAATATTGGTATGTCTTTGACAGAGTAAGCCTAGATTTACATAATGATGAAAATCCAATTAAAAATAATATAATGACAGATTGGGAAAAAAAATGTGTTCAAGATAAAAAGCCGATTTATTATCTAGACGCTAGTTTTAAAAGTTAATTATATTTTTAGCTATCTAATTTTATAGATAGCTTTTTTATACCAATACTATTTTTAATTTCCAATATAAAATATTAATTGCTTACTTTTTTAAAATGTCCTATAATAAAATAGTTAAGGAAGTATGAATATGATAAAAAATCGAGTTACTCAATTAATTGTGCAAACAATTTATTGTACATTAGGATTAGTTGCAATATTTGCTAGTTTAGGGGTGTTCGAAGCAAAATTTTATAATGAATTCTTTATTTATTTTACCAACATAAGTAACTATATATGTATAGTAATTATGTTTTTAGAATTATGTCAAACTATTAAGTACGCAAACAAAAATGAAGATGGTTATTGCTCTTTTTGCCCAGTATTGAAATTCACAGGATTAATAATAATAATTTTAACATTTTTAGTATTTAATGTTTTGCTAGCAAAAGATATGACATTGCAACAAAACCTTTCAATAACAAGTATTTTATTTCATATTATATTACCTATCCTTTATGTTTTAGATTGGTTTTTATTTTACGAGCCTAATAAAACAAAGTGGTACTATCCATTTATATCTTTAGTTGTTCCTATTTTATACTTTATATTTATTCTTATAAGAGCTTCATTAATTAAAATTGATCAAGCAACGCTATATCCTTACTTCTTTTTAAATATTGACAAGCTTGGCATTGGCGGCATATTAAAATGGAATATTATTATATGCATAGCAATATCATTTATTGGTTACACTTTAGTTTTTATAAATCATCTTGGTAAAAGAAAAAAATCAAATTAACCTATCTTATGATAGATTTTTTTTTGAAAAAAAATTCATAAAGCAACATACTTTATGAAATAGAATTATTTAATAGAAAATATATATTTTGATGTTATTGCCTACTAAATTTTTTTTATCTTTATTTCTTAAGTTTTTATGATATAATTAATGAGATAGAATAAAACCATAAAGTATGTTGTTTTATGACAAGGAGTAACATTATGAAGTTAAGAAGTAAAA
>CAKOLG010000027.1 GCA_934096175.1 uncultured Bacilli bacterium
ACCCTATATGCAAAATGGACCATAAATAAATACACCTTAACTTTTAATGCAAATAATGGAACAGTAAGTCCAACAAGTATCACGCAAAACTACGGCACCAGTTTGACACTCCCAACCCCAACACGAAGTGGTTACAACTTCCTTGGTTGGTATACGGCCACAAGTGGCGGAACCAAAAGAACATATACTACAATGCCAGCAGTGAGTGAAACACTATATGCACAGTGGGAAAAAATAACAACATTGAAGTTTAGTAATGGCACAATTATTTCATTATCAAGCGTTGAAAGTGGAAGCGTACAAACCTCTGTAACATTACCTGCTGGAGCAACGATTGTATTTGAGTGTGATCATAACCCAACCGGTGCAGGTACAGGACAAGCATACTTGCATGCATCAGAAACCAAAACTTATGGCTCAGGAACTTATAGTTATACAACAACAACAGAGGAAATCGTAACGTTTCAAATAGCGGGTGGAGGTCCAGGTAGTAACAGTAGTTGTACAAGTCACGGTGGCACTAATTGCCCAACTGGTTGGTACTCAGGAACTTTAACTGTAATAAGAATAACCGACGCTAGCGGTAATGAATATAAATTTGAGTAAAATTAATTAATAAAAAAAACAAAGTATTAAACTTAACTAGAAGTATACTTTGTTTTTTATTTTAAAGAAAAATTATTTTTTCCATTCCCAGTCTCTTATTTCTGGCATATCTACACCGTATTCATAAATATATTCCTTATGTTCTGCCAATTTAATATTCATCAATTTAGTTAAATTTACGCCTTTATTCCCTAAATTAGGAACAATTTTACAAGCTTCAATAACTAAGTGGTATCTATCAATTTCATTTTGAACACGCATGTCAAAAGGAGTAGTTATAGAACCTTCTTCCATATATCCCTTTACAACAATATTTCTATTATATCTATCATAAATAAATTCCCTTATTAAATCTGGATAACCGTGAAAATTAATTATTACAGGAATTTTCTTAGTAAATAATGCATCAAACTCTTCATCACTTAGTCCATGAGGATGTCTTTTATCAGATTGTAACTTAAATAAGTCAACTATGTTAATAAATCTAATTTTAAGTTTAGGTAAATACTGTCTTAATATTGATACAGCCGCCAAAGCTTCTAAAGTTGGTTCAACTCCAGCACAAGCCATAACTAAATTAGGTTCAGAATCTTGATCATTACTTGCAAAATGCCAAATTCCTATTCCTTTATCAAAATGCTTTTGTGCCTGATCCATATTTAAAAACTGCGTTCTTGGATGTTTAGAAGCAACAATTGCATTTATTCTATTTTTCGTCCCTAAACAATGATTTACAGTACAAATTAAAGTATTTGCATCAGCAGGTAAATAAATTCTTGCAATATTGGCTTTTTTTGTTGCTAAATGATTTAAAAAACCAGGTTCTTGATGTGTGTATCCATTATGATCTTGTTGCCAAACATAGCTAGTTAATAAATAATTTAAAGAAGCAATATCTTCTCGCCAAGATAAATTATTTACAATTTTAAGCCACTTACTGTGTTGACTAACCATTGAATCAACAACTCTTGAAAAAGCTTCATAAGTAGAAAATATTCCATGTCTACCACTTAATAGATAACCTTCTAACCAACCTTCACACATATTTTCAGATAGCATTCCATCCATAATTCTACCATTTCTAGCTAGATATTCATCATTACTCTTTAAATCAGCCATCCATGGCCTATTTTCAACTTCAAAAGTATGAACTAATCTATTTGACATTGTTTCATCTGGTCCAAAAAGTCTAAAATTATGATTATCTTTATTCAATTCAAATACATCTTTCAAATATTTTCCTAATTCAATCATATCTTGCTTCTGTGTAATTCCCGTTTCTATTTTTACAGCATAATCTCTGACATCTGGTAAAATTAGATTCTTTAATAATTTACCACCATTTGCATATAAACTACTACCCATTCTTTTATTTCCAATTGGTGCTAATTCCTTTAATTCAGGAATTAATTTACCATCATCAGTAAACAATTCTTCTGGTTTATAGCTTCTTAACCATTTTTCTAGTATCGCTAAATGTTCACTTTTACTCATGTCAATTGGAACTTGATGAGCTCTAAAAGTCCCTTCAATTTCTTTACCATCAACATTTTTAGGACCTGTCCAACCTTTAGGTGTTCTTAAAACAATCATTGGCCAAAAAGGTCTCTCTACTAAATCTTCCTCCCTAGCCATTTTTTGAATATTTTTAATTTTTTCAATAGCCATATCCAAAGCTTTTGCCATTTCCTTATGCATTTTCTCAGGTTCACATCCACTAACTAAGATTGGTTCCCAACCATAACCTTCAAAAAGTTTTACTAACTCATTTTCACTAATTCTTGATAACAAAGTTGGATTACTTATTTTATAACCATTTAAGTGAAGTATTGGTAATACAGCTCCATCATATTTAGGATTTAAAAATTTGTTTGAATGCCAAGAAGTGGCTAAACTAGCCGTTTCTGCTTCGCCATCTCCTACACAAACTGCTGCAATTAAATCTGGATTATCAAATACAGCCCCAAAACCATGAGCTAAACTATATCCTAATTCTCCACCTTCATTAATAGAACCAGGCGTCTCTGGAGCCACGTGACTTGAAATACCACCTGGAAATGAAAATTGTTTAAATAATTTTTTTAAACCTTCCAAATCTTCTGATACTTCTGGATAAATTTCACTATAAGTTCCCTCCATATACACTTCACTAACAGTTGCATTGCCACCATGCCCAGGTCCACTAATCCACATCATATTTAAATTATATTTATTAATAACTCTATTTAAATGAGTATAAATAAATGTTTGCCCAGGAACCGTTCCCCAGTGACCTACAATTTTTCTTTTTATATCATCTTTTCTTAATTTTCTTTTTAATAAAGGATTATCTAACAAATATAACTGACAAGCGGATAAATAATTAGCTGCATTCCAATATTTATCTACTTTAGCTAGATATTCTTTAGTATCATATATAGTCATAACCAATCTCCTTCTTATTTTATAATTATATCATGCAAAATATTATAAGTAAATTAACCACTTGCTAAAATAAAATAATGTGTTTAAATATAAACAGGAAGTAATTATTTTGGTAAGAGGAGGTAAATATACAAAATTTTTATAAACAAACCACTAACCAGTACACAAACATCTCTAAAATAAAAATTATAAAACAAACTTATTTTTCTTTATACAAGCAAATATCCAGAAAAATTTTAAAATCAAAACTAGAAAAAAAATTCATACATGATTATAAAAATATAACTAAATATATCGATATTCAAAATAACCTATACATAAACAATATTAGAAAAAAATTCAACATATTAAATAATATTAATGGCTATGCTCTAGATGAATATCAAAGTAGAGTAGTCCTTGCCAATGAAAAATCTATACTAGTTGTAGCGGGAGCTGGTTCTGGGAAAAGCTTAACTATTATTGGTAAAATTGTTTATTTAGTTAAAATATGTCATCTAAGACCAGATGATATTTTATGTATTTCTTTTACAAACGATGCTACTATAAATTTAAAAAATAATATAGCCAAAAACTATAAATTTAATATTGATATCTATACTTTTCATAAACTAGCTTTAGAAATTTTAAAACAACAAAATATAAGATATCAAATCGCTCCAGATAACTATTTATATAATATAATAGATAAATTTTTTAATGAAATAATTCCTCAAAATAAAATGTATCAAAAAGCCTTAAAATACATATTAAATAAAAACTACTCAACCCAAAATTTATTAAATCTTAAAAGATTAATTGCCACTTTTATAAACTTATTTAAATCAAATAATTATTCAATATCCCATTTTAATTACATTTTAAAAAAAATGAAATATTTTATTAATATAAAAAAACACTATCATGATAAATACTTAATCTTAATTATTTTAAATATTTATCTCTTATATGAAGATGAATTACAAAAAGAAAATGCTCTTGACTTTAATGACATGATTAATAAAAGTATTACTGTATTAAAAAAATATGGTCTTAAAAAGAACTGGAAATACATAATAATAGATGAGTTTCAAGATACTTCTTTAACTAAATTAAATATGATTAAAGAATTAATTAAAATAACCAATGCCAAATTTCTTGCTGTTGGTGATGACTTTCAATCAATTTATCGCTTCACAGGTTGTGATTTAAATATTTTTTTAAATTTTCCTAATTATTTTGCTGATGCTAAAATCTTTCAAATAATTAATACTTATCGTAATCCTCAAGAATTAATAAATGTAGCTGGCTCATTTATTATGAAAAATAAATATCAACAACAAAAACAACTTAAATCTTATAAACACCTTTCAAAACCAATTATTATTTATTACAGCAAAAACAAAGTTGCTGCTTTAAAAGATATTTTACTTAGATTAAGTACCAATGGTTGCAAGGAAATAATGGTTCTTGGTAGAAATAATAAAGACATTAATTATTTTATAGATCAAAACTTTTCTAAAAAAGAAGACTTTTATACTTATCAAAACATACAATTCCGCTACCTAACAATTCATCGATCAAAAGGTTTAGAAAGTGAAAATGTCATTATTATAAATTTAGAAAATAAATTACTTGGTATGCCAACAAAAATTAAAGATGAAGCTATTTTAAAATATGTAAATAACAATAAAGACTTTTATCCTTTTGAAGAAGAACGACGACTTTTTTACGTTGCTTTAACTAGAACTAAAAATAAGGTATATTTAATTGCTCCTTATAAAAATGAGTCGATTTTTATAAAAGAATTAAAAAAATATAACCAGTATATTAAAATAATAAAAAAATAAATAATATTGCTAGTTATTTCAACTAAGAAAACTAAAAAATTATGATATAATTACTCTAATGAAAAGAGGTCCTATTAATGCCAGAAAAATATGATAAAAAATGTGTTATAGTCACAGGAAGTAGTCGTGGAATTGGTGCTGCCACAGTAAAAGAATTTGCAAAAAAAGGTTACAACGTCGTGATAAACTATGTAAATAATCAGCAACAAGCAGAAAAATTAAAATATGAAATTGAACATAGCTTTAACGTTATTGCCTTAACTATAAAAGCTGATATTTCTAATGAAAAAGAAGTGGAAAAACTTCTTGAACTCACAATTGACGAGTTTGGACATATTGATTGTCTAGTAAACAATGCTGGCATTGCTATTGACACCACCCTTGAAGACAAAACAGTAGCTAACTTTCATAAAATTTTAGATACAAATTTACTTGGCCCTTTTTTAACGTGTAAACATATTGGCAACTACATGTTTAAACAAGGTCATGGCTCAATTGTCAACATTTCTTCTACCAATGGTATTGATTCATTTTATCCTTATAGCATGGATTACGATGCATCTAAGGCGGGCTTAATATCCTTAAATCATAATTTTGCTTTAACATTTGCTCCTAAAGTAAACGTTAATTGCATTGCTCCTGGATGGGTAAATACCCAAATGAACAAAGAGTTAGACGATGATTACAAACAAAAAGAATGTGAACATATTTTACTAGGACGCTTTGCCGAACCAGAAGAAATTGCCAAATTTATTGTCACGGTATCAGAAACAGCATACTTAAATGATAGTATTATAAAAATAGATGGAGGAAGATGTTAATGTTAGAAGAATTAGGTATATCACCAAAAACAATTAAAATTATTGAACAAGCCGAACAAGAAATCACAGACATTTTTAAGAATATTGAAAAAAATTGTCAGTTAAATACTCTAAAAGTTTTAACAGCCTTTCAAAAATATAACGTTTCTGATAACTGCTTTAATAGTTCAACTGGTTACGGCTATAATGATCTTGGCAGAGATAGCATTGAAAAAATTTTCAGTTTTTGCCTTGATGCTGAGGACGCTCTAGTCCGTAGTCAGTTTATTTCAGGAACTCACGCCCTAACAGTAGCTTTATTTGCCTATTTACGTCCAAACGATAAATTACTATCTATTACTGGTTTACCATACGATACCCTTCATGAAGTAATTGGCATAGTCCCAAATTCAAGTAGTTTAGCGTCATTTGGTGTAATTTATGACCAAATTGATCTCATAAATGATGATTTTGATTACGAAAAAATTAAAAACTATTTAACGCAAAATAAAGTTAAACTAATTGAAATTCAAAGAAGCAAAGGCTATTCTACGCGAAAAAGTATAACAATTGACAAAATACAAAAAGTAATAAACATAATTCGAAAAATTGACAAAGAAGTAATTATCATGGTTGACAACTGTTATTGTGAATTTGTTGAACCAAATTCACCATTAACAGTTGGAGCAGATGTTATAGTAGGTTCTTTAATTAAAAATTTAGGAGGCGGAATTGCTCCTAATGGTGCATACATTGCCGGTAAAAAAGAACTGATTGAACTAGCAGGGGAGAGATTGACATGCCCAGGGGAGGGTAGGGAAGTTGGACCTACATTAGGTATTAACAAAAGCCTTCTTCAAGGTTTATTCATGGCCCCTAACGCTGTAGCAAGTGCTTTAAAAACAGCAATTTTAACAAGCAAAGTTCTAGAAAATTTAGGTTATGATGTTGAGCCGAAATATAATGACAAACGTGCAGATATAGTTCAAAATATTATTTTTAAGGATAAAGAAAAATTAATAAAATATGTTCAAGGGATCCAAATGGGGTCACCAATCGATTCAAATGCTATTCCACTTCCTTGGGATATGCCAGGTTATAAAGACCCTGTAATAATGGCTGCTGGCGCATTTACCCAAGGATCATCCATTGAACTTAGTTGTGACGGTCCTTTAAGATATCCATACATTGCTTATCAACAAGGTGGCCTAACTTATGAATATGGTCGCTTAGGAGTCGCTAGAGCCGTGGAAGAACTAACAAAATAATATACTTTAAAAATAGTATATTTTTTCTGCGTACAAATACAAATTAAGAAAATTATATGTTATAATTATAAACATGGTAAAAGAGGAGTAAAAATGATTGATTTAAAACAGAAACAAAAAGAAATATTTCAAAATAAAATAAATAAAGGATTTAACACAACAGATGTTAATAAAGAATTTTGCTATTTATACGGCGAAGTTGCCGAAGCTTTTGATGCATACCGTAATAAAAAAGATGACTTAAATGAAGAATTAGCTGATATTGCAATTTTTACAATGGGAATAGCTGAAATGTTAAATATTAACTTAGAAGAAGCTATAAAAAATAAAGTTGAAAAAAATAATAAAAGAAAATATGTCAAAAATGAAAAAGGTGTATTAGTTAAAGATGGTGAAAAAAATGACTAACGATGAAATTGAAGAATTGGTTGGTCTAAAAGAAACTAATAAAAATTTTCTTAAAGCTCGTCAAAATGGTTTATTATTAACCGATAACCAAGTCAATACCCTAGAAAAATACAACATTGATCCAAGCAAGTGTGGAAGTATGACCGAATTATTATATATGATTGATTGTGCAACTGAAGGATTTACCGAAGACGAATGTGCTGATTTACAATATTTAGCTGATAATTTAGCAGAAAGAAATTACTACGAAAATACAAGAAAGTAAAATTATATGAATAAACCAGAAAAACTAAAAAAATATCAACAAAAAAAATTTGAATATTACAAACAAATCGATGAAATAAATATTAGTGATAATGAAGCATACATCACAATCCAAATTAACGACATTAACGAAATTATTTCACAATTTTCTATCCCAGGTCATGAAATAATAAAAGAAGAATTTATAAATCTAATTTCTAAAAAAGCATCCTATATTCCTGTAGATTACCCCCTAGTTTTAGAAATTTACACAAAATCTTTAACATCTGAAGAAAAGATACTAATTAGAAAATTATTTAAAATTTATTATAGCTTAGAAACAATAAATACGGAAGAAGAATTAAAAACCATAAAAAGAAAAAGTCGTTTTTTTCTTTTTGTCGGCATCATATGTGCAATATTATTTATATTAATGGTTAAACTTAATGTTGTAACATCATTACTAGAAATCATTTCATTCATTGCATCATTTAGTATTTGGGAATTCGCTGAACTAGTTATTTTTGAGCAAGATGACTTACGTGAAAAAATAATAAAAAATAAACATTTAGCAAAAATTAGAATTATTTACAACAAAATAAACTAAATATTGGCAAAATTGACTTATATAAATTAATTAGATATAATTATAAAATGAGGTGACTTATATGGCAAACGAAAAAGCAAAAGAACATTTTGGCGCAAAAAAAACAGAAAAGAAATATGAAAGACTATTAAACAATTTATTAGAAATATATGGTAGTATTGATGAAATTATGGCTGAATTCGACGAAATAAAAAGTATGGGACTTGTTCAAGAACAAGATGAACTATACTGGAATAATTTCTACGAATATTTAGCAAACAATAAAAAAGCAGTAAATATTGAACCAGATGATGATTTTAAAGAAATATGTGTTTTATATGCTCAAATAGAAAAGAATTTAAATATAATTGAAGAAACAATTCCAACTGAAAGTATCATTGGACATACAGAATTTTTAGATTTCCTTGAAAGCCTAAGCTTAGATGAACTAGAAACAAAAACATTTAAGCTTCAAAGCGTTGCTGAAAGAAACAACGATTTAATAAATAAATTGTTATTAAAAGAGCAACAATATCAAGCAGCTCATCCCGAACACATCGCCGAATTAAAAGCTATTCGTGATAAAAAACTTCAAAAAACTAAAAATAGTAGCCAACGAACTTTAGAAGAATCTACAAAACTATATTGTGACATTTACAAAAACGTTTGCCAAGCTTTAGCTGTTAAAATCCAAATATTAAACACTAAAATTAGCACTGCCAAATCAGCAGAAGAAAGAAACACTAGCCTAAATCAAGCCCGTCAGTGCACACAGGCTCTAAGATTAGCTGCAGTATATTATAAACTAGATTTACAAAATAAAGCATTAAGTGATAGCTTAAAAGATCCAAAAGTAGTTGCAACTTACGTAAATGGTTTTACTAAAACTCAAGAAGAATTAGATAAGAAATTCTATGAACAACTACAAAGAAACAACGCTCAACAAGAAAGCGTTCAAAATGAAGTAGCAAAAGAAACTGTACAAAATAATCCAGAAAAACAACAAGAATCTGCCAAAAATGTCGAAGAATACCCACAAGAAAAAGCTCCAAATGATACTAGCGATATTATTGAGCCAGTTTCTAACGCTATCGAAAATGATAATATAAAAGAAAAAGAGCCACTAAATGAACCTGTAATAAATCCAGCAATGGCAACTGCTCAAGATTTAGCAAAAACAGACGTTACAAAGAACATTAATACGGAAACAGTGCCTACTTCATCAGAACCTAATAAAGAAAATAGTCAGCCAACAAATAATGAATATACAGAGTCAAAAGAACCAGAATATCAAAAAAATTTAATTATATATATCAACATGTTAAAACAATTAAATATTAATTACACCAAAATTAATAACATTGTTAATGCAGAAAATGCTCTATTAATAGCTTCTACCGATGAATACATTAAAAACATTTGTAAATTAGAAAAAGAAGCAGAACCATTATTTAAAATAGAAAATGAAATCAAAACAAGAATGAATCAACTAGAATATGAAACTCTTATGAAAACAGGTTTAATTCTTGGAATATCTCAAGAAGTTCAAAAAATTCCAAAAGTTGAATTGGAACACATTGAAGATTTTGAAACTTTTGTTAGCTATCATAACGCAATAATCAATGAATGTTACACTAGAATTAAAGCAATTAATAAAAAAATAAAAGAAAACGAAACTGTTGATTTAAGTGAACGCGAAAATTTAATTGCAATTGTTAATATTGAAAATACTATTATCAGTCGCATGGCAGTTGCTTATAAAACTGCAAATCCATCATTTAACTTATTAAAATTTGTTCAAGCCCAAAGAGAAAACAGAAAAAATATGACTAAGGGAAACACTGTTAGTAAAAATGAACAAGCAGAAAATAAAATGCCAGAACAAGGCTACGAAAAAGAAGTTAAATTTACAGTTAGATTAGGCAAATTAAACTTTAGTTCTCAACCACAACAAATAAATTATCAACAAAATAAAATATCTGAAAGTACCCAATTTGTTATTAGCATTATCAAACATAGTATAAGAATTGAGTACAAAAAAGAATTAGTTGAAAAATTACGTCAATTACAAGCTAAAATAGATATAACAGTTCAAAGAAATGGTAAAAAAGAAACAATTAAAAACGAAGTATTGAGCAGTAATTCTGAAAAAATATATCAAATAATTGACAATCCAGAAGAAATAGAAGCAGCTCATATTACAATAAGTGATGACAACAATCAAGTCATTTCTGATTATGACTTAATGCAACAAGATAAATTTAGAGATAAAGTAAATGAAATAAAATCATCAATGCATAGATAAGCACTTAAAAAATAAGTGCTTTTTCCTTGCCAAAATCATAAAAAAATAGTATATTTTTAATAGTAGGGGACTTATAAAAAGAATAAAAGGAGTTGCAAATTTATGAATAAAAAAGCAGCAGAAAAAAATATTGTTGAAAATCAAACTCCTAATAATAACTTGGAAACTATCATGCCATCAATGATTGATAACGAAGAAATGATTGAAAACGAAAAGCCTCAAGATTTATCATCTATTATTCCTCAGTATCAAAAGATAGAACAAGGGTCAAACGAAGTAGCTTTAGAAAGTAAAGAAACTACCTTAAAAGCAGATGGTAGCGTAATAATTGGCAATTTTAGTGAAAATGGTTCAAATGTTATTACCGATGCTCAATTACCAGAAGCAATTGATATAGAAGAACGAAAAGCTGAACTAGCAAAAAATAAAAAAAATAAGAAAAAAGAATTTAACAAAAAAAAGAAAAAAAGTTCAAAATCACAAAATCTTATATCCCTAACATCAATAATTGTAATAATAGGATTAGTTGCTTTTTACTTTTATTATAAAGCAGTTCCTAAAGACAGTGATTTTCAACCACTACATGTATATGTTGAGTTAGGTGAAAAATTGCCGATTAGAATGAATCAATATGTTAAACCTGGCATTGGAACAAATATCGATGAAATGGCTTATAGTCTTGATACATCTTCTGTTATTTTAGATAAAATAGGTGATTACGAGTTTACAATTACACACAATAATATTGCCAAAAAGGGAATAATTACAATCCAAGATAAAACTGCTCCTGAGTTAGAAGTTCGTGATGTAATTATTGAACAAGGTACGACTTTTGACGCTAGTATGTTTGTTACTTACTGTAATGATTACAGTGGTTGTAATTACTCATTTGAAGAATTAAATACTCAAAATAAATATACTGAACCCGGAACCCATATTGTTTATGTAGTCGCTGAAGATGCCTTTAATAATAAAACTGTTAAACAAGCAAATCTTATAATTTTAAATAAAGGTTCACAAAAAACATTCACTAAATTTGAAATTGATTCAAACAATTATCGTACTATTTCTTACCGTTATGACTTGATATTTATATCTTCTCAAACAAGCTTACTACTTTATGAAGGAACACAAACTATTATCTACACATATAGCTCAGAAGATGCATATAATAGTGCACGAAATATTTACAATGGAGAAATAAATTATACTTGTGATGACAATGCTAAAACAATAACTTATGTTCATGCCGTAACAGATTTATTTGATACTTATGAAAACGTTTTAGATAAACTTGCGAGTGATGGATATGAAGAAATAAAATAAAATAAAATTTATTTCTTTTTTTTGCAATAAAAAAGTCCAAATAATTGGACTTTAAGAAACCATCTTCTTTATAAAAACAGCAATTTTTTCTTTATCAATTGGATTATTTATATCTAATAATTTATCATAACCTTCTTCATCTTTAACAACGTAAGAAGCCAAAATATCAACTGTTCCATTTTTATTATCAATTGAATATATAGCATAATCTTTATTATCAATATTTACTACAGACAAAAGTTCAGCATCCATAACTTCCCCAGTTTCAATTTGAACCTGAAATTTTTGATTTATATCATCCACTTATAATCCCTCCAAATCCTTATGAAAACATTATAACATACTTCAAAAAAGATATCTATAATACTAACTTATACTAAGACAGTAAATTTAATTTAAAAAAATACAATAAGATTTAAACTTTTAACCTTTACTAATTTTTTTTAAAAGAATAAGTTATAGAGAGGAGGAAAAATATGAATAATAGACTATTACAAGAAGCTAGATGCAAAGTAGAAAAATATCAAAAAAACCATCCAACCAGCGGATGTTGTTGTGCTGCTTCGCAATCTGGATCTAGTGTAACAGGCCCAACAGGGCCACAAGGTCCAACAGGACCAACCGGTCCACAAGGAATTCAGGGAATTCAAGGTGTCCAAGGTATTCAAGGATTGATAGGTCCAACCGGTCCACAAGGAGTTCAAGGAAACCAAGGAACCCAAGGCCCAACAGGAGCAGCGGGAGCTACAGGAGCAACAGGACCAACAGGAGCAACAGGACCAACAGGAGCAGCAGGAGCAACAGGACCAACAGGACCAATCGGAGCAACAGGAGCAACAGGACCAACCGGAGCAACGGGAGCAACAGGAGCCACAGGTGCAACCGGTCCAACAGGAGCTACTGCTTCATAAAATGATTTCTTCTAATTAAATATAGATAATAATTCAATTATACTCCCATACAAAAAAAAGACTGTATGAATAATTACAGTTATTAAAGAATTTATTTAGTACTTAAATTATCTAATACTTGATTAATATAGTCATCAGTCAAATTTAAATTTTCATTAACAAGTCCAATTAATGGAGAAAACCCATCATCATAATGAAAGTCTGAACCAACAGTTGTAAATAAATTATGTTTTTTAGCAAATGTAGTCCATTTTTCAGTATCATCAATTTTTTTATTATTATCACTTCTATGAATATAAATGTAATTGGCTTCAATACCATCAGCTTTCATTTCATTAACCAAATTTAAGACATCATCTTCCGTTATACCATCTTCATATGAATAAGCAACAGGATGAGCTAAGACTACTTTTCCTCCAGCTGCTCTTATCATTTCAGCAGCTAAAGAAGGCGTAGCAGTTTCTTTTTTTACATAAGCTGGACAGCCTTCATTCATTATTGCTTCTATATATTCTCCTCGACTTGGAATGTAACCAAAAGTATCTTCTAAAATCTTTTGATTTTGCGGATTATCAACAACATTTGAAGCTATATGTGCTTTTGTAACAGCATCAATTTTATCTAAACTTTCTACATCAATTGCATAACCTAATTCACTTATTTTTTTTGCTACATTATGTAAATAATCATGTCGAGCATTTCTCAACTTAAATAAATTTTTTCTAAATTCTTCATTATTTAAATCTATATTATAACCCAGAACGTGAATTCCGCATTTTTTAGCTTTTGTAGATATTTCGACAGCTGGTATAATTTTAATGTTTTTTTCATTAGCATAATTAAATAATTCATCATTATATGCTTCAATAGTATCATGATCTGCTATTGCTATTACTGAAACTTTATTTTTAACAGCCTCATCTATAACTTCCTTTGGACTTAATTTTCCATCTGATTTGTTTGTATGAATATGTAAATCTATTTTTCTCTCCATTTTTCCACCCTTGCATCAAATATTTTTCTTAAAGTTTTGCATTCAAACCTTCTTCTAGCTGCATCGGTTGCAGCTGCGTAAAGAAACTTAAATAGCTCATCGTTAGTAAAATCACTAGCAATTTTTTTTCTACTATCTACTAACGCTTTCATTATATCACAATCACAATTAAATGGAGTAAATGACGCCAAATAATCAAAAATAAAATTATAAGCTTCATCATCATATTGCCATTTTTTTCTATATGATTGAGGATGGATTGGTAAGTAAGGAGCATTTTTGCTAATTGATTCCGTCAATGTTTTAGGAACAGCTACTATTAAATCAATAAGTGTTTCTTTATCAATTATATGGGCATCAATTGGTAAACTTTTATTTGGCATAATACCATTTTTTATATCCTCACTAATAGATATCATATCTTGCATCGTCTTAATAGGATCTGTATCTGATGGATACAAATCAAAAGAGTCAAATAATTTTATCATTTCATCCTTTGTTTGTTCAACATTATTTTTTCCAGAAACAATCCACATATCTATATCTGGTAATCTATTAATGATTTTTCGAGGCTTTAATTCATTATCAATTTTTGGACAAGGTTTACAGATTTGTTTCAAGTCAGGTAAAGTTTCGCCTCGTTCTTCTAAGCATTTTGCACATAACCATATTATTTCATTACTTTCTTTTATTTTTTCTAACAATTGTTTATTATATCTTAACTGTTCTTTTATAATCGGCAATTTACCCTCTAAATTTGAATTGAGTGCATAAAAAGGGTATCCTGTACCAAATGTACCGTTATTATAAGTAACATATTTAGCCATAATGTTAAATTTTTTAATATTCTCTAATATATATAATCTTTTTAAAGATGAATTATTAAGTTCAAATATTGTCGATGCTTCTACAGCTTTTTGACAATAATCCATTGAAAATTTTTGCATATTCCCCTCCATAAAACAAGCGTTATAATAACATTTTTTTATAAATATATCAACACACATATTACTTTTATAAAAAAAATTAAATATTTATTGATATTTTCAAAGTTGATTAAATAATTTATAATTCATTTTCAACCATGATATTTATTATTTTTAATAATATAACTAATATTGTAGTATCTTCTTTACATATATTAATATTATTAAAATATAAAATAAATTAAGAGGTGACATATATAAATAAGAGTAAAAAAATTAATTATATATATACAGAAAAATTTAAAACATTCAAAGAAAATATAACTAAAAGTGAATTAAAAGATATCTTTAATAGGAAATTTTATAAGACAATCATGAAAATAGAAAAAACATCTGTTGGGGGCTATCAAAATGAAAGTAGCGCGTTATAATTCGTTTAAAAAAGCTTTATTACGAATAAAAATAAGGGAGACGTATTTTTATGAGTGAAATAATTAAAACTACTAACGGGAATGTTAAAAAGATTTTGAGAGTAGTTTTATATTTAAGGTTATCAAAAGAAGATTTAGATAAACTTACTCCAGAAGAAAGATCAGAAAGTATTAAAAATCAAGAAATAATGCTAAGAGCCTATGCTGAAAATAACGGTTGGCAAATTGTAGGCGTTTATGATGATGAAGATTATTCCGGCTCAGACAGAAATCGTCCTAACTTTAACAAAATGATTAAAGAATGTGAAAAAGGAAACGTTGATGTCGTTTTAGTTAAAACACAAGCAAGATTTGCAAGAGATATTGAATTAGTTGATAAATATGTTCATAACAAATTTAAAGAGTGGAATGTTAGATTTGTTACTTATATTGAAAGAATTGATAATACTAAATATGAAACTAAAAAAACAAGTCAAATTACTGCTATGAAAGATGAGTGGATGCTTGAAGATACATCAATAAATATTCGTGAAACATTTAAATCAAAGCGATCTAAAGGACAATTTACAGGTAGTTTTGCTTCTTATGGTTATATGAAAGATAAGGAAAATAAAAATCATTTAGTAATTGATTCTGTTGTCTCTGGAAACATAGTTAGAATATTTGAAGAATATGATAAAGGTTATGGTATGGAAAAAATAGCAGACAATTTAACTAAAGATAATATATTAAGTCCGCTAGAATACAAGCAATTTAACGGTATTAATTTAAAATTACCAGTTATAAAAGATTATGTTGATTATGACTCTATAAATAAAGCTGGTACTTTTATCGTACACACTAGTTATTTAAATGATGAAAGACAGATTTTAAAAAATCTTACAACTATAGAAATATTTTCAGATGATACATTATTTAATAACAAATTAGATATATCATTAGTTAAAGTCAAAAATGAAAATATTAATATTTATTATTCAACAAAGAATTTAGATGACTTAAATATAAAGATAGAAAATAATAAATATATTTATGAAAACAATTTTAACTTTGATGATAATACCACTTGGATAAAACTTAATGTAAATGATTATTTACCAAAAAATACGACCTGTATAGCTACTAACATAAAAGAACTAGATCGTACTCATGAGATATATTATGATTTTGAAATAAATCTAAAAGAAAATAGACAACACTTAAATTATTATTACAATATATATCCTAGTTCAGATAATGAAAATGTTAATTTAAAATACAAAACCCAAATTAGAAACAAACATAAATGGAGTGCTTCAACAATTAGAAAAATACTAACTGATGAAATTTATATTGGAAATTTAGTTCAATTTAAAACTACTACTGTTAGTTATAAAAATCATACTATTATTTACAATGATAGTGATACCCAAATAAGAGTTGAAAATACTCACGAGCCTATTATAAGTTTAGAACTTTGGTATTCTGTTCAAGAAAAATTATCTAGAACTAAAAAGGCTTGTAAAAATGGAAAAGTACA
>CAKOLG010000028.1 GCA_934096175.1 uncultured Bacilli bacterium
AATTTAACGAATACAGCATTACTAAGAAAAACATCAGATGAAATATGTGAGGAATATGGCTTAAGTGTTTTAACAGAAAAGACTTGTAAATCAGGAATAAATTTTGAAAATTTTTATAAGAAATCTATGAAAGATTCTGATTATTATAAATTTGCAAAAGAAGATATAGATTATGCTATAAAACGATCATATACTTTAAAACAATTTCAACAGATGCTAGTATCAATGGGATATAATTATTGTTATAGAGCAGACAAATTAAGTGTGAGAAGAGAGCCATACAAAAGAAATATAAGAATCGAAAGAGCATTTGGAGAAGAGTATTCATTGGAAAATATCAAAAGAAGAATATTTGAAAATGACTATATAAGACAAGAAAAAATAATTCCTTATATGATAATAAGACATAGACGTTTCACGACAAGAGATAGAATAAGAAGAAAATACAAACCTAAAGGAATAGTTGCTTTGTATTACTACTATAGATATTTGATAAAGTTATACACTAGAAATAATACACCATATAAATTGACTCCTGAGATGAGAGCAGAAGTAAAAAAGATGGACGAGTATTCGGAAAGAATTAGATTTTTGTGTAAGTATAAGATTGAGACTATGAGTGATATTGATAATGTGAAAGAAAAGAAACAGGAAGAGTTGAAAAGGATTTTGAATACTAGGAATAAATTGTATTATAAGAGACAAAAATTAGACAATGAAAGTGAAAAAGATAGTGTTACTAAAGAAATAATTGATGTTACTTCTGTTTTAACAAAGGTTAGAAAAGAGATTAAGTTGTGTGATGAAATTTATGATGGTATACCAAAGATGAAGGAACAAATAAAAGAACTAGATGATAAAGAAAAGCAGAAAATAAAAGAAAAAGAACAAGAGAAGAAATTAAAAGAGAAGAAGAAAAAAGATAGAAGGTACGAGAGATAAAATTGGCACAGAGATGTGCCAATAATTTTTGTATAAATAAAGCTCATTTTGTTGAGAAAATTGAGATTTTGTGATATATTTGTAAAAAATGGAATTTAGGAGAAAAAATGATAGAAGTAGTTGCTGGAGTAATCTATAAAAATAATAAGTTTTTAATAGCGCAAAGAAATTTTAAAAAGGCTCAGGGTGGATTATGGGAATTTCCAGGAGGAAAAGTAGAAAAAAATGAATCCTATGAAAGTGCATTAATAAGAGAAATAAAAGAAGAACTTAATGCGGATATAGAAGTAAATGAATATATAGGAGAAAGCATACATCACTATCCTGAAAAAGATATAAAATTAATTTTTTATAAAGCAAAATTATTGAGTAAAAAAGTAGAATTGTTAGAACATGAAAGTTGTAAATGGATAACAAAAGATGAAAAAGATAAATTTGAATTTGCAGGAGCAGATAAAGTAGTATTTGATTTGATATAGGAGGAAAAATGAGAGAATTAGTTAGATATGAAAAATATTCAAGAAAAGATATACATGATGTTTTTTCACCAGATACAAATTTTACACCACAAACAGGATCTTGGGGACTACATGGAATAATAAGAGTTCCAGGAACACAACATGATTATATATTTCTAGTAACATATGGAAAGAAACAATCTGGTCATGAATTTGATGAAAATATAGATGAGAACGGAATTTTAACATGGCAATCACAACCTTCTCAAACTTTAAATGAATCAAGAATAATTGACTTTATAAATCATGATTATTTAAAAAACAATATTTACCTATTTTTAAGAACATCTGATAAAGAAGATTATACATATATGGGGCTATTAGCATATGTAGATCATGATAACCAAAGAGAAAAACCGGTTTATTTCAAGTGGCAGATTTTAGACTGGAACGAAGACAATTCAAATAGATTAATAAATGACAAAAAAATAAATACATATGATATTGAAAAGCTTGACACTAAAAAATTTACATTGGAATTAAATGAAGAAGAAACAGAGTATTCATATGAATACGAAAGTAGAAAAGGAAAAAATACAAATGAATTTTATAGCAATAAGAATATCAATTTTGAGGGAGAAATAAAAAAGAATACAGAATTAGGAAAAACAGGTGAAGACGTCGTTGTAGAATATGAAAAAACTAGACTTATAATGGAAGGAAGAGAAGATCTAGCAGATAAAGTTTTTGCAACAAGAGAAATTGCAGGAAATGCTGAAAGATTTGATGTGCTTTCATATGATAAAGATGGAAATGTAAAATATATAGAAGTAAAAACAACTAAAGGAGGATTAAATAATATATTTCATATATCAGAAAACGAAGTTGAATTTTCTGAACAATATAAAGATAAATATTATTTATATAGAGTTTATAATTTTAATATAAAAACAATGTCTGCAGATCTAAAGATTATAAAAGGAGCTATAAATAGAGAAAAACTACAAGCAACAAATTATACTTGTAGGATAGGAGGAAAATAATGAAAATATATAACAAACTTGTTAGAGATAAGATAACAGATATTATCGAAACAGATGGAAGAATAGCCAAATACAGAATATTAGATGACAATGAATATAGACAAGAATTAAATAAAAAGTTACAAGAAGAAGTAAAAGAATATTTAGAAGATAACAATGTTGAAGAATTAGCAGATATAGTTGAAGTTATTTATGGAATATTAAATTCTATGGATGTTTCAATCAAAGAATTTGAAAAAATAAGAATAAATAAACAAGAAAAAAGAGGAGCGTTTGAGAAAAAGATTTATTTAGAGGAGGCAGAGTAATGGATAAGTTAATGCAAGAAATAAAACAATTCAATGAAGAAAGAGATTGGGATCAATTTCATTCTCCAGAAAATCTTGCCAAGTCAATTGCAATTGAATCAGGGGAATTATTAGAATGTTTTCAATGGGATAGTGAAAATTATAATAAAGAAGAAGTATGCGAAGAATTAGCAGATGTTTTTACTTACTGCATTCAAATGGCTATGAAACTAAATGTAAATCCTGAAGAAATTGTATTAAAAAAGTTAGATAAAACAAGGAAGAAATATCCTGTGGAGAAAGCTAAAGGAGTTAGTATAAAATATAATAAATTATAGAAAGTGCGATGTATATGACATATATAAAAATAGGCAATGAAGAATATCTTACTGTTAAAGACGCATATTTAAATCTATGCGTTGCAAGAAATGCAATATCAAAAAAAATAAAATTCTTAGAAAAGAATGGATATATATTAAGAGTAAAAAATAAAAGGCCTGAAATTTATATCAGCAGAAAAGGATATGAAAAACTAAAAGAAGAAAGAATACAGTATTTAGATAAAATGATTAATGATGAAAATAACAAAGGACTAAGAGAATATTATATGGATTTAAAAGAAGCAATAGAAAAACCTGAGTTATGGGATAAATTTCATGAAAAATCAATAATACATCATATAGTTTTTTGATCGATAGCATTTTATAAAGACGATAAATTTAATGATTGAGAAAGAGGAATATATGCAAAAAGAAAAAATTGAAGAAATTTTAAATAAATATAAACTCATTAATTTAGATAATAAATTATATATGGAAAAAATAATATATAATTTAGATAAATTTGATAGAGGAGAATGTATTTATCCATGCGATGACATTTATTGGCCATTTAGAGTAAATAAGGATCTTGTATATGCCGTATTAGATACACTTGAAAAAGAAAACATCTTAAAAAAACATGTTTTTTTGAGATGTTGTAGATGTGGTAGAGAAAGGATTATAAATACATATCTAATGAAAAATGAAGAAATTATATGTGAAGAATGTGGTGCTGATAATGATGATAAAAGCTGCATAATAGCATATGAAGTATTATAATTAAGTTGGGGGCAATTATTATGATAGTATATGAAGCGACAAAGCAACTATTTGTGGAAGATGTTGTACAAGATAGGATTGAAGAAAACATAGATAGAAAATTTTATGAAAAAATGGGATATCATACATCTAAATCTGAAAGAAATGCCTGGAATAACTCTATGCAATATATGATGAAGGTTTTAATAGACAATAATATTCCTGGAAATGTAGGAATAGCAATTGAGTTCAAAATACCTAATACATCAAAAAGAGTGGATTTTATAATAACAGGGAAAGATGGAAAATTAAAAAATACTGCTATTATAGTTGAATTAAAGCAATGGACTGAGGCAGATATTGTAAGTGGAAAAGACGGAATTGTAAAAGCAGTTACTGGACATGCATTAAGAGAAGTAGCACATCCATCATATCAAGCATGGTCATATGCAACAACAATAGAAGACTACAACGAAACTGTACAAGATAGACAAATTGACTTACATCCATGTGCATATTTGCATAATTATTTAGCAGTTACACCACCAACTTTGTTATCCGATGATTATAAAACTTATTTAGAAAAAGCACCAGCATTTATAAAGGGTGATGTTGAAAAGTTAAGAGATTTTATAAATAAGTATATTAAATATGGTGATGACAAAGAAACTTTATATATGATTGAGAATGGAAAAATTAGACCATCTAAATCATTACAAGATGCCTTATCAAGTATGTTGAAAGGTAATGAAGAATTTGTAATGATAGATGATCAAAAACTTGTATATGAAACAGCACTAGATATGGCTAGAAAATCATATAGAGACGGAAATAAAAGAGTATTAATTGTTAAAGGTGGACCAGGTACAGGAAAATCAGTATTAGCGATTAACTTGTTAGTAAAATTAACAAATGAAAATATGGTTTGCTCATATGTAACAAAGAATGCAGCACCAAGAAATGTATATGCAACAAAATTGAGTGGAGATTTTAGAAAAACAAGAATAAATAATTTATTTAAAGGATCAGGTTCTTTTGTTGAATCATCTGAAAATGAATTTGATGTATTAATTGTTGATGAAGCACATAGATTAAATGCAAAATCAGGAATGTTTCAAAATTTAGGAGAAAATCAAATAAAAGAAATTATAAAAGCTTCTAAATTTTCAATATTTTTTATAGATGAATCTCAAAGAGTAACTTTAAAAGATATTGGAAGTGTTGAAGAAATACAAAAGTATATTGGACAAGCAAATGCAGAATCAGAAGTAATGGAATTAGAATCACAATTTAGATGTAATGGATCAGATGGATATATTGCATGGTTAGATGATGTGCTAGATATTAGAAAAACAGCTAATAATGAGGGATTTGATTTGGATTATGATATTAAGATATGTGATGATCCTAATGAAGTAAGAGATATAATTTTTGAAAAAAATAAAATCAATAATAAAGCTAGATTACTTGCAGGGTATTGCTGGAATTGGATAAAAGATGGAAAAAATAAATCAGACGTATTCGATATAACAATTCCTGAATATAATTTTGCAATGAGTTGGAATTTAGGTAATAGTCAAACATGGGCAATTGATCCTAATTCAGTAAATGAAGTAGGATGTATACATACTTGTCAAGGACTAGAATTTGACTATGTAGGTGTAATTATAGGTAATGATTTAAGATATGAGGATAATAAAATAGTTACAGATGTTACAGAAAGAGCAAAAACTGACCAATCAATAAAGGGAATATATAAAATGGCCCAGAAAGATTTTGATAATGCTATGAAAGTTGCTGATGAAATAATAAAAAATACTTATAGGACTTTGATGACTAGAGGACAAAAAGGTTGTTATATTTATTGTACAGATAAAAAATTATCAGATTATTTAAAGAAGAGATTAAATCAAAATGAAGGCATAGTTTATCCTATTGATGAAGATGAAAATTATACTGATTTAATGGTTGCAGAAGATAGTGAAGAATATAGATATGAATAAAAAATATATAGATAAGGAATTTGATTATGGAAATTAAGTGCTTAATTTGTGAAGATATAATTGAATCAAAAAGTGTACATGATTTAGTATCTTGTAAATGTGAATCTTGTTATATTGACAGTGGAAGTTATTATGCTCATATAGGCGAGAAAGATTTTAGCAAAATAGTTAAAATTTTAGATGATGGAACAGAAGTTAAAGCCGATAATTGATATTAATATGTGAATAACAAAAGAAAAGCAAAATAATATAAAGATAATAAAATTGCACAATTATTTTGCTTTTTTGATAATAAAAGACAAGTTTTGACAAATTTTGCAATTTAAAGATGTTACTATATAAATATAGAAATAAAATTGTAAAATAGAATTGTTTCATTTTTATGATTTTAAAATTTAGAAGAAGACAATATTATAGTTCAGTTACGAAAGGTATAATTATCTAATCTAATTAATGAAATAGTAGATTTATACAATAAAAAAGAATTACTAGTTAATATATAGTAAAAGAAAGGAGCTGCTATGAAAAAACATATTTTAGAAGAAAAGGCTTATACATATGAATTGACAAAAAACAAAATAAAAATGAAAGGGTATTTGTTTAATGACATCAAGGGATTTTGGGTTACAAAAGAAGGAATACCCTGTATGGAAGATGGTAATTTTTCAAAACCAACTTCAAAAAAATGTGATGTTGAAACAGGAGAGGATCAAAAAGGTGAATAAAGAAATAGAAGTACTTATTATTTCAAATTTAATGGATTTTACAACAGATTTAATATGTATTGAATTAAATAAAAGGAATGTGAAATACATAAGATTGAATAGAGATATGTTTAATAAATATAAAATAAAAATTGATATAGAAAGTACAAGTATGTTAGTTGAGATAAACGGGGAAGAATATATTATTTCAGATAGAAGTTTGATTTCAATTTATTATAGAGCGCCTGTATTTTTAAGAGAAAATTCTAATGAAACTTTAGACATAGAAAATCAACTATATCGTTCACAATGGATGTCATTCATAAGAAATCTTTCAATTTTTGAAAATTGTAGATGGATAAACAATCCTAATTCTACATTTAAAGCAGAAGATAAATTATTACAACTAAAAAAAGCTAAGGAAATAGGGTTTGATATTCCTTATACATTATTAGTGAATTCTTTAAATTATTTAAATATTAAAGATGATGAACAATATGTTGTAAAATCATTAGATACAGTGCTATTAAAACATGATAACAAAGAGTTATTTGCATATACAAATATAATATCAGGTAAAGAATTAAAAAGGTCAAGATTAGATATTGCACCAATTATTTTTCAAAAATATATTGATAACAAAACTGATATAAGAGTTACAGTTATAGGAAGTAAGATAATTCCAGTGAGAATAGAAAAAAATAGCATTGGTATAAAGGGAGATTGGAGATTAGAAAAAGAAAATATAGAATATAATGCAATGAAGTTACCAAAAGAAATTGAGGAAAAATGTGTAAAAATACTTGAAACATTTAAATTGGAATTTGCTGGGATTGATTTAATAGAAAGTAATGGAAAGTACTATTTTATCGAGATAAATCCAACGGGTGAATGGGCTTGGCTAAATGAAAAAAGTAATTGTAGAATAGATGAAGCAATTTGCGATTATTTATTAATGAAGGATGTGAAATAATAGAAATGTTTTTATTATATGATTTGTATAAAACCAATAAATTAATAAAAGAAAAGGAAAAAAGGCTTGATTTAGATCAGTATGCAATGCAAGAAAGAACAATTAAAAATTATAAGAAAGCTAATAAAGATGAATTAAAAAAATATAATGAATTTTTAATAAATGTAAAAAAAGAATTAGAAGATAAGGTTAAGTCAATTTTAATAGCTATTACAATATCAACAACACTATCATTTAATTTTGTTAAATTTATTCAAGAATATTTAAATAACAATATATACATATATTATATAGCTTTTGCTTTTGGCATTATTGTTCTGATATATATGGCTTTAGCGGGAATATTAGCTTTATATAGTATTAGTGAAATAAATCAAATCGCTATAAATAAGCCAGATGAAAGTAAAAAACAAATAAGTAACAATATAGAATTTAATATATTACAAAATATCAAAAGAAATAATTATATGAATACAAGTTATAAGTGTATTTATAGAGCATTAATAATATTCATACTTTTTATATTAATGTCATTTACATATATTATTATGAATAAAAAGTTTTAAATAAAGTATGAAAATAAATATAAATAAGAAATTGTAATAAAGTTATAAAATATGGAAAATTATATTCGGATATAAAATGCAAAGGTATAAATAAAGAATAGTTAAATTTAGATAGGATTATAGATGAAATTAGTATGAAAAATTAAACAATAATGTGAAAGATGAAGAAGGAGCATAAAATATGATGTATTCTGCTGATAGAATGGAATTTATTATAGATTACATGTCTGCTTATAAACAAAAAATAGAAATGGCAAATAAGATGGGATTGTTAGATTCTGCAAAAATGTTTGAATTGTTTGCCGAAGAAATTTGCAAATTATATTATGGAGTGAATTTTCACAACTTAAATGAGAGTACCTGCAATTTTCCATATTTTGATTTAATTTCAGATGATGAAAAAATTTTAGTCCAAGTAAGTACAGTAAGTGATGTACACCAAAAAATAAAAAAGACTTTAGAAAATATAAGAGACGATAAGAAGAATCGATTTGCAAAGATTAATAGTGTATATTTTTTTGTATTACAAAATGATAGTATAAAAAATATTAAGGATTATACTGGTGCAAATCAAATTGGGAATATATCATTTATAAAAGAAAATAATTTAATTACGACACAAGATATTATAAATAAAGCACAAAATGACTTAATATTCCAAGAAAAATTATATAGTTTAATAAAAATTGAATTTGAAAGTTTTAATGAGTGGGCAAGAAAATTAGAAGATGCTTTAGATAATAGTAAAAATATAGGAATTAGTAATATAGAAACAAAAATTAATGATGAGTATGTAATAGATAGACACGAATTGATAGAAAAAATGAGAAAAGACAATGCTAAGTTTATTTCTGTTCAAGGAAGAGAAGGTGTTGGTAAAACTGTAATTTGTAAAAAGTTTATTGAAGACGAAAATATGGTCTTATATGCACGTGCAGAAAGATTTTTAGAAGAAACTCATTTAGAAAAAATCTGGAATTTAGATATTAGGAGAATCCTGGAATGTCTTAATGGTAAAAAAATTATTTTTTTCATTGATGCTTTAGAATTTATTGCCGATGCTTCTAAAACAAAATTTGATTTGTTAGAATCATTATACAATGTTGTACAAAAATATGAAAATGCATATATAATAACATCGTGTAGGACAAGCGATAAAAATGCTTTTATAAAAATAGAATCAAAATATAATATAGTTGATTACGATGTTAATGAAATTAGTGAATGTGAATTAAAAGATTTAGAAAAACAGTATCCATTAATTAAGAAAATGTCTCAAGATAAAAAATATGAAAGTTTATTAAAAACACCATTTTATATAAACATAATGATAAAAAATAGTGTAGATATCGATAATATAACGGATATTAATAAATTTAGAGAGTATATATGGAATAATATAATTTGTTTAAAGAATAATGAAAATAAATATAAAATCAACCTAAAAGATATTGAAGATGCGATAAATAAAATTGTTTTTGACAGAGCACAGAAATTCACATTAGGAATAAAAGAAACAGATATTGATTCAAGAATTTTAAATGTTTTAGAAACTGAAGGAATTATTACTTATAATAATGAGGGAATTAGATTAAAATACGATATTTATGAAGATATTTGTTTTGAAAATTTTTTTGACAATACATATTGTGATTGTAAAGGTAAATATCAGTATTTTTATAAAAATATTGAAAAGATAGGAAGATGTGTATATAGAAGGTATCAAATATGGATAGCAAATAAATTATTAGCTAAAGAAAATAGGGATAAATTTATATATAATTTAATATTTGACAATGAAATATCAGAAGAATGGAAAAAGCAGACAGAAATAGGAATTGTAAAGTCTAATTATAGTAATTCTTTTTTTGAAGAGAATGAGATGGAAATTTTAGAGAAAGGTTTATTACTAGAATTTATTGATATAATTAATTTATATTCGTATGATGCTAAAATTGTAAACTATGAAGATTTTTCCGATGTTCAACTTATTCCTGTTGGAGCTGGAAGAGAAAATATAATAAGCATTGTAGAAAAAAACAATATATATTGTAAGAACATTATAAATAAAAATAAAATAGTGAAATTATGCTTAGATTATATTGAACAAAGAAAACAAAAAGAAAGTATAGCAAAAAAAATATGCACAATTATGCAATTTTATATAGAAGAATCTTTTAAAGAGGAAACTTTTAATATATTGGATGAAATCAATAAATGTTTGATTGTAACTTTTAAGCTTTCAAATTATTGTAAAGCTTGGTTAAATACTTTTTTTGGCAAAATAATAGAATACTATAATGGAACTGATACAAATAAAAGGAGAATTGCTAAAAAGATTATCGAATTTATAATAAAAAATTCATGGCCTCAACTTACTGTAAATTTTCCAGAAAAATTATGTGATATGGCGAGTATGATATGGAAAAAGGAAAAAGAAGATAACAGATTTTACTATATAGAAGATAACCCATATGGATTAAGAGATGATTATGATCACTTATATCCTAATGTAAAAAACAATATATTCCTTTGGAATATATTTAGAAATAACTTTTGGAAAGGCTTAGATTGGGCAATAAAATTTGTAAATGAATGTGTAGAAAAATATGCTCGAAATTATCCAGAAAATCTTATGAAAATAAAATTGATTTTTATAGATGAGAATAATATACAAAGAGAATATTATGGAAATCCTAATATGTGGATGGGATGTACAGAAGATCACTATGTTCATAATTTATTAAGTGATATTGTTTATAATATTAAAGAAGCAATGATTAATTACATTGATAAAAATATATTCGACAAAGATACTCTTAAATTTTTAGAATACATAAGAAGCAAAATATATAAAGAATCAAATAATATTTTACTACTAACTGTACTAGAATCCATAGGAATGCACTATCAAAATGAGTTTCCAGGCTATGCACTTGATTTAATATCTAGCATAGATATTGTGGAATGGGATATATCAAGATATGCAACATATTTATCAAATCCACAATTAGAGATGCTAAAAAAACAAATATTTCAAAAAGCAGGTATTCCTGGTATAAAAAATAGGTATTCAAAAGATTCAAAATGTAATATTAGTATAGAACAATATGCACAAAATATACAAATAAACGGAGATTCAAAAATAATAGAAAAATGCTATAAGATATTGGATTACTTATATTCTATTGTTAATAATGATGAAGAAAATGCTTCTAAATATCTTCAAATTCAGAAAATGGATTTTAGAAATGCAAAAGTAAAACAATTAGATAATAACATAATTAGTATTGAGGCAAATGTTACTGGAGAAGCAAAAAAAGTAACAGAGAGACACGAAGAAAACAAATTAATAAGCAATGACCTAATATTAAAATTAAATCAATATAACGAAGATTTAAAAGAAAAAAAAGATTGTTCTCAATTATTAGTGAACCTTATTGATGAGTTTATAACTGTCAAAAATAAGGATAGTATTAGAACACTTGGACTTGAAAAAATAATAATAGGTATGATATCAACAATATTTCAAAAAGATAACGTATCTATAGAAAAGAAAAATGATTATTGTATTTTTTGGATTGAAGGAATAGAGCAAATATTAAAAAATCAAAGCTTTGAATTCGAGCCACATTTAATTTCGAAATTAATTGAACAATTATATGTAGATATTCCTGTAAAAACTAAAAATAGGATTAGGTTAATTGTTTTAAAATTTGTTAATGAAAGCGGATATGATGGAATTATTAATTCTATAAAAGAGGAAATAATTAAATATTTAAGAAAAGACAGTGAACTATCAAATAGCATATTTAATACAATTATAGAGTTATCTAAAGATGAAATGGAACACCAAAAATTTAATGCAACATATATAAAACAAAGAAATAAAGATTTTAAATTTGTTCCAAACAAAATTCCTAGATTAAATGGTGTTGATATTCAGGTTAAACAAGAAAAAGAAAAAAAATATAAAAGTCATAGAATTGGTATAATAGAAAACTACTTATATTCAATGAAAAAATTAAATATAACAGAATTTAATATTACCAATTATGATCTAAATAGCTTATGCTGTATTGCAAACTGCGGAAAAAATTTTAATGATAATTTATTTTGTAAAATAATAAAAGAGATAATAAGACTTATCATAGACATAAAAAATGATTATTCTAATGAATATAAAAATGATATTTTGGATATGTATCAAGAACATGAAATTATTAGGTTATTTGAAAGAGAGTTAGCTTATATGGATAAAGACTATGAAAAAATAATTGATATAATGTTTGATGATGTGGATTTTTCAGAATTTAAAAAAGAAGCTATTGAATTTTATCTAGAGATTTTAAATTGTTTTATTGCTTTATATTGTAAATCTTATAACGATAAAAACATGAGAGCAATTATTAAAAGAAAAATAAAATATATTGAGAAAAAAGTTAAAGATATAAAATTGGAATATGTAAAACAAGAGTTAAGCAAATGTTTATATTTATCTCCAGGAAGATTTGATAAGTGGAATCCATATGAAATCAAAACAAAGTATGAGTATAAAGATAAAAAATTTTTGAATGAGCAGTTGTGTGAATATGGAAAATACGATATAGAAAATTCGATGAGAACAATTTATTTATTAAAAATAGATGAATTATTGCCCGAAATATTGACATCTTTAGAAGAAATTCTAAAATTTAATAAAGAAATCCTTGAAAGAAATTTTGAAGGAGATACAAAAATAATTATAGATAGGATCATTACTAAAGCTTTTATAAATTTTAGTGATGATATAAAAAAAGAATCTGATTTAATTGAGGCTTATGAGAAAATTTTGAAAATATTAATAGAGTTAAATTATGAAAAGGCGGGAGTAATACTGGATGAATTTCGTATTCATTAATATAAGATTTAATAAATAAATACAGGATAATTACAACATTTATAAGTTAAAGTGCAATTTTTACATCTTAAAGTGCAAAAATTGCACTTTAAATATTGATATTATATCAGATAACTGATATAATATATATGTAGGAGGTATTTCTAATGGATCAAAAAGAAGATTGGAATTTAGAATTATCAGAATATATTAAACAAGGTGAACCTAATAGAGTAGAAAAAACTAAAACATGGGAAACAGCTATAGGTTTGCAAGATGTAGATGGATTAAAACCTTCAAAATACTTAATAAAAACTGCTAAAGAACATATTGAAGGAACAATAGATATTGAAGAAGTAAAAACAAGAATAGATGAATATTATGAAGTTCAAGGTAGTAGAAAAAACTTTGAAAAAGAGAGCGAGGAAGCTGATAAAGTTGCAGTAAGGATTACAGAAGTATTAAGTGAAAAAGCATTTAATTTTTCACCAACAGAATTATTAAATATTCATAAAAGATTATTTAAAGAGATATTTGATGGAGCAGGAGTATATAGGGATTATAACTTTACTAAAAAAGAATGGGTGTTAAATGGAGATACAGTAATATATGCACCATTTGATACAATAAAAGAAACATTAGAATATGACTTCGACCAAGAAAAAAATTTTTTATATAAAGGATTAAGTTTGGATGAATCTATTAAACATCTATGTAGATTTACATCAAATATATGGCAAGTACATCCATTTTGCGAAGGAAATACAAGAACAACAGCAGTATTTATTATAAAATATCTAAGAACTTTTGGATTTAATATTAATGATGAAGTATTTGCTGAAAATTCGTGGTATTTTAGAAATTCATTAGTAAGAGCTAATTACAAAAATTTTGAAAAAAATGTATTCGAGGATACTTCATTTTTAGAAAAATTCTTCTATAATTTACTTGCAAATTCAAATTATGAATTAAAAAATAGATACACTCATATAGATAATATTCAAAGTGCAAGAACTGATAATTTAAAGTGCAATAATTACACTTTAGAAGAATTGGCAATTATCAGCATATTAAAAACTAATCCAGCAACTACTCAGGAAGAAATATCAAGACAGATTAATAAATCTGTAAGAACTGTAAAAACTTATATGGCAGAAATGCAAGAAAAAGGTTTAATAGAAAGAAAAAACGGCAAAAAGAATGGCGAATGGCAAGTAAATGATAAATAATAAGTCATAGAAGAGAGATAAGAAATATGAAATATTAGGTTTTGCTAAATGTTGATGAAGTAAAAGAATTATAGAAACTTATGAAGAATAATATTAATGCTATAATAGATATATTAGAAAAATTTTAATAAAAGGAGAACATGAATTGAAACGAAACATGGATGAAGTTATAGAGTATGTAGAGGAACAAAATGGAGGAAAATGCAAAGTAATTAGTGCTAAAATTGAAAGCTCATTTGATGATTTAGAATTTGAAGTTAATGTATGGAATGTAAAAACAGATACAGCTGGAAATTGGTGGGTAGTTGAAGGAGAAGAATTGCCAATGAATTTATACTCACAAGATGCTTTATATCTCACATCTGATGAAGTTTATTCTTTTCATATAGGATTAATGAGTAGAATGATGAAAGCTAGGGAAGAATATACTTCTGAAGATTATATCAAAGCAGCAACACTAGGTATAGAAATAACACCAGTACTATTAAGAAAGCTTAGAAATACTGCAGATCAATTAGAAAGTGCAAAGGAAGTAGAAGATTTTCAAGCAATTGGTGTTCAATGTAGAGAAATATTAATAGAACTTGGAAATGCAATTTATAAACCTGGTATGGAAGGAGAAGAAGAACAACCTCAAAAATCAAATTTTAAAAAGAAAGCAGAATTGTTTATAAAATTTTATTTAAATGATAGTGAAAATAGTGATTACAGAAGTTATATAAAAAAAATAACAGAAGCAACATGGGATTATGCTAACAAAATAACACACTCACAAAATACTACAATATATGAAAGCTCAACATGTATAGCATTAATTATTTCATTAATAAGTATATATGAAAATATTCAACACAAAATATTTGATCCTATTTCTCAATTTATATGTAAAAACTGTAAAAGTAAAAAGGTTACTATAATAGGGGATGAGCATGGCGATGATTCTATAGTAACAAAATTATATATTAAGTGTGAGGAATGTGGTGAAATTACGGAGGTAACTTTTAAAGACAATGAAGGATCAAGAACAAAATATATATTAGAGGAATAGTAAAAAAGCAAGATTATATTTAAATATATATTCTTGCTTTTTTTAGATTAAATGTTATTTATTCATCAAAACACCCCATAACTAACTGAGAACCATCTACGAACCCATTTCTATAATACTTTTCAGTAATATAAGTCAAATACCTCATAAAATCATCATAAAGAAGATCAAGTTGTTTATTAACATACTTTTGATTCTGCTTAGGAATATTCTTAAAAATATTTTCTCTAAAACCATCAAATTTAAACTCATTTTCTCTATCTTGTTTATCTGCATAACACAAATAAGTTTCTTCTATAAAATTAAACCATTCTTTCAAAATATCATTTTCATTAACATCTCTAAAATTAACCATATCTAAATCCTCCTACACATATATAATTTCATTCAAAACAATCTCTTCAGCTCTATTTTTAATATTATTCATAGCTTGAACCCATTCCATTTG
>CAKOLG010000029.1 GCA_934096175.1 uncultured Bacilli bacterium
CAGGAATTAATGTTAATACCTAATTCAAATAGAACTTTTGTCAATGGAGTTTTATTAATAATAGCCGATAAACTTTCTTTTTCAAGCATAATATTGAAATACTCTTCTGTACCTTTTTCCATTAATAATAGTAATAATTCATATATAGCATCTGGTAATATGTATTCATACCATTCTGGTTTTATTTTACCAATACCATCTAAGCCTTTTTCACGTAAATGAGCAATTAATTCATTTGAATATTTTATATTATTTTTATTAAAGTTAACAGAAAGTCTATAAGTTTTTGCAAAACAGTCTTTAAAAATTTTTAAATTGTCAAGAGTATCTGAGATATTACTAATTATGGTGAATTGGGTATTTTTAATATAAGGTACTTTAATATGTGAAATAGCAGGGCTTTTAAATTTACTTTTAAAATTAAGAAAGTGAACCATTGCAACTAAAGTATGTTTTAAATGACTTTCTTTAATACTTTTTAAGCCTAATTTTTCTAATTGTTTAGCATTCTCATTTGGTAATTTTTCTTCATGTTCAGGATAAAGATTTACTAAATCACGCAAATCTTGAAATGAATTTTCAAAAGTCCAATTGTTAATGGTATCTTTTAAAGGTTCAGAAATTTGGATTAATTCTTCATAACTCTTATCTGACGCGTTTAAAGCAATAAAGAAAATTTGGAATATTTCAAAATTAGGAATTGCTGATAGTTCTGCATGCTTTGTAGGTTTATTTAGGTTTATTATTTTATTTAATCGTTCGATGTATTCAAGAGGAACTGTTTCTACGCCATTTTGTTCTGTGTCAATAACATCTTCCTCTAAAATTTTAATAAGAGATGCGATTCTTTTTTCCATAATTATTCACCTGCCTTAAGTGTTAAAGATTTACTTTTTTGCGATTCTAATAAGTTAAAAATGTCACCTAGTAGTTCTTTTTGCTCAATAAGGAAGTTTGGATTATTAACATTTTGTAAAACATAATCTTTTCCTTTATTAAATCTTCTAATTGCTTCAGCATAGTATGCAGAGATTTTAGTGCTTTTTTGTTTATCTTTAAAGAATAATGAAGTAATTATGATGTTATTGTTAACAATTAAATATAAAATTCTAATACCAGTTTTATTTTTATATTCCCATAAGTTACTATACTCACCACGAAGATTTTCTATATCATGAGTACTCAAGAAGTATGAGCTAGCTACTTTATCTAATGTACTTTTAATTTCTTTGAAACGTTCAGAGTATAAAGCTATGTCTCCATATAGGTAAGTACCATTTTTGGAATCGGGTAAAAAAATCAAATTGTATTTGATGGCGGTTTCTTGATTTATAGTTGGTGTTTCTTCTTTTATTTCTACGCTATTTATTAAAGAAAGTAGATGTCTATATGATTCTATTTGATGTTGTAAAGATGTAATTGATGCTGTCTTATTATGTAATAGAGTTTTTTTGATTGTTAGCTCTATTTCTTTAATTATTCTAAAAATAGCAAATTTTAAGTTTTCAATTTTATCTTGGGGTATTGAACGTAGTTGCTTTTTTTGTTCTTCAACGTCTTTGTAAGTAATTAATCTACTTGCTTCACTTGTTAAATCACTATATGCAACTGTTTGTTTTTCTTCTACGATTTGTACTGCCGGTTTTTTTACTTCTTCTGTGAAAGAGTTTGTGGCATTTATCATTTGTAATAAATGTTTTTTTTCATTAACTAAAGAAGCTTTAATTTTCTCATTATGTTCATATATCATTTCTAAGTAAACGTTGGTAGCTCGGTCGTCAACATCGTAAATGGTTTTGTGTAAAAAATCTAGCGGAGCAATAATAAAGTCAACTTTTGCAAGAGCTTCGGCAAATGTTGGTTCATCAAGATATTCTCGCCAATTTTCTTCTTCTAAATATTCATCATATTTTGAAGCCATAAAAAAACCCCCTTTTTATAGAAGGTATTATACTTAAAGTTGGGGAGATGTCAAATTTTACGCCTTTTTAAATAATATTTTCTTAACCAATCGATAGGTATTATTGTTAAGGCAATCATAATTACATAAATTAGTTCTGGAACTGTTAATCCATAAGTTCTAAATACATTTCCACCATTGTAAATTATATATAATTGAGCTAATAAAATGAAAGTTATAATCATAATAAATGGTTTATTATCTTTTAAGTTAGCAAATATATTTATTCTTTTAGTTCGAGCATTAAATGCATTAAAGACACCTATTAGTACAAATAATGTAAAATAAGAAGTCATTAAATATTTATTAGTTGGATCGTTTCTGATAAAATCATTTATAAATGGGACTTTTAAAAATAAAATACAAATGATTGCCTGATATATACCTGATACCAAAATTTCACTTAACATATATTTATCAATAATAGGCGTTGTTTTGTTTATAGGTGGTTCTTTCATGTATTCTTCTAATGGTGGTTCATAGGAAAAGGCAATACCTGCTAATGTATCCATTATCATATTTATCCATAACATTTGAACAATAGTTATGGGCGTATCAATGCCAATAAAAGGACCTATTATGGAAATAGCAACAGCACAAATGTTGACAGATAATTGAAATATTATAAATTTTCTAATACTTTTAAAGATTGTTCGACCAAAAAGAATGGCTTTGGTAATTGATTTTATATTATCGTCTAAAATTACTATATCGCTTGCTTCTTTGGCAACTTCAGTGCCACTGCCCATGGCAAATCCGACATCGGCTTTTTTTAAGGCTGGGGCATCGTTTACTCCATCACCTGTCATTCCTACAACATAATTTAAGGATTGTAAAACTTTTACTAAACGGCTTTTATCTGAGGGCAAAGCACGGGCAATAACTTTTATTTGCTTATGGTATTTTATTAAATCTTCGTCACTCATACTAGCTAATTCGGTTCTTGTTAATGCTAAATCGGAACTTTGAGTTATAATGCCTACTTCTTTAGCTATGCTAACAGCCGTTAGAATATCATCACCAGTTATCATTATTGGAGTAATACCAGCTTCTTTAATTGATTGAATACTTGGCTTAGATTCTGCTCTTAGTTCATCTTTAATAGTAACTAAACCAATAAAAATTAAGTTTTCAAATTTTTTAGTTATATGATATGTAGGTGATTTAGCTAATGCTATTACTCTTAAACCTTTATTAGTAGATTCTTTTAATTTGGATAATATTTCATTTTTGTTTAAAAAGTATTTTGTTTGTCCTAACTCATTTATGCATTTACTACACTTAGATACTATAAGTTCAGGAGCACCTTTAATATAGGTTGCTGTTTCAGTATCTTTTATACTTACTAAAGAGTATTTGTCTTTACTATTAAAAGGTTTATATTCAATGATTTGACAAGAAATATTAAAATTTTCTTTAATGAAGTTTAATAAGGCTTGATCAGTACTATTTCCACCAATTATTTTGCCAGTACTATCAAAATTGCTTGAATTATTATAGTAAATAGATTTATAAATTGTATTTTTTAGTTCATAATTAGAAATAGTATTAAAGTTTTTGATAGGTGCCAGATTACTTGTTATTATTTCATTTACTTCTAGTTTACCTTTAGTTAATGTACCTGTTTTATCGGTTATTAGGTAATTAAGGTTGCCAGCTGTTTCAATTCCGACAAGTTTACGAACTAAAACATTGTTTTTTAACATACGACGCATATTGCTTGATAAAACTAATGTTACCATTAAAGGAAGTCCTTCTGGAACACTTACAACGATAACTGTTACCGCTAAAGTTAAGGCATGTAAGAGATAAGAAAACATTAATTTTAAATTAGTTATGTCGCTTTGAATTAGTTGAATGTCAAAGTTATTTTCAATAATTAAACGTGAGAATAAAAATGAAAGTGAAACCAAAATTGCCCCTATGTACCCCATTTTACTAATTTGTTTAGCGAGATGTGTTAATCTTGTACGAAGTGGTGATGTTGGAACTTTTTCGCCTAATTCTTTAGCTATATTACCGTACATGGTATTTGTACCTACTTTATCAATTATCATACGACATTCGCCACTAGTAACTATAGTTCCGCGATAAATACTGTCTTTCGGTTCTTTGTTTTTAGGAATAGTTTCGCCGTTGATAGCTGATTCGTCTATTTCTATTTGACCTTTTATAATGTATCCATCTGCTGGTACTTTATCCCCACTGTTAAGAATTACACAATCACCAACAACTATTTCGTCAATTAAAATTTGTTTAATTTCTTTATTACGAAATACTTTGACTTTTATTTTTGATGATTCTTCTTCTAACTTTTTAAAAGCAGCTTCACTACCATATTCTGAAATTGTTGATACTAAAGAAGCTACAAGAATAGATATAACTATTCCAATTGTTTCAAAGAAATCAAAGTCACGGAATAGAAAAATTATTTTTACGAGAAGTGCTATTATCAATATTTTAATAATTGGATCACCTAAAGATTCTAAAAATAATTTTATAAAGCTATTTTTAGATTTGCTTGCGATGACGTTAGAACCATATTTTTTTCTTGATTCAATTACTTCTTTATCACTTAGTCCATTTGTTTTCATATTTGCCTCCTAGTGTACTATATGAAGGCATTGGACAAGTTATGCAAAAAAAAAGATCCGAACGGATCTTAAACTCTATAGAATTTATTATGTTTTTTAGCAATTGTAATAGCGCCGACAGCTATTAAAGCACCAGCAATAAGTACCATGTATGATGCAAAGTTTCCTGTTTCTGGGTTAGGGTCAGCCTTAGGTGTTATTTCAGCACATGCCTTTGTCGTACCATTATTGTTTAGACCACCGGCAGTAGTATTTATTTCTGTACTTTTAACTGCATATTGAATTGCTGCACAAATTTCACCACAGTCTTTAGTTGTTGCTGTATCATCTAAGGTAACTGTAAAGTACCCAATAGGTGTATAACCTTTGTAGTTTGTACTATTATCAATTATGTTTACTCCTGTTTTAGTTGGAGCTTTGATTGCGCCTGTTGCAGTTGATGAAAATACTGTATAACATTTTCCTGTTGTGCTATTACATTTAAAGCTTGTATTAATTGCGCTACTTTGACCTAAAGTCAATGTTTTTTCAGTTGTAACACCAGTTAATGAACTTTTAAAATCCTTAATTGTCAAATGTTTAGTAGTAACGTTGTATGCATTTACTGCATATAAACCAGCACCAGTTGCAGAATCTGCAGTTATATTGGCAATAATATAGCAATTAGATGTATCACCTTTTTCAATTGATGTTGGATCACATACGATACTAAAGTTATTAGCCATTGCATCAGCAGCTTTAACTTCTTTAGCTCCTATAAGTGTTAGTGAACAAATTGCTAAGATTGAAAATAAAAAATAATTCTTAATGTTTTTCATATAATAACCTCTCCTACTTATATTCTTCCTTATTCTGTTTTAATTATAACATGAATTTTGTCAAAAGAAAGATTTTTTTTGAAAAATTTACATTTTATGATATTATAGTATATATACTAATATATAATAGAGGTGAAGCAATGAAAAAAATTACAATTTGTTTACGTAATGATTCTCTATTATTTAAATATCATGTTAATAAGCCTGTTGATCCTAATTTACTAAATACTAGTGTTATATTTAATAATGAATTAGTTTTTAGTGATAAATATATAAGTGAAAATATTGAAATTGTTAGTATTTTTTTAGCTGATATAACTAAAGAAAAAAAAGATATTTCAGTTTATATAACTAATAATCAAATAGCAGAAGTTGTATTACCTATACTAAAGTATATATCAACTGTTAGTTGTGTTAATTTATTAGAAGATAGTAATATTTCTTATTCGATTTGTGAAAAAATTATTAATCTTAAAAATGTTAAAAAAGTTGATTGTTACTCTATACCTACTTTTATTATTGAATTATTTGATAAAAATAAAATTATTGTTGAATCACGTAATGAAGTATTATTTACAAGTAATTTTATGCAAAATAATAATTTGGATTCTTTTTCAAGTATTTATTATAAAAAGGAATTATCTTTTGATGACACTATTTCGGATGATGATTTACATGATTTTAGTGATTTTTGTAGTATTAATAAATATTTGAAAGTAATTCATCTTGAAAAGTTTTCGAGTAATACAATAAAGAAAATTGTTAATGTATTAAGTAAATTAAAAAAGAAAAATATTGTTATTCAAATTCATGATGATATTAATGATTTAAGTGTTATAGAGCAGTTAAAGGCAATGAATAAGGTATTTAGGAAGCTTTATTCAATAAAATTGACATTAGTTTATTCTAAGGACTATTTGGAACAAAATTATCTTAAACAAATTATTTTTATTACTTTGAAATATTGTTCAATTTTAATTTTCTTAATAGTCGGTTCGGTATTAGGTTATATTTTTTATAATAATTATCAATCTGAGAAAAAAGTTAGTCAGATTACTACAGAAATTAAAGCTTTGATGGCAGAGGCTGACAATAATAAAGATGAGCAGAATGATAAAAATAATGATGAAGATGATAATAATTCTGTTGATAACTTGGAAGATGATAACAAAAGTAATAATGAAATTCAACCAACTGAAGAGGCCAAGACAATTATTAATTCATATGATAAGTTATTACCAGTAAATCCTGATACTGTAGGATGGTTAACTGTTAATGGAACCAGAATTGATTATCCGGTTGTAAAAACTACAGATAATGCTTATTATTTAAAGTATAATTTTTATAAGGAAAAGGATTATAATGGTTGGGTTTTTATGGATTATCGTAATAATCAAACTGAACTTGATGATAATACAATTATATATGCACATAATAGATATAGTAGCGGTGTTATGTTTGGTACTTTAAGTAAAGTTTTAGAAAATAATTGGCATAAAAATGAAAGTAATCTTTATATTACATTTAATACATTGTATGAGAATATTCAATGGAAGGTATTTTCAATATATGGTATAGATGTAACTAATGATTATTTATATACTACATTTAATGATGAAGATGAATATCGACTTTTTTTAGATAAGATTATAGGAAGATCTCAAATTAATTTAAGTACTGAAGTTACTACTAAAGATAAGATATTAACTTTATCAACATGTTTAGATAATAATAGAAGATTAGTTGTTCATGCAGTTAAGGTTAATAATAATCAATAAGCTTAAAAGGCTTATTTTTTTAATTGTTTAAGTTTTTTTATGCTATAATTAATTAAATAATATGGAGGGGTATTATGACGATTCAGGAGCTTAAAACTAAATTAGAAGAAATTGTTCATAAAAAGTTATATGTAAGTTTAGCATTAGATCTAGAAGATAATGATGTTTTAGATAAAATATGTGTTTTTTTAAATAAAAGTGATAATTTAATTGAAGATTTAAAGGTTATTATTTCTTCTAAAAATAATGAAAATTATTATGCTTATGATGAATATATAAATCAATTTTTAATTAGTTTAGATGTTGAAAAAAGAATTAATATTATTAAAAATAATGATAAGTATAAAGATTTAATTAAAGATAATAATATTTATATTAATATTTGGAATACTTTAAAAGATAAAGAAAAATTAGATTATTTGATTAGTAAGAGTAAGTATGATGAAATAGATAATTTACTGCTTAACCAAGAATGTAAAAATACTAATAATTTTAAAAGTAATAAATTATTAAAAGAAATTTTTAGTAATGATGATATTCGAAAGAAGATTGAATTATTTAGTTTATATCTTAATTATTCAACTACTTTATTAAATAATATTAACTTTAATGATTATGAATTTTGTTCTTTATTAAATAAAGAATGCTACACTCAATTATTATTAAAAAAATGTAAAAGTTTTAAAGATTTTTATAATTTATATAAGAATAACCATAAAATTTATAATTTACTAGCTAGAAATAGTTTAAGTTTTAAAAATGATGATAATGAAAAAATACATGATTTTATTTTAGATAATCCTAACTTTGTTGGGAAGTTTAATAATAAGTATTTGGATTTATTTAGTATTATTGAAATAAGTAAATTAAGTAAATATAAAAATTTAGATAGTGATGCTTTTGCAACTATTATTGTAAGGTTATATAAGTATGATAATAGTAAAGCTGATGAATATTTTAATAAGGATAATTTATTAAAATGTTCAAAACATAGTATTGATATTAATCCTTTTAGTAATTTAAGTGTTAATATTAGAAATGAAATATTTAATAATTATAATTTATTTAATAAATTTTTAGATACTATTATGATTGAAGCTATTAATGAAAGTTTTGTTGAAGATGATATAGTTAATTTACTTAGAAATGATACTTTTGTTTTTGATATGAGTTCTTTTGCAATAGAATTAATGTTAAATAAATTAAGTTTTAAAGCATCTTTTAATATGTTACAAAGGAAGAATATTTTAGCTAAAGTTAATCATTTAAATGTAGAAATAACTCTTAAAGATACAATATTTATTAAAGGATTTTTAGATAGTCCAATATTAGTAAATAAAAGTGATCATAGTATGATATTTGAAATGTTAAAGTATTTAAATGATGAAGAAGTATTATATTATGTAACTCTTCCCTATTTAATAAATAAATTAAGTAATTATGAAATAATTAATATATGTTTATTAAAAAAGATTAATATATTTGATTTTTTAAGTAATAAGGTTATTATTGATAGTTTAGTTAAAAATGATATTATTAATTTTGTTAATGAATATTGGAAAAGTAATTTGGATTTAAGTATATTTAATGATAAAGATTTATGTAAGTTAATTTTAAATATTGATGATAAAACTTTAAAACAAATTAATTTTGAAGAAGTTAATTATTTGTATGAAACTATTAGAACAAAGGGCGTATTATCTAAGCAAGAAGCTATCCCTACTATTAGTAATTATAAGTGTGTTTTAGCAAGTTATTTAACCTTAGGGTTAGAAAGAACTATTTTATTAGTTACAGAAGGAAATAAAGATGTAACGCTTGATTTTGTAAAGAAGCTCCAAGAAGAAATTGTTCAAGAAAAAATTAGAAGGTTTAAAGAAGAAAACGACGCTATTTTTAATAATATGGCTACACAAGTTATAGACAATCTATTAAAGCTAGAAAGAACGAATGATATAGTTAAATTTGCAAAAATAATTGGCAATAATACTTATTTAGACAATTCAATATATATATTATTAGAAAATAAATATGATGATTATAATAGTATATTAAATAAATTTTATAGTTTTGTTAATTATTATAATGAGAACGAGGAATTATCTAAAAAAGATATTATAAATTATATTAATAGTTTTATTAATAAGTTTATCAAAAGAAAAGAAAATGAATATAATGATGAATTTGATAAAAGAATTTTAAATAACTTTAAAATTAAAGAAAATGTTTTATTTAAGAAGAGGAAACTGGCTGGAAAAGAATTTTTGACTAAATTGAAACTTAAAGTATTTATTAGAGCGTTAACAGAGCCTCATTTTGGAATTAATTTTTTAAAAAATAATATTGATATTACTTTATTAAAAGATAACTATGTTAATTATCTAAGAAATAATGAACAAGAATTTGAGGATATTTTGGAGCATGTATTAATTCCGCTTGCAAATGATAGATTAGATTATGTTAATTGTCTAGAACATTTAGGAATAAATAAACCAGCTAATTATGACGTTTATATAAAATTCAATAATGATTTAAAATATGTGACTATTTTAAATGATAAAATTAATAGTTTAAAGAAAAAATATGGAATAGATGAAATTATATCAATTATGAATTATATTTGTTATGGAACTAGTATTACTTTTAAGGCAAAAGTTAGTGAAGTTAAGAATTTTAATAAATTAAGTGAGATAGTTAATCTTATCCATGGAGAAGTGTACATAGATAAATATTTTCTAAAATTTATTTATAATACTAATATTGATATATATAATATTGATGAGATTATAGAGTATAAGAAGTATAATGAAATAATAGATGAAATTATTAAGAAAACTTATAAATATATTAATAAGGTTATAGATGAAGTAAAAGTTAAAAATTATTATGTAAATGAGTATTTTAGGGCAGTTAATATAGATAATTTTGATTTAAAGATAAATAATGAAAATTATGAATTAAGAAGAAGAGTATTTAGTTTAAATGATATTGAAATAATATTTAATGGTTTTGAATTTGGTAAAAAATGTGTTAATAAAGATTTATTATTAGAATTTTTATTTAATAAGAAAAATTTGGTAATGGTTGTTGATGGCTATTATGAAAGTCTAGTTGATAATTTAGGTGTTATTATTTCAAAATGGGATGAAATTATTGATTATGTAAAAATATTAAATGAAGATATATATAGTTTATCTTTGATACAGATTGAAAATATTTTACAACTAATTAGTTTTAAAAATGATGTTTTATTTAATACTTTAGATAAAGATTTAATTAGGTCTTTGTTTAATTTTAATTATTATGAAATTGATTTAAATGACAGATATAATTTGTTAATTAAATTATATAAAGAATCTTATAAACAGGTTTTATCTACTCTACCATATTTATGTTATAGAGAAGAAAAATATTGTGTTAAATTTATTGATAAATATAGTCAAGATTACTTAAAACCTATTAATAATTCTGTTTATAGAGTTGGTGCAATAGGTAATGAATTGCTGACTTATTCTTTATTAAGTAAAAATGGTTGTCAATTGGGTATTTATGTTGATGATGAATTAGTGGCAAAAGTAATTGGTGTGAGAAATGGAAATACATTGTATTTAAATAGTATTGAAAGTAATATTAAAGTTAGTTTTATTAATGTTATTAAGAATTTTGGTAAAGAATTAATTAATATTATGAAAGATGATAGTGATTCTATAGATTTTATAACAATTGTTAATAATTATTATTTTAATGATGAAAATGGTTTAAAAATTGATACTACTTTATGCCCTATTATTGGATATCCTATTAGAGATGATTATAAAGTATCTAAAAATAATGTTATTTTTAGTAATTATGCAGATAATGTAAGTACATTAGTAGCAAGTAATAAAGTTGTTGATAAAAATAATTTTAAATATTATGATATTGAAGCTAAGTATTTGAGAAAAAGAAATGATATTATAAAGTTAAGTAATAACGTAAATGATGAATATTTAAATAAAATAAGTAAAATTTTATATATATATCGTGAGTTAAATAATAAATGTATAATTGATATTAATTATAATAATATTGGAACAATTTATTTGGGTGATGATTTTGTTTTATTTATTCATAAAGATGGATATATTGAAAAATTTGTTTTACCTTTTGATGAAAGAGCAAATGAAGAAATTAAAATAATTTTAGAAAATATGAAAAAAGAGAAATCATGTTAGATTTTCTCTTTTTGTTTGTAATTATGATAAGTGTCTTTAAATACTTGATAATTGTCTTGAAGACGTTTATCGTCTTTGTTCGTTCGAATAGCTATTTTAGAGTATTTAATAGCTTCTTTATAGTGTTTTATGTAATAACAAGCGATTGATAGAATATCATATATATTTGAGTTCCAAGCATTCTCTTCGTTAATGTAAGTTAAACTTTTTTCTTTTATTTTTAAAGCGTTTTTTAAGTAGTAATAAGCTTTTTCATAATCATTATTTAAATAGTATAGATAGCCCAAATCATATTTAGGTTCGCGTAAATATGGAGCTTCATTAATTGCTAATTTATACCATAAAATTGATTCTTCTAAATAATTTTTTTGTAAATAAGAATATGCAATGTAACGCATTGAGGCACAACGTTCATCTTTCCAAGTAGCATTTTTCATTTTTAGATGTTTATGTAATGTTGCTATAGCTTTGTCGTACTCGCCATAGTACATATATTCACGACCTAAGTAATGCATATTGCGGTCATCTTCTGGACATTCTTCAACTGACATTTCTAACAGTGGTAAATACGACGTGCGTGATTTTGTGAAATCTTGATAATGATTTAGTGTTACATTTGGTATTAAGATTTCATGTTCTTTGTTTATGCATTCTAGAACTTCATGGACTGGATGCACCCATTTGTAATCATGACGAGAGTGAATTTTATTTAAATAAAAAGTTGTTGCTGGTACACCTTTTTCGTTAAAATTCCAATTATATAAATATTTACCACGCGTTGTACCTTCAGGCCAATTTTTTTCTAAGTTTAAACGCCAATTTTTTTCAAATCTTTCATCTAAATCTGTACAAACACAAATGTCTGTATCTTCTGAAACATAAGATAACGAAATATTTCTAGCTACATCAAATCTCCATGGTTTTACTATCTTTTCGTAGACAATTACTTTAGGACATTGTTTTAGCAATTTGACAGTATCATCTGTAGATCCAGTATCAAGAACAATAATTTCATCTGCCTCTTCCATTGAAGAATACCACGACAATACATTTTTTGCTTCATTTTTGGTTATCGCATAAACCGTAATTTTTTTCTTTTTCATTATTTCACCTATACCTATAATAAAATATGAATGTTATACTATAAAAATTCAGAAATATGAAGTTTATTGAATGTTATTGTAATTGTTTTTTTAACTTAATATGTTTTTTTATAATAAAATTAAAGAAGATATTATTTTTCAAATATCTTCTTATTATTAATTAGTCTTTTATCCTTTTTATTATATGCTAGTGCTTTATTGATATAAAATATGGCCTCGTCTTTTAGTCCTAAATTATAATATGAAAGGGATAATAAATCATCAATAGTTGAATCCCAACAGAATGGTTCATTTATATATAGAAGTTCATTTTTGGTTATAGTTTTAGTTTTTAGTAAAAGATTTATGGTTTCCATATATTTTTGTTGGTCAAATTTTAAAAAAGCTAATTCAACGTATGGTTCACGGACATTTGGTGAGGTTAGAATTGCTTTATTTAACCATATTTCGGCTTCATCTACTCTTCCTAGTTGTTGGTAACATCTACTTATGAAACGCATTGATGCGGCACGTTCTAAATACCAAGCTGCTTCCATTTTTGTATGTTTGATTAAAGTTTCAATAGCTTCGTTCCATTTACCATAATACATGTATTCTCTACCTAAGTAGTGAGTAGTACGATCATTATCAGGATTTTCTTTAAGAGATAGTTCTAATAGATTTAAATATTGTGAACGAGATTTATTTTTATCTGGATAATGATTTAAAACTATTGTTTCATTGGTGTTAACTATTTCATTTTTTAAAGAGCATTTTAGTACCTCATGTACAGGGTAAATCCATTTATAATGTTTACGATCATGAATTTTTTCATAAAGGAAAGAAACTACGGGACGATTTTCTTCATCTATTGACCAGTTGTATTTATAGCGAAGACGGTTGGCATTTTTAAAAGTTTCCTCTATTTTATTACGCCAACCTTTTTCAAATACTTCATCTAAGTCAGTGCACACACATACATCAACGTCTTTGGGAACCATATCTAAGCTTTTATTTCGAGCTACATCAAACCTCCATGGGGTAATTTGCTCAATTTTAACATTTACTCCTAAAGATTTCAGTATTGAAACAGTATTGTCGGTAGATCCTGTGTCTAAAACATAAATAGCGTCTGCTTCTTTCATAGATTCAAACCATCTTTGAACAAACTTTTCTTCATTCTTGGATATTGCATATACAGCTATTTTAAGTTTTTTATTCATTTATGATTTCTATGCTCCTGCTCCGGTTGGTCCGGTTGGACCTGTTGCTCCCGTTGGGCCGGTTGGTCCGGCAGGAATTGTCAAATTAAGAACAAAATTTGGTGATGTTCCTGTTATGGACGCTGTGGCTTGTGAGTCTGCTGCTCCTGTTGTAACTGTTCCAATAGTGAGTACAGGTGCGGCTCCTGTTGGGCCTGTTGGGCCGGTTGGGCCGGTTGGGCCTGTTGGGCCGGTTGGGCCTGTTGGTCCAGTTGCTCCTGCTGCTCCTGCTGCTCCTGTTGGACCTGTTGGTCCAGTTGCTCCTGCTGCTCCTGCTGCTCCGCTTGCTCCTGCTGCTCCGGTTGGGCCTGTTGGTCCTGTTGGTCCTGTTGCTCCTATTGCTCCTGCTACTCCTGCTGCTCCGGTTGGTCCTGTTGGTCCTGTTGCTCCTGCTGCTCCTGTTGGTCCTGTTGCTCCTGTTGCTCCTATTGGTCCTGTTGCTACATATAAAAATTTCTTCCAAGATAATTTTATTCGGTGAAATTCCATATTATATGAATATTGCGATCGTTTTGGTTTTCGTTGTATTTTCCAATTTCGATTTTATCAATAAACTCATCAATTATATCAATATTTAATTCATCAATTTGCTTATATTTTTTAAATAAATTTTTTTTATTTTTAAGTTTATTTTGTTTTGTTTCTATTAATAATAGATTTTTCTCAATAATTTTTAATCTTTCTTCTAGTTTACTATTATCTTCTTTGTATTTGGTTCTTAAAGATATATATTGTTCTGCATTTAAAAGACCTTTTTTTAAATCTTCATATAAACATTGATAATATGAACTTTTGCTTTTTAGCTCTTTGAATATATTATTTTTTTCTCTAACTAAATTGTTTTTTTGTTCTTTAAATAAATCATTTTCTACCATATTATTATAAATTTCAATTTGTTTTTTTGGACTATAAAATTCTTTCAAAAGGATATTTATTTTATCTTTTATATAATTGTGTAAAAATTCTTCACTTATCCATTTTTTATTATTACAATTAGACCAGTTTGTTTTTTTGTCTTTACAACATAAGTAGCTGTAGCCTATAGAATTACTTTTTCCGCATTTATAAAATATTCCTCGACAAATTCCACAATAAACCTTATTAGCCAGTAAATGTACTTTTCCATTTTTACAAGCCTTTTTAGTTCTAGATAATTTTTCTTGAACAGAATACCAAAGTTCTAAACTTAT
>CAKOLG010000030.1 GCA_934096175.1 uncultured Bacilli bacterium
TTAATGGATGTAATAAAAAAAGAAGCAGTTCTAGATAGTATAGCAAGTACGTATGTAACATCAAGTAGTGGAATAGACTTTAGTGCAGTATCAAGTGATACAAATGGCAAAGGCGTATATACTTTAACATCAAGTGCAAGTGATAAATATCCAATCTATTATTACAGGGGAGCTGTAGAAAATAATAATGTAATATTTGGTGGTTTTTGTTGGAAGATGGTAAGAACAACTGAGACCGGCGGAATTAAATTAATATATAATGGAAGTCCAACAGATGGAACATGTGTTAATAGCGCACCAACTGATTTTATTATTGCAAAATCAATATTTAATGATAATACTTTAGATCCTGCTTATGATGGGTATATGTATGGTAATGAAGATAATGTTACTGCTGGGATTTCTCGTTATGGTCAAAATATACCGATAAAAAGTGGTGCAATATTTGGTAAAAGTTATACATATGAAAATGGGGTTTATACATTACAAGATACAATAACTTTAAGTGATGATTACCAAAACGAATTTAAAACTGGTTATAGATATACATGTAATAGTGGTGCAATTACTTGTTCAAAATTGTATTATACAAATTCTTTTATTGCAAAAACTGCTATGTATGCATTGCTATTTCAAAATGGTACTTTAGAAGAAGCTCTTGAAAGTTTAAGAGAAAATCAAAAAGACTCCGTTATAAAAACAGTAGTTGATAAGTGGTTTACTGATAATATGTTAATTTCATTAAATAATTTGGAAGATACTGTTTGGTGTAATTACCGTTATAGGTTAGGTGAGAAGCAGAATTACAGTGGAAATTTAACTTGTGCACATGAAAATGATCGTTTTACAGTCTATAGTGAAAATGGTAATGGGGATTTGACTTACCCAATTGCTTTAATGACCAAAAATGAAGTATTTTATGCAGGAATAATTGGTATGAGTTTGAAAAATGATGTGGATAATTATTTATATCCAGACGTGTTCCCTACTGTTTCTCAAGCTGGTGTTACTATGTTTTTAATGAGTACATATGGTTTTTTGGCTCCTGGATGGATTGGTATAGAATATCTTGGCTTTGGTAATGGTGCTGGGAAACAACCACTTGTTAATATATCCGGTGATGTGCGTCCGATGATTTCTTTAAAAGTAGGAACAGCTTATACTGGTGGAACTGGTACTAGTAGTGATCCTTATGTAATTAAATAAAAAAGCTTTTCTTTGGAAAAGCTTTTTTAAAAGTTATTTTTATATGAATCATCATAGTTAAAGTTATCATAGTTATCAATTTTTTTGATATTTTCAAGTAGACCTTGATTGGTACTAAGTTTTGAATTACTTGGTATGTGACGTTTTTTAGGAATTTTTATGTCTTTTTTTTCTTCTTTTTCTTTTGTTAGGTTTAAGTCTTTTTGAGGAATTTCTGGAGTGCTAATTTCTTCTTCTTTTTTTTCAGGTTGAGGAGTCTTTAGTGGTTCTGCTACTAAGTCTTTAAAGGAATCATTAACTACAGATTCTAAAATACTAGTACTTTTGTCACTGACTGCAGATAATTTGTCATCTTTTACTTCAGTGGTTGTTTCTTTTTCTTCGTTGATAACATTTAAGATGGCTTTTTTTAGGGAATCATCATCTTTATCAAAATCGTTGTTTAAATCAACAATACGTAATACTTCTTGAAGTGAGGTTTCACCATTTACCACTTTAGTTAATCCATCTTCTATTAAGGAGGTATTTTTTTCATAAATTAGTTTACGAAGGTTTAAACGGTCTTTTTTGTTTGTTATAGCGTTACGAACTGTGTCATTGATTTCTATGACTTCAGATAAAGGAATTCTGCCTTGATAGCCGTTTATACATTTTGGACAACCTTTAGGAATATAAATTTTTTTAACATTTTTATTTAAGATTTTAGTGAATATTTCTTTTTCATATTCTGTTGTTTCTTTTGATTCACGACATTCTGGACAAATCTTTTTGACTAGGCGTTGGGATATTATACCTGTTAAAGATGAAGAAAGTAGGTAGCTTTCAATATCCATATTTATTAGTGTATCAATAGTAGTGTATATATTTTTTGAGTTAATTGTGGAAATAACAAGGCGACCTGTTGCTGAAGCTTTTAAAGCACTATATGCTAAGTTGATATCACTTATTTCGCTTATGCCTATGACGTTAGGATCTAATAATAAAACTTTTTCAAGAATACTTACAGTACTAAGACCTTTATCTTCAGCAACTTGAACTTGATTAATTCCTTCTAATTTTAATTTTATAGGTTTTTCAATTGTGATAATGTTTTTTGATTTATGATCAAGTTCTTTTAACATAGAATAAAGAGTTGTTGTTTTACCGGATGCTGTTGCTCCGGCAATTAAGATTGTTCCAGATGTATTATTAAGAAGATTTTTAATTTTAGTGAGATTATATTCGTTAAAGCCTAAATTGTCTAAGTTTTCTAAAGTATTATTGTGATTTGAAATATGGATGACAATTTTTTCTCCATCGATTATTGGTAATGTGGAAACACGCATATTGTATGTATAATTATCTAGTTTATAGTTCATTGTACCACTTTGTGGAATAGTTGATTCAGTAATATTTAGACCTGCTAAGATTTTAATTCGGGTAGTAATATTTCTTTTAATGTTTTCTGGAGCTGTTGTATATTCTACTAAGTCGCCATCGATACGAAAACGGATTAATAATTCTTCTTTTTGGGGATCAAGATGAATGTCAGTTGCTTTAAGTAAAATTGCATCACTAATTATTTGTTTAACGATGTTTACAACAGGTTCTTTTTCGTAATCAAATTCATGTAAAGCCATATTACACACTCATCTTTCTATTCTTATATGTATTATATCGCATCTGTTTTTTTTCCTCAATAATATTTTATTGATTTTAATTTTTTTATGATTTATAATACTATTAAATATGTTGAACAAGAGGAGTAATCTGTTACAAAATTAAAGAGAGTTCTTGGTGGTGGAAAAGAATATGGCGAATGGATGAAGGTAGCTTGGGAGTATATCGTTAATATGCGTTAAATATTTGAGATGTATAACAATAGTTATAAAGTAAGGTGGTACCGCGCAGTATTGCGTCCTTATGTTATAACTATTTTTTTATTATTTGAAAGGGTGAGATGAATGAAAGAAATGGCAAGTAAATATGATCATCTAAAAGTAGAAGATGGTAAATATACTGAATGGGAAAAAAATAAGTATTTTGAATCTGGGGACAAAAGTAAGGAAGCTTTCTGTATTGTTATTCCACCACCAAATGTTACTGGTAAATTACATTTAGGTCATGCAATGAATGTTGCTATTCAAGATGCAATAATAAGATATAAAAGAATGCAGGGATTTGACTGCTTATGGTTACCTGGTATGGATCATGCAGCAATTGCAACGGAAGCAAAAGTAGTAAAAAGATTAAAGGAACAAGGCATTAATAAGTATGAATATGGAAGAGAAAAGTTTTTAGAAGCTTGTTGGGATTGGACTCATGAATTTGGCGGAAATATAAAAGATCAATGGGCCAAGGTTGGAATTAGTGTTGATTATAGTAAAGAAAGATTTACTTTAGATGAAGGTTTAAATAAGGCTGTAACTCAGGTATTTGTTGATTATTATAATCAAGGTTTAATTTATCGTGGCGAAAAAATAATAAATTGGGATCCAGTTGCGAAGACAGCACTTTCTAATGAAGAAGTAATTTATAAAGAAGATAAGGGAGCTTTTTATCATCTTAAATATTATATTGAAGGAACAAATGATTATTTAGATGTTGCAACAACTAGACCCGAAACATTATTTGGTGATACTGCTGTTGCAGTTAATCCAAATGATGAACGTTATAAAAATTTGATTGGAAAAAACGTTGTTTTGCCGATTGTTAATAAATTGATTCCAATTGTGGGAGACGAACATGCTGATCCGGAGTTCGGAACAGGAGTTGTTAAAATAACTCCTGCCCATGACCCTAATGATTTTGAGGTTGGAAATAGGCATAATTTGGAACGTATTGTCGTAATGAATCCTGATGCGACCATGAATAGTAATGCTCTTAAGTATGAAGGTATGAGTAGAGAAATGTGTCGTGAGGAATTATTAAAGGACTTAGAAAAGGCTGACTTGTTAATTAGAATTGAACCTATGGTACATAATGTTGGACATTCTGAAAGAACTGATGCTGTTGTTGAACCATATTTATCAAAGCAATGGTTTGTAAAAATGCGTCCACTTGCTGATGCAGTATTGAAAAACCAAAAAGTGGCATCTAAAAAAGTTAATTTTATACCACCAAGATATGAGAAAACGATGAATCATTGGATGGAAATTACTTATGATTGGTGCATTTCAAGGCAGTTATGGTGGGGACATAGAATTCCGGCATGGTATAAAGGCGAGGAAGTTTATGTTGGCATGGAACCACCAAAAGGCGAAGGCTGGGTACAAGATGAAGATGTACTTGATACATGGTTTAGTAGCGCATTATGGCCTTTTAGTACACTTGGTTGGCCAGAAATGTCTGAAGATATGAAAAGGTATTTTCCCAATGATGTTTTATGCACTGCTTACGATATTATTCCTTTTTGGGTTAATCGTATGACTTTTCAGTCATTAAAAATTAATGGAGTAAGACCTTTTAAAGATTGTATTATTCATGGACTTATTCGTGATAAAGATGGACGAAAGATGTCAAAAAGTCTTGGTAACGGTATCGATCCAATGGATATGATAGATGAATATGGCGCAGATTCTTTAAGATTTTATTTAACTACAGATTGTGCTATGGGAACAGATTTAAGATTTGATACAGAAAAATTAAAAAGTACATGGAATTTTATTAATAAGTTATGGAATGCTGCAAGATTTGTTTTGATGAATATAAGTGATTTAAAAGAAATTAATTTAAATTCAATTAAGAATGAAGACAAATGGATTTTAACAAAGTTTATGGAAGTATTAAATAGTAATATTAAACATATGGATAAATATGAGTTTAATTTAACTGGTTCTGAATTATATAATTTTATTTGGAATGATTTCTGTAGTAATTATATTGAATTTGCTAAGTTTAATTTAGATAGTGTTGGAACAAAGAGTACTTTGTGTTATGTTTTAACAGGTATTATTAAAATGATGCATCCTTTTATGCCTTTTGTAACAGAAGAAATATATCAAATGTTACCAATAAAAGATGCAGAGTCAATTATGATTAGTAGTTATCCTCAATATAATAAAAATTATGTTTATGAAGATGAGAAGAAAGAAATTGATAGCGTTATTGAATTTATTGCTTTATTTAGAAATAAAAAATTAGAAAATAATATAGGCAGTGAATTTGAGTGTGTGACGACAATTGATAATGAACTTATTATTAAAATGTTAAAGTTAACTGATAAAATAGTATTAGAAAGTGCTTTGTCAGGAAGTTTAGAAGTAGCATTAGATAAATTTAAGTTAACAATATTTTATGATGATTCTAAACAAAAGGGTGAAGAGTTGGATAGCTTGATGAAAGAAAAAGAATTACTTGAAGGAAGTATTGCTAGAAGAGGTAAACTTTTAGCTAATGAAAATTATGTTGCTAAGGCACCCGAAAGTATTGTTAAACAGGAAAGAGAAAATTTACAAAAAGAAGAAGAAAAGTTACAAATTGTTGTAGAAAGACTGAGTAAGTTACAATAATTTTTAGGTTATTGTAATAGAGAAAATTATATGCTATAATGGTTATGTGATTTAAGGTTTATTTGGAGAAGTTGAATTGTAAAGGGTCAACTTCTTTTTGCTTTATAATATAATTTAATGGAGGAATGAATTAATATTGAATATATTAGATGAAGAATTAGTTAAATTGGATAATGTAATGATTAAATATATTTCAGCGTTAAAGGTTTTAGAAACACAACTTGAAATAATTAATGATGATTTTAAATATATAAAAAAATATAATCCGATTGAACATATTAAAACTAGAATTAAAACTGCTGAAAGTATAATTAATAAGTTACGGAAAAATAATTTGGATTTTACAATAGAAAATATTGAAGATCATATAAATGATATTGTTGGGGTTAGAATTGTTTGTGGTTTTGAAAAAGATGTTTTTGATTTAATTGAGATTATACGTAAATCGAAGGTTATTAAAGTTATTAAAGAAAAAGATTATATTAGTAATCCAAAAGATAGTGGATATAGAAGTTATCATTTGATAGTTTTGGTACCAGTTGATTTAATAAATGAACATTATGAAGTTAAAGCAGAGATTCAAATAAGAACTTTAGCAATGGATTTATGGGCAAGTTTAGAACATAAGTTAAGATATAAATCTTCATATTGTAATATTGATATTTCAAAGAAATTACATATTATAGGTGATGAATTGAATGTAATAGATGAAGAAATGACTAATTTAGTTAATGAAGAAAAAAAAGTAAAATTATTAAATGAAGGAGAAGATACTTATAAATAATATATATATGGAAATGGTAAATTTTAAGAAATTGTTTTTAAAAATGATTTTAAATAATAATATAAATAATGGATATTTGAAAGGTAAATTTTTATCTTTGAAATAAATGTGCTATAATATCTTTTAACTTTTTGGGAAAGAGTGATAAAAATGGAAACAAAAAGAGTTATTTCTGAATTTTTAGCGGATAGACCTGAAGTCGTTGGTGCTTTTGGATATGGGTCTGGGGTTTTTAAACAAAGTAATTATAACGGAGAAGTTAAACCACAAATTGATTTGATTTTAGTAGTTGATAATATGCAAGATTGGCATAAAAAGAATATTGCACAAAATCCAGGAGATTATTCTTTGATTGGGAAAGTCAGACTTAGTACTGTATCAAGAAAGAATATGAAAGGAAAAAATCATATTACGTATTGTGCTTTAATTAAATCTAACGATCGTTTGTTTAAGTTTGGTTTAATTGAAAAAGATGATTTTATTAGTGATTTAACTTCTTGGCAAAAATTTTATGTGGCAGGTAGGTTTCATAAACCTGTTTTGGAAGTAAAAAAAAATCCTTATTTAGATTCAGCAGTTTATAAAAATAGAAGAGCGGCTTTCTTAATTGCATGTATTTTATCGGAAAAAAAGACTAATTTACATGATTTGTTTTGTAAAATATGTAGTTTATCTTATATAGGTGATTTTAGGATGGGAATAGCTGAAAATCCTAATAAAGTTAGAAATATTGTAGAGGGTAGTTTTGATTTGTTGCAAGAAATATATGGTGGATTTAGTAGATATGTTACGTATATTGGTAATCAGGAAGTAGAGATTAATTATGATAAAGTTTTTAGTGATTTACATTTTTTACCTGAGGCTTTAACTAGTTATTTAGGTCATTCTATTAATGAGTTTAGGGATATTGAAGAATTTAGAAAAGCTATATTGACTTATTTGCATGATTGTAATTGTAAAGAAAGTATTAGTCAAGCTTTAAATGGTTTTTGGAATAATGGAATATTAAAGTCAGCACCATATGTTGTTAGTAAATTATCAAAAAAATTTGTGAGAAATTAGTTTTAACTAGTTTCTTTTTTCTTGTTTATGCAACAAATGTTTGGTATACTTAAATAGTTATGAATGGTGATAGTATGGATATTAAATATTATAGTATTACAGCTTTAAATAGAGCTATAAAGAATATGTTTGATAGTAAACCAGAGTTGAATAGAGTGTTTATTAAAGGAGAAATTAGTAATTTTAAACATCATACAAGAGGACATATGTATTTTACTTTGAAGGATGAAAATAGTAGGATAGCGGCGGTGATGTTTGAGACTGCGACACGTGGCTTAAAATTTGAACCTGAAGATGGAATGAAAGTTTTAGTTAGTGGTAGAGTTACTGTTTATGAAGCAAATGGTGGGTATCAAATTTATGTAGATCAAATGGATTTAGATGGAATTGGTAATTTATATTTAGAGTATGAAAAATTAAAAAAAATGTTGCAAGCGCAAGGTTTGTTTGATTTAGAACATAAAAAGCCTATTCCTAAATTTCCTAAAAAAATAGGGATAATTACTGCACCTACTGGAGCAGCAATTAGGGATATTTTGAGTACTATTAAAAGGAGATATCCGATTTGTGAAACAATTTTGTTCCCAGCTTTGGTGCAAGGCGTTGGTGCTAAGGAAAGTATTGTAAAACAATTACAGATTGCACAAGATTTTGATTTAGATGTGATTATTTGTGGTCGTGGTGGAGGATCAATCGAGGATTTATGGGCTTTTAATGAGGAATGTGTTGCAAGAGCTATTTATGCTTCTAAAATACCTATAATAAGTGCAGTTGGACATGAAATTGATTTTACCATTGCTGATTTTGTGGCTGATTTGAGAGCGCCGACACCTACTGGGGCAGCGGAGATGGCTGTGCCAAATTTAGTTGATATAAAAAATATTATTGGACAATATAAGATAAGATTAAATGAAAATATTAAAAGTATAATGTTATTTAAGACGAAAAAGTTAGATGCTTTAAAAAATAGTTTTATTTTGAAAAATCCAATGACTATGTATGAAGTTAAAGAACAAAAACTTGATAATCTGATTGATGTATTAAATAAAACTATTATTAAATTTATTAATGATTATAAGTTAAGACTAACAAATATAAAAACGAGTTATGTTTTAAAAAATCCATTAAAAAATTATGAAACTAAAAGAGTTGAAGTAACAAAGTATAAAGATTTATTAAAAAAAATTATAGTTAGTAATTTAAAAAATAATAATTATAAATATAATATTTTAGTAAATAAATTGGAATTATTAAATCCAGTTAATGTATTAAGTAAAGGATATAGCTTAGTTACTATAGATGGTAAAGTCGTTAAATCTAATAAAGATTTGAAAGTAAATGATAATATTGATATAAGGTTATCTGATGGTAATGTTAAAGCAATTGTAAAGGAGATAGAGTAATATGGCAAAAATTGAAGGAAAGACATTTGAAGAGTCTTTAGTTGAACTTGAAAATATTGTAAAAGAATTAGAAAATGGTAGTATTGATTTAGATAAAGCGATTGTGAAATATGGAGAAGCAATGAAATTAGCTAAAAATTGCAGTGATAAACTTGATAATGCAACCGAAAAAGTAAATCAAATATTAAAAGAAAATGGTGAATTAGAGGAATTTAGGATTGAAGAGTAATTCTTCTTTTTTTTGTTTAAAATTATTTACTTTTGTGATATATTATTAATAATATGAGGTGATAAGGATGGCAAAAGATGATAAAGCAAAAGATATTGTTGCTAGTGATGAAAGTGTAAAAACAGAAACAGAAATTGTAACAGATAATAAAGAAACTAAAAAACAAAAAAGAAAGGGCGAATTTAAGGCATTTTTAATTTTATTATTAATTATTGGAATTGCAGCTGGTGCTTGCTGGTACTGGTATAAATATATTTATGATGCAAATAAGGGTTCTAAAAATAATGAAGTTAAAGAGGAAACTAAAACTGATACTAATTATGAAGTTGTTTCATATGAATCAAATGGTCAATTATCTGTGTTTGGTGAATATGTAGTTGAAACTAAAGATAATAAAATAGTTAAAGTTTTAGATTTGGCGACGAATGTATTATTTGAAGGTAAATTGGAATATTACGATATTTATCTTGATAAAAATGGTAATTTATATGCTTATATAAATGATGCTTCTGATTATGGAAATAATTTAGTAGTTTATAAATTTGAAAACGGAAAATTTAATGAAGAAATAAATTTAAATAAAACTTCAGTTTATTATTCTCCATTAATTTATGATGTTAATAATGTTTTATTAGGATTTGTTGGTTATTCAGCTACTAATGATGCGATAGATGAAGATTATGAAATTAAAAATACATTATATTTACTTGGAAATGAAGAAATTGAATTAGGAGATTTTTATTTGACAGGTGATGGTGTTACATTAAGTCTAGGTGATGATTTATTTACTGATAGTGATAGGTATGTAATTGCTGCAAAGGGTAGTGGAACTTCAAGTGTTTATGGTGTATATGATTTGAAAGATCATAAATTAGCAATTGACCTTAATTATGAAAGGTTATATAGATCTAATGGTGATACTTATGTAGCTATTAAAGACGGTAGATCAGGAATTATTGATCTTAATTTAAAAAAATTAGTAGATTTTAATTATGATTTTATTGATGTTAATGATGATTATTATGTTGTTGGTAAAGATAATAAAATGGCAATTATGAAAAGTGATTATACATTATTGACTGATTTTGTGTTTGATTATCAAGATGCTGGTTTTGATATAGAATATTCATATCTTTTATGTTGTGCGTCTTTTAACACGTTTGCTTCTTATAAAATAAATGATAAGATTGTCTTAGTTACAAATGATAATGAAGAGTTTTATGGACGCTTAGATTATAAAAACCATACTGCTTATGTTATAGGTGCTGATGGTAAATATACTACTATTGAACAAAATATGTTTAGTTATAATTATGATACAGGATTAATATATTCATATAGTCGTGATTCGCATAGTTATTCTATTTATGATAATGATTTAAAGGAAATGTATAAAATCGATGTTACAAATTATGATTTTGATGATGTGCCACTATTAACATTGGTTAATAAAACAACTATTAAGTTAAATGGTACCCATTCATCATTATATGATTATGCAACAGGTAAAGAACTAAAAGAAGAAGCTGAATTTAATTATGAATTTGGTGTTGTGAAATTAAATTATAAACCAAGTGATAACATTTTAAATATTGTAGTAAATGAGAAAAAATATGAATTTAATGTTACAGAATTTAATTTTTATGATAATTTTGCTAAAATAGGTGATCAAAATTTCTATATTGTAAGCTATGATAAAAATTATATTTATATTTCTTTAAAGAAAAGCGAGTAAAATCGCTTTTTTTAATGTCTTTTTTATGGTATATTTAAAATGAAGTGATAATAATGATTGAAGATAATAAAAATAGAATTATTTTAGTATTTACCGTAATTACTTTACTGTTGAGTGTTTTAATAATTTCGATAGTTTTAGTGTGGCAAAATCAGAAAAAGAGTAAAAATAGTTTGAATGTTACGTTTAAACAGATTTATTTAACCGATTATGAAGTAGATTTTTTAGATGATGATTATTTTTATACTTTTTTTAATAATAAATTGATGACATTTATAAATAAGAATGGTAAGGAAGTTTATTCTTCAAATGAAGGTATTTATTTTGATGGAATTTATAAGTTAAATAATGAAAGTTATTTGATTTATGCTAATGTAGATAATAATTTATATACTTATATATTTAATGGAAAAGATTTTTCTAGTTATTTTACTAAAATAGATGTTGGAACTGTGAAACCTTTAATTATGAAGAAAGATAATGATTCATATATTATAGGATTTGTTAGTAATAAAGATGATGGAATTTATATTTATAATACTAATAAAGAGGAGTTATTTATTGAAAGTAGTAAGTTTATTGGTAATAATGAAGATGATAAAGCTTATTATGTAAATAATAATTATTTTGTTATTGAAAATAGAGATAATTTAAGAGGGGTTATTGATAGTAATGGTAGTGTAGTTATTCCATGCGATTATATAGATATTATAAGTAGCATTGATGATAATTTTATTGTATTAAATAAAAGTAATAAATATGGAGTATTAGATAAAAGTAATAAAGTAATAGTTGATTTTATTTATAAAGTAATTTATGAAGAAAAAGATAATTATTTAATGGTTAATCAAAAAAATAAAATGGCTTTGTTTGATCGAGATTTTAAACAGTTACTTGATTTTAAAATGAATTATAATACTAATATTGATTTTAATTTACGAAAAGATAATAATAGTTTAAAAATAGAATGTGTTGAAGGATATATTTATGTTGTAAATAATTATTTAGAAGATTTTAATGATGTTGATTATAAGTATCATAATATGTATAAAATAAAAGATAAAAAAATAGTTGATAATATAAAACAAGTTGGTTTTGGATTTGATGGTATATTATATACGTATGATGAAGAATATTTGATTAAATTTTATGGAATAGATGAGATAGTAAGTGAGTTAAACTTAAAAGATGTTTCTAAAATAAAAAATGTTGAGAAAATTAATGAGAATATTATTGAAATTAATTATTTTAATAATGAAGGTAATTTAATAAGTAAATATTATGATTTAAATATGAAAGAAATTACATTTGATGGAAGTTTAGTTATTAAGGCTGATAATTATTACGGATTTATTAGAGAAGGAGATTTAAAAGTTTTGGTGATTGTAGATAAAGATAATAATGAAGTTAGAAGTATTAAAGGTAACAGTTTTAAAATAAAAGGAAATTATATTATTGTCGATAAAGGAATTTATGAAATTGTACAAAGATAAGAAAACTTATCTTTGTACAGGAGGTTTATACACTAGAAAAATTAAAATTATTATTTTTTGAGTTAGATAATCTTTTGACTGAAGAAGATAAAAAAGAATTAAATAAAATTGTTGCTTGTGATAATGTGTCTTGCTTGTGTTTAAAGGATAACCTGTTTGATTATTTAGATAATAATAAATTGATGGATTTTATAAATAAATTTCATAATAATTCAAAAAAATGGATAAGGGTTAGACAAACAAATGATAAAACTACAATAGCAGTTAAGCATATTCTAGTTAATAAGGGGGGGTGAACTTCAACAAATGTTAGAAACTGAAGCTGAGGTTTCAAGTATAAATGAAACGAATAATTTGCTTGAAGCATTAGGTATGTTGAAATTGAAGGCGAATCCGAAGATGATTTAAAAAATATATTGAATAAATTAGGCTATTCAATGAAAGATACAGTCTCATGTACCGCTGATGAGGTAAATGAAAGGTATGGATTATCAATGTTTGATAGCCGCGAAATAAAATTTGAAAACTACAAGAATGCCGATTAATTGGCATTTTTAATTGCCTTTATAATTATAATAGTAGACTTGTTGTAGCTTGGTATATTTACTATTTATATCATGTATGATATAAATTATAATAGAAATTTAATTATTAAGGAGAAGCATTATGATTAAAAATTTTATTTTTGATGTAGATAGAACACTCATTGATAGTTATAATCCTGAATTAGAAACATTAAAAGAATCTTTATTTATTGTAACTAAAAAAATATATAGTGATGAAATTATGAGTAAATTAACAGTGCTTACAACTGATGAATTTTTTAAAAATTTAGGAATTGAAAAAAATTCAGATACAATGAATAATATTAATTATTATTGGGGAAAACTTCTTAAAAAAAAGAGATTACGATTTTTTGATGGAGTTAAGCAAATGTTAGTTGCTTTAAAGGAAAAAGGCTTTTTTTTAGGAATTGCAACCTCAAGGACAGAGGAAGAATTAAATGAGTTAGATGAATTATTAGAAAATATTAATTTATTTGATGTTATAGTAACTTCTGATAAGGTAAATAATCCTAAACCAAATCCAGAATCTATCGATGTTATTATTAATAAATTTAATTTAAAAAAAGAAGAAACAATTTATATAGGTGATAGTGAAAGTGATGCACTTGCTGCAAAGAATGCATCAGTTTATTTTGGCTTTGCTAGTTGGGAAAATAAAAATGCTATCTCAAAATATGATTATTTATTTCAAGATCCTAAAGATATTAGCAAATTAGCAAATTTAGATTTAGAAACATTTAAAATAGTTAGCTCTATATTTGAAAAAAGTTTGTAAAAACATACCACAAAAAAAAGTGGAGTTTTTACTGTTTTCTAAAAAAGTATATTGTGGTTATTGTAGTAAAACATTTTATAAAAATAATGCAAAAACTAAAGTAGATAATAAAGAATATTATTTGCAAAATTTTTATTCAAATATATGTAATGATATAAAAAGAATAGAAAAACAGAAAATGTGTCTGATATTGCAACTAAAAAAATTTTTTGGCTCATTATATGTAGACAAAGTTATTTGTTTATTAGAATAAACAGAATTTATTATATTTAAAAGTAGTAATATTATTGAAATAGAAACGTAAAATGTAAGATTATCAGAATTAGACTCTGAAATGGCTTCATAAAAAAATGATAAGAGTAAATAAATTGATAATGTTAAGTTTTGCTAGACAAGTTATGAAAAATACGAAAGGTAAAGCAAATCCTGTTATTACGAAAGAAATATTACATGAAGAATTAGATAAA
>CAKOLG010000031.1 GCA_934096175.1 uncultured Bacilli bacterium
ATTATACATGGCTTATTTGTGCTGCTCAGAACATGAAAAATATAGCAATTAAAAATGATAATGTAGGAAAGAAACCCTTTACATTATCATCAAATACACATATTTTTATAAAAATATTAAAAAATATCATAAAAAATTTATTCATAAGAAAACCTCTAGAAAAAAATCTAGGGGTTTGTCTACACTCTGTAAAAAATAACAGTAGAAACTGTTATTTTTTTAAACTACGGTATATTTTTAATAATATTGGTAAAATTTTGTACCATAATGGTTTATTTATTAAGTCAAATTCGCCAATAAATTCGATATAATCGCCACCAATTTTTCTTTTATATTCGTATATTCCTGCTAAATTTTTATATTTAGTATTTGGATCGCCAACAACACCGAAAAGATCAGCATATTCATATTTTTGTTCATAAGCATCTTTTATAAATTCATAATAAAGTCTGTTTACGGTACCAGTATAGGAAGCAATATCGTCATTACCTATATATAAAGACCAAGCACCTGTTTTGGAATAAGTGCAAATAAGTGAGGCACAAGTGTATTTATCAGGATGTTTTTTTGCAACTTCTTGGAAATATTCTAAGTCTTTTTGAATTTTGATTTGACGATCTTTATTTTTTTCTTTTGTTAGTTCTTTGGTAAACTTGTCTATTAGTTTATTAGGATTAATTTTTACGTTGTAAATCTTTATATGACCTTTTTTACTTAATTCATTGTAGACATTTTGATAATAATCTAAACTATATTCATGGAATCCGTCGCGAGCAGATATTAATTTTATAAGATCATGAAAAGTATTTACTTCAGTAGCATTATATATTTCTAATTCGTAATTGTAGCTTCTTTTTACAGGACGGAAAAAGGATTTAGAAAAACTTTTTTCAATTTCTTCAAAATTTTTATATTTGTTAAAATAGGTGCGAAAAGTGTATCTTGGTTGATTTCCTTCGTATAGTTTGTTAAATCCTTTATGTTTATAACCTAAGTTAATTAAATTGTTATAGATATTATAATTGTTATGACCGCCTTCTATTTTATTACCTGCTTGATCAATTTCTTGGTACATAATGGGTGGATCAATTCGTAAATATATGGCATTTTCTTGTTTTAAATATTTTTTTAAGTGATTAGTAAATTCACTTAATAATTTTTTATTTGAAAAATCCATAGTGAAACCTCTTGGTGAATAAAAATAGCACATGTTAAATGGTGTTTTCTTTTTTAGTAGTAAAGCAGCTGCTTGAATTTTTTTATTTTCATCAATTAAACCAACGTAAATTGGTGTTTGATTGCGGTTTTTTGCGCATGCTTGTCCCCACTCATAGCTTTGCATAAAATGGTTATTAGGAGTATTTTCCCAAAATTTTTCATATTCTTTTTCGGATAAGTTTGTTACAAATTCCATATTATCACTCCTTAGTTAAAGTATACCATAATATTGTAATGATTATGTTTTATTTTGTAAAGGTTATTCATTTTAATAAAATTGTTAAAAGTGTATTAAATACACTTTATGTTTGGTTATTGTTATGGTATAATTTTGACTGTAGAGAAAATGGTAGGAGGAAGAGTTATGCAAGTAAAAATGCTTGGTGTAGAGGCCAAGGAAGAAATAGATGAAAAAGTAAACATTGTAAAAAAGTTTATTCAAGAAATGAGTTGTTCAAGTGGACCAAAATTTATTGATCAGTTTATTTTAGATAATGAGCTAGATAATAAAAGAGAATTAGTTACTTTATATGAATTTGTTAATCGTGTATTTAATGTTACTAATTTGAAAGATGCTGATTATTCATTTTTGGCGAGTTTACTGAATAGAGAATTATTAGACTGTATTTTAAAGTTAAAGGTTAGAGTTGTTACAGCAGCAGGACGTATTTCAAGAACTACTGGAACTGTTTCAGAAGTTTATGAAAAATGTAATAATCATAAAAAGAATGTAAGTTTTACAGAAAATATAATTACTAATTATGGACATAAAAGTATTGCTGAACATGATTATATTGTTTTAGGTTTAGAAAACGTAACACCGATAATTGAGCAGTCAATAATTGAATATAGATTGACGTCATTTACAATTAAATCAAGAAGAAATGTTGATTTTAGAAATGTTGGCTTTTATGTTCCAGAGTTTAAAGATAAAAATGGTAATGTTCTTTCAAATAATGAAGAATTACAAGATACATACAAAAAATATATGCAAAGTTTATTTGATAAGTATGGTCAATTAGTTGATGAAGGATTACCAGTTGAGGATAGCCGTTATATTTTACCATATAGTTATTATAGTAATATTATAATGGGTTGTGATGCACATGAGTTGGTACGAATTACTTCTGATATGCTTTATGGTAAGTTGTCTCATATTAGTGAACTAAAAGATTTTGGTAATAAATTAAAGGGAATTATAAGTGAATGGGCACCTTATTTAATTAAAGATTTAGAAGCTGAAGAAAAAAAATCTTATTATAAAGATAATTTTGAATTTTTAGATGATAAATGTCAGGAATTTAATAAAGATGGTGGAAATTTGCTTGAAAAACCTGAAATGACTAATTTTACAGAAAATGCTGATAATACTGTTTTATGTAATATTTTAATGGGAAGATATCAGATGAGTAAGGATAAAGCAGAAGAGGTTTTGGCTCAGTTAGTGAAAGATAATCCAAACATTGCACGTGAGATGATGCATGCATTATTAAGAAGTAAAAATCAACGTGAATTAGAACAAGTTATTTTTTCTTTTGAAACACCGATTTCTTTAGCAGTACTTACTCATATTTCAAGACATAGAACACATTCTTTACTTGTTCCTGATTTTGTTCCTTTATGGAATTTGGAAAATTATATTACACCAAAATCAGTTGCAGCAAGTCATGAAAAAGAATATCAAGAAATTTTTAGGGAAAATGCTTTAATGGTTGAATATTTTAAAAGTCAAGGTGTACGAGATGAAGATTTAGTTTATTTCTATTTATCTGGTAATGCATGTAATATATTTACAACAATGAATGGTAGAACTATTGAGTGGTTTAGTAGAATGAGATGTTGTAATAAGGCTCAGTGGGAAATCAATAATATTGCTAAAGTTTTTGTAGAGAATGTAAAATCTGTGGCTCCTTTAATTGGTGAATGTTTAGGTTCATCTTGTGATGTTTTAGGTGTTTGTCCTGAAGGAAAAGATTCTTGTAAGGCAAGAGGCGTAGTTGTCAAAAAATTAGTAAAGAAGGAAAACGAATAAAATAACTTTTCTTTTTTTTGTGTTTTTGATACTATAACGGTGGTAGGTGATTTTGGATGCCTAAAATAGAAGTAAAAAGTGCTAGAGAAAAAGATAAAGAACTTTTAACTAGTATGAAATTAGTAACTATGATTGATGATGAAATGGATAAAGCGTTATCATATAATGAAAAAAATAAAATAAGGAACGAAATCAGTGATAATATTAATAAACTTTATAAAAAATATAATATTATTTATGTTGATAGTAAAATTGCTGGTTGTTATTTGATTTTAGATTATTTGGATGGGAAAATAATTGATCAATTTTATCTTTTTGAAGAGTATCGTAGACATAGGATTGGTAGTAGAATTATTAATGATATAAAAGCTAAAGAAAGAAAATTATATGCTTGGGTGAATCGAAATAATGAGATGGCTATTAGTTTTTTTAGAAATTTAGGATTTGTTACAAGTGAGGAAAATGGTAGAACTTTAATTTTAAAAAGTGATTCTGTGAATACAAATATATTAGAACAATTAAAGCAAATTCAACTTGGTTATGTTGATAAAGATGGTAAGAAAAATATTTTAATTAAAGAAGATTTTAGGAAAAAGTATTATTTACAAAGCCCAAGTGAGCTAAAGGAAAGTAAAGTGGGAATTAGTTTGGATCAAGTTGAACTGGAAAGAGATTTAATTGAAAAATTAGGGTTAGATTTAAGAACTTATTATATAGTTTATTCAGATTTAAATAATGAATTATCACATGCTTTTTTAATTTATAAAGATAATGAAAAATATTATTGGTTAGAAAATGCTTGGTATAAGTATAGAGGTGTACGTGAGTATGATAGTTTAAATGGTTTACTAGCTGATGTCGGTAATAAACTTATTGAAAGTATTGATAATGGTGATATTAATAGAATTAAATTATATGGTTATGATAAGCCTAAGTATGGAATAAGTTTTAATACTTTTGTTTCTGATGTTTTGAATAATAAGCATGTTAAAATATAAAAATATCTATGTGACAACATAGATATTTTATTTCTGCCATTTTTTAATTCTTTCAATGGCTTTTATTGTGTTTTCTCGAGTATTAAAGGCTGTTAAGCGGAAGTATCCTTCGCCAGATGGACCAAATCCACTACCAGGAGTTCCAACAATATTTACTTCATTAAGTAATTTATCAAAAAATTGCCATGATGTAAGATTGTCATTAATTTTTAACCAAATATATGGTGAGTTTTCGCCACCAAAAACTGTATAGCCGCAGCTTTCTAATCCTTCTTTAATAATTTTGGCATTTTCTAAGTAGTATTTAATATTTGCTTTTATTTGTTGTTTACCAGTTTCAGTATAGGTAGCTGCTGCACCTTTTTGACTTATATATGAAGCACCATTAAATTTAGTGCAGACGCGTCTATTCCATAATTTGTTTAATGAAATTGGTTCGTTATTAGTTGTGTAGCCGACTAAATTTTTTGGTACAACTGTGTAGGCACATCTAAGTCCTGTAAACCCAGCTGTTTTAGAGAAACTGCGAAATTCAATTGCTACGTCTTTAGCGCCTTCTATTTCATAGATACTGTGTGGTATGTTTGGATCTTGAATAAAAGCTTCATAAGCTGAATCATATAAAATTATGGATTTATTTTTTTTAGCATAATCTACCCATTTTGCAAGTTCGTCTTTAGTTAAGACAGTTCCTGTGGGATTGTTTGGGAAGCATAAATATATTAAATCAACTTTTTCTTTAGGAAGATCTGGCTTAAAATTATTTTCAGCAGTTACAGACATGTAGTAAATATTTTGGTATTTTTGGTTATCTTTATTATATGTTCCACTACGACCAGACATAACATTTGTATCTAAGTATACCGGGTATACAGGGTCAGTAATGGCTACTTTGTTATCAGCACTGAAGATATCAACAATGTTACCAGTATCGCATTTGGCACCATCAGAAATAAATATTTCATCAATTTCAAGATTAATATTTCTTTTTTCATATTCATTTTCTAAAATAGCTTTTCTTAAGAATTCGTATCCTTGTTCTGGTCCATATCCTTTGAAAGTTTCTTTTAAACCCATTTCGTCTACTGCTTCATGCATGGCATTAATGATTGCTTCTGGAATAGGTAAAGTGACATCGCCAATTCCTAGTTTTATTATTTCTTTGTCTGGATTATTTTGTGTATATTCTTTTACTTTTTTAGCAATAGTTGAGAATAAATAGCTTTCTTGTAAATTTAAAAAATTTTCATTAATTTTGGTCATATATATTCTTCTTTCTATGTATCTAGCTTAATTATAACATATTATATGTTTTTTTTATTGTATCTGTTATAATAATTGCGTGGTGATGTACGTGAAACATTATATGAAATTACAAGATAAACCGTATCAAATGATAAATGAGGGCATAAAAAAAATAGAAATGCGCTTGTATGATGAAAAGAGACAATTAGTTAAAATTGGGGATTTGATAGAATTTAGTAATTGTTATACAAATGAAACTTTGACAGTAAAGGTTATAGGGTTACATAGATTTAAAAATTTTAAAGAATTATATAGTAGTTTTAGTAAAGATGTTTTAGGTTATTTAACAAATGAGCAAGCTGATAGTTTAGATATGGAAAAATATTATAATTTAGAAGAAATTAAAAAATATGGTGTAATTGGTATTGAAATAGAAAAAATTTTGGATAATTGATTTTAAAAGTTATTGTTTTTTTTATAGAAAAATTTTATTGGGGGTTATATGGAAAAATTTTTTGAGGATAATATATATGTTTTGTTTGCTTTAATTATCTATTATTTATTGGTGAAGGAAAAACCTAATAAAGATAATAAAAAAATTATTGTTATTTATATTTTTATTTCGATGTTAGCTTTATTTAATATATTGGATTTAAAAAAGATGTTATTACTTTTGTTAGTTTGTTTATTTTTGTATTTTGAAATTTTAGTTGAAGATGATAGTAAATTTTTGATTTTGAGGAAGATATTTTATAAATTAGTTGATTTTTTTTATTTGTTAATTTGTAAGTATAATTTTTTGTTGTTTGTTTTTTCTTTAATATTTATAAGCGAAACTTTTCAAAGTAAAGTTAAATTGCCATTTGTTGTCAATTTTGTATTATTTTTTTTGATCTTATTAATGGTTATAAAAAATGTTATTAGTAATGAATTTGAACTCGAGAGTTTTTCTAAAATTCATGATAAATTAAAAAAATATGATTTTGGTAATTATAAAATGTTAAATTCTAAGCAAACTGAAATTTTATTATTTTTAGAAGATAGATCTTTTTTTGAAAGAAAGAATGACTATACTTTTTTGTGTTGGAATTTTTTAAAATATCGTTTGTATAGGATTAATGAGGTTGTTAATAGAATACAAAGAGGTAAAAATCAAAGACATCCGCTTGGGAAAGTATTTATCTTTATGAAGTATGTATGTAAGCAAATTTATTTACAGATTTCTGATATTAAAAAGATTCGTAAGTATATAAGAGGTTATTCAACAATAGAAATGCAATTGTTTAGATCAATAGCAGTAAAGAATGGGTATACAAAGGTTATTGATAGAAAAATTGCTGAATTGATATATTCACAGCTGTTTTTTAAAGGATTAAAAGATTTTTATAAATTAAATTATAAAACTGTTAGTAGTGAATATTTTAAAAAATATTTATTGGTAAATTATATAGAATATGCACCAATATTTATTAATGGTAAACAAACGTTTATTAAGAGTTTTTGGGGAAAAGATATAGAATTGATAAATGATTCGGAATTTTTTCTTAGTGTATTATGTTTGCCCGAAAAGATTAATATTAATAAATTGAGTTATAGTTATATAATTAATAATTTTGAAAATTTAGTTGTTTATTTTAATTTAAATTTAAAAGAATTGAAACAAGCAATTGTTAGTATGAAAAATTTAGCGGCAAAGATGTAGTATTAAAGAAGGACTTAATAATTTAAGTCTCTTTAATTTTAAACTTTTATTGTGTTATAATGAGAAGTAATTGATAACTAGATGAATGAGGAGGTTTTTTATATGATATTAATTATAGCAGAAAAACCTTCATTAGCTAGGAATATAGTGAGTGCTATTGGTACTATGAAAAGAAACGATGGATATTATTCTAATAACGAGTATTTGGTATCATGGGCTTTTGGTCATTTATTTAGTCTGGCTGACGTGGAAGATTATGAAGAAAATTGTGCTAAAGAAATAAAATGGAAGATGGATAATTTGCCATGTTTTCCTAAACAATTTAAATTTAATTTAAGGAAAGATTCTAATAAACAAGTTGATGCTGGAGTTATAAAACAATTTAATATTATAAAGAGTTTGATTAATAGAGATGATGTCGATAAAATAGTTAATGCTGGTGACTCTGATAGAGAGGGTGAAATCATTGTTCGTTTATGTATTTTAAATTCTTTGAAAAGTGAAAAAGATGTATATAGATTGTGGTTGCCTGATCAAACAAGTGAAACGATAAGTCAGGGTCTTAGGCAAATGAAATTAGATAGCGAATATGACAATTTGGCTAATGAAGGTTTTGCTAGAACTTATATTGATTGGTTATATGGGGTTAATTTGACGAGATATGCCACACTTAAAACAGGTACGCTTCTTAGGGTAGGAAGGGTAATTATTCCAATAGTTAAAGCTATATATGATAGAGATATGGCGATTAGAAATTTTGTACCAGATATATATTTTGGTCTTTGGAGTAATGAGGAAACTAATGGTGAGTTAGTTGAATTGAATAGTAAAGAGAAGTTTGATAAAAAAGATCGTGTAAAAGCACAAGAATTGTGTGATAAATATAATGCAGCAATTGCAGTAGTTAAAGATAAAAAAATCAAAAGAGATACTATGAGTCCACCTAAGTTATTTTCTTTAACTAAATTACAAAATTTATTGGGTAAAAAATATAAAATAGCAATGGATAGGTCTTTAGAAATAGTTCAAAAGTTGTATGAAAATGGTTATTTAACTTATCCTAGAACAAATTCTGAATATTTAGCTGTCGCAGAGAAGGATAAAGTTAAAACAATATTAAGTAATATTGCAAAAATAGGTTATCCAGTTAAGTTTAAAGATAAAAAAACAATATTTGATGATAGTAAGATTGAGTCACATTCGGCAATAACTCCGACGTATAAAATTCCTGCTAAAGAATCTTTATCTGCTGAAGAGTTTTTAATATATCAAGTAATTTTTAAAAGATTTGTTGCAGTTTTTTGTAGTAATGAATGCTTAATAGAGAAAACAGAAATAAAAATTGGAGTTGGGGAGTATGAAGATTTTGTGCTTAAGGGAATGACGATTGTAGAACCTGGTTGGACAAAATTTGAAAGTCCGAGTAGTAAGGATAAGATATTGCCTAATTTGAATATTGGAGATTGTGTAAATATTTTATTTAAGTTAAAAGAAAAAGAAACTACACCACCTAAGCATTATACAATAGAAACTTTGAATAATTATTTAATGAATCCTTTTAAAGAGGATAAAAAAGAATTAGAAGAAAAGCAAGAAAATGGTGAAGAAGTTGATGATACTGAAGACTATAAGGCAATCTTTGAAGGATTGGAATTGGGTACTGAGGCAACTAGGACAGGAATTATTGATAATGCTAAAAAGAGTGAATATATTGCTTTAAAAAAAGATGTTTATACAATTTTGCCTGCTGGTGAATTTTTAATTACTTCTTTAATGCAGATGAATATTTCAATGGATAAGTATAAAACAAGTGAGATGGGTAAGGCTTTAAAGAAAGTTTATAAAAATGAAATAACAGTTGAAGATTCAGTTTCTTTAGCAAAGCAAGAAATACAAGAAGTATTTAAGAAAAAAAATGATACTTTGGAGAAAGATACTGATATAGGTTTCTTTGGGGATGTAGTAGGTAAATGTCCTGTATGTGGTAATGATGTTGTAAGAAATAGATATGCTTATGGATGTCGAGATTATCAAAATTGTAAATTTAAAGTAAATACTATGATTTGTGGTAGATCAGTTTCTAAAAGTAATGTAGAAAAGTTATTATTAGAAGGGACTACTTCTCAAATTGAAGGCTTTGTATCAAAAAATGGAAAAAGTTTTAGTGCTAAATTGAAACTAGATGCAGAAAAGAAAGTAATATTTGATTTTAGTAATTAATAATTGAGCTTTTGGAAGAAGGTAAAAAATGGCTATTAATACACCAGAAGATATTTTGGAGTTTATGAAGAAGAATATAAAGTATGGGTGGTTAGATATTAACAATAGTGAACATATTGGAAATATGAAAGATTTTAGAAGATTGTATAGAACTTCTAGTATAGAGGAAATATTAAAACATGGGTTAGGTACTTGTATAGAACAAGTGTGGTTGATGAAATATTTATTAGATGGAATTGGTATTGAAAATAAAATGTTTTGTACACGTGTTTATGAACCTAATGAATTTAATAATTTAGATGCTGAGGAAAGAATGCATTGTTTTATTTTATATTATTTAGATGATAAAGTTTGGCAAATTGAACATCCTAATTGGGAAAGAATAGGCATATATTGTTATGATTCAGAAGAACAAGCAATAAAAGAAATTAATGATATTTATGAAAAAATGTCTGGTGGTATTGCAAGACCTGTTACGCAATTTTATAAAGTTGAACCTAATTTATCTTTTAGAGAATTTAATGCATATATAAATAGTTTGGATAAATATTTTGATGTAAAAAAGCTATAGTGTTTGACATTAAAATTAAAAAGTTTTAAAATAGCGTTATAAATGTTGATTGAGAAGAGTATTAATTTTTTTAATGATAGAGAGTTCATGGTTGGTGGAAATGAATATTAAATTTTTTAAGAAGACACTCAGGAGTTGATTAAAAAATTAATTTAATCCGGGTAGTTCCGTTATAATAAGAGTGATTATGGAAGGCATAATAAGTTGGGTGGTACCGCGGATTTACAGTTATTCGTCCCTTAGAGGAGATAACTGTTTTTTTGTGGAAAGGAATTTTTTATGGAAAAATATAAGAATTATAATATTGAAAATGTTGGTGAAACTGTTACATTATATGGCTGGGTATCGCGTGTTAGAAATTTAGGAGGTTTAATTTTTATTGATTTAAGGAACAGAACTGGAATAATGCAAGTTGTTGTTAAACCAGAAAATCAATATTATCAAGTAGCTGAAAGTTTAAGAAATGAGTATGTTATTAAAGTAATTGGTAAAATTGTTGAAAGAGAGAGTAAAAATGATAAAATTTCTACTGGAGATATTGAAGTTGATGTAGATAAACTTGAACTTATTAACAAGTCAAAGGAGATACCTTTTGCTATAAGTGATGATACTAATGCTTTAGAAGATACTAGATTAAAATATCGTTATTTGGATTTAAGAAGAGAATCTTTAAAAAATAATTTTGTAGTTAGAAATAATATTACTTTTGCGGCAAGAAAATTTTTAAATAATTTAGATTTTCTAGAAGTAGAAACGCCTATTTTATGTAAATCAACTCCTGAAGGAGCACGTGATTACTTAGTACCTAGTAGAGTAAATAAGGGATCATTTTATGCTTTACCACAGTCACCACAAATATTTAAACAATTATTAATGGTTGGTGGTTTTGAAAGGTATTTTCAAATTGCTAAGTGCTTTAGAGATGAAGATTTAAGAGCAGATAGACAACCTGAGTTTACGCAAATTGATGTTGAAATGTCTTTTGTTGATGAAGATCAAGTTATGGAATTAGCAGAACAGTTAGTGGCTCAAATTTTTAAAGAAGTAAAGGGAATAGATATACAGTTACCTTTAAGAAAAATGAAATATGACGAGGCGATTTCTAAATATGGCTCTGATAAACCTGATTTAAGATTTGGAATGGAAATTCAAGATATTTCTGATTGCTTTAAAGAAACTGAATTTGGAGTTTTTAAGAATGTTTTGGATGCTCAAGGTGTTATTAATGCAATTGTTGTTAAGAATGCAGCAGATAAATATTCACGTAAAGATTTAGATAAGTTAACTGAATATGTAAAAACTTATAAAGCTAGTGGTCTTGCATATTTAAAATATCAAGATGAAGTTAGTGGCTCAATTTTTAAAGTCTTAAAAGAGAGTGAAATTACATCTATTAAGGAAAAATTATCTGTTGGAGATAATGATTTGGTTTTGATAGTTTCTGGTAATTATGGAATTGTTAAAACAGTGCTTGGAGCTTTAAGGTGTAAATTAGCAAGAGATTTATCTTTAATAAAAGAAAATGATTATAAGTTATTATGGGTTGTTGATTTCCCATCATTTGAATGGAGTGAAGAAGAGAATAGATATATGGCTTGTCATCATCCATTTACAATGCCAAAAGATGAGGATGTTGCTAAGCTACTTACAGATAAAGCTCATTGTTATAGTAAAGCTTATGATATAGTTATTAATGGTTATGAAGCTGGTGGAGGATCTATTCGTATTCATGATGAAAATGTTCAAGAGATAATGTTTAAAGCTTTAGAGTTAACTGAAGAAGATATTCGTGAAAAGTTTGGTTTCTTTGTTGATGCTTTAAAATATGGTTGTCCGCCACATGGTGGTTTTGCTTTAGGTTTAGACCGACTTACAATGTTACTTACTGAAACAGATAATATTCGTGATGTTATAGCATTTCCTAAAACTGCCAGTGCTACTGATTTAATGTGTGAATGTCCTAGTAAGGTTGATGATAAACAATTGGCTGATTTGGCTTTAAAGATAAATAATTAAAAATCTATTTTTTAATAGATTTTTTTCAGAGTGTTGACAAAGTTCAATACTCTTTTCTTTTGTAAAAAGATGTGATAAAATTAATTTGCGAGATA
>CAKOLG010000032.1 GCA_934096175.1 uncultured Bacilli bacterium
AATTTTAGTTAGCAGTTGTTACTACCTATAAATTGTTGCTTTTAATGGTTGTTTTACCAGAACCTTAAGGGCTCCATTGAGGAATCTGCTCGGAACAATACCGAGTTTGATATATAAATCTATCGAAAGATAGATTTTTTTGTGTTTATAAATCATCCATCCAAAGAAAGGATGGTGAAATAATGAAGAGATATTTAATGTATAAGTCTATTATGAAGTATCTAACTGATAAAGATTTATCTTTGAATGCTAAAGGTTTTTTAAGTATGATTCTATTCAATGATGGAATTAATGCTTTAGATTTATCAAAGTATTGTTCTGATGATATAGAAACTATTAAAGATACTATGTTGGAACTTCGAATCATGAAATATGTTAAGTATGATCCAGAAACAAACATGCTTTTAGCTGGACCAAAACCATATGATGAATGGGACGAAGAAATCATTGAAGACCTACATAGAAAAGCAAATAATAAAAAAGATAAAGAAAGATAAAAAAGGAAGATACTTTTGTTAAATATTATTAGACAAGAAGTTCCAATTGATGAGGAACTAAAAACAAGAATTAAATTTATTTGTGATTTTTGTAATACAATCCCAAAATTTATTAATGGTTCTATTCGTAAAATTGATAAAACCAATATTAATTATATAGAGCCAAATAAAATAATCATTAAAGGTACAACATTTCTAGCTTTTAATCATGGTAGAGATGTTTATGTTGAGAACTTGCAAAAACATATTAATATTAGTGATTTACAAGAGTTTATTAAAAATCTATAACTATTGACATTATTTTCAAAAGTGATATTATATATAACCAATGAAAGAGGTATGCTCTAGAAATGGAGGTACATCTATGAAATATAAACACAAAAACAAAAAAATAAATATTTTTAATATCAATAATTTTGAGGAGTCAGTAGTATTTAGACTTTACTAGATACTTTTGACTCCTCTTTTTTTGTAAAAGAAAATAGAAACAGCATCTGAGTTAGAAGAAATATGACTAATAAGAAGAGAAACAGTCTTTCTGAGTAAACACCATAATGGGTTACAGGAGTTGAATGAATAGATCTCAGTCAAAAATATTTCGATAATATTTTAACACTAGAGTATCACGACCAATAAATAAATTTGTTAGTTAAAACTAACTAGAAAGAATATTAATTTGTAAGTTAAAAATAACTTACAAAATATATTATACGAGGAGTTGAGTTTATGGAATTATCTGATAAGGAAGTTAAAAAAGTAGCTGGTCTTTATTTGCGAGTTAGCACTGAAGATCAAGCTCGTGAAGGATTTAGTTTACCGGAGCAAAAAACACGATTAGAAGACTATTGTAGAGCCAAAGGTTATGAAATTGGAGATTATTATACTGATGAGGGAATTAGTGCTAAAAAAGGAAATTACAGGCCTGAATTTGAAAGATTAAAAGAAGATATTAAAAATAAGAAAATAAATACAATGTTAGCATTAAAACAAGATAGAATTACAAGAAGTATTTTTGATTGGGAAAACATTATAACTTTTCTAGAAGAAAATAATGCTTATTTAGATTTAGTAAATGATGATATTAATACGACAACTTCAAATGGTAGAATGGTATCTCGTATTATGATGAGTGTATCTTAAAACGAAATTGAAAGGACAAGTGAAAGAACTAAAGTTGGTTTAGCTGGTGCAATTAAACAAGGACATATTCCACATAAAGCACCATTAGGTTATAAACACGAAGATAAAAAATTAGTAATTGATGAATCAACAAAAGATGTTGTTATTAGAATATTTGAACTTTATCACAATGGTTTTTCTTATCAAAAGATTGCTAATCTATTTAAGAAAGAAAAAGTTCTAGGAAAAGATAATTGGAGAGATAATACAATACTTCATATTATTGAAAATGAAATATATAAAGGAGATTTTGTTCATGGTAAAAGAACTAAACATCCTACTTACTACCCTAATGTAGTAGAACCATTAGTTAGTAAAGAAATGTGGGAAGAATGTCAATTTCAAAAGAAAAATAATTCTCGTGCTTATTCAAGAACTTTAACTTATATATTCTTACAAAAATTACTATGCCCTAAATGTGGAAGAATTTTAGGTGGTAAAGCTTCAAAGAAAAAAGGTCATGAATATTTTTATTACTATTGTCGTGATTGCAAATTAACAGTTAAAGAAAAAGATGTTGAAGAACATTTTAAAACTTTTGTTGATGAACTAACTGAATATGATTCGATTGTTAATCAATTCTTTGTTCCTATGATTATCAAAAACTTTGATGAACCTAGAGAAAATATTACTAAAGAAATTGAAACACAAAAAGCAAGATTAGAAAGAGCTAAACTTGCTTATGTAGATGGTGCATTTAGTTTAAATGATTATAAAGAAAAAGCAAAACAAATTGAAGATACTATAGAAATGCTACAAGATAAAATTAATACAGCTGATAAATGTGATACATTTACTTACTCTGCTAAAGATATTTTAGTTGCTCGTGATATTGCATTTTTAAATAAAGGAGTTCATCCTGAAGAATATGATAAACAAATGAAACCATGGAAGAAAAGAACTCGTGAAGAAAAAGAAGAATTAATTATGAATTATGTTGATAATGTTGAACTTGAATTAGTTGGTAATGAATGTTTTGTTAAATGTGTTAATTTTAGAGAATCAATTGCTAACCCATGTAATGAATTATTTAAGAATGGTTATATAGATAGAAAACAAGATTGTATATTTGGTAATCTAATAGGACAAATAAGATTTAGTGAATACTTGCCTGAAGAAGAAGTTGGAGAAATAATTATGAGATTAAAGAACTATTATAATGTTTCTTATACTGAAGCAATCTACTATGTTAAAGACCAAGTATTCTACTTCAACTTTTTAGAAGATAATTCTGCTATTGTTAGAGTGTTCCCATTAGAAGATTATTATAAATTAGATCCAGATGTAAAAATGGAAGAATATAAATTTGGAATTATATATATCAAAGAAGAAAATATTGTTGTTACAAAAGATGCAGATGAGTTAAACAAATTATTCAATTACATTCCTGATGATAGTAATACTTTTGTTGATTACTCTAGAGAGTTAAAAGACATACCTAGTAAACCTATCAGAATGGAATTGATAAAGAAATAAAATGCGTGGCACGTTTTGTTACGGAGTAATGAAAGTGGCGATAGCGTTTTTACAAAAGAAAATGTTTTATGAAGATAAAATATTTTCATCATTACAATACGAAGTTTTGAAAGTATGTAGTACATAGTTTCATTACAAAGTATTGCATAAAGGATTCTAAGGAATATTCCTTAGCCCACTGATATCTTGTTAGCATGACAAGATATCTAGGGGGTTATACATTTTGACAAGCCAAAATTGAGTCATAAGAAAGGAGATGATTATTATAAGTGAACTTCCATATTCTCTACATTTAGGAAGTAATAAAAATAGAAAAAATAGTGTTAGAAGTTCTGCTAAAAATAATTTAAGTGGAACAACTTCAATGACTAATAATGGAATACAAAATGCTAAAACTTTATCAAAATGTGATAAGCATAATTATAGAAAATATGACAACGAACAAGAACAAATTGTAATTGTAAAAGGTACTTCTTCCCTTTACAAAGATGTAGAAGATTTTTATAAAACTGAATTTGAAGAAGCAAGATTAGAATACAATAATAAACAAAAAAGAGATGACAGGAAGATCGATGACTACTTCAAAAAAGTAAGTGATAATTCTAAAAGTGATTTAGCTTGTGAGATTATTATTGAACTTGGAGATAAGAAATTTTGGGATACAAAAGATTTAGAATATAAACATAAAATGACTAATGTCTATTCAAAACAAGTCGATGATTTAGAATTGTTAATGCCAAACTTTAAAGTATGTAGTGCTATTATCCATTATGATGAAACTAGTCCTCACATGCATATTGTAGGTGTTCCTATAAAATATAATTGTAAAACTGGTATGAGTAAACAAGTTGGAAAAACTGATGTATTTACTAGAACTTCTTTAATGCAATTACAAGATAAAATGAGAACTTTATGTATTGAAGAATATAATAAAGAATATAATTTAGATGCAACTTTAAAACAAAAAATGAAAGGTAGAAATAGAGATATCAATGTGGCTGATATGACTAACTACCAAGAAACAAAAGAACTAATTGAAAAGCATCAAAAAGAAATAGATTCAATAAGCAATAATTCTTTAGAATTAAAATCTAATTCTAATATTATAAAAGAAGAAATAAATAAACTTAAAAAAGTTCCTTTAAGAGATGATTTGTTTATCATCTCAAAAGAACAAAAAAATAAATTGGAAGATTATATCGATAAAGTTGATAAAACAACTGATGAGTATAGAGATGTTAAAGAATTATCAGCAAACTTAAATATCATAACTAAACAATCTAGACAGGATTCTAAAAAAATTAAAAACTTAAGAGAAAATAATGAGGCATTACAATTAAGAGTAGATAGTTTAAGTGAAAGAGTTGAAACACAAGAAAAACAAATTGATGAATATAGAAAAGATAACTTTAATTTAAAATTTCAACTTCAGGAACTACAACAATTATTTGAAAAATTAATTAATTTCTTAAAAAGAATGTTTCATAGAAAAGATAAAGAAGATGTTTATGCAGAAGTTGTTGATGATATGTATCATAATCAAATTATTAGTGAAAAAACATTCGATAAAATTACAGGTTGGGAAAATGATTATGACAAACAAAAAGATGATTTTGAACTTTAATCAATCATCTTTTTATTATCTTATAAACCAATTATTTATAAAGATAGTTTTAAAACTCTTGCATTAATACTTGATACATAATTTTTTGCTATTTGTTCTTCATATTTAGGAATAAACCTCTGTAAACAAAAGATAACATCTTCTTTTGTAATATCTTCCTTCTTTCTTTGAAATCTATATTGAACCAATTCATCTATAAAATCCTTTATATAACCAAATTTGCCAAAATTAACTAAATAGCTAATTTGTCCATTTTTTGAAGTAAGAAATGTTATATCTTTAGAATTACCTGTAGATAAAAGAATTGCATATCCGTCCTCTACGAGTTGATCTATTTGACTATTATATTTTTTATAGTCATAAGCATAAGAATTATCATAACAGTCCTGGGACTCATTACTATCAATTATAATTCTTACTTTTCTTTCGACTTTTTCATCCCAACTATCCATAGGACCATGTACTACTTTTTGAAATATATCAACCACATTTTTATATAAGAATTCTTTCCCTTCGATAATTTTTACTAATTCTGTAATTACAATACCAATCATATTCTGATTAAATGTTGAATACTTAGAAACTAATTCATTATAATCATTTAAATCAGACTTTGTTTTCTTTACCACATCATCACAATCACTAACCTTTTTACTATATTCAGCAATAACTTTCTCTTTTGCCTTTTCTATTGCATCATCTCTATCTAAAATAACATCATCTCGTTTTTTATTAGCATCGCAATAATATTCATAGGATTTTTTTAATTCTTCAAATAAATCTCTATCATCTATATATTCTTGTGGTGTTTGAACAGTTTTATCATCATTAATCTTTTCAATTATTTTATCTTCTTCTTTTTCTTCAGTTTTAGGAATTAAAATATCGTTTGGAATTTCAAGACTAGTTACTTCTGCTTTCCAATGTAAAGTACCAGAGCCAACCTTTAATTCCCATAATAATTCTTTTTCATTTGAATTTAAAACATAAATTTGAGCATTAAGACATGGATTCCCATTTAATCTACTCCAACCATTATGTTTATGTGGATGCCAACGATGTATTTCTAAAATAATTGTTTTTCCATTATTATTTTCAAATTCAAAACTACCTGTTTCATTAAAATAGCCTTCGCTTATTCCTGGATGTTCTGATTCCTCATATAAATGGTGTTGGTGTTTAGAATAACTATATTTTGGCATGCCTTTATTTGAAAGTATAAATTGTCTTATTTTTCCATAAAGACTATCTATTACCTTTTTATCCTTATAATCAACTTCTATCATAAATTTCATCTCCCCTAATTGCATTATACATTAAAATGTGTTATAAATATAATATATATTTCTTATATTAAATATAAGTGGAGGTAATATTATGAATATTAGTTTGGATCTATATCGATTATTTTATGTTGTCGCAAAGGAAGGAAGTATATCAAGGGCAGCTGATATTTTATTTATTTCACAACCTGCAATAACGCTTCAAATCAAAAAACTTGAAAATGAGCTAGGAGTAAGTTTATTTACTAGGACAAAACATGGAGTGGTTTTAACAGAAGAAGGAAGTATTTTATTTGATTATATAAAAATTGCAATGGACAATATTATTAACGGAGAAAACGCATTATCAAACTTAAAAAATCTTGATAGTGGGATAATAAGAATAGGAGCTTCAACAACAGTTTCAAAATATGTCGTTGTGCCATATTTGAGTAAATTTCATGAAATGTATCCTAAAATTGAGATACAAATAGTTAATAGCCTCACAAGCAATTTATTAAAAGAACTTAGAAATGGGAATCTTGATATTTTGTTTTTAAATTTACCAATGGATGAGAATAAGGATTTAAAAATTATTCCTATAACTGATGTACATGATATTTTTGTTGGAAATAAAAAATATTATGATTTAACTAAAGGTAGAATATCATTAAAAGAATTAAATAACTATCCATTACTTTTTCAAAAACTGCCATCAAATACAAGAGCATATTTAAATAAATATTTAAAATCAAATAATGTAGATTTAAAACCACAATTAGAAGTTGTTAGTTATAATCTAATTATGGATTTGGTAAGTGCTGGTTTTGGTATAGGATATGCAACAAAAGAATTTATAGAATCTGAATTAGAGACAAATAGATTATTTGAGATTAATGTTGAGCCAAGTGTTCCTAAAAGATTTATTGGTATAGTAACAATTGATAAAAAAACACCTAACTATAGTGTAAAAAAACTGATTGAAATGATAATTGCAAAACAATAAAATAAAATAATATTTGAAATAGTGAAATAAAATGCTATAATAATATTGGCTATGGATGATTTATATATCATCCTCATGTGAGAAAAGGTTGTGTACTCACTCAACTATCGCTCCATTGAAGAATCTGTTCGGAAAATCCGAACTTGATATATAAATCTATTCGAAAGAATAGATTTTTTTGTGCCTTGAACTCCACGTGTCTAGCTTGGAAGTTCTACAAAGAATCATCCTACTCTAAGAAAGGATCGTGAAAGTAATACTTCCGTTATTTATACAAAAGATGGAAACACTTCTATATCTTGTAAGCCAGTAAAAATAGAACTATTAAATAAATAAAAATGCGTGGCACGTTTTGTTGCGCAAGCAATGAAAGTGGCGATAGCATTTTAAGAAAAAAATATTTTATGAAGATAAAATGTTTTCATCAATGAAAGTACTCTTTTTGAAAGTATGCTAGTAGCATAGTTTCATTAAGATGTACGATACAAAGGATTCTAAGGAATATTACTTAGCCCACAGATATCTTGATAGTATGTCAAGATATCTAGGAGGTTATATATTTTGAAATCCAAAATAAAGCCATAAAAAAGGAGTTGATTTTTATAAGTGAATTAGCATATTCATTCCATTTAGGTAGTAATAAGAATAGAAAAAATAGTGTTAGAAATTCTGCTAAAAATAATTTAAGTGGAACAACTTCAATGACTAATAATGGAATACAAGACGCAAAAACTTTATCCAAATGTGATAAACATAATTATAGAAAATATGACAACGAACAAGAACAAATTGTAATAGTAAGAGGTACTTCTTCTCTTTATGAAGATGTTCAAGATTTTTACAAAACCGTATTTGAAGAAGCCCGAATAGAATATAACAATAAACAAACCAGAGATGATAGAAAGATAAATGATTACTTTAGAAAAGTTAGCGAAAATTAAAAAAAGTGATTTAGCTTGTGAAATAATAATTGAACTTGGAGATAAGAAATTTTGGAATACAAAAGATTTGATTGAAAAGAATCAAAAAAATATTGATTCGATAAATAATAAATCTTTAGAATTAGAAAAAGAAAATTTAAATATAAAAGATATAATAACTACATTGAAAAAAGCACCACTTACTAAAGATACTTATTTAATATCCAGTGAAGATAAACAAAAAATTGAAAGTTATATTGATAAAATTGATAAAGTTAATGAAGAATATCGTAATATAAAAGAACTATCTTCTTCTTTAAATAGTTTAAGTCAAACAATAAAAGAAGATAAAGAAACAATCAAAATACTAACTGAAAATAACAAATCATTAGAATTACGTGTTAGTAATTTAACTTCTAAAAATAGTAAGCAAGAAGAAAGAATTGATGAACTAATAAAAGTTAATTTCAATCTTAAATATAGAGTTAAACAACTAGAAGAATTTTTAATAGGTTAATTAAATTAATAAAAAATATGTTTAAACGTAGTGACAAAAAAGAACAATATGCAGAGTTTGCTAATGATTTATATAGACACCAAATTTTTAGTGATAAAACTATGGATGATATTAGAATTGCATATAATACTAAAACAAAAGAAAAAGATGATTTTGAGTTATAACACTCATTATCATCTTTTTATCTTATTATAAATTAAATAAAATATCATCATTCCAAAAGTACATATTATTAAATCATCTATATCTAATACACCAACTTTAAAAACAAATTGAAATAGTTCAATCAATAATATAATAGTAACTGATAAAGCAAAATTAAATTTAAACTTCTTAACTTTAAATAGTTCTATAATAAAATATTCTAATGGCATAAACACCAACAAGTTACCAAATATATTAATTATTATAGAATAAATATTGCCCTTATTAATTACATCAATAATTGATTTAAATGGTATTAAATTATAACTATTAATACTACTATATCTAGCAAAAATAACCATATTAAACAACAATATTATATAATATACAAATATTATTATTTGAGAAAGTTTTTTAACTTTCTCTTTATCTTCAATTTTTTCAACATAATTATTTCCATATATTTTATTACCAATAATTACAAAAATAGAAGCAATTACCATAATAAATAGTCTAACAAAATAATTCAATTCAACATTTGGATCATACTCAAATTTTAAATAAAACAAGAATGACAAAATTGATAATACATAAAAGAATACTACAAGTTTAAATTGAATATTAAATCTATTCTTTTTAGTAATCTCATTATATTCAAGTAATTGTTCAATATTATCTTTGGGTTTCTTGTTTTCTTCGCCATTCAATAATTCTGATACTTCAATATTTAATTCTTTTGATAACGGAAGAAGTAAAGATATATCGGGAGTACCTCTACCAGTTTCCCATCTTGAAATTGCTTTTTCTGTCACAAATAACTTTTCTGCTAATTCATCTTGAGTAATTCCTAATTCTTTTCTTTTTTGTTTTATGAAATTAGAAATTTTATTTAGATCCATTTTTATCACCTACCAATTCGCAGTTATGTGTTTCTAAATATGCTTCATATTCATCCTGTGTTTTTTCATTTCGTTCGTTATAAGATATATTTATTATACCACTAATATTTAAAATCTTATAATGCTTACCTATACTATAATGAAAACTATCCATAGCACCAGCAGAAAATGAATATACTTCGTAATTATTATCACAATAATAGTGCATATGATCATATATGTCATTCATACCACTTTCTTCATCTAACCCTGTACCAAATGCTAGTAGAAAGGCAAAAAATAATGGCAAGAAAAATATATAACCAAATATTACTACCAAGACTGAAATAATTTTTATAGAATGTTTTTCCATAAATCCTGTTATACATAATAATATAATATTAGAAAAAGCAAAAAAGCATTGTAGTGTATTTTTAGAAAATAACCATATTAATAAATAAACAATAATTATTAATGTTTTATATTTTATTCTATTCCTAAAAACAATTAAAATAATTGCATTTACTATTATTAGAGCAAACATGAATATTTGATATAACAATCCATAAATTTTTAAACTCTCTAAAAACAAATTATAAATTATAAACAACATTAGCATGGCCAAAGCATAATAATCAATGAAGTTTTTCCACATAAAAATGTCTTCTTTCTAAAACAATCTTATTATAATTGCAAAAAGAAGTCACCCTATGAATCGTAGGAACAAGAATTTATGTAACTAAAAACAAGAAAACTATCTAAATACATCTGTAAAAATCCTATAATATAGTTAAGCAACGAGGCTTATCAAATTTTTTCACTTTTATAGTGTTATTATTTAGCCTAGTTTAGGCTGTCCTTTATTGGGGAGCACCTAGTTATTAGTTGATATTTATACATAGTTGTATTTATGTATTTGTATAACAAGTATAACCAATTCTTCCTCTATAAGTAGATATCTATATACTATATAGGTATAGCTGGATGGCCTGTTCCATTTAATAATCATGTTATATGGATAAGCCCTCCAGAAATATTTTATAGAAGGAGGAATAAGAATGAAATTAAGTTTTAAAGCAAACTTAAATGTTGAGTTTGAAGTTAAAACAAATAGAATATAAAAGACAAGTATTAGAAAAACAAGAGCAAGATAACAAACAATATGAAATCTTAAACTTTACTGTGGATGATTTATTACTTATCAAAGATAAACAAGAAATAGATAACTATATTCATCCTGAAAATACAATTAATACTTTCACTCGTTAGAACTTTTTAGAAAAGATAGAAAAACAAAAATTAATTGCTAAATATATAGATGATATAGAAATAGAAAAAATAGGTACAAAAATAGAAATTAAGAAAATAAACTTGAGAAAATCATTTTATTATGACTTAATAGAGTATCATAATAACTATGATACTCCACTTGATTTACCTGTATTTATAGATGAAGACAAACTACCTATACCTATAGCACATAATGGTTTTAGAACAAGAATTGAAATAGAAAACTATGTTAATAAATTAAAAGAAATGTATGATGTTAATTATTATGAAATTATACCTAATGAATATTTTACTAACTTAAGTTTTAAACCTAATAGCAATATAGAAAAAATAATAAGAATAATACCTATAAAAGATAATGATAGATTTAAAAGTAATCAATTAGAACTTGGAATAATTACTATTAATTTATCAAATAACGACATTAATGGTATACCACTATATAAAAATATTTTTAAAACAAGTAAAATAACAACCACTTAGTACTTGTTTTTTAATATAAATATTTATATTTAAATTATTATTTATATTCTTGTTATATTAATTTTTTATATTAACTTATTATATTATGTTAGACAAAACTTCCATCGTGAATGGAAATATTTTCTATCCTAGACATTAAATATATATTTTTATTCATAAGAAAAGACTAGTTTATTTCAAACTAATCTTACTAATAAATTGTAATTTATTTGATTAAATGTGCTGTAATAATTGTATAACTATAAGAGTTAATAGTTATTTTAATATTATCAATTTCACAATACCAATTTTTACCCTGCTTATAAATATTACAATTCTTATCTAATATTTTATTTTTACAAAATTCAACTACATCATTAGTAT
>CAKOLG010000033.1 GCA_934096175.1 uncultured Bacilli bacterium
AATTAAAACAAAACACAAATAACATTATCAAACGTTTTAAAAAATCTTCACTTATTTTAATATTTAGCCTTTTAGTTTTACCAATTATAATAAATATATTTTATATATTTTATGATTTTTTTACCTTCGGTTTTATTTTCAAAGCCTTAACAACTTATGGATTTAAATTTTCCTTTTTATACAATCTTTTATATAACTTCATCCCATTAATCTTTATAGTAATTTTAATTCGTATTAGTTTTACTATATCTAAACAAATAATCATCATTATAATAAATAAGAAAGAACGTAGTACCATAATACATTTAAAGACCTTAATAAAAAAATATTTATTAATTTTTATAATATTATTACTTTATGAAATTCTAATAAGTATTTTCAGTCCTAACTTTAATACCTTTCTCTTAAAAATTATTAGTTAAAAGAGTAGAGCAGTTTAATTTTTCTATTTAAATCATTTTCTTGATATTTACTTGACATAAATTTTGTTAAGCACTATAATTAAGATGTAAAATATTGAAGGGAATTGGTATAAATGCGTAAATTAAATGACTTGTTTCAAGAATTAGGAATTTCAAAAGTTAGATTAGCTAAATATTTAGGAGTTTCTAGACAAATGGTATATAATTATTTAGAATTGGATGATCTAAATAAGTGGCCAAAAGAAAAAAAATTATTACTTTTAAAACTATTAGATGTTGAAGATAGTACTAGTGAATGCTTAGATAATATAAAAGTTACTACTGATTATTTAATGAATGTAGAAAGTAGGCTAAATCAAGGAGTTAAAACATCAGCAGATATTGAAAGCCAACTAGATTTTAAAGGTTTAAATAAAGAATCACAAACACTATTAACAGATATAACATATCTATTAAAAGAAAAATTAAGTGACGAAACTAAACCAGAAAATTATTACGCTATTTTATATTTGTATCATCTTCTACAATCAATCGATAATGTTCCAGAAATAAAATATATCTTTGGTTACATGAGTAAGACTACTGGTTTTACTAATCCCGAAGAATACAAATTCCAAGAAGATAAGCAATTTGTTTTTGAAGGAATTTTATACTCAGCATTGACTTTATATAATAATGGTGGTGCATCTCGCAGTAAACTAACAGAATCCCACAAAAGATTTGTTCAAGAAATCGAACAAAAAAATGAAGAAAAACTTTCAAGAACTCAGCAATTAAATACGATAAAAATTCAAGCCCTAAGAGAACTTGGTTATACAGAAATTAATGAAAATAATGCTGCCGAAGTTTTTGAAAAAATAGCTGAAATTCAATCAAGAAAAGTTTAAAAGATAAGTCAAATTATCTTTTTTTAATGAAATCCCCTATCGACAAAAAAATAGAGAAGGGGAATAACATATAAATGACCTATCTATTTAACTAATATTTATTATAAATAATTTTTTTCTAAAAAATAACTTTACTAAAAAAATATTCATCCACCAAAGCTTACCTCATTATACTTACATAATACTTAACATAATTTTTAAGGAAGTCCCCTCTTCCAATGTAAAAAAAAGAGGGGAGTCGCACTACATTCTACATTCCCCGAGTTGATAAAAGTATCAATTAATTAATTCTCGATTCCAATTTTAATGTATCATTAATAAAACCATTTATTTCTAAAACCAACTCGAGATGATAAAACCCTATCAACTAAATTGTTTTCGATTCCTAATTTCAAAATAACAATTTGCATTATTCAAATAAACTCCATAGTAAAAATACGAACAAATGTCTTGATAAGGAAATTTTAAAATTAAAATCAAATTTAAATTATAATATTTTATTATAACTAATAATTATCAAACATATAAATATATATTATAATTAAATAAAATATTCATGTACAAATATGCAAATATATATCTTTATTACAAAATAAATAACTTCGTATAATATATATTATGTCAACCTAATATAAAAAAAGAAATTATATAGTCACAACTACCACAACTATTCCTAATAATATTCCTATTAATAACCAATAATATTCTTTATAATTCATACCGGTTTTTAAAATCTTATATATACTTAAATAAATCATAATTCCGGCAGTTATCAAAAGTACTCCAAATAAAAATAATGGTGTAATAAAAGGCTTTAAAAAAAGAATAGTAATTAAAGCTCCAACAACTTCCCCTAACCCGCTAATAGCAGTATAAATAAATGCTTTCAGTTTACTTCTAGTAGAATAATAAATTGGCAAAGCAACGCATATACCTTCTGGAATATTATGTAACATAATAATAAAAGTCATTTTTAACCCCAACTCTGCATTACTTATCGATGTCATGGCACAAATAATTCCCTCCGGAATATTATGTATTAATAAAGACAACATACTAAGAATCCCTACTCTATATAACATATCATCGTTATTAATTTTTTTCTCGCACATCTTTACAATAATAACTCCAAGCATTAAAAACAAAAAAGCAATGAAAAATAAATAAAGGAAATTAAATTTATTAATATATATTACTAAAGCATCAGGTATTAACTCAACAATTGAAATTAAAAACATAACGATAAAAGATAAACCTAAACTAAAAGATAGAAGTTTATCCTTAAACTTTATAGGAACAAAAAGTAAAATATTTCCTAATAATGTAGATATACCAGCTATACTGGTAATTATAATTGTATATATTTCATTCATAATTAATATTATGAATGACTAAATAATTTATGCCAAAAGCTAAAACTAATCTTGCTTAACTTTATTTAAAACCCAATTCTTTTTTACTAAATCTTTTATTCCAGTTCCACAATAACTGCAAACTTTGTAACCTAAAGATGCAACAGGAGCCCCACAATTTGGACATTTTAGTCCAACAGCTTTAATATCTCCACTATATTCAGCTTCATCAATAATATAAACAAATTCAACCTTAAGCCTATCTTGGACCTTTTTGCCAATTTTATCCCCTATTTTCTTATAATATTCAAAAGAAGACTGAAAAGTAATATTTGCACTATCCCCACTCTTCGTATACATGTTTACCACTGTATTATGAAATTTTAAATTATCATAGATTGCTTTCCCGTCATTATCATTTATTCTGCTATCTATAAAAGCCTTTACCGTAGGCACGTCAGTAAAATCAGAAGAATCACCAGCTTCAATAGCATTAAAAATATCCCTAATTGACTTTTCTACTAATGCTTTTAATTCATTAATATTTGTTTCAGGAAAATCCTTTGTAATTCTTTTTAAAATAACGGACTCAACACTAAAAACTGATTTAGGTGTTTCAGATGCTGTTATTTCACTTTTTTCGATTGCTTCTTTCAAATCTTTAGTTCCAAAATATTTCATAGTAAAATCAGCAACATTCTTTTTTATATATAAAATACACAAAATAATTGCTATTAAAATAATTAAAATTATTAATAAAAGTGTCATCTTACCATCTCCTTTATAATTTTAACATATAAATATAAACTAAAAAAGAACAAAACTTTTTATATTCCAGTATTTTCCATAAATAATATTTTATATTTAGTTAATAATACTAACAGGAGGTTAAATTATGAGCAAAAAAGCAAATAAAGCTAACAGTAGAACTAATGCAAGAAGTAACGCTCAAGCATCTTCAAAAATGTCTGGGTCTAAAACTGAATGCAGAAATTCTAACCAAAGTAAGTAATTAAAAAAAGCTATGATTTTAATAGCTTTTTTTATTTTTTATACCTTGGATGATACTTATAATCATTTTTTACCTTTTCATTCACAATATGCGCATAAATCTCTGTAGTGGCAATATCTTCATGCCCAAGTAGTTCCTGAATAACACGCAAATCAGCGCCATGCTGTAACAAATGTGTAGCAAACGAATGCCTAAGAACATGTGGAGAAACATTCTTAGTAATTCCACACCTTTGACATTCTTTTTTTAAAATTTTAAAAAAGCCTTGACGACTTATATTAGTTTGATTATTTGAAATAAATAGATAATCAGAAATAGCATTTTTTAATATAATACTACGGTAATTATTAATATATATTTGCAAATATTCTAAAGCAATATCAGAAATAGGAACAATTCTTTCTTTCTTCCCCTTTCCAAAAACTCTTACAAAACAATTATGTATATCAATATCAGTAATTTTCAAATTACATAATTCGCTAATTCTTAAACCAGTTGCATATAAAAGCTCCATCATTGCTTTGTTTCGATAATCATATGGCGTAAGTAAATTAATATTTAACAAATTATTAACTTCATCCTCTGTTAAATAATTTGGCAGTCTTTTCGGGATTTTTGGACTTGCAACATTAGCGCAAGGATTTTCCAATAAAACCCCATCATTAAGCAAAAAAGAATAAAAAGAATTAATAACAGTAATATGATGTGAAATACTTCTTGTATTTAACTGTTGGATAGTATCTAAATACTTTACAATATCTTGGTACTTAAGATCTTTTAATTTTCCTTGAAAATACATATCAAAATCTTTTAAATCATTAGTATAACTTAATAAAGTATTTTTACTTAATTTTCTTTCATACATAAGATAATCTAAATACTTGCTAATATATTCACTAGGTTTATATTTTTCCATACTATCACCATAATAGGATTATATAAAATAATCTTTTAAAAGTAAATGTCCGTTGACGTTCTTTAACAACTATTTAAAGCCAAATAATGATTTAAATTAAACTTTTATTTTGCTATAATTATTTAAGGTGATCTAAATGGAAATACTTGCTGATAAATTAAGACCAAAATGTTTAGATGATATAATTGGTCAAAAACATCTTGTAGGAGAAAACAAAATAATTAGAAACTTAGTCAATAATAATCATTTAGTAAGCATGATTTTATATGGAAAACCAGGAATAGGCAAAACATCTATTGCCTGTGCAATAACTAATCAAATAAATAAACCATTCAGAATGCTGAATGCTACAATAAATAATAAACAAGATTTTGATATAGTAATTGAAGAAGCCAAAATGAATGGTGAAATGATTATTATAATGGACGAAATTCATCGCTTAAATAAAGATAAACAAGATTTATTACTACCATATATTGAAAACGGCCTTATTACTCTTATCGGTATGACAACTTCTAATCCTTATCATAAAATAAATCCTGCAATAAGAAGTAGATGTCAAATTTTCGAACTAAAAGAATTATCTAAAGATGATATAAAAGAAGGAATTAATAAAGCCACCAGATTTTTAAAAGATATAAAAATCGACCAAGATGCCCTAGATACAATAGCAACTCTCTCATCTGGTGATTTAAGAAGTGCAATTAATTTACTCGAAGTAAGCTATTATGGTTCTTCTGATAAACACATCACCCTAGATATCATAAAAAATATTAACGTGAAAGCAGCGTTTTTTTCTGACGCTAATGAAGATGCCCATTATGATGTCTTATCCGGTTTACAAAAATCAATTCGCGGATCAGATGTAGATGCTTCACTACACTATTTAGCCCGTTTAATTGAATCTGGAGATTTAGATAGTATTTATCGTCGATTAAGCGTAATTGCATACGAAGATATAGGTTTAGCCAATCCAAGCATTGGCCCCAAAATTATGGCCGCTATTAATGCCGCTGAATTAGTTGGTTTACCAGAAGCTCGCATTCCCCTTGGCACAATCGTTACAGAAATGGCCTTAAGTCCTAAAAGTAATAGTGCCCATATTGCTTTAGATGCAGCTTTAACCGACATTGAAAATGGTACGACTGGCAACTTGCCTGAACACCTAAAAACAAACAGCCCTTTATATAAATACCCTCATGACTATCCAAATTCTTGGGTTGCGCAACAATATTTACCAGATAACATAAAAAATAAAAAATATTACCAAGCTGGTAAAAATAAATATGAACAAAATTTAAACAAACTTCATGAAGAAATGAAAGGAAACAAAATATGAAAATAGGTATTATTGGTACAGGAGCTTACAGCATTGCCATTGCTAGCATGCTGAATAAAAAAACAAAAGATATTACAATGTGGACAGAATCTAAAGAAAGATATAATCTTTATCAGCAAAAAGGTTATATCACCGACATAATCCCTAACTACTCTTCTCCTTCTAATATTAAACTTACAACTTCTTATCAAGAAGCAGTGTATCAAAAAGACATAATATTTATCATGACAACTGCCACATACGTTGGTAGCGTATGTAAAGAAATAAAACCATACATAAATAAAAAAACTATTATTTGTATCGCTTCTAAAGGGATCGAAAACAATACTTGTAAATTTTTAAGCGATATAGCTTTTGAAGAACTAAATACCAAAAAAATTGCAATTATTTCTGGCCCTTCATTCGCCATTGATTTAATAAATAATTATCCAGTTGGTCTAAGTATTGCAGCAAAAAACAAAAATATTATAGAAACTATAAAAAATGTATTAGAAAATGACACTTTAAAATTACGAGCAACCAAAGACCTAATTGGTATCCAAATATGTGGTAGTATCAAAAATGTTATTGCCATTGCCGCTGGAATTTTAAATGGTTTAAATTACCCAGAATCAACGCAAAGTTTTTTAATAACAGAATCATTACATGATATTAAAGCTTTAATAGTTTCACTAGGCGGTAATCCTAAAACTATTTTATCATTTGCTGGTGTTGGTGATCTTTTACTAACATGTACATCAACTAAAAGTCGTAATTATACTTTTGGTCAAATAATTGGCAAAGGAGCAACTAAAGAAGCCAAAGAAAATTACTTAAAAAATAATACAGTTGAAGGTTATTATACTTTAAAAAGCATTTATAAACTTATTCGCCGCAAAAAAATAAAAATACCAATAATTAATTTAATTTCTAAAATTATCAATGATACAGAAAAACCAGAAGCTTTAGCTAATTTTTTAATAAACAAAAAGTAATATAGAATCAAATATCTATATTACTTTTTTTATCTTCATCTTCATCATATATTTGTAAAAAATTATCAATAATATCTTTAATTTTTTCTTCTTCCTCTTTTGTTTGTGCATTTGATAGTAAAAAATCTAAATAAGTAGTTTTTTCACAAAATGTCAAATCAGGATTATTTAAAGTGCTATCTTTAAGTATTTCATCTAAATATTCTCTTTCACTATTTTCCATAATAATCACACCCTCATATTAATTATATCATTAAAAACACAGCTCGCAATGCAAAAACCTGCAGCATTTGGGACAAAACAACTTGAACCAACAGTATCACCACTAACCTTTACAGGTTGTTCTAAAGAAACTAAAACATTAATATTATTATCAATATGAGCTTCTCTTAATAATTTACGTACAGCTTTAGCTAAAGGATCATAACTTGTTTTCCAAATATTAGTAATAACCAATTTAGTAGGATCTACTCTATTACCAGTTCCCATTGAACTAATAATTTTAACATTATACTTAATACACTCCTTAATTAATAAAACCTTCGTCGTAACAGTATCACAAGCATCTATTACATAATCATAATTAAATATATTTAATTCATCAATATTAGCCTCATTTAAAAACATTTCATAAGAATTAATAAAGATATCAGGGTTAATCATTTTCGCTCTCTTAACAGCCTCTAAAACCTTTTTAGAGCCTATATTTGAAATATTAGACAATAATTGCCTATTTAAATTACTACTTTCAAAACAATCATTATCAATTATAGTTAAATTATTAAATCCACTTCTAACTAAAGCTTCAAAACAAGCTCCACCCACACCACCAAGTCCAACTAATAATATTTTCTTATTTTTTATTAAATCTATTTTATTCTTCCCAACTAAAAGTTCAAGTCTTTCTAACATAAAACCACCACTCACATTATATCACAAAAAAACTCAAGGGAAACTTACGAGTGATAAAAAACCTGCACTACACAGGTGGGCATCACATGAATTACTTTAGGATCCCTACACTATAAAAGCAAGGTCTTCAACACCATAACTCAATTAGATTCCCGTATAATCACTTACTCGGTTTTTATAAAACATAAGTTTTTTACCTTGAGTAACTAAAGTATAACATATATAAAATTTCTTAGCAATATAATAGACAACATTTGACAAAAAAAGCTAAAAATTAATTTAGCTTTTTACAAAGGAGTTACAAAACTTGGTTTAATTACCGTTTTTGCACTGGCATTAGCCGCATCCAAATCATTATTTTCTAAAACTTCATGTTCAGTAGCTATATTACTAGGAGTAACACTTGGTTGTTGAGTTCCTGTTCCACCACTGACGCCACCTTGAATCTTCCAACAATTATTAACATCACAAGAATTAGAATTTGGTGCTGGATTAGGCATTTCAAGTTTTACAACCATTGGTAGTTTAAATGCTCCACCAAAACCAACACAATTACCTGGTTGCAATATTTTTTGCTTTTCAATAACATCCGCCGTAATATTTGGTAACATTGTTCTAATATACTCTATATCACGAGGGTGAGTCATTTTAAATATTAAAAAATTAGAACACTGGGCAATTACTGTTTCACTTATTTCAACAGGTCTTTGAGAAATAATATTTAATAATACACCATACTTACGTCCCTCTTTAGCAATACGGTCAAATATATTATAGCCAATTAAGAACACATCCGCATCTTTTTGTACATATCTATGTGCTTCTTCCAAAAATAAATGGAACGGAATAGAAGCTCTATTTTTCATTCCCTTAGCAAAATCAAAAAATATTCTCGCTAATACTTTAACTATAATTTTTGCTTGTGTATCATCAACATCTTCTAAATTAATATTGATTACTTGTGCTTTTTTATTGCCAACAGCAACTAAAGAAGCAATATAAGTCTCTGCAGAAATATAATTTTCACACTTATAAACCTTAGCAATTTTACTATTAATAATAGAATTAAGTCTAACTTTTAACAACATTGAATCATCATACAATTGATCATTATTTTGAAATCCTTCACTTATCAAAGTAAATTCCAAAGCTGATGCAAAATCCCTAATTGAATAAAAAGCATTAATTGGTTCTTCCGTCATTTCCATTTCTTCATCAATATGGCTTAAAATATAATCTGTAATTAAAACTGATTCACCAAAATTACCATTACTATCAATTTCAAAACATTCTGACAAAGTTCTTGTATAACCTAAACCTTGAATAATACTACCAAAATTAAATTCATTTGTATGACAAACTTCTAAAATTTTAAAAATCTCATTTTTCTTATTAGCAGTAATCTGATTACTATATAAAACTGCAATCAAAGCTTTTGCAATTAAATGATTTTTATACCTATCTGCAATTTCATTATCTTGACTAAATATTTTAGTTAATTTCAAAGCTCTTTCCAAAATTGGTATTTGACTATGTTTATCAGCTTGCAAAAGTATTGTTAAATCATCTAAATTAAGTAAATGAAAAGGTACTTGCAACGGATAATCAGACTCTTCTTGAATATTAGTTGTAATAAACTTATAACTATAATTAGGATTTATTTTATTTAAATCTCTAAAAGCTGTTTTATATTCACCATAAGCATCAAATATAAAAATATTTGCATTATAAGATATCAATTTAGGATTAGAAAATATATTTTGTACAATTCTTGCAACACCACAAGACTTACCACTACCAGTATTTCCAAATATTGCCATATGATTAGCAAATAAGTTATTTATATCAGCACAAACATCATAATTTGTATAAATTGAACTTCTTCCTAATTTAAAAGTTGTATCATCATAAACACCTACAATTGCTTGTAATTCTGTTTCATTAATTGTACGTATTTTACTAGAAAGTACAGGTTTTCTAATAACACCACTTACATACCTACCATTAGAAAATTCTCCCAAAAATCTAATTTTAATTACTTCATCAGTTACTTCTTCAACTTCACCTAAAATTGCTTGATCAGGCGCTTCAAATACCAAATGCACATTCATTAAATCTCCCATTTCTTCAGCTGAAGAAATATTTTCTACATGTGCTACATTTCCAGAAATAAATTTAATTTTTCCAAACATAACCAACACCTCTTCTATTATTACAATACCATTTTAACATATTAGCTTTAAAAAGAAAAAAGAAATTTTAACAAATTAAAAATTTCTTTATGTTTCTATAATATAAGGATCACTACTTGTACCAGTACCACTTGTATATGTCGTTCCTACTTTTAAAGAAATCGCTGGGCGAACATCAAAACTTACTAATCCATACGTTACTGTTGAACAAGGACCACTTGCCAAAATTCCAGAAGAATCAGAGATGTAAAAAAGGCTTGTGCTATTTTGACCTGTTCGGTTCGGAGCAATAATTTTCGGTGACATAGTCAGCATAAAATGATCAGTAACATACAAATAACTAGTTGTTGATGAACTTTCACTAAATCCTGCCATTAATAATTCATCTACACTTAATAATGCGACCGGATATATCAAGTCAGCATTACCATTTTCCGAATAAACAGAAAATCTATCACTATAATTCTTACAAACAACTGATGGAGTACCATCATCTACACGTTTTTTTGTTGACATAATAAATTTATCTCCATAAGTATAATCATTCCCATATACTCCAAAATTATAAACATCTCTATCTCCACACCAAGTTGTATCTTCCAAATTATTAAAATTATTACGCATATTAGAACTATACCAATCATCAACTAAAGTTTTAGCTGTTGAATTAGCATCATTAGTACTCTTATAAGTATATCCTTCTACTGATTCCTTAAGATTTTTACCATCTTTCAAGACAAAATTAACAGCAAAATCACTAGTTTTAAAATAATATCTAATTGAGGTACATGAAGTAGCAGTTGGACTACTACAAGTATACCTATAACCATCTGTGAGCCAAGATCTATCAGTTGTTGATGAAACAGTAATAGTATCAACCAAATTATATACACCATTTACATATTCGAAACTTTTAGCCATTATAATAGACCCATATTGGGAAATGGTTGCATCAACTGGTATAGACGTAGTTTCAACTCTTTTATTACTGTACATATATCCCATTATAGACCAGTCACTATAAATACTATATTGGTCATTTAATAAATTACCACTTCCAACCATAGTTTCTTCACCTGTTGCAACACAGGTTCCATCTGTTGGATTTCCGTTATATATTAATTTAATACCGCCGGTCTCAGTGGTTCTTACCATCTTCCAACAAAAGCCACCAAATATTACATTATTATTTTCTACAGCTCCTCTGTAATAATAGATTGGATATTTATCACTTGCACTTGATGTTAAAGTATATACGCCTTTTCCATTTGTATCACTTGATACTGCACTAAAATCTATTCCACTACTTGATGTTACATATGTACTTGCTATACTATCTAGAACTGC
>CAKOLG010000034.1 GCA_934096175.1 uncultured Bacilli bacterium
CAGAGAAGTTAAGCACTTAAACGCCGAAGATAGTGAAAGCGAAAATAGGTAGTTGCCATTTTTTTTTGCGTTAAAATATTTTTTTGAATTTTTATGTCAAATATATATATTCATATTGAATTTAATAATTTAGTATTGATATAATCTATTTGGGTGATATATTATGAATTATAAATTTACATCAAGATGTGAAGAAGATACTATGGAAATTGCGGAAAATTTGGAAAGTGAAAAATTTCCTGGTATGGTTATTTGCTTGGATGGTGAACTTGGTAGTGGTAAAACAGTATTTGTTAAAGGATTTGCTAAAGCTTTAGGTTTGACTGATACTATTACTAGTCCTACTTTTAGTTTAGTTAAAGAATATTTAAATGGTGAAATGCCTTTATACCATATGGATGTTTATCGTTTAGATGATTCTAATGAGGATTTTGGATTATCTGATTATTTAAATGATGATGCGGTTTGCATTATTGAATGGCCCGAAATGATAGAAGATCAATTACCGGAAGAAAGGTTAGATATAAAATTTAAGGTTTTGGATGAAAATACTAGAGTATTAATATTTACACCTTATGGTCAAAAATATGAGGATTTATGTGAAGCTGTTTTGTGATTAAACAGTTTTTTTTAATGTTAAATTATGTTATAATTATCTATTGAGAGGCGATAATATGTATTCTTTATTTCTTGATACTCATGATAAAAAAGTGATAATAATTTTATTTAAAAATTGTAAAGTAATTGATCATTTTGAACTTATTTCTAATAATAAGCATAGTGTAATTACGCTTCCTGCTATAAAGAATATATTGGAAAATAATAATTTGTTAGTTAAGGATTTAAACGAAGTAATAGTTGTCAATGGACCTGGATCTTTTACAGGGGAACGTATTGCTGTTACTATTGCTAAAACGATGGCTTTTGCTTTGAATATACCAATTAAGGTTATTGATTCTTTATCTGTTATGGCAATAAATATTAATAGTGATAATAAATATGTAGCTATTAGTGATCGAAATGGTGCTTTTGTTGGACATTTTGATAAAAATAATAGTATTTTAGAACCTTTTGTCTATTTATCGACTAGTGATTTTCTATTATATTCACAAAAATATAAAGTTTATGAAAGTGTTGATATAAATTATGAACTTGTTTATAGTTATGTTAAACAGTTAAAAAGCGTTAATCCACACGAAGTCAAACCTTTGTATGTAAAAGGAATAAGTGTTTTAAATGATAAAAGAGCTTAGTATAGAGGATGAAACAATTTATAATAATTTAGGTTTAATAATAAATAGTAATTTTATTAATTTATATAAATTAGACCATATTTTGAATAATCATTTTGATTTTATTTATGGTTATTATGATAAAAATGAATTAGTTGGTTTTATTCATTTTACAAAATTATATGAAAATATGGATATTAACAATATTGTTGTATCTGAAAAATATCGAAATAAGGGAATAGCTACTGCTTTAATAAATTTTGCTATTTCTAAGTTTAATGATTTAAAAAATGTTTTTTTGGAAGTTAATGATAAGAATATTAATGCTGTTAATTTGTATAAAAAATTGGGTTTTAAAGTTATTGATGTTAGAATGAGATATTATGGTATAGATGATGCACTTATTATGCAAAAGGAGGTTTTTTTATGAAAGATGTTAATATTTTAGCTATTGAAACTTCGTGTGATGAAACTAGTATGGCGATTATAAAAAATGGTACAGAATGTAAGGCTTTAACAATATTAACGCAGATGGATACTCATGCTGAATTTGGTGGAGTTGTTCCAGAAATAGCGTCGAGGATGCATACAGAAAATATAACGATGGTTTTAGCTGATACTTTAAAAAAAGCTTCTATGACGGTTGATCAAGTAGATGCTATTGCTGTTACTTATGCACCTGGTTTAATGGGAAGTTTATTAGTTGGTGTAGAATGTGCTAAAACATTAGCTTTTGTATATAATAAGCCTTTAATTGCTGTAAATCATATTGCTGGTCATATATATGCAAATAATCTTGAAAATGTTATGAAATATCCTTTACTTGCCTTAGTAGTTAGTGGGGGACATACTGATTTGATTATGATGAATGGTGATTATGAATTTAAACATTTGGGTGGAACTTTAGATGATGCAATTGGTGAGTGTTATGATAAAGTAGCTAGAGTTTTGGATTTAAAATATCCAGGAGGACCTAATGTTGAAAAAATGGCTTTAAGTGGTAAACATACTTATGATTTACCTATTCCGATGAATGATGAGTCTTTTAATATGAGTTTTAGTGGTTTAAAAAGTAGTATTATTAATTTGGTTCATAATGAAAAGCAAAGAGGCCATGAAATAATAAAAGAAGATTTGGCACGAAGTTTTCAAGATGTAGCTATTGATCAATTAATTAGAAAATCAGAAATAGCAATTAAAAAATATAATGTAAAGAATATGATTGTTGCTGGTGGAGTGTCTGCTAATAAGTACTTAAGAGAAGAGTTAAAAAAATTGACTGAAAAATATGGTGTTTCTTTATCCGTACCTAAGATGTTATATTGTACGGACAATGCTGCTATGATTGGGGCGGCTGCATATCCGCTATATTTAAAGGGTCAATTTGCTGATTTAGATTTAAATGCGACAAGCAGTGATTTATTGTATTAATTTTCGTTAGAATCTTTTTTCAAAGATTTTAATATGGTATTATATATAATAAGAAGGTGTTCTATGAAAAAGATTTTAGTAACAGGAGCAGCAGGAACAATTGGGTTGCAGGTTATAAGATTTTTACTTAGTGAAGGTAAATATGAAATTACAGCTTTAGATTTAAAAACTAAGCATGTTTATAAAAGATTAAAAAAATTAAGAAAAAGGATTAATATTGTTTATGGTGATGTTAATGATTCTATAATCGTTGATTCATTAGTAAAATCTCATGATGTTGTAATTCATTTAGCTGGTGTATTACCACCATTTGCCAATGTAAGAGATGATCTTTGTAAAGCAGTAGATTATAATGGAACAGTTTGTATTGTAGATGCAATAAAAAATTATAATCCAGATTGTTTATTATTATATGCTTCTAGTACTTCAGTTTATGGTTATCAAGAAAATTCAGAAGAAATATCTGTGAATACAAAATGTAATGTTGATAATTATGATTATTATTCAAGTTATAAATTAAAAGCTGAGGAATACATAACAAAACAAATAAAAAAATATTCAATATTTAGGTTAGCTTATGTTTTGGGTGATCCTGGATGTGAGTCATTAATTTATAATATTAAACCAAGTACAAAGCTTGAAGTTGTTTCAGCAGAAGATGCTGGCTATGCTTTTGTTTGTGCTATTGATTTTGAAAAAGATGTTGTTGGAAAGGTATTTAATTTATCTGGAGGCGAAAAGTTTAGAACTGTTTATAAAGACTACTTATTAAATGTTTTTAAAACTTATGGTTTATCGATTCGTTTCTTCTCAACTTTTCTTTGTGCAGAAAAAAATTTTTTTGGCGGATTTTATTCTGATGGTGATGAACTAGAAAATATTTTGCATTTTAGAAGTAAAAATTTAGGTGTTTACTATAATTTGCTAGATAAATATAGATATAAGGTTACACGTTTTTTGCCACGTTTGTTGGCGTTACCTTTTATTTTAAAGTATAAGCGTAATAAGTAGAGGTTGAACTATGAAAAAGGGAATAGTATTAGAAGGGGGCGGCGTAAAAGGCGCTTATCAAATAGGTGCTTATTATGCTATAAAAGACTGCCATGTAAAAATTGATGGTTTTGTTGGAACATCTATTGGATCTTTTAATGCTGCAATGCTTGCAAGTGGGAAGTTCATGGAGTTATTAAATTTTTGGTACAATGTTAGTCCAGGGATTATATTAGGGTTTGATGAAAATTTTATTAATGCATTTAATGGGGAAGATTTAAGTATTACAACTTTGAAAGGTGCATTTAATACGCTTAAAAATATTATTCTTAATATGGGGATAGATAATAAAAATTTACAAGATAAACTTTATGAATTACTTGATTTTGATGATTTTAAAAATAGTTCTTATGATTTTGGTTTAGTAACTGTTAGGTTGCCGAAAATGGAACCAGTTTATGTTTATAAAGAAGATTTATCAAATATTAAAGAATTGTGTGAATATATTTTAGCTAGTTGTTATTTGCCAGTTTTTAGAGAAAAACGTATAATTGACAATCATTTTTATGTTGATGGTGGTTTTTATGATAATTCTCCTGTGGAGATGTTAGCTAAAAAAGGCTATGAAGAAATATATGTTATAAATGTAAAAGGAATTGGAATAAATCGTAAATATAGTAATGATAATATAAAGATTATTAATGTTAAACCAAGTAGAAATAATGGTAGTATTTTGGAATTAAGTACAGATGTTATAAGAGATAATATAAAAATGGGATATTATGATACTTTGAGAATTGTCAAAAAACTTGATGGTTTTAAGTATTGTTTTTATAAAAAAAGTGATTTTTATTATGATTTTATTCTAAGGAAAATTGATAAAAGATTGATAAGGAGAGTTAGTAATTTCTTTAATGTCAGTGATAATAGAGATATTGTTATAAAAGCTTTGGAATATGTCTTGGAAAAAGATAATGTTAATTATTATGATATTTATAGAGTTGGTAAATTATTGAAATTGTATCGAAAAAATACTAATAAAAATTTTGTTTATAAATTTGTTAGTCAACTTAGATTTTTCTAGTATTATTTTAAATAATTATGTATAATATAAAAAGTTAAAACGAGGTGTTAAATTATGGGAAGAGCTTATGCAGTTAGAGAAGCAAAAATAAAAAAGACAGGAGCAGCTAGAGGTAAAGTATATACAAATTTTGCTAAAGAGATTTATTTGGCTGCAAAAAAAGGCGTTCCAGAAGTAGAAGCAAATAGTGCATTAAAACATTTGATTGAAAAAGCTAAAAAGATGCAGGTTCCAGCAGATATTATTAATAGAGCAATTGACAAAGCTAAAGGTGCTGGTAAAGATGAGTATGAAGAAATCCTTTATGAAGGTTTTGGGCCAGGTGCTTCAACATTAATGATTAAAACGTTAACTGATAATGTAAATAGAACTGTTGGTGAAGTTCGAGCAGCTTTTAATAAGGTTCATAAAAGTTTAGGGGTTAGTAATTCAGTTTCTTATAATTATGATAATTTAACTGTTTTAAGTTTTAAATCTGATAAAGAGGAAGAAATACTAATGGCTTTATTAGATGCAGGTATTGAACCATTAGAATGTGAGACTGAGAATGGTTTTCTAAATATTTCTGTAAAGTATGTAGATGGTTTAAGAACAAAAGAAATAATAGAGGCAATACAAAATGATGTTGATTATGAGGTTGATGAATCAGGATGGTATGCTAAAGATACGATTACATTAACAGGAGAAGATTTGGAGTTATTTAATAGGTTGTATGACTTATTAGATGCAGTTGATGATGTAACTGATATTTATCATAATGTTAATTTAGGAGACAATTAAGTCGCCTTTTTTATTGGAAATTAAAACATAAAGCTAACTACTTTATGATAACTAAAAAAATCCTAAAAAAAATTAGGATATATTTTTTTGACCATATATTTTTTTATTTATTTAAATAAAATTGTAACTATGATATAATATAAATAATAATAAAACATAAAGTAGTTAGCTTTATGATAAGGTGGTATATATGATAAAAAAGATTAGTATTTTAATTTTATTATTTACATTATTAGGGTGTAGTATTTCGTTAAGTACAACTTTTGGCAAGTATTTACTAAGTAAAAGTATAAATGGTGAAATAAAAGTATATCAAGAAGATTTTTGTATTAAAAATAATATTACGAAGTTAAGTGAATGTATGTTAGTAATGGAAAATTATGCAAATTCTATTGAAAATGCTAAATTGTATATAAATAGTAAAAATGATAATAACTTTCAGCAGGCTTTTCCTAAGTATCAATATAAAGATGATTCTAATAATTATGTTTTAAAAAATAATTTAAATATTAGTTATGATACTCCAATATATTTTAGTAATTCTTATACTTTTGATGAGAATAGTGGAATGTATACTTTAGTTAATTATGTTTATGAATTGATTTCTTTAGAATATGTTAATTATTATTATTGTGCAGATGGTACAGTTACTTGTCCGACACTTTATAAAGTAAATGCAATTGATTCAAATACTTTAAATGTTACATCTATAACATCTATGACGTATACGAAAGTTCAGCCGTTTTCTGAGCAAGAAGTAGGTTTATATAGAACTTTAGATAATCAAGGTGAGTCGTATTATTATCGTGGAGAGGTAGAAAATAATTATGTTAAATTTGCTGGTTTTATATGGCGTATTGTTAGAAGAAATGGAGATGGTAGTGTTAGATTAGTCTACTATAGTGACGGAACAGAGAAAAAAACTGAACAAGGTAATATAATTTTTGATAAATCTAAAGCAGCAGAAGGCATTGGTTATAGTCAATTTAGTGTTAGGGCTTATTCACCAAATGATGTTGGTTATATGATTGCAAAAAATGATGAAGTTATAGATGGAGAAGATTATTTTTATTATGAAAATATTGTAAGTAGTAGGAAGTATGTGTTTGCTGTAAATTATGAAATAAATAATGATTCTAAAACATTTATTTTAAAGGGAGATAATAAGGTTACTGATATTTGGGAGAATGTTAGGCAAAATAGTAACTATAATGGTTATTATACATGTTTTCATTCTTATACAACTAGTGATACTGAGTGTAATCAGTTATTTAAAATAGATACATCAGCAGTATATAATCAATATAATAGAGCATTTGTAAAAGTAATGACATATTCAACATCTTCTTACGAAAAAAATTTAGTTAATGAAGAAAGTTCGTCAATAAAAGTATATCTTGATAAGTGGTATGAAAATGTTATTTATAATAAATATGATAATTATTTAGCAGATAATATTTTTTGTAGTGACCGTACTATAGATAAGAATTTTCCAAACTATACTGGTCAAGGGTGGCGAATTGATGTGGGGACTATATATGATTCACAAACACGTGTAAAACCAACTTTACAGTGTAGTCAATTAGCAGATAGTTTTAGTGTAAGCGATAAGATTGGTAATGGAGCTCTTACATATCCGGTTGGTTTATTAACTTTAGATGAAACTAGATTTGCAGGTTTAACGTCAAACATGGTTAATACAAATAATTATTTATCTATCAATTCTTCTTGGTGGCTTATGACTCCAGGAGGTTATTATGCGATTACAGGTCTTACGGGTGTATCAGCAATATCGCCTGATGGATTTAGTATTATACCTGATACTCTTAGTAGTAGAGTTATTAGACCTGTTATTAATTTAAAGAAAGATGTGGTTATTGTATCTGGAGATGGAACAATAGGGAATCCATATTTTGTTGCTTGAAATTTATATTTTATGCCTGTTTATAAAGTATTATTAACAGGCTTTTTTATATGTGTTTAAATTTTTTTCATTAAAATTTCACATTTGTAGTATAGTATAATTTGAAGAGGTGGTATTTGTGAAAATATTGGTTGTTGATGATGAACCGCTTATTAGGGATGTCATAAGAGAGTATTTACAACTTGAAGGATATGATGTTGATGAAGCTTGTGATGGTGAAAAAGCTGTTTTGTTGGTAGAAAAAAATGATTATTCATTAGTTATAATGGATATAATGATGCCAAATATGGATGGTTATCAGGCTTGTAAAAAAATAAAAAATAAGAATGCAAAAGTTCCTTTTATTATGTTGTCAGCAAGAGGAGAAGAGTATGATAAATTAATAGGATTTGATTTAGGAATTGATGATTATGTAACAAAGCCTTTTAGTCCAAAAGAATTAGTAGCAAGAGTTAAAGCTGTTTTAAAAAGAAGTTTGGGTGATGAGACAACATATAAATTTGGTGGCTTGGTAATTGATGAAAAAGCTCATGATGTATTTGTTGATAATGAAAAGATTTATTTGACACCAAAAGAGTATGATTTATTGAAATATTTTGTAGCAAATAAAAATATTGCTTTGTCTCGTGAGCAGTTATTAACTAATGTTTGGGGATATGATTTTTATGGTGATGATAGAACTATTGATACGCATGTAAAAACATTAAGAAGTAATTTGAAGGAATATAGAGATTGTATTACTACTGTTAGAGGGATAGGTTATAAATTTGAATATAAAGAAGATTAAAAATAGTACTATAAAAAATAAGGCATTATTTTATTTAATATTATTTTCTTTATTTATTATATTGTTGTTATGGCAATCTCAATTATTAATGTCAAATTATTTGTATGAAAAATATCAAGAAAAAGATATGGATGATATTGCTAAAGAAATATCAAATATTGATAAAGATTCTTTACATAGTTATTTAAGTAATGTTGTTTATAATAATTCAGTTTGTATTGAATATGTTGATAAATATGGTTATACGTTATTGTATAATGATGATTCAACAGGCTGTTTGTTAGGTAAAAATAAGGTTGATTTAAGTAAATATAAAAGAGAACTTAGGAATAGTGATGAAGAAAGAAAGGCAATAAAGTTAGTAAATCCTGATTATAAATCATATGCGCTTTTGTATGGCATTCGAGTTGATAATGGTTATGTTTATTTATTTACAATGTTAAGTAATGTTAATAAAAATGAATCATTAGTTAGGGGACAATTAATTTATATTACAATTATAGTTATTGTATTAGCTATTGTTATAAGTATGTTTTTATCAAAGAAAATTAGCGAACCAATCGTTAAAATAACAGAAAAATCAAAATTGTTAGCAAATGGAAATTATAATGTTGTTTTTGAAAAAAATGGTATTAAAGAGATAGATGAACTGGCTGATTCTTTAAATTATTTAGAGGATGAGGTAAGTAAGACTGATCAATATCGAAGAGATTTAATGGCTAATGTTTCGCATGATTTAAAAACTCCATTAACAATGATTAAGGCGTATGCTGAAATGGTACGAGATATTAGTTATAATGACAAAGAAAAAAGGGAAGCTAATTTAAATGTTATAATTGAAGAAACGGATCGTTTAAATGTTTTAGTTGGCGATATTTTAACGTTATCTAAGTTACAAGCGAATGCTGATACTATAGATATTGAAACGTTTGATTTAAAAAAAGAGATAGACAATGTTATACGTCGATATGATATTTTACAAGAGACAGAAAAGTATAAGATAATTGTGGAAACTCCAGAAACGGTTATGGTAAGAGCTGATAAGAAAAAAATTAATCAAGTAATTTATAATTTGGTTAATAATGCAATTAATTATACTGGTGATGATAAAACAGTTATAATAAAGGTTACAGAGTATAAGAAAGATTATTTGGTAGAAATTAAGGATTCAGGTAAAGGAATTGCAGAGGCTGATATTGAACATATATGGGATAAATATTATAAAAATGAAAAAAATCATAAAAGGAATGTTGTTGGTACAGGTTTAGGATTATCTATTGTTAAAGGAATTTTAGAATGTCATAATTTTAAGTATGGTGTAAATAGTAAGAAAGGGAATGGAACAACTTTTTACTTTAGAATAAATAAAATAAATGTATCAAGTGTAAAAAAATAATCTTTCACTTTTTCTTCACAATAATTTCATAATTGTAATGTATCATGTAATTATGAAAGGAGAAGTGATAGTTATAGAATGAGAAAATTGTATTAATTAAAGATAATAAATAAATTTAATTATATAATATAAAACCCTATACAATTAAAATAACATATAAACTCAAACTCACACTTTTTGAAAAAGACAATTTGATGTCTTTTTCTTTTTTTTATGATATAATTTTTTTATGCATAAATATATATAAAGGGTGATTTTATGAATATTGTTTGGAAATATTTTATTGTTTTTATTGTTTCTATGGTACCATTAGTTGAACTTAGAGGAGCTATTCCTATTGCAGTTGGGTTAGAACTGCCTAAATTAATATCATTTATTGTTGCAATTGTTGGTAATATGTTACCTGTTCCTATTATTTATTTATTTGCTAGAAAAGTTTTGGAATGGGGAAAAGATAAAAAGTATATAGGTAAATTTTTTACTTGGTGTTTGATTAAAGGTGAAAAGGGTGGTAGAAAGTTACAAGCTACTGCAGGAAAAGGTCTTTATTGGGCTCTATTTGTGTTTGTTGCTATTCCTTTACCAGGAACTGGAGCATGGACTGGGACATTAGCGGCAAGTATTTTAGATTTAGATTTTAAAAAAACAACTTTGGCGGTAATGGCAGGTGTATTAGTAGCTGGAGCAATTATGATGGCAATCTCATTTGGTTTATTTGAGGTGATATTTTAGTGGATACAGTTGTTTATTTAGTAAGGCATGCCGAAATTTGTGCCAAATCTAATTTTAGAAATGTTGATGTTAAAGAAGAAGTGCATGGTGAAAACCAAATATTAAGTGTAAGTGGTGAGGAAAAAGCTAAAGCATTAAGTGAACTTGAATATTTGCAAAATATTGATACAATTTATTCATCTAATTGTGCTAAATCTTTTGCTACAGCTAAATATATTGCGCAAGATAATAATACTATTATCAATGTAGATGAACGTTTAAATGAAAGAAAAATTGGCAATATAGGTGATATGGAATGGCGTGATTATCTACGTTTACAAATGAAAAATTTTGATTATAAATTACCTAATGGTGAATCACTAAATGAAACTAAAAAGCGAATGGTTGATGCTTTAAAAAATATTTTAATGTTTGAATCTGGTAATAGGATAGTTGTTTTCTCTCATAGTATGGCTTTGACTTGTTTGCTTAGTGCTTGGTGCGATATGGGCTTTAATTATGATGGTGAAATAATTTTATCTTATAATGAAGAAACTATTGTTGATGGGAGATGGACTGCACCAATGGTTATTGAAGTTACATTTGATGGAATGAATGTAAAGAATATTCGATTATTAGATTTAGAAATGTAAAAAATAACAGTAGAAACTGTTATTTTTTTCAGAGTGTTGACAAAGTTCAATACTCTTTTCTTTTGTAAAAAGATGTGATAAAATTAATTTGCGAGATA
>CAKOLG010000035.1 GCA_934096175.1 uncultured Bacilli bacterium
TTTTTAAAGAACTGCTAATTGCACTATAACCAATTCCCATAATTAAGATTAGTAAAAGACTTAAGAAAATTAATTTTCTTCTTTTAAGCTTCATACAAACAACTCCTTATCATAAAGCAACATACTTTATGAAATAGAATTATTAAATAGAAAATATATGGTTTTTATTTTTTTGCCCATTTAATTTTATATATTTATTTTTATCTTTCTATGCTATAATGAAATAGATAAAAATATAAAACCATAAAGTATGTTGCTTTATGGTTTTTATTTGTTTTTTAGCGAATTATTAAATTGTTTAACAAATTTATTTAGTTTATTAATTGAAAAGTTATTTACTTCAAACCAATCTGGATTTGATATTTTGATTTTATTTATTTTTTTAGTAAGTATATCATTAATACCTGTTATATAACTTACTGGTAAAATATCATAAATGTAATTAGGATTATTTAAGATATCTTGTTCTAATTCTTGGTAGCTACATTTTATTATATAATTTTTAAATCCTTCTATTATGCTTAATTGTTTAGAGCCATATAATGTTCTTTTTGGCATAAAATAATATAAAATTAAAATTAATGTAGAACAAATTATACCAACAAAATAAGTTATTATATATGATTGGTCTATTTGAAAAATAGGAATTAGAAATATAATCCAAACTATAATAAAGATTAAGCTATTTACTACAACATTTTTTATGGTTGTTTTTTGTTTATATAAAGCTTCTAGAAATTTTATTATTTGGAATAGCGTAAAGATACTTAAGATTAGAGAGATGGGAATATAATATAAATAATTTAGTTCATAGAATGGTGTGCAACTATTTAATAATATTATTATAGCAACCATTAGTATTAAATATATCTTTTTATTATCAGCAGATTGTTCAAAATATTTATTTTTTTCTTTGGAATTGTTTATTATATTTAGGTTGACGGTATTTATTTTATTAATTTTTTTTATAAGCTCTTTAATGGTAATTTTATCTAACAAATTATATTTAGGATTTTTACTAGATATTATTTCAAGATATTCAGTTAGAGTAATTGATGAATTTTCTTGAAATATACTTTTATAAAGTAAAGATTCTTTATTATTACGACCATTATAGTCTTTTACTCTAATAAGTTCATAATTATTGTTTACTTCAACAATTTTTATATATCCTTCGTTTGCTAATTCAATTATGCTATAGATAATATCTTCTGGTTTAGCTGTACCATTATATATTAATGATATTTCTAATGCAGTTAAAGTTTTAGGTGGATAATGATTTTTTTTATTTTTTATTTGATGATCTTTACCAAAGATAAACCAAATAACATAACTGATTATTAGAAAACATATAGGAATAATTATATTAAGAAATTTTAAAGTAGAATTTCTGGAAGAAGTTAAATTTACCTTAATATACAATTTATTGTTTTCTTCTAAAATTTTATCGTAACTGCCAATTATTTTATTTGCTTCTGTGTGAATGTTTAAATTTGTTTCATCTAGTTTTGTATCATTTAAATAGTATTCTATTTTATAATTTTTTAAAGTTTTTGGTAGTGTTATTTCAAAAGAAGTTGTGTTAATTGATGCATTAAAGTTATTTCCAATAACTATTTCAAGGTCTTTATTTGTCTGTTGTGTTGGTTCATAATAATTTATGTAATATTTATAATCAAGATTTTGACCGTTATTAATTATTAAATAGTTTTCTTCTAAGTTGATATTTTTTAGGTTTGTTTCGATTTTTATATTATTTGGTAAATATTTTTTTATTTCTACATTATATTCGTTGGTTTTGACACTAATTGCGTCTTGGTATTTAATTTTATTATTATAGATTTCGATTTTTGTATAATATTCAGAAATATTAAAATTATTTTCAGCAAAGACAATTGATGGTATAAATATTAATATTAAAAATAAGATTTTTTTCATAACATCACTCTATTCTTTTTTTATTATAACATTTATTTTTTAATAATTATATCTTTTGCTTCACTGAAGGAAAATTTTTTTTATTTTAAAATTAACAGGCAAATGATATAATGTTTAGGAGTAAGAAGTGCGTTGTTAATAAGTAGATATTTGTTAACAAACAAATGAGGTAAATTATGAAAAAAGAAACATTAATGGTCGATATGGATGATGTAATTACTTATGGTAATTTTTTTAATTTAATTCAGGAATTTTTAAATAAAAAAATCAAATTAGATGACGTTAAAACTTATTGGTTGCAAGATTTAATTAAAGACCGCAAGGAAGAGTTTTGGAACTGGGTAAAAGATAAGAATTTTTATGATAATTCTGAGTTGATGCCAAATTGTTATGAAGTTTTAGAAAAACTTAATATGAAGTATGAATTATATATAGTTACAGCTTATTTATGGAATGAAACAGTTGATTTGAGTGGCAAAAATTTACAAAATAAATATTATTTTTTAAAAGAGAAATTACCTTTTATTAAACCAGAGCAATATATTTTTACCACTAATAAATTATTGTGTAATTTTGATATAAGAATTGATGATAGATTATACAATCTTGAAGGTGCGAAAAAAAAGATTATGTTTGAAGCTTGGCATAATCGTGAATATTCTGATGAGGAATTAAGGAAAAATAATGTAATTAAAGTTAGAGATTGGAAAGAAATTGCTGAGATTTTATTATAAAAATAAAGTCTCTATTTTTTTGATATAATAATTATGGTGATTATAGTGGATGAAAAAATTAAAAAGGATTTAAAAAATATGTTATCTAATTTTAGATATAAACATAGTTTAATGGTTGCTGATGAAGCAAGAAAGTTGGCAATAAGGTATAATGTGGATGAAGATAAAGCGTATATTGCTGGTTTATTACATGACATTGCTAAGGAGTTTACGGAAGAAGAAAATAAAAAATGGATTAATGATTATTCTTTAGATAAGGAATGGTTAAAAAAAGAAAATAGTAAAATTGTTCATGCTGAAATTGGTGCAATATATGCTAGGATAACTTATAATGTCGAAGATGATATATGTGAAGCAATTAGGTATCATGCTTTAGGTAATATACAAATGAATACTTTAGATAAAATTGTTTTCGTTGCTGATAAAATAGCACGTGAAAATGCTGATGAGTTTATTATTAAATTAAAAAAAATAGCTTATCAAAGTTTAGATAAAGCTATAATATTGTCTTTTGAATTTTTAAAAGCCAAATTTTTAAAAGAAGGAAACAATATTAATCCAGTGAGTGATAAAGTATTGGCTTATTTAAAAAGTGTAACTAATTAATTTTTTTGTTTATCATAAAATAAAATTATATTGAGGCAGTTAATCTTAAAATAATTATACTTTTTGTTTAAGATCATTGAGTTCCTTTTGAATAGCATTCATCATTTTTTTGAGCATTTCGATTGTTTCTTCTTTATTCTCGGAATTAGGATTGCGACTGTTACCAGATTCAGTTGAATTTGCTGGCTCTAAACCTCTTTCTTGCATTACTTGTCTATAAAAAGCGTTGGTACAAAGGACTTGGGCAACTAGCATTAGCCAGTTTCCTAAAGCATTTTGTTCATTAGCAGTAGTATCGTCAATAAGAAGATATCCTACAGCAACTGCACTAAAGGTAAAAATTTTAGGAGGAATATTAGGTATTATTTTAAATTCCCCCTTTCGTGATGTTTTAAAATTAGTACTTTTTATAATTTATATGCTTTATAGTAAATACTTTATGAATTATATTTATTTTTTGTAAAAGTGACCATAGTATGAATACGTTAACTACACCTACTGAAAAAAATTTTTAAAAAATTGTAACTTTTAATAAGCTAATACGTCAAAAATAAAAGTAGAGAGCCTATTAATATTATTAAGTTTTTAAGCAAAGCAAATAATTAAATCTTTTTCTTTATAAATATATATAATGATGATAAAATATGCTTTAAATGAGGTGACTTTATAAAATGAGAAATGCTCAAGAGTCAAAAAAAGTAATAGACTTTTATGTACTAGCAAATAAATTAAAAACTACAATAATAGATGAAGTTTATAATTATAGTTTGGCTGATAATATTTTTGGAAGTATGATATTGGCAATAGCAATGAATTCAGAAGTTAAAGAAAATGTTAATATTGGGAATTTGTTGAAAGTAATGTTATTAGATGAGTTTTCAAAATTAAATCCAGAATATAATATTGAGGATACTTTAAAAAAAGGAAAAGAATACAAGGAACAAATTGATTTAGCTCGTTCTATGCAAAATGAAGATGGAAAACTTATTTACAAATATAAAGCGCTAGATTATGCTTTGACACAGTTAATTGCGAAGGAAGGGAAATGTTTAGAATTCTCACAATTAGAAGAAAAAGCTGTTAAGTTATTGAATCCTACAGATACTTTAGATTATGATATTGTAAAGAAGGTTTTTAGATTTTATTTTTTAAATTTTACATTGAAAAATAAAATTAGAACTGGTTGGGATGATACTCATTGGAATATTTGCTCTGCAAGGAGAGAAAGAATCTCTGAGCATGTTGTTGGGACTATAGCTTTAGCGATAGCAATGAACTCAGAATTTAAATATACTGATGAACGAAATATTGATATAGATAAAATTATAAAACTTTTAGCTATTCATGAAACTGGGGAAATATTAATTGGAGATATAACTCCTTTTGATGGAGTATCAACAGAACAAAAGGAAGAGATTGAACATAAAGCAATGATGAAAGTTGTTGGCAATCTTGATGATCATGAAAATTTGATAAAATCATTGTTTGATTTTGATGAGCAATCATCTAACGAAGCAAAATTTGCTTATCTTTGTGATAAAATGGAAGCAGATTTACAATCTAAATATTATCAGGATAGCGGATTACATCGTTCTTTAAATGACCAAGCTAATAATATTGTTTTTAAAAGTTCTAAAGTACAACAGATGTTAAAGGATGGTGTTCAAACAGCATTTGAAATATGGTATGGATATGACGTTAATAAATTCAAAAATAATGACGTTTTTCCAGAATTTGCTGATATACTTGATGTAATAAGAGATAATAATTTATTTGCACTAAGAACTAATGTTGTTAAGCAAAAAGTTGAACTTACAGAAAATGAATATCAATTTTTAATTGATGAATTAGGAAAAAAGATAAAAATGTTAATGAGTTATGATTATATTGATTGTGTTTACATGACTAATTATCAAGATCAATTTAATAATAAAGGAAATATTATTTTAATTGCTTTACTTGATAATAATAAAAGTTGTTTAAATTATGATTTATTAATTAAAAAAATGAATGAAGATTTTAAAAACATTAACTCAACAGGAATCATTGTAGAATTTCATTATGGTTATGTTGACAATTATTTTATAACTGCTTTAAATCCGAGTGATGTTCACAGAATTGAAACTTTAAAGGAGTCAAATATAATTTTTGATAAAAGTGGTCGAACTACTGATGTTAAAAATAAAATGGAAAAACATGGTCATTTATACCCTTTTTACTTAGTTGAATATAAACCCTCTTTGAATGAGTCTTTGGTTCTTAAACTACAAATAAATAATAATGCTAATAATTAAAAAAATTAGCTTTTTTTATGAATATTATTTACTATTATGATTTATTGAAAGATTTATACGTACGTAGTATAATTTCTTTGATAATTTTGAAAAGGTATGATAAAAATGACAATCGAAGAATTAAGCCAAAAGCTTTATTTATGTTATTCTAAAGAATTGTGTAATGTCAAAGATAAAAATAAATGGAATGAAAATAATAGATATTTTGGTATGGATATGATAACTTCATTAGTAGTAAATGATTTTTTTAGTGGAGATATTGGTAAAATTAATGTTAATGGTTTTGAGCATTTTTTTAATATTATAAATGGTAATGTTATAGATTTAACAGCTAAAATGTTTGAAAAAAAGATTAGATATACTCATTATGAAGTGATAAAAAGAGATACTTTATTAGATAAAGACGTTATAAATCGTTATAATTTGTTGAAAGACAAATTAAATAATATTAATTTATTAGTTGTAGAAGATATTTTAGATATTGATAATAATAAAATGTTTTTACATTATACGAATATTGCAAATTTAGATAATATTATAAAAAAAGGATTAGAACCCAATATAGGTGTAAATGCTAAAGTTATTGAAAAAACTAAAAAGGTATTTTTTTCGATTGGCGATAAAGGTGCTCTTGTAATAATGGACTCTTGGTTAAAATGGTTGGTTGCAAAGCCAAAAAGTAATTTGATATATTGGATAGGTGCTTATTTACTGAATGTACCCTTCTTTCCTAAATTTATTCATAAAATTATTATGACATGTAATCAAAAAAATAAAAATAAATATATTTGGGCTTATAGAGAACTTAATAATATTTTAAAAAATAGCATTTATTTAATTTTAAATTTAGAAGAAAATATTGATTTTAGTTATAGTGATATTGATGAAGTAAAATATTTTTCTAATTTTCCTAAAAGTTATATTTCCTCTTTATATGCACATGATAGTGATATAAATGATGCTAAGGCGGAATATTGGAATATGCATACTTTTTCTAATAAGATAATTGATATAGGAAAAATTTCCTTATTAAAATATAAAAATAACTATTCAGCAGATATAATTTTAAAATTTTTAATTGAAAAAAATTTAAAATATGTAAAAGAAAACTGTATGTTATTATATAATTATTATGTTTTTATTTATAAAATGCAATGATTTATATTATTTATATTTTTTTAAAGGCATATTATGAAAAAGTTGAAATTTTAGTAAATTTGTTTATTGAAAAATTTCAAAGAAAATAGTATAATTTCAAATATGAGACGAGTGGCTTTTTAAAAAGAGGCGTAAATCCAGTTTTTGGATTTACGTCTCTTTTTTCTCGTAAAATAAGGAGGATTTTTATGAAAGAAGAAAAACAAAATAAAATGGCAATAGCACCAATGAATAAACTCATTTTAAAAATGGGTTTACCAATGATTATTTCGATGGTTTTACAAGCGTTGTATAACGTTATTGATAGTATTTTTGTGGCTAATATGGGTTTAAATGGTGCTATAGCAAATCAGGCATTAACTTATGCTTTTCCGATTCAAATAATGATTATTGCCATTGGAGTCGGAACAGGTGTTGGATTAAATGCAATATTATCAAAAAGTTTAGGAGAAAATGATAAAGAAAAAGTAAATAAGATAGCTGGAAATGGAATTTTTTTAAGTATATGTATTTATATTATATTTTTATTATTTGGTCTATTCTGTGCGGAATGGTTTATTTCATTGTTTACTAATAATAATGAAATTATCCAAATGGGAACGGCATATTTAAGAATTTGTACTTGCTTCTCTTTGGGTTCTATTGGTTATACAGTATATGAAAGATTTTTACAGGCAACTGGTAAAACAATGCTTTCTACTATTTCGCAAATATCTGGGGCAGTTACTAATATTGTACTAGATTATATATTTATATATCCATTAAATATGGGAGTGGCTGGAGCTGCTTGGGCTACGGTAATCGGGCAATTTGGATCATTGGTTTTTGCGATGTTTTTTCATTATAAAATGAATAATGAAATTGACGGTAGTATAAAGTACATATACCCAGATTTTAATTTAATTAAAGAGATTTATAGTATTGGCATTGCGGCAGCGATAATGCAATCTTTGCTTGCAGTTATGATGGCAGGAATGAATGCTATACTTGGTTTGGCACAAGTAAATCAAACTGTGTTAGTTGGTTCATTTGGTATTTATTATAAAATACAACAAATTGCATTATTTTCTGCATTTGGATTATCAAATACAATTATATCTATATTGTCATTTAACTACGGTATGCAAGATAAAAAAAGAATAGATGATTGTATTAAATATGGAATTATTGATACTTTTGTAGTTACTTTAATTATAAGTATTCTGTTTGAAATATTTGCTTATCCACTTGCTAATTTATTTGGACTTGCTGGTTCAACTACTCAAGAAATAATTAAAGTATGTGTAATTGCTTTAAGAATTTCAAGTATTGGTTTTGTTTTTATGGGAATATCAGTTTCTATTCAAGGCATATTGCAATCTATTGGGTACGCTTTAAAACCATTAGTTATTTCATTATTTAGATTGGTTATTTTTGTATTTCCAACAGCATATTTATTTACAAAATTTGAAAATGTAGATGAAATTATTTGGTGGACGTTTCCAATTGCTGAATTTTTGACTTCAGTTATTTCATTATTTATTTTAAAAAATTCATATGATAAAAAAATTAAGTTTATTAAAGATGCAAAACTTAAACATAATTTAATCATATCTATATCAAGAGAACATGGTACGAATGGCAAAGAGATAGGAAAAATTCTTGCAAAAAAGTTAGGAATAGCATTTTATGATAAAGAGGAAATTAAAAATTTTGCATTAGAAAATAATATGATAAACACTGATTATTCTGATAAAGAAATATATGATAACTTTTTATCTTTAGATGTTAGTAAAGAATCAATAATAAATCAAGCTAATGTAATTAGAGAAATTGCTAATAAAGGTGGTGCCGTTATTGTAGGAAGATCTGCTGATTATATACTACAAAATAACAAAAATTTAGTAAAAATATTTATATATGCGCCAATGGATTATAAAGTTCAAAATATAATGAAAAATTATGGTGATGATGAAAAAAAAGCTAAAAGTCATATACTAAGATCAGATAAATCAAGAGCGAATTACTATAGTGCGATAGCAAATAATACTTGGGGTAATAAAGATAATTATGATTTATGTATAAATTCTGAAATAGGAAATAAAAATGTTGTAAATATTATTTATGATTATATAAAAAATAAATAGTTATTTCTAAAACAGATGTAAAAGTCTGTTTTTTTCTTTTATTTTTAATAAAAAAAACTTACTAAATTAAGTAAGATTTTATATTTTATTTTTTTAAATAATTGATTTTAATATTTTATTAAAGATTAACTATTTTATCTAGGTTATCATCAGGGTCTCCAACTAGTTGAGTAATTTGTGGTAATTCGTAAAAGTTAACAGTATTTTCAATAGTAAATTCTTCTTTTGTGTTAGCGCATAAAACTATTTTTTTATTTAAAGCCAAAGACATGCCTAATTCAACGTGTGTTCCCCTACCTCCTGGTAATATTATAATAACCATGTCTGCGTCTTCAATTGCTTGAACTTCTAAATTTGCATATTTAATTAAATCTCTTTTTGTTCTTTCTTCACTAATTGCTGTTACCCAATTGTAAGTTTGTTCCCAACCTTTTTCTTTTAATTGCTTTGCGTAATAATTTACTAATTCACAATTTTTCATTCCTGAACCAATATAAAATTTCATAATAAACTCCTCCTTTTTTTATTATATCAAAATTAATTATTTTTTTATTTTTTTATTTTATTTATTGTATATCTTTTTAAATATTTTTGTTAGCAGGTAATATTTTTTAGTTGTATTATTTTAATTTTTTATTAATATTTTATCTGGAATGTCATTAAAAGTAGACCTGTTGTTTTAAATTTTTGGAATTTTTTATACTTTCTAAACATTGTTATATTACGAATAAATATAACACAAAAAATGATATAATTTAAGCATATGGAAGATTAAAGCTAATTTTTAAATATTATTTATATATATGTTAAAATGCATTGCTTGTAGCAACGGATAAATTATAATAAGCTGAATTTGATGAAAGGAAAAAGATTATTATGTTAAAAGATAATTTAAAAATATTAAGAAAAAATAAAGGACTTTCACAAGAAGAATTAAGCGTTAAATTACACGTTGTTAGACAAACAGTTTCAAAATGGGAATCTGGTTTATCTGTCCCAGATGCAGAAATGCTTATAACATTGTCCGAAATATTTGAAACACCTGTTAGTGAAATATTAGGGGAAAATATTGAAAGAAAACAAAATAATGAATTAAGAGTAATATCTGAAAAGCTAGAAGTTATTAATGAACAGTTATCAATAAAGCAAAAGCAAAAAAGAAAAATTATAGTCAGCGCATTAATAATTGCTGATGTGTGTTTAATTCTATTATTTATTTTATTAGCAATATTAGGAAGTCCATATCAAGCATGGGATTATAGTAATCATGAATGGTCCGTTATTGGAACATTATGGCATTCATTTGAGTGGATATATTTTAAGATAGCACCATTAATTGTTGTCATAATTTCTATAATAATAGGAGTTATATTGGGAAAAAGAAAATAAAAATCAAATGACAATTTAGTGATTTGTTAGATAAATAGTAATTTGTAATGGTAGAAATATAAACTCTCACTATATGTCCTGTTAATATTTAATTGAGTTATATACAATATTTTTTGAAGGGAGATAAAATTATGAATCAAGATAAAATAGGAAAATTTTTAGCTAGTTTAAGAAAAGAAAACAATTTGACTCAAGAAGATATTGCTGAAAAATTAAATGTTAATGTTAAAAGTGTTAGTAGATGGGAAAACGGTAGAAATTTACCAGATCCGTCTATTATGAAAGAAATATGTAAAATTTATAATGTATCAATCAATGAATTATTTAATGGAGAAAAAGTAAAAAAATCAAATAAAGTAAGACAAATATTTTTGTTCTATATCATAGTTAGTTTAACTGGAATATTTATCCTCCCAACATTGGGAATTATAGCACCAGCATTTATTATAAGTGCTATATTATGTCCTATATTTGGTTTAGTTAAATTAATTGGATATATATTCAAATTTGATGTACCATTTGTAATGTTTGAATTTGGAAGTTATTCTTTAAATCCTGTTTTAGGTTTTGTACTATCAATAATTGTTGGTGTAGTATTATTTATAATTGGTGTTGTTTCATGGAAATTATTAATTAAATATATACATTTTGTAACAAATAAGAGAAAAAAATTATATATAGAGTTATAGTTTATTAATCATACAAATTACAATTTATCGTTATGTTAAAATGCATTGCTTGCGGCAACTGGTATTTTTATAATAAACTGAATTTGATGAAAGGAGAAAGTGTATTATGTTAAAAGATAATTTAAAAATATTAAGAA
>CAKOLG010000036.1 GCA_934096175.1 uncultured Bacilli bacterium
GTGTTACATAATGCTAACCATATTTCAGTTTGTTTTTGCTTTTGTAAAGCAACTTTATATTTAGTTAAAGCATATTGAACTTCTTCAAAACTTTTTTCTAAACATATTTTAGGATTAAAAACAAACCTTGTCTCCTCATCATTATATGTTTTTAAAGCACTTTCCCATAATGTATAAGAATTTCTTTGATAGTTTAATGCCATTGGTAAAGTAAAATATAAATAGTTTTCTAAACTATCTTTTTTAAAATTAGGATTTGCATCTTCTGGCATCACTTCACCACCAAGTTCGCCCTTATTATACATTACAATAAGTTTATCTACATTATCTAATATTGCTTTCTTATCCATTGTTACCTCCTAATAACATTCAAGTCATAAAACTATCTCAATTATACATTGAAGCACAATTTTTTTCCATACTCCTTCGAAAACACCTAGAGAAATAATATAACAGATTTATCACAGATATATCAAATTTTATAGTCTTAATTTCACATACATATATAATTTTTTTTGAAATCAACTTACAAACTTAAATATTCGCAAATTTATATTTTATATAATATTTCTCCAAAAAAAGATGAAAAATTATACAAATAATTTAATCATCTTTTTGTATTTTTTTAATATATAAATAAAATCTATACCTATCTAACATTAAATTAGTACTCCAACACAAATTTTAGTAAAGAATATTTCATTTCCTCTACCATTAAAAATTAAAATCTAAATATACATAATTATCCATATTGTAAGATAAATTATTTTCTATCATCTTGTTAGCAAGTTTGCAACATTTTGAAATCCTTTTACCGTTAAATAACGGATCAATATATCTAATCTTTGCCCCATGATGTACATAATAAACATCTTTAGGTTTTTCTTTTGATATTTTTACTTTTTTAGCATTTTTCCAGATATTAAATATATCATTATATTTAGAAGATTCTATAATATTTATTACTTCACTTTCCTTTAATTCATATAAATCATTTTTAGATATTTTATTTTCATCGTTTAATCTTTTTAGAATATCAGCAATTAACTGCATAGAATACCTAGTTCTATCTTCGCGATATATAATAGATAATCTACTTGTCACCTTAACAAAGTTTCTAGCACTTTTTTTAGTTTTAAATCCTAATTCTACTTCTTTTTCTTCATTAGTTTGTATCTCAATATCATCATATATTTCTTTAACGCTAGCTAAATCCAATAGCTTATATGTAAACAAAGCATTTGATAATGAATATTCTAATCTATCAGCTGACAATTTAGGTGTGTCATTATCAGCAATAGGATATAAATGGTAATTATCAATTTCTGATATTTCAATCTTATCTCTTTCTAATAATTTCATTATTTCTTTAGATTTTTTTATAATTTCTGTTGTCAAATTTTCTGTTGATTCTTGAGTCATATAATCTCCATTAATGAAATCCACACAATGCTTAAAGGCAGGTGTTGCTATATCGTGAAATAATCCAGATAAAGTTTGCTTTTTATCATGTGTAAAATGCCAAACAACTAAAGCAACTGCAACAGAATGATCTAAACTTGAAAAGAAGAAATCACTTTCAAACAAATCTGAATATATAGTGCCACAAGTAATACTAATGTACTGTTGTGATAATAATTCCTTTGTATCTATATATTCATTTAACCACCCTGGAAAATTTGATTCTAATACTTTAAAATATTTCTTTACTTCTGCATCTAAATTATCATAATATTTTTTCATGTTTTCAGGTCCTTACATCATAAATAAATTTTACACCAACTTTTGCATTCCATCCAGATTGGTTTTTTCATTATATTTTTATTCTAGTAAATTTTTATTGTTTATTTAATAACTACACAATTCGTCTATCGACATTTAATTCACAATTATTATACTATAAAGTAACAAAAGTCTCCATAAATAATAAGTTACATATTCTTTTAAAAAGATAATATAATTCGTAACCTGTTATTCACTTACACCATTAACGAATTTATTCAAACTATTTAATTTAACTAAATATCTAGAAGTTAATTGAAAAATTAATTTTTTTGTATATTACAAAGAAACTCTCCTAGAAAAGGTTACAATAATTAAATAACGCAAAAAAAATTGAGAAAACATATAGAAAAATAAATGATTTGCAAGATCAATTAAATGCAAAAATAACCTAATACTTGAAAGTCAAAATATTAAAAACAACCAGATAATAACCTCTATTGCAGGATAAAGAAGTTTTATGGTTAACTTGTGACATCTTTGATATAATTAATTGAAGGGTGAAATCACATGTGTGAAATAATTGTAAAAGAAATAAATACTGCTGATTATTTAACAAAATCTAACTTACCAGCTAGTGATTATGTAATTAATCCATACATTGGATGCAGCCATGGTTGTAAGTATTGTTATGCTAGTTTCATGAAACGATTTACTGGTCATAATGAACAATGGGGAAATTTTATTGATGTAAAAATGTGTGACAAAAAAATTAATTTAGATAAAATTAAAGGAAAAACGTTATTTTTATCATCAGTAACTGATTGTTATAATCAATATGAAAAGAAATATGAAATAACAAGAAAAATACTAAAACAGCTAGTGGAAGCAGATTGTGTAGTAAATATTTCAACAAAATCTAAATTAATATTAAGAGATATAGATTTGTTAAAACGTTTAAAACACCTTAAAGTATCGATATCAATAAATACAACAGACGAATCATTTAAAAACGATATGGATAATGCTAGTTCAATAGCTGACAGAGTATTTACTCTAAAAGAACTTAAGAAAAATGGAATATATACAGTATTATTTATTTCTCCAATATTCCCATATATAACCAATTTTGAAGATATAATAAATCTTACTAAAGACTTTGTTGATGAATATTGGTTTGAAAATCTGAATTTAAGAGGTTCATATAAGCAAGATGTATTAACATATATTTCAAACAAGTACCCTTCTTTGTACGATAAATATAAAGAAATATATGTGAAACATAACAATAATTATTGGCTTTCATTAGCAGAAAAAATCGAAAATTATTGTAAGAAAAATAAAATTAAATTTAAAAACTTTTTTTACCACGATAAGTTAGTGGAAAACAAAAAAAGTGAAAGGAAGAAAATAAAATGAAAAAAATAGCAATTTTTGGTTCAACAGGATCCATAGGAACAAGTACATTAAACGTAATAAGAGAAAACCCAAAGCTTTTCAAAGTAGTAACTTTAGTAGCAGGAAAAAATATTGAAAAATTATGCGAACAAATAGAGGAATTTAAACCACAAAATGTGTATATAATCTCTGAACAAGATGCTGATACAATAAGAAGCAAATATTATAATATCAATATATACTCTGGAGAATCTGGTATGGAAGAAATATCTATGTTGACAGATTTTGATATTTCTATTTCGGCATTAGTTGGAATATCAGGCCTTAAACCAACTTATAATATGATAAAAAACGGAAAAACAGTAGCACTTGCTAATAAAGAAGTACTTGTTGCAGGTGGTAAACTTATAATGAATGCAGCAAAACAATATGGTGCCAAACTATTAACCGTTGATAGTGAGCACAGTGCCATCATGCAATGTCTAAATGGAGAAAACACAAATCCGATAGATAAAATACTTTTAACAGCATCTGGTGGGCCATTCTTTGATAAAGAAATAAATGATGATATAACAGTTGAAGATGCTCTTAACCATCCTACATGGAAAATGGGTGCAAAAGTTACAATAGACTCATCAACAATGATGAATAAAGGATTTGAAATTATCGAAGCCAAATGGTTGTTTGACGTTGATCCAGACAAAATCGAAGTAGTAGTTCATAAAAAGAGTTTAGTTCATTCAATGGTTCAATTTAACGACGGAACTATTATGGCAAATATAGGTCCAAAGTCAATGCAAATTCCAATTGCATATGCGCTTAATTATCCAAATAGATTGAAAAATAATATAGAAAAATTAGATTTATTCCAAGTAAGAGAACTAGTCTTTGAAAAACCTGATTTAGAAAAATTCAAATGCCTTAGATTAGCATATGATGCAATTAAAAAGGGACATTGTTATCAAGTCATTTTAAATGCAGCAGATGAAGTTTTAGTTGAAGCATTTTTAAACAAAAAAATAAAATATACCGATATTCCTAATGGTATAGAACATATGATGAATATGTATAAAAATAGAGAACTAAATACTGTAGATGAAGTATTAGATTTCGATAAAGAAGTTAAAATAGAAACTAAAAAATATATAGCTGAACTTTAATAAAATAAAATATAATTTTGATAAAGAAACAAAAAAAGACAATTCTAGGTCATTGTGACTTAGAGTTGTCTTTTTCTTAAAGAAATAAAATTATTTTCCTTTATCCATAAATTGTAATTTATCTTACTAAACATTATATTTTTTATTTCCCCACCAGTTTGGTAACACTTCAGATAATTTAACAGTTTCTCTTGTTTCATAGTCTGTCAAAATTTCCATATCTTTATTTTCTCTATCTAATTGCATCAGAAACTCTCTACACGCACCACAAGGCATTCCTCCATTGTGTGGAGGATTATCTCTAAATACAATTAATCTTTTAATTTTAGTTTTTCCCGTATTTATATACATGTTCAGTGCAGCTACCCTTTCTGCACACAAATTCATAACTCCACTAGCACTTTCAATACAAAAACCTGTAAAAATCTCACCATCTTCGCTTTCAACAGCCGATACAACATGATGCGCTACTATAAATGGTGATATTTCCTCCTTATGATACTCAACCTTTGCTTTATTATACATTTTTTCCCATATATCCATATAATCTTTTCCTTTACAACTTTCTATTTAACAAATAAATTAAATTCACTATATATTCTTTAAACTATTTTCTATCAACTTCATTTAACAAAAAAAACAAATACTATTTTTTTATTTCAATATTTATTGCAACAGTAGAAACTATTGATAATAAAAATATTATATAAAATATACCTTCACCAATAAATTTTGAAATAATAGCCAATATAATTAATATTATAACTTCCATAAAACACAAACTCATTTGACCAACTGACGATAATAAATCACTATCATCACTTTCTTCTTTTACAATATTCTGTATCGAAGTTTGTATTGATGTTTCATAAACCTTTTCTAAATTATCACCAATTGTTTTATTAACATATATTATCATCTTATTTTTTACCAATAAATAAATTGTCGTTATAAAAACTTTCATTACAGATACCAAACTAGTTGATTTTTTAATATCTTTATCAGTATATTTACCAATTAATGTAACTGTAATAATTTGAAACAATAATGAAACAACCATTACTACTGAAAACGCTTTAAAATCTTGCAATATTATATATAAATATAATGGAATAAATAACCTTTCTATTATATGACAAGCTTTAAAAGCATATATAACTTTATATTTACTTTTAGCATGAAATAAATATTTAACAATATCATTTAATGTACTAGATTTTCTTTGTGGTTTATAATCAATTTGCAAAATCATAATATATTGTAATATAAAAGAAATAATAATTAAAATAAGTAAAACTACTGTGTTATTACTTATAACACCATATGCCACAAAAATACTAGCTAACACTATACCCAATATTTTACTTATAAAAAAGAAACTATTAAATTTACCTCTATGTTCACTTTTTACATATTTACTAGATAAAGAATCAGATAATGGATTTGAAATTCCCATCAAACCCATTGATATTACAAAAATTATAATATTAGTAAATAGACTTTCACTATTTAACATAAAATATGAATTTATAACACTAAAGATATTGGCAATCAATATGCATTTCGCCACACCAAGCTTATTTGAAATTATTATAAATAATGGCGTTATAAGTCCCGTAATAAAAAATCTTATTCCATATATTAACAAAATTAAATAAATTGGTAATCCTGCTTTATAAAGCATAACAGTGCCAAAAGTTTCAATTAATGCATTTGCAAAATTATAAAAAAATATACTTAAATACATATATTTATATTCTTTTTTATAAAAATAACTTTTCATCTATTACTCCTAAATTGTTTTATCATATTTATTTTCATTCATAAAAATTATCTATGAAAGAAATAAGTTTAATAAAAAAGAAAAATATTCAATTTAAAGTTTTACAACTTCATATATTTTAATATTAACTAATACTTATTATTGTAAATTTCTTATAAAAATCAACATTAACAAATCAATATTGTACTCATTAATTATGAATATTTCTATTTTTACTTAATTCTCAAGTCTATAAAACTACAAACATATTATACTATAAAAATCATATGTTTATGATTTATATTTTGAATATCACTAATTTTCTTAGAATCAGTATACAAAATATAAGTCCTTCCTATATCAGAATTAATAATTTCTTTTTTATTTGTATAACTAAAATCTGCAACAGTCAATGACGTAAATAAAATCAAAAATAAAATCAAAATAATAATCATAAAAATTAAATTTTTAATACTAAACAAATGCTTTTTTATAATATAAAATCTATCCATAAAAGTTATCATCAGTTTAATTCTCCATTATTTAATTTGATAACAACATCTGCATATTTTTTTACTTCTTCACTATGAGATACAACTATTACACATTTTCCATCATTACTCATTTCTTTTAAATAAGCAAAAATCATTTTCTCATTACTTTCATCTAAATTTCCAGTAGGTTCATCAGCAAGTATAATACTAGGATCATTAGCTAAAGCCCTCGCAATACACACTCTTTGTTGTTCACCTCCTGATAATTCATGCGGAAAATGGTTAGCTCTATCTATCAATTTGACTTTTTCCAATAAATGTAATGCCAAACTTTTCCTAGATTTTTTTTCTATCGTTTTATTAATTAACATCGGTAAAATAATATTTTCTACGGCTGTCATATTATTATCTAAATAAAAATCTTGAAATATAAATCCAATTTTTTTCATTCTAAAATAAGACTTTTCAAAATCGTTTAAATTATTAACATTATGCTTATCTAAAATAAAAGAACCAGAATCAAATCCATCCATTAATCCTAATATTCTAATCAAAGTTGATTTGCCACTACCAGAATGCCCCATAATAGCATAAAATTTTCCAGATTCAAAACATAAATTAATATCTTTCAAAGCACATATTTTATTATTATTTTTTTTATAATATTTACATAATTTATCAATTTTTAAAATCATCATTTTACCCTCCACTATAATTATACCACAACAAAAATAAACCACAGTTTTAAAAACTGCAGCTTACATTATTGTACAGAAAAAGTACCATATATCTTAGAATAATTAGAATCAGCAACATTTAATAACAAAGTTCCCTTATATTTAGCATTAGCACAATTATACCAATATGCTACATCAACTGTTTTGCCATAAGTATCAATTTGTTGTCTACTAACTGTACTATATCCAAGTAATACTTTTTTACTCAAAGTATAAGCCAACTGACCATTATAATATTGACTGTAATGCACAGCTTTTAAACTGATTGTTCCACTTTTTTTAGAAGATGTTTCTTCTTCCGTATATTGTCCAACAGAATAAAAATCATAACCTACAGAAGCAAATACAATTGAACAAACAGCAAATAATATAATTACAGCAAAAATAACTAAACTAATATTTTATACAATATACCATTTTTCTAATAATTATATAAAATTAAAATTGTAATATTAATAATATAAATTTATAATTCTTAAATTATTATCTGAATAATATTCATAATCAAAATTAGTTCCTAATTTCCAATTACTATTAAGATTATCATTAATTCCATTACTTATCTTATTAATTAAATTCTCAGCAAGATTTAAATACTGCATTTTAATATAGCTATTAAAATATTTTAAAAACAAATTATTTTCCATGTCTCTAAACTCAACTTTAACTCTTTTTAAATTACCATTACCATCATAAAATAACAATAACTTAGAAACAATTTTTTTACTAGACACATCAACAAAAAGATAAGTAAATCTATAACCACTATAATAAATATTTTGAATATTTTTATATTCAATATTATCATTAATTGAAGTTAATATATTACTAAACTCTTCAAGAAAAATATAGTGTTCATTTTTTATATTTTCAGGTATTTTTTCAATATCAATTGACTCATACATAGAATCTATTTCTCTAATATCATCAAATGGATCAACTAAAGTAGATTTGTTAATAATATTATTTCTAATATATCCTATAATACCCAAAATTAATATTAATATAATCGATAAAATTAAAAATTTTTTATTCATATTAATACTCCTTATATTTACATATTATTATACCATATATTTATATTATTAAAATACTAATATACCTAATTAAATCTTACCTTTTAACACAATCCTTATTTTTATATTATTTAATTATAGATAATAATAAATCTTTTAATTCTTGTTCAGTTACTTCAGAAGTTTCAATATCAAAATTATATTCATTAAATTTAAACTCTGTAAAATAATTATTTTCAAATTTATATATTTTTAATTCTACATTATTTATTATTGTTATTTTATTCCCATTTTCCTTAAAATAATAATCTCTTAACGGTTTATGTTCCTTTGAATAAGAAATATTTATTGTTTTCTCACTATCATTACTATAAACAATTTCATAATTATATAATATATTATAATCTTCATCTTTTATATTTTCTCTTGTATAAAAACTATATTTATATACTTTATCTAAATCTTTTGGAATACTTACACTATTATCTTTAAATGGTATAGGAAAATCTAAATTATTATTTTTTACAATTTTTACATCCATATCTAATTTTAATAATCCACATTTATCATTTAATTCATTAATCTTAAATACTACATTATCATTTTTATTATCTATATCTTCTAATACAAGATTAGTATTTTGAAATTTATAAAATAAAAATCCAGTCATTATCACTATTAAACATATCATAGCTAAAGATAAATTCCATAAATTACTACTCTTTTTCTTCACTTTTTCTTCTATGCTTCTTACTATTTGATTATAATATTTATTAGAATTAATATCTTGCTCAATCACACATTTCAATTTATCTTTATTCATCATTACCATCACTTCCAAAATTATCTTGTAACTCTCTTAACGTTCTATAAATTAAATTTTTTATATATGACTCACTTTTATTTAAACTTTTAGCAATATCTTTAATACTTAGTTCTAACTCATAATGTAAATAAAATACTTTTGATATATCTTGATTTTTTTTACTTTTTATAAATTGCCAAATATTCTTCCAACATTCTCCTTTTATAATAAGTTGCTCTATATTAATTTCACTTTCAATTATGTCAATTAATTCTAGATCATTATTATTTCTTTCAAATAAAGATATATTTTTTAATTTTTGCAATAAAGAATAATGCTTTTTTATCTTATTATTTGCAATTCCTATAAGATAACTTTTAATATTAATATCAGTTAATTCTTTTTTATTTAAAATATTCCAGAATTCCAAATAAGTTTCTTGTACAATATCACTTACATCATTAATATTATTACATTTAATAACTACGTATTTTAATACATAAAATTGTGTTTCATCATATATTTCGTTAAACTTTGATAGGTTTAATCGACTAGCCATATTTATCACCTACAATATAATAATCCATATTTTATTGAAAAAAGTTTCAAATTTTCCCCAAAAAAAAAGCAAATTTTATATATTTCACAAAATGCTCTTTTTCTAATAAATATTTTAATATACTACCATATCAATCAAACAGTGTCTGCCATTTTTCATCATTATATGCTTCAAAACACATTTTAATTTGTTCTTTATTTGTTTTCTCACTTGCTAAATTACTAGGAATGTCTTCTAATGAAAAATATTCAGTTTCTGTTGTTTCAATATTTTTTAAAAACTTTCCACCTACAACTTCACATAAAACAAATACCTTACACACACCATAAGCATAAATTGGTGTATTATGTTTATTTCTATCCTGGATAGAAATTATTTTAATTGCTCTTACATCTAAACCGGTTTCTTCTTTTACTTCCTTTATCGTATTAGATCTAATACTTTCTAAAACATCACACCACCCTCCAGGTAATGACCAAGTACCATTATTTTCATGAACCAATAAAATTTTATTTTCCTTAAATATCGCTGCTCTAGTATCAATTTTTGGCGTTTGATAACCTGTTTCACTACAAAATAAATTTTTCACTTGATCTAAAGTCATATCACTTTTTTCTTCTAACATTTCAGCTGATATTTCTCTTAGCCTTTCATATCTTTCTACATCATAAGCATTACTAGTATATGTTAATCCAGCTTGTGCTATGATTTGTATCTCTTTAGCCCATTTTAACCATGGTTCCATATATTA
>CAKOLG010000037.1 GCA_934096175.1 uncultured Bacilli bacterium
TAATTCTTTAAAATTTTAGCATATTTATGCTAAGAGTTCTAGAAATAGTAATTATAATTTTATAAAGTTTAAAAAATAATAATATTTTAATACCTTATAGAATTATAATTCTATAAAAAATGGCAATCATATTAGATTGCCATTAATTCTTCTTCTTTTTCTTTTAATTTCTCGTCAACTTTTTTGTTATAATCTGCTATTAATTTTTGTACTTCATCTAACATTGTTTTTTCCATATCTTCTGTTATTGATTCATCATTTTTTATTGCGTCGTTGGCTTCTTGACGCACTTTTCTTAGCGCAACTTTTGTTTCTTCTGCTATTTGTTTTGCTTGTTTAACGTACTCTTTTCTACGATCTTCTGTTAAACTTGGTATAGTAAGAATCACTGTTTCACCATTATCCGTTGGATTGATACCGATATTTGCCTCATTTATCGCTTTAACGATATCTTTTAAGCAACTTCTATCAAAGGGCTTAATCATTAGGGTTTTGGCTTCTGGGACAGTAATATTTGCTAAACTTTGAATCGGAGTTGATACACCGTAATAATCAACATTAATACCATTTATCAAAGTTGCACTAGCTCGACCTGCTCTTATTGTTAAAAGTCTAGCATCCATTGTCTCTAATGCGTGAATCATTTTTAATTCTATTTCGTCGTTTATCATAAATTAATTTCTCCTTCAGTACTTTAATTATAAGCTATAATTAATTTTTATTCAAATAATATTTGTTTATTGCATTTTTAATTTCGAATGCAAATTGTTTTTTTTGTTCTTCTGTCCAATAATCTTCTATTTCTGTTGTATTTTTCATAGCAACAGTATCATTATTATAGTAAAGAACTTTGCCATTATCTATAATATAAAAACTAGGAGCCAATAAATTATTTTCACTACCATCTGTGCTTGTTAAAAAGCCATTAAGTAGTTCTCTTATTTCATAGTAATTGGAATTTTTTTGAGCTTTGTCATTATTAATGTCATAGTAATAGATTTTATCTAAGCCAATTTCTTGGAAAATGCTATTTAACTCTTTGATGTACTGCCTAGACCACCTTGATGTTTGACTTCCAATAAATATAATACTTTTATCTTTTTTTATTACGTTTATTAGTTTTGTGCCATTTATTACGTTAAAAACATCACTATTTATTTCTGGGTAATAATTACTGATTGTTTTTACTTCTTCTTTGCTATTATCTTTATATTTTTCACTTAAGTAAATGAAAGCAAAAATCATTAGCACAAATAAAATTACATATATTATTTTTTTTAAAATATTTCTTGTTTTTATATTCATATCATCACATCCAATATTATTATAACATGTAATTTAAAATATTAACATTGTTGTGCTAACTAATGTAAAAAAAATATAAAAATTGGGGATTACCTATTCTTTTTTTACAGGTTTAGAATTAATAAAAATTCGTAGGAGACTGTAAACAATCGATACAACTGGTACACCTAATAGCATCCCAAAGACGCCACCAAATGATCCACCAATTGTAACTGCGACCAATACCCAAATGCTAGGAAGGCCAATTTTACCGCCAACAACTTTAGGATAAATAAAATTTCCTTCTATTTGCTGCAATATTAGAAAAAATATAATAAAAGTTAGAGCTTTTATAGGACTTACCATAAATATTAGAAATGTTCCAATTATACATCCAATAAAAGCACCAAATATTGGAATTAAAGCTGTTACTCCAACTAAAACTGAAATTGTAGCAGCATATGGTAATTTAAAAATTAACATACCAATAAAACACAAAATTCCAAGAATAATAGATTCTAGGACTTGAACCTTAACAAAATTGCTAAATATTTTATTTGATAATTCAGAAACTTCAATTATTTTATTATAAACTTTAAGAGAACATATTTTTTTTAAAACTTTTTTTGTTTGTTCAGTTAATTTTTCCTTGTCCAATAATATATATATGGCGAATATTATACCAACAAAAAAGTTACAAACAACGCTTGCGATTGATGACGCAAACCCCATTGAAATGTTAATTAATTTGTCTCGGTTATTACTGATAAAATTAGTTGTTTCATCTTTAATTTTATTATTTTCTAAAACTAAGAACTCTAATTTATCAGTTGATATTCCTATTTTTTCTCCTAAATTATATATATTTTTTTGATATTCTGGTATATTTTCAACAAAAATTGTTCCGGCATTTTTTAATTGAGGAATTAATATGAATAGCAAAATGACAATAAAGCTAATTATTATAATTAAAGATAAGCTTATGCTAATAATTCTCCTTGTTTTTTTAAGCTTTTTTAAAGCACCATTCTCTAATGATTTTAGTAAAACGTTTAATACAAAAGCAATTATTAAACCTATTATAAACGGTGATAATATTTTAACAACAAAGTTAAAAATATTGACAATCCATTTATAATTCAAAAGAAGAACAAATAAAACGACGCCATATGTTATCAAAAGTATTTTTTCTTTAAATGATTTACTCAAGTTTATCACCCCCTTTTTTTACTAATTATATCGTTCGTATTTTTACAATATGTGTTTTGTTTTTGAAAAAAACCGCAAAAGCGGTTTTGATACTATTTATTGATTTGAGCCATTACTTCTTCAGCAAAGTTTTCTTCGCGTTTTTCAATACCTTCGCCAACTTTGAATCTTGTAGCACTAATCAATTCTCCTCCATTGTTAGTTACGTATTTAGTTACATCAATATCACTGTCTTTGATGAACGCTTGTTCTGCTAAACAAATTTCTTTAAAGAATTTATTTAATCTTCCTTCAATCATTTTTTCAGCGATATCTGCTGGTTTTCCTTCGTTTATTGCTTGTTCTTTCAATACTTCTTTTTCACGAGCGATTTCAGCTTCTGGAACTTCTGTTCTAAATACATATTTTGGTTCCATTGCAGCAGCTTGCATTGCTACGTCTTTTGCAACATCAACAGTTGCACCTTTTACAACTGTTAAAACAGCTATTTGTCCACCCATATGGATGTATGTTCCAAAATTTTCATCATCATTTTTTTCAACAACACAAAGACGACGGAAATCTAGTTTTTCACCTATTTTTGAAGTTTTAGCAATTACTAAATCTTTAATGGTTCCTTCACCACATTTTAATTCATTTGCTTCTTCAATAGTTTTGGCATCACTATCAAGAATTAAATTACCAATAGTGTCTAATAATTCCTTGAATTCTTCATTTTTACTTACAAAGTCTGTTTCTGAGTTGATTTCAATCATGACAGCTTTGTTACCTTTCACATAAACGTTTGCCAATCCTTCAGCAGCAATTCTTGCACCTTTTTTATCAGCTTTTGCAATTCCTTTTTCTCTTAGCCAATCAATTGCATTTTCAAGATTGCCATCACATTCTGCTAAAGCTTTTTTGCAGTCCATCATTCCTGCTCCTGTTTTTTCACGTAATTCTTTTACTAAGCTTGCACTTATCATAACGTAACCTCTTTTCTATAATTTATTCGCTTAATGAAGCAATTAGTTCATCTTTTTTTAAATTAGAATATCCCTTGATTCCAGCATTTTTTGCCATTGCTTTTAATTCAGTTAATGTTTTTGTACTTAAATCTTCTGTTGGGATAGCTGTTGGTTCTGCTATAACTTCTTCTTTAATAGATTCTTTTACTTCATCTTTATTTTCTTTTGATTCTTTTATTTCTTTTTTTGGTTTTTTCTCTTCTTCTGTAACATAATCTATTATTTCTCCACCGTTTGCTTCAGCAATAGCATTTCCTAAAACACCTAAAACAACTTTTACTGCTCTTACAGCGTCATCATTACCTGGGATTACAAAATCAACATCATCTGGATCACAGTTTGTATCTACAATACCAAATATAGGAATATTTAATTTTCTTGCTTCTTTAATTGCATTTAATTCTTTTTTAGGATCAACAATTATTAAAGCTTGTGGTAGTTTATCCATTGAACGTATACCACATAATAATTTATTTAATTTTTCGTATTCTTTTTTTAAATTAATAACTTCTTTTTTTGGTAAAACTTCAAAAGTACCATTTTTTTCCATATTTTCAATTTCTTCAAGACGTTTAACTCTACTTCTAATAGTACGGAAATTTGTTAAAGTTCCACCTAACCATCTTTCAGTAACATAATATGAATTTGTTCTTTCTGCATTTTCTTTTGCAGCTTCTTGAGCTTGTTTTTTAGTTCCTACAAATAGGAATGTTCCACCATTTGCAGCAATTTTACTAATTTCTGCATAGGCTTCTTCGATTTTTGCAACTGTTTTTTGCAAATCAATAATATAAATGTCATCTCTTGTTGTATAAATGTATTCTTTCATTTTTGGATTCCATCTTTTTGTTTGATGTCCAAAATGAACTCCAGCTTCTAATAAATAACTTAAAGAAACTACGGCCATAAAAAATCCCTCCTTCGTTATACTTCTGCTTGCTTCTACTTTTTAGCTCACCTCTTCGGCACTAGAGTAAAAATCCACAAACATGTTTATTTGCTTTTTAAAGCCGTAGATATTGTACCAAAAAAAAGTACTATAAACAAGTACTTTTTCACTATTTTACCAATTTTTAGGGATTAATTTTAATGTTGCTTCATAGGTATTTGAACTTGAGCTATTAGCAAAATTTGTGGCATCATCATTAACATCAAAAACAAAATCAGTATATTTTAATTCGTTGAATGCTTTTGTTTGAATAATTTGACTATTTAGTATAGTATTATTTGGAAATAAATTGTCTACTTTTTCCACTTTGTTTAAAATTATTTTCTCTTCTATTTTTGGGGCTGATTTTGAATATACTCTACCTTTTTCATATGTGTATCCATCAGGAACTGTATAAATAATTTGATTTTCTAAAGCAATTTTATTGACATTTACTTCTTCGTCTGCTGATTTTTGGATGGTAACTACGGTAATTTCTTGTGGTGTTTGCGTATAGTAATCATCACCAATTTTACAACATTCTATATTGTTTGCTTTTAGCGCTTTTAAAAGTTCTGCACCGCTACTATATTTTAAATCATAGGCCTGACCAATATAAATTGTTTTGGGCAATAAGCAAATACCGTCATCGTAATAATATTTTATTAAACTTTCACACTTACTTTCATTTTTTAGACTCCCTAAAATTTCACGAATAGAAATGCCACCAGAAAAGCCAAACGCTAATAATGAAATGGAAATTGCTAAGCCGCCAACAACTTTCGCACCAGTTGAAAATACGTTTTTCTTGGGTGCTTTAAATACGTATTTTTGCATAATTTTTCCCCCTTGTTTAATTATATTTAAGGATTTTTATTATAAATCCTCCTTTTTTAGTACGTTTTATAATACCATAATATTTAAATTTTCCAAAATTTTTCACGCTAAAAATATCATTTTCTTTTAAAGTGCGAGCTGGTTTTAATTCTTCTTTATAATTTAAAACGATTTCTTTGTTTTTAAATTTAATTAAGACATCTTGGCGACTTAATTTGATCAAAGAAGAAATTACATTGTCAATACGTAATGAAGATACTATAATTTCATAAGTTATAAACTCTTGGATAAAATTATTGGCGATACTTAACGGAACTTCTTCAATAACAACAGAGGTATTTCTTATAGAATTTAAACTATTTTGGAGGTATGTGCTTATTAAAGGTACAACAAAAATATAATAATTACCATTGTATTTCAGGATATCTCCAAACATATCGTCTTTTAGCCCTAAAGAGAAAACTGCTCCTAAAATATCTTGATGACGAAGTCCTGTACCAGAACAAATTTTTAATAATTTAACTGTTGGTATATTTTTTTTATATAATATTACTTTATTGCAATCTGGATATAGTTCGTATATTTTATAAGTGTTTTTATTTAATTTACTTTTAATTTTTAGTAATTCTTGTTGATTTATGAAATTAGTATTTCCTTTTATTGTTAAAAATTCGATTATTTTTTCAATATTATAGTTATTTGTTTTCATTTTGTTTTTTTACTAGTTTAAAAATTAGTTCATTTAAGAATTTTGCTATATAAACTATTATGTAATTGAAAAAGCTATACGCAAACATAATATAATAAGTTGTTGTGTACATTTTAGTAGAAGAATAAAAAATAATAGGAATCAATGTAATTAAAAGAATTAGCAGAATTGTACTGATATCTTCTGTAGTTAATTTAGTTTCAATACTATTTTTGTCATAAAATCTATTAATATACAAATATAAATTTATTACACTGAAAAGTAAAACTTTTGCTAACCATAATTGGTTTGCTCCAGTGTAATTCTTAGCAAAGTAAATAAAAATACCAAACAAAATAATATTTTCAAAGTGAAATATTTTGAAAATATTTTCTTTAATCCAACTTTTAGTCACTTTATTTTGTTTCAAATCTTTTAATGCATTTTTACTTATTGAAGTAAAATAAAGTAACCAAGGTATAAAAGTCAAGAATATAATTATGTTATTCACTGTAATGCACTTCTTTCCAATATATTCTTATTATACTATATTTTTTTTATTTGTATATTTATTTTATTTTGTATATTTATTTTATAATGAATGTTCCGTTATATTTAATATTATAATCACTTACAAGTTCATCCAATAAAGTTTTGTCATAGTGTTCATTATTTAAAATACTGAGTGTAATATTTTCTATCTGATAGTTATTTAAAATTGCATATAATTTTTTTTGAAGTTTATTTATAAGAGAAAAATTAATTCTTTCTTCAATATTGATATATAAAGTTTTTCCTGTATAAAATATTTCCATATTATCACCAAATATAATTTACCAAAATTAGGAAAAAATAGCTATGTATTCGACAAATGTTGTCAAAAGTATTATTTTTTTTTCTAGAATTTTAAATCAGATGATATAATTTTTTTAGGTGATGTTATGAAAATGATTTTTTTTATTTTTTTAAGTAAATTTATTACGTTTATTTGTAAATTATTTGGCAAAAATGGTTCGGTTTATCCAGGATATATAATTTATGATGGTTTTAAGCAAAAAAAGATTTTGGAAAATGTTAAATATCCAAAGTATGTTATTGCTGTTACTGGCTCTTCAGGCAAAGGCTCTACAACTCAGTTAATTAACCATATTTTAACTGATGCTGGATATGATGTATGTTTTAATAAAAATGGTAGTAACGGAGTTCTTGCAGCAGTTACCTTAATATTAAATAATTGTAATTTTAAAGGTGAATTCAAACACGATGTTTTACTTCTTGAGTGTGACGAGCGACATTTAAAATTAATATTCGGTAAAAATAAAATGACTCATTTAATTATTACGAATGTTACTAGAGATCAACCAGCGCGAAACGGTCATCCTGATATTGTTTTTAAAGATATTTTAACTGCTATCGGTGATAAAACTAAATTAGTTATTAATGCTGATGACCCTTTAGTTAATAGATTAAGTTTTCTAATTCAAAATGAATATATAACTTATGGTGTTAGTAAAACGCAAGATAGTTATTTAAAAAGTAATATAGATATCAGAGATTATGCTTATTGTCCAAAATGTCATAAAAAGCTAAATTATGAATATTATCATTATGGTCATATAGGAAATTATAGTTGTCCAAATGGCTGCTTTAGTAGAGGTAATGTTGATTTTGAAGCAACAGATGTTGATTACCATAAGCATACAATAAAAATAAATGGCAATGAAATATATTTAAATAAAGATGTTTTATATGCTGTATATTATACTGTGGCAGCGTATGCTCTTGTTGCTACTATGGGAATTGATAATGATGTTATATTAAAAGCATTGAATGAAGATAAAATTGCTAGCAAGAGAGGTAAAGTTATTGAATTAGATAATCGAAAAATAACAATGCTAGAATCCAAAAATGAAAATAATTTAAGCTATTATCAGTCAATAAAATTTATAACAAATCAACCAGGTAAAAAAACTGTTATTTTAGGTTTTGATAATGTTTCTAGAAGATATAAATTTAATGATTTATCGTGGCTATGGGATGTTGAATTTGAATTATTAAATGAGAAAAATATTGATAAAATATTTGTTATTGGTAGATTTAGATATGATGTTGTAACAAGGCTTGAATTAGCTAATATAGCTAATGATAAAATTATTTTAGTAGATGATTTAAATAATTTGCTTGACTTAGTTAAAGAAAAAAGCGTTGGTGATATTTATACGATGGTTTGTTTTGATATGACAGCAAATATTTTAAAATTAATTAAGGATGATGAGAATGAAAACAATTAAAATTGCCCATTTATATTTTGATTTAATGAATCTTTATGGTGAAAATGGTAACGTACGATTTTTAAAGAAGAAAATTGAAGAACAAAATATTAATGTAGAAATTTATTTCTTGACGGTTGACGACCAAATTGATTTTACTAAATATGATTTTTTCTACATTGGAACTGGTAGCGAAGAAAATCAAAAAATTGTTTTAGAAGATATCATGAAATATAAAAATGAAATAAAAAAAGCTAAAGATTCGGGAAAATTTTTCTTAGTTACAGGTAATGCCTTGGATTTATTTACAAATAAAATTAATTTTAAAGACGGTACAGTAAGTGAAGGTATTGGATTGTTTGACTCTGAAGCGACAGAGGAAGAATTTAGAATTGTTGGTGAACAATACTATACCTGTCCTTTAGAGGACCATAAAATAATTGGCTTTCAAAACCGTATATGCACAATTAATAAGTTTGATAATTATTTGTTTGATGTTATAGATGGTTGTGGGTTAAAGCCAAATTTCACTAAAGAAGGAGTTTATGAAAATAATTTTTATGGAACATACCTTTTAGGTCCCCTTTTAGTTAGAAATCCTTACTTTTGTGATTTTATAATTGGAGAGATTTGTAAATTTATACAAAAAGAATATACAAAGCCAAACCTTGAAGATGCTTGTTATATAGCGTATGAAGAATATAT
>CAKOLG010000038.1 GCA_934096175.1 uncultured Bacilli bacterium
ATATCATAAAAAATTTATTCATAAGAAAACCTCTAGAAAAAAATCTAGGGGTTTGTCTACACTCTGTTAAAAATCTATTTTTTAATAGATTTTTTTATGGGCTTTTTTTTGTAAAAAAGTTATGTTATAATGCTTTTAAGATAGAAGAGGTTGATTGTGATATGTCTGATAGAGAGATTAGCTTAAGAAGTATTATTTTTTTGGTTATTGGTATTTTATTATTACTTTCTTTAGTAATTTGTATATATATAGTGGATGGAGAAAAGGATTTAGTCAAAATATCAGCAGATGTAATTGATGTAAAAAAAGATACAGAAGGAACAGGTAAAAATGATGTTACAGTTTCTTATCGTGTAAATAATGTTTTTTATGAATATAATTTTTATTATAAAAACGATATTAATGTAAATGATAAAATAGATATTTATTATCATGAAAATAATGTTGTAGCTGTTCAGACTTTTAAAACTAGTAAATTGATATTTATTTGTCCTATTGTTGGTTTATTATTATGTATATTTGGGTTGTTTGAATTATTTAAAAAGTCTAAAGATGAACAAGAAAGTGATGAATTTAAAACACAAGTTATATCTGTTGTTGGAAATACACAGCAATTAAAGATAATTACGAATGAAAATGATGAATCTAGTTATGTTAAGAGTGAGGAAGAATTAGAAGAAGAACCAGTTAGGGAACTTGCTTCGAGCAGAAAGGTTAATCCGTTCTTGGAAGATGATAAAAAACAAGAAACAAAAGAAAGTATTTTACCAGTTGAGGAAGAAGCGCCAATTTTTAGGGAAGATAATATTCATATTGATGATGTTTCGGAGGAAACACAAGATTTGGACGATTTTATAGATAAAAGTATTGTAGTGCCAGAAAATGATGAAGAAAACGAAATTGCAGATGATGTGTTGCATGATAAAATTGAGAAAAGTGCCAAAGAAGTTTCTACTGAGGTTAATAGTAATAAAAAGATAGATATAGATTCTGTATTGGAAAGAGTACGTGAAGAAAATAAAATTAAACAAGAAGAAATAAACAAAGCCACTTTAGTGAGGGAAGAGAAGAAAAATACAAATAATAAACCTACTAAAAAAGTTCAGGCAGTATCAGATAATGCAAAAGTAGAGAAAAAGGTTAATTATGCTGATTTGAAGAAAGTTTTGCCAAAGTATTATTATGTAGTTAAAGATTGCTTGGTTTATGAAATATCTGGAAAAGAAGCACAAGAAATTAATTTTAGAGATGTTATTAAAGTTAAGAAAACAATTAATAGTGAAGGAAATTTGGTTAAGGTTTGTATGATGACTAATAAAATTAATTGTGTTTTAACGAATATGAGTAAGGTTGATTTAAATAGCATAAGTAATACAATTCATAATAAAATGTTAAATATTGATGATAAATTTACTGAAGAAATAGAATATAAAGAATATTAGGAAAAAATATGCAGAAAAAAAATAATGTTAAATTTAGTACTATAGGATGTTTTGTAATTGGGCTAATATTATATTTAGTAGGATTGTATTTTCTGTTGTGTTCAAAATTTAATATTTTATGGATTAATAAGTTTATTGAATTAGATATTAATTTTAAAGTTTGGGGAATTATTTTATTTACTATAGGGTTTGTCGTATTTATGATAGCTATTATATTTTTGTATAAAGATGATCATATAAAAGATACTAATCGTGAACTAATTATTGAAGGTAAAGCTGATGTTATTACGATAATGGTTATGACGTATTTAATGATATTTATGTTAATAATATGTTTGATATTTGATGAAATGATAGGAGCTTTATTATTTGGGGTAACTGTTTTGATACAAAGTTTATTAAATAGTTTTTTGGTTAGATATTTTAGTAAATATGGTAAATAAGTAGCTTAAATGCTACTTTTTTTAGTTTATAAAATATAGTATAGTAAGTAAAAGGTGATATTTATGGAAAAGAATAAATATAAAAAGTTTATAAAGAATATATTAGAAAAAGATGAAATTGTTGAGCATAAAAAGGTATATTATAAACCTTCTAAAATAAAGTTAATTTTTGGTTTTATTTTTTCTTTAATAATTATGATTATTTTGTTAAGAATAGGTTTTCAATTTACGATGATGTATTTGTTAATTTTTTTAGGAGATTTAGTAATATTAAGTTATTATGTTATAAATTTATTTACAAAAGAAGGTATTTTATTACCTAAATATGTTAAAGTTAAAAAAGATTCATCTAGTAAAGAAAAGGAGTAATTTTTATGAGAATAGGTATTGATGTTGATGACACTATTACAGATACTTATCCGTTATTATTGGCGTTTATAGCTAAAGAATATAATTTGGATTTAGATGCATTATTAGAAAGTAAACCAAGTTATGGGGTGTTGAAGAAAACATTACCTAATTATAGGGAATTTGCAAGAAATAATCTTGAGAATGTTGCAAAGAATGTTAAATTAAAAAGTGATGTAGTAGAATATTTAGAAAAATTGAAACAAGATGGTCATGAGATAATTTTTATTACTGCAAGAACGTATAGAGATTATAGTAATCCATTTGAATTGACTTATAAATATTTGAAAGATAATGGGGTGCCATTTGATAAATTAGTTGTTGATATAAAAGATAAAGGAACGGAGTGTTTAAAGGAAAATATTGACATATTTATTGATGATGATAATGGAAATTGTGAGTCAATTATGAAAGTCGGAATTCCTTGTTTGCAATTTCATGTTTGTTTTAATTTAATGACTAAAGGCACAAAAAAAGTGTATTCATGGAAAGAGGTATATGATTACATTAATGATTTAAAAAGGAAGTGATAAGATGATTTTCCCAAGGTTTTTAAAAAAGGGTGATGTTATTGGAATAACGGCTTGTAGTTGTGGTGTTTTAGATGGTATAGAGGAATATGAATTAGCACTTAGTAATTTTGCTAAATATGGCTTTTTAACGATTGAAACGAGTAATGTACGAACTGATGGAGTTGTTAGTAGTAATGCTTTGCAAAGGGTTAATGAATTACAATCTTTGTATGAAAATGAAAATGTTAAATTAGTTCAAATAGCTAGTGGCGGTGATTTTCTTTACGATATGTTACATTTAGTTAACTATGATATTATAAAAAATAATGTAAAGTGGATTTCAGGAAGTAGTGATCCTTCAAGTTTACTTTTTATTATTACGACTAATTTAGACATTGCAACTATTTATTCACCATGTAATGTTAAAGGTTTTGGAATGCCGATTTTACATAAATCTCTTGTAAATTATATGAAAATAATTAGTGGGGAAAATGTAAAACAAGAGAAGTTTAATTTTTATGAAAAAGATAAGGATAAAATGGTAAATGGATATAATTTAACTTCTTTAAATAATTGGCTTAACATTAATGGCGATGTGTGTGAAACTGGTATATTAATTGGGGGATGTATTGATTGTTTAAAAGATGTTATAGGAACTTGTTTTGATAAAACAAGAGAGTTTATTGAAAGATATAAGCATCAAGGAATAATATGGTATTTTGATGTTTTTAGTATGAGTTGTGAGCAATTGTACATTACTTTGTTACAATTTAAAAATGCTGGTTGGTTTAAATATTGTAAAGCTATTTTGATAGGGAAAGTAAAGTTTCCAAATAGTTTTAATAATTTACAGTATGAAGATTTAATTAGAAAAGCAATTCAGATGCCATGTATTTTTAATTTTGATATTGGTCATGTAAAACCATCATTTACGATGATAAATGGAGCATTAGTTAAAGTAGTTAGTAACGATAAAGAAGGTAGTTTAGAATTTTTATAATAAATTATCTTTTTTTGTTGTTTTTTTAAAAATAAAGATATATAATTAATTAGTTCGGTAGCGAACTAATGAGGTGATTATTGTGCATAATGTTTCAGTAATGCTAGAAATGAATGAAGTAAATATGGCTGTTTTTAAAGCTATATTGGCTCGATATAAAAAGATGAATTTAGGAGTTACACCAGTTCATGGACGAATTATAATGTTTATTTATGATAATAAACTTGATATTTGTCAAAAAGATATTGAAAAATATGTTGCATGTAATAAGTCTACAGTTTCGGCTATTTTGAATACAATGGAGAAGAACGATTTAATAGTAAGGAATGGTGTTGCGGGTGATCAGAGAAGAAATATAATTTCTTTGACGGATAAATCTTTAAAAATGGCTAATAAGTTAAAAGATGATGAAAAAGAGTTAGATGATATTTTTAAAGATGGTATTACAGAACAAGAACTTAAATTGTTTTCAGAAGTATTATGTAAAATAAAAAATAATATAGAGAGGATTTAGAAATGGGAAAGTTATTTAAAAATTTAACTAAAAAAGAAGCTTTATTTGCTTTTATTTGTATTGCTTTAGTAGCGTTGCAAGTTTGGTTGGAGTTAAAAGTTCCAGATTATATGAGTAGTATTACGCAACTTGTACAAACTGAAGGAAGTAAGATGAAAGATATTTTAACTCAAGGTTGTTACATGGTTGGATGTGCATTTGCAAGTTTGCTTTCTTCAGTTGTTGTTGGATATTTTGCAGCAAGAGTTGCATCTAGTTTTTCTGCAACTATAAGAAAAAAAATATTTGAAAAAGTTGAAAACATGGGAATTGCTGAAATAAAAAAATTTTCGACTAGCAGTTTGATAACAAGAACGACTAATGATGTTACACAAGTAGAAATGTTAATTGGTATGGGGTTACAAGCGATGGTTAAAGCTCCTATTATGGCAGTTTGTGCAATTATGAAAATATTAAATAAGGGATTAGAATGGTCAATTTTAACGGCTTGTTGTGTAGCTGTATTATTGTTTGTAGTGGCAACATTAATGATTATTGTATTACCAAGATTTGAAAAAGTTCAAAAGTTGATTGATAAAATTAATGGAGTTACTAGAGAAAATTTATCTGGTATAAGAGTTATTAGAGCATTTAATGCAGAAAAATATCAAACTAATAAATTTAAGAAAGTTAATGATGATTTAACTAATATGCAGTTATTTAATCAAAGATGTTTTTCTATTATGAATCCAGTAATGAATTTAGTAATGCATGGTTTAACTTTAGGTATTTATATAATTGGTGCTAGTTTAATACAAAAGGCTGGAATGGTAGATAAAATTAATTTATTTAGTAATATGGTTGTATTTTCAAGTTATGGTATGCAAGTTATTATGTCTTTCTTAATGTTAGCTATGATATTTATGATGGTACCTAGAGCACAGATTTCTGCTAAACGTATTAATGAAGTACTGGATGAAAAGGTAAGTATTATCGATGGTGATTTTGTAGGAAAAACAGAAGAAGTAGGAACGGTTGAATTTAAAAATGTTTCGTTTAAATATCCAGATGCTGATGAATATATTTTGAAAAATATTTCATTTAAAGTAAATAAAGGTGAAACTATTGCTTTTATAGGTTCAACTGGTAGTGGAAAGTCAACTTTAATTAATTTAGTACCAAGATTTTATGATGCTACTGATGGGGAAATTTTAGTTGATGGTGTTAATGTTAAAAATTATACGCAGGAAGCACTACATAATAAATTAGGATATGTACCACAGAAAGCAGTAATGTTTACAGGAACAGTTGAAAGTAACGTAGCATATGGTGATAATGGTAAAGGAGAAGTATCTAAGGATAAGGTAAAAGAAGCTATTATGGTAGCGCAAGGTACTGATTTTGTGGAAAAGATGGATAAAAAATATGAAGCACATATAGCTCGTGGAGGAACAAATGTGTCTGGTGGTCAAAAACAAAGGTTAGCGATAGCAAGAGCGATAGCAAGAGATCCAGAAATTTATATTTTTGACGATTCATTTTCTGCGCTTGACTATAAAACTGATGCTGTCCTAAGAAAGGAATTAAAAAAATATACTAAGGATGCAACAAGTATGATTGTTGCACAGAGAATTGGAACAATTATTAATGCTGATAAAATTGTTGTTCTTGATGAAGGTGAGTGTGTTGGAATTGGAACTCATAAAGAGTTATTAAAAACTTGCGAAGTTTATAAAGAAATAGCTTTATCACAATTATCAAAGGAGGAATTAGAAGATGCCTAGACCTGGAGGACCTGGACGTGGAGTACCTGAAAAATCAAAGGATTTTAAAGGTTCTATGATTAGATTATTTAAAAATTTGAAACCATGGAAATATGTAATTGGCTTAGCGCTTGTTTTAGCACTTGTTAGTGCAATACTATCTTTAATTGCTCCTGATAAGTTGTCTAATTTAACAGATACAGTTACAGCAGGAATTACACCTAATGTCGAAAAATTACAAGAAATTGGCGCAATGGTTTCGCAAAATATGAATCCTGAAGATATGCAAACTAAAATACAAAATGTTTTTTTAGATTCTTCACTTCATTTGACTCAAGAAGAAACAAATGAAATGCAAAGAGTATTTGGCGAAATTGCTACTACTGAAACAAAGGAAGATGCTGCTAAATTAATGTTGTCTTTGCCTGATAAAGTACTATTTTATTTAATTGATGAAATTAAAATAGATGGTGTAACTATTACTAGCGAGGATCAAGTTGCTTTATTAAAGTTATCTTTACAAATGGGTGATGAAACGGGAACAACAAAAGCTTTAAGTTTAATCGATGAGTTACCTGAGTCAATTTATAATTTAATTAAACCATCTATAGATATGAAAAAAGTAAGATCAATAGCGTTTTTAATGGCAACTCTATATCTGTTAAGTGCTTTATTTAATTTTATTCAAAGTTTTGCGCTTACAACTGTTTCAAATAAATTTGCTAATCGTTTGAGAGATAATATTAGTAAGAAAATCAATAAATTGCCACTTAAATATTTTGATACACATGAAGCTGGTGATATTTTATCAAGAGTGACAAATGATGTTGATACAGTTGCTCAGAATTTGAATAATAGTTTAGCAACATTAGTAAGTAGTGTAACTTTGTTTGTAGGATCTATTATAATGATGTTTGTAACAAACTGGATTATGGCAATTACAGCAATATTATCTAGTATTTTAGGCTTTGTTTTGATGTTTGGAATTTTAGCTAAATCACAAAAGTATTTTAATCAAAAACAAGAAGCATTAGGTAATATGAATGGATATATTGAAGAAATGTATTCAGGTCATAATGTAGTAAAAGCTTATAATGGAACTAAGGAAGCATTTAATGAATTCGCGAAACTTAATGATGAACTTTATGAAACTAATAGAAAAAGTCAATTTTTATCTGGTTTAATGCATCCAATTATGGGATTCATTGGTAATTTTGGTTATGTTATGGTTTGTATAGTTGGTGCTCTTTTAACGGTGAATGGTGTTATATCATTTGGAGTAATTGTGGCATTCATGATTTATGTTAGGTTATTTACTAATCCGCTTTCGCAAATTGCTCAAGCAATGAGTAGTTTACAGTCAACAGCAGCAGCTAGTGAAAGAGTATTTGAATTTTTAGATGAAAAAGAAATGTCTGATCAAACAGAAATGAAAAAAAGACTTAACAGATCAAAAGTAAAAGGTGAAATTGAATTTAAAAATGTTAAATTTGGTTATGATCCAGGAAGAACTATTATTAAAGATTTTAGTGTTAAAGTAAAACCTGGTCAAAAAATAGCTATAGTAGGTCCTACAGGGGCTGGAAAAACAACAATGGTTAATTTGTTAATGAAATTTTATGAAATTAATAATGGGCAAATATTAATAGATGGAGTTTCTACGCAAGAGTTAACTAGAGAAAATATTCATGATTTGTTTATTATGGTATTACAAGATACATGGTTATTTGAGGGAAGTATTAGAGATAATATAAAATTTAATAAAGAAGATGTTACTGATAGGCAAATATGGGAAGCTTTAAGAACAGTTGGAGTAGATCATTTTGTTAAAACTTTGCCTGGGGATTTAGATTATGTCATTGGTGATAATGATACAATTAGTCAAGGTCAGAAACAGTTACTGACTATAGCCCGAGGAATGATTGAAGATGCACCATTTTTAATTTTGGATGAAGCAACAAGTAATGTTGATACAAGAACTGAGGAATTGGTACAAAAGGCTATGGATAAGTTAACTGAAGGAAGAACTTCTTTTATAATTGCACATAGATTATCTACTATAAAAAATGCTGATGTAATACTAGTTATGAAAGATGGTAATATCATTGAACAAGGAAGTCATGATGAATTAATGAAACAAAAAGGCTTTTATGAAAAACTATATAATAGTCAGTTTGAAAAAACATATTAAAAACTACATTAGTTTATTAATGAACTTGTCAATAAAAAGTAGACAATAAAAAACTTTTATTTAAACCCTAGTTGAGTTCTATACTCAATTGGGGTT
>CAKOLG010000039.1 GCA_934096175.1 uncultured Bacilli bacterium
AGGAACTTTAACTGTAACAAAGATAACTGATGCTAGTGGTAATGAATACAAATTTAGTTAAAAAATAATTAAAAAAAATAATTAAAAAAACATCCTAAAAAGGGATGTTTTAAATTTAAAAAGATTTTTCTAAGTAACTATAAATGTTTTTCTGTTAAAATAGCTTAATAAAAATGTAAAATATGATATAATAAATAAAAAATATAATGAGGTGAATACAATGAACAATAAAGTAGTTATTATCGGTTGTGGTAATGTTGGAATGGCTTATGCCTATGCACTTATTAATCAAAGAACATATGTTAATAAGTTAATTTTAATTGATCTTAACAAAGAAAGAGTAGAAGGAGAAGTCATGGATTTAAACCATTGCTTACCATACGCCCCATCTAAAATTAGCATAAATGCTGGCGATTATAAAGATTGTAGCGATGCCCGAATTGTTGTTATAGCTGCTGGCGCTAACCAAAAGCCTGGTGAAACCCGTATGGATTTAATTCATAAAAATGCTAGTATTTTTAAAGAAATAGTTGAAAAAGTAATGGCGTCTGGCTTTAACGGTATATTTTTAGTAGCCACCAATCCTTTGGACGTAATGACCTACTTAACATATAAATATTCCGGTCTACCAGCTAACCAAGTAATTGGCAGCGGAACCAGTCTTGATACAGCAAGATTACAATTAATGATTGGTAAAAAATTATGTATAAATCCTAAAAACATACAAGCATACGTAATTGGTGAACATGGCGATTCTGAATTTATCCCTTGGAGTAATGCCAATATCAGTTTACAAAATATAAAACAATTTTTTAATGAAGAAGAACTAAATCAAATAGAAAACGATGTTAGGGACGCTGCTTACAAAATAATTAACAAAAAAGGCGCAACATATTATGGAATTGGCATGGCTTTAGTTAGAATAACTAACGCTATACTTGGTAATGAAAACACAATTATTGCTTTATCAGTTTATGATGAAGTTAATGATGTTTACGTTGGTTTACCAGCTATTTTAAATAAAGATGGTGCTCAAAGAAGAATAAATTTAAAATTAACAAATGAAGAACAAATTAGACTTCAAGAATCAATTAATATCATTAAAGAAAATATTAATAATATTTAATATCAACGCATAAAATACAATTCTTTTTAATTATACAAAACATATAATTAAGTATGGATAATGCTGAATTTTTAAACGAATTAAAAAGATTAGACTTCGAAGACTTTTTGTGGGTTATATTTATAATCATAGCTTTATTAAATATCTATGGTGATTATAATGACAAAGAATTTTTAAAAACTCATCGCTCACAATTTAAAAAAAATGCTAATTTAATTTTTGAAATAACTCTTATAATAACTTTTTTAATATATATATACTTTTTTATGAGAAATTATTATTTTTATCAAAAAGCAACTCCTGAAGAAAAACAATTATACCTAATAAAAGTGCTTGGTAGTACATTTTTATTAGCCGGCGTTATTCTTTTAATATACTTTCAAACAAAACAAACTGATTTTTTAGGCACCCCTGCTGCCTAATAATATAATAAGGAGATAAAATGAAAAAAAGAAAGAAACTACGTAAAAAACCATTTTATATACTAATTACATTAATAATTGTTATTGTTGCAATAACAATAATTTGCCAAAAAAATATTTTAGAAAAAAATAAAAATAATCATGGTTCTAATAACCAAACGTATAGTAATATAAATAAATCCGATGATAATTCAAATCAACCAAACAACGCATCTGATGATTCAACTAAAGACAATTCTAGCAACGATTTTAAAGATGACACTCAAAGCAATACAAATAATAATTCCAAAGATAACAATCAAAACAATTCAAGTGATATAAAAACATCATCAAATTATCCTAAATTAAAAATAGATACTAGCTCCAAAGAAGTAATAGGTACGACATCTAAAGGATTTGAAATAAGTAAAATAAACGGTGCAACTTATATTGATGAATATTTAATTGCTAACAAAACATATGCTTTACCTAGTAATTTTGTTCCTGAAAATACATTAGAATCTCCGATAGGTAAAACCAACACTTGCAATAAGTGTATTAATATTAATGCTTATAACGCATTTAAAGACATGCAATCAGATGCTGCTGCTCTTGGTTTAAATATATACATCGCTTCTGGTTACAGACCTTATGTAAGTCAAGAAAAAATTTATAATAATTACGTAATTAGAGACGGTAAAACTTTGGCTGATACATATTCTTCTCGTGCTGGACACTCTGAGCATCAAACAGGTCTTTGCTTTGATTTAAATAGTATTAGTGATGCATTTGCTACAACAGATGAAGGGAAATGGGTAAATGAACATGCTCATCTTTATGGCTTTATTATCAGATTCCCGAAAGGAAAAGAAGCTGAAACAGGCTACAAATATGAATCATGGCATTTAAGATACGTTGGTACTGACTTATCATCCAAACTATTTAATAATGGAGATTGGCTAAGCCTTGAAGGCTATTTTGGCATTACAAGTTCGTACGATACGCAATAGAATGACTATAAAAAACATCTGAACTGTGCTATAATGAACTAAGTAAGGAATGATTATATGAAAACAAAAAAAGAAGTAACTATTGCGATAATTGTAGCTATTTTAATGATCATAATTTGTTTTGTTATATATTTAGCTAATACAAATACACAAAAAGAAACAGAGTTAAATATAAAAGCATATAAGTTATATGAAGTAGAAAGTAGTGAAAATGATCACGCTTATAAAGAATGCCGACTAAGTACAGAAGATAAATTGAGTATTAAAAAAGAATTTAAAAGAGTGACCTCAATAAGTGAATCAAAAGCTGTCGCTGGCAAAACTATTGAAGGATCATACAAAGTTGTAATTGATGATAATTATATTGCTTTTGATAACACAGAAGATAAATTAGTATATAATGGTAATAAAAATATGCTGTTTAATATTAGTACATCTATATATAAAACGGTTATAGATGCTTGCAATTAGGTGAAACTTATGAAAAAAACAATCATAAATATTATAATTACATTATTAATAGCTGCTATAGTATACTATTTAACTTTGCCAGCTATAAATTTAAATAATATAGGTTTTTACATTTATATTTCATTTATAATTTTAGTATTTACATTTTTAGAATCTATTAATAAAAATAAAATTGATTTAATAATTAATGGCAATCAAAAAAAAATAAATGCACCAAAAATATTCATATACGGCTTTGGCTTTATAATAGTAATGTTTTCTGTTATATTATTAGCTAATTTTATTTGTTCACCATTATTTAATGCTAAAAGTTATCAAAAAAGAATTACTATTAATGAAAATGGTGATTGGAATAAAGATATTCCTGAAGTTAATTTTAATCAATTACCACTTCTTGATAAAGATTCCTCAAAAGTATTAGGTGATCGTGTAATGGGGCAAATGAACGAATTAGTTAGCCAATTTAGTGTTTCACAAATGTACACTCAAATTAATTATAATGACTCAATTATAAGAGTAACACCATTAGAATATGCAGATGCAATTAAATGGTTAACTAACCGTAAAAATGGCATTAGCGGTTATATTACAGTTAATAGTGTAACTGGTGAAGCTGATTTAGTTCGTTTAAATAAAGGAATGAAATATTCTCCAAGTGCCTTATTTAATGAAAATCTCCACCGCAAATTAAGATTTTCTTATCCAACATTAAATTTCGGTCATGTATCTTTTGAAATTGATAACGATGGAAAACCTTATTATATAGTTCCAATAATAAAATATACCGCCATCGGTTTAAAAGCACGTGTAAGTGGTGTAATCATATTCGATCCGATTACCGGTGATTCTCAAAAGTATAATAATGGCGAAATACCAAAATGGGTTGATATTGCTTATTCAGCCGACTTAATTATTGAGCAAGTGGATGACTGGGGTACTTACAAAAATGGTTTTTGGAATAGCATTTTTGGTCAAAAAAATGTTGTCAACACAACAGATGGTTATAATTACCTAGCAATGAACGATGATATATATTTGTACACTGGTATCACAAGCGTTGTTAGTGACGAATCTAATTTAGGTTTTATATTAACTAACATGCGTACAGGAGCAACAACATATTATAGCGTTCCTGGTGCCGAAGAATATAGCGCTATGAATAGTGCTGAGGGACAAGTTCAAGATATGGGATATAAATCAACTTTCCCACTGCTAATTAATCTTAACAGCAATCCTACATATTTAGTAAGCTTAAAAGATTCTAACGGCTTAGTAAAAATGTATGCATTTATTGATGTAAAAGATTACCAAAAAGTAACTGTTACAGACAGTAGTAAAGGCATAATTGTGGCTAAAGATAATTATTTAGCCAGTAATAAAAAAGAAATAAAAGATGAAGAACTACTTATAAAAGAAATAAAAATTTCTTCAATTAATTCAGCTAATATAGATGGCTACACATACTACTATATAATTAGCGAAAATAAAAAATATAAAATTTCAATTGTTTTAAGTGATAAACTACCATTTCTTAAAAATGGAGACATTTTAAAAGTCGGTTATTATGAAACAACTGATGAAGTTATCAAAGTAGAGAAGGTTTATTAAAGTAAAAAAACAGACAAATACTTTTGTCTGTTTTTTATGGCCTCAAAAAATCAAAAAAACTTAAATTTCTTAAAATTCCAAATATAATAGCTATTATTAATAAAACTATCCATATTACATTATAAACCTTCGAAAAAACAATATTTTCTTTATTTACAATAAATAAATATGTTGAATATAAATAATATATTAACCAAAATGGAAAAATAATAAAAAATAGCTGATTATACCTAAAAGCCTTTTTAAAATCTCCTTGTAAAACTGCAAATAAACATCTTGTAATTCCACATCCTGGACAATAAAGATTAGTTATTTTATGAAAAATACAAGGAATTTTTAAAGCAAAAATTCTATTTAAAAAGTAATATCCCAATATTAGAGCTATAACACTTAATATTGGTAATATTACTTTTCTTATTTTTTCATTCATTAATTAATTAATGAATTAATTAGAAAACTTATTTAAATCATTTTGAATTAAACAATAATTTACAATTGCAAGACCAAAAATACTTAGTACTAAATATAAAACTGAATTATCTGCTATATCTTTTCCAGCTTTTTTACCAGCTTCATATAAACGTTTACCCATTTTATAATTCCAATAAAAGCCATAAATACCACAAGTTAATATTGTAAATAAGAAAGCTAAAACACCTGATGTTCCGTTTTCATTATTAACTCTATTAGCATCATCTGTCATGACAATAAACCAGTAAATACCATAAATTCCACATGTAATAATAGAAAAAATAATTGCAAGAACAATTTGTCTATTTTTTACGCATGGAGTAGGTCCAAAATTTTGACTTCCTTGGTTTACTTGGTTATTGGCAGTAGCATTAATTTTAGCACCGCACTCTCCACAAAATGTAGCTCCTTCAGCTAATTCTTTGCCACAATTTGGACAAAAATTTTTCATATAAACACTTCCTCTCTAAAAAAATTATATCATAAAAATTTATTAATAAAACACTTTTTCTTAAATATTATTAAATAGGTGATAAAATGACGCTTTTAGAAATGCTATTAATATCTTTATCTTTAGCAAGTGATGCCTTTGCTGTATCAATTTGTAAAGGTATGTCTATTAAAAATATAAATTTAAAAAAATCTTTAATAATAGCTTCATATTTTAGCATTTTTCAAATGCTAATGCCTGTTATTGGTTACTTTATAGGCTCACAATACATTAGCTTTATTACAAACTTTACTCATTTTATAGTTTTCATAATATTAATAATTATTGGTTTAAAAATGATAGATGAAAGTCGTAAAGCAAATATTTTAAATGATAAATTAAATTTTAAAGAAATGTTGATATTAAGCATTGCCACTAGCATGGATGCCTTAGCAATTGGTATATCTTTTTCTTTATTAAAAATGACTTTATTAAAACCAGTCTCCTTAATTGGTGTAATTACATTCATTGTGTGTTTCATAGGTGCAAAACTGGGCAATAAAATTGGTGAAAAGTATAAAAGTAAAGCCGAATTACTAGGAGGCATAATTTTAATAATTATTGGCTTAAAAATAATAATTTTTTAAACTTTATAAAATTATAATTACTATTTCTAGAACTCTTAGCATAAATATGCTAAAATTTTAAAGAATTA
>CAKOLG010000040.1 GCA_934096175.1 uncultured Bacilli bacterium
ATATTCTTCCTCCAATTTTATTATAACAAAAAAATGTAGACCGTTTTTTTGTGTCTACATTTATCTTACAAGTTCATTAGTTTATTAATGTAGTTTTTTAATTTAAAAGTTTAAGTTTTTCCATATTGATTTTTTTTAAAGCATTTGTGGGGTGGACATATAAGGATAAAGTTATTTTGATGTCGGAATGACCTAAAATTTCACTTAAAGTTTTTGGGTCAAAACCTAGTGATATGCAACGAGTAGCAAAAGTATGACGTAAAATATGAAAATTATATTTTTCCATGTTTAATTCTTTTAGAATTTTTTTGTATTTTTCATAATAAATTCGTGGTTCAATACTTTTTTCTGAATTGGAGATAACGTAATAGTTATCATTAGATTTTAAACATTTAATATATTCCATTATAGAACTAGGAATAGGGATAATTCTTTTAGAGTTATCTGTTTTAGGTTCATTAATAATTACTTTTGTTTTACTTCTAGTTGTTGTATTTAAATCTTTGATACGTAATACAGTATGATTAACAGTAAGTGTAGCTTTTTTTATATTGATGTCTTTCCATTGTAGAGCACAAACTTCACCGATTCTTAAACCGGTATATAATGAAAGTAATATACCCAGGTTTATGTAGTTTATATTGTTAAAAATGTATTTTTCTAATTTTTTTTGTTCTTTTAATTCTAAAATCGTTACGGAGTGTTTTTGAATTTTAGGACTGTTAACATTAATGTAAATGTTTCCGTATTTAGTGATTTGTTTTAAAACTGTTACAATGTCTTTTATTGTTTTATTACCAAGTCCTTGGTGTGTAATTGAGTTTCCTGATTGTAACTTATCATAGATAAATTTTGAAATTAGATCATTATTAATACGTGATAAATTTATTTTACCTAAAGTTGGTTTGATGTGAACGTCTATTAGTTCTGTATATCTTATATAAGTAGATTCTTTTACAGTTAATTTCTTTTGAAGTAACCAAGATTCAATTAATGATTCTAAAGTTTTATTTTGTCTTTTATTAATTTTGTTATTGCTATAGTCGTTTTTTTCTAATATTTTATCTCTTTTTTCTTTTGCATCATCATAGCTTTCACCGTAAACATAACCGTAAATAATATGATTATTTCGGTCATAGTCTTTGAAGTATCTAGCTTCCCAACGTCCATCCTTTCTATAAAAAATATTATTGCCGCTTTTTGGCATTTTCTTTCCTCCTTTTTTTCCTTTTTTTTGTTTTCTTTTGAAAAATGTCGTGTTATAATTTTGATGATAGAGTATGTTGTGATTTAATTATAAATTGTTTTGTTAATTCTTAATTTGGAAATTATTGGTAATTTATGACAATTTACTTGTATTATTATAAGGTATACTCCACTGTTTTAGTGTAAGTATAAATATTATTTGAAGTTAAGGAGGTGAACTAATGAAAAAGAAAAAAGGTATGGTAGTAGTTGTAGTAGCTCTTTTATTAGTTTTAATAACTGGTGGTGTTGTTACACTTACTAGATCAAGATATCAAAGTACAGCAAAAGGAACTGATACAGTTTCAGTTGCTCCATGGGTAGTTAAAGTTAATGGCACAAATGTTGTTGAAAATAATACTTTTACTGCTAATCAAATTACTTGGGCTGATAACGATTATATAAGTGATGGTTATATTGCTCCAGGAAGAACAGGTTCTTTTGATATTGTTATTGATCCAACTGGATCAAAAGTAGCAATGGAATATTCTGTTTCTGTTGATAAAACTCAATTAGCATCTTATCCAAATATTACTATTACAAGTGTTAAACTTGGTGAAACAGTATTAACTGCTGATTCTAATGGTAATTATACTGGAACAATCTCTTTAGCTGAGGTTGAAGCTAATACTAAAAAAACTATAACTGTAACGATTGCTTGGGAAAATAAGGAATCTAATAATGCAACAGATACTAATTATGGTAAAGATGCAGGTGAATTTGAAATTCCTGTTACAGTTACAGTAAGTCAAAAAATTAGTTAAAAAGTGGAAGTTTTAACTTCCATTAAAGTAAACAATTATGGTTGGTTATTTTGATGGGAGTTAAAAAGAAGAGAGGTATAAATTATGAATGAAGTTGGTAATGATGCTAAAGAGACTAGAACTAAGTATAGAAGATTTATTGCTATTTTATTAATTTTATTATTAATTTCGTGGGTATTTATTATTAATTATGGAATAGCGCGAATGAAAGCAGATCAAAAAGATAAAAAGGGAGATATTTTTGAAATAAAGTGTGATAATGGGTGCGATTGTGATAAAGATGGACCTTCACATGATGTAAAACCACCTAAAGATGATTCTGATGATAATAAAGATGATAATCCTGGCACTGATGATGGAAATAATGATAAACCAGGTACAGAAGATGATAACAACGATAATAATGATAATAATGATAATAATGGTTCAGATAATAAAGGTGATGATACTTCTGTTGATGGTAAACAAGAAGAAATTGATGTTTCAGATAAAAATATAAAGTGGGAGAATGGTAGTATATATCAGACTACTACTAAATTAAATATATTTGAAAATCCAGTATATAATAATGAGAAAATTATAGCACCAACATCATCAAATACTTATGAATTTATGGTAAAGAATGGTACTGGGTATGTTATTGATTATCGATTAGGTTTCGTTGAGGAAAATCCTTTTAATATTAATATGAAATATCGTTTAAGAAGGAATGGATATTATGTTGTAGGTAGTGAAGACGAATGGGTTTCAGCTAAAGATTTAACTAGCGAGTTTGAAAACATAAGTAAAGGTAATGCTGATAATTATGAATTGGATTGGAAATGGTTTGAAAGTGATAATGATACAAAAGTAGGAACTTCTAATGCCACTTATGAACTAAGTATTTCAATAACAGCTGTTGATAGTACAATTTATGAGTAAAAAAATGTTTAGAACGTTAAGAATTACAATTAACGTTACGGTATCTATGATACTAACAGCTATGATATTGTTTTTACTTTTTGTCTTTCTAAATAAAATGATTACAAAAAGTGATGTTATAACAATTAATGGTTATTATGTGTTTTTTGTTTCAAGTGGTAGTATGGAACCAAAGTTAAAAATAGGTGATGTTATACTTGTAAAGAAGGAACCTAGTTATGAAGTAGGAGATATTGTAACGTATACACTAGATGATGCTTATATAACTCATAGGATAGTTGATTTTGATGGTGAGTCAGTAATTCTTAAAGGGGATGCTAATTCAGCAATTGATCAACCAATTAATATAAGGTCAGTAGTTGGAAAGTTTCAAAAAAAGTTAGTTGTTTTTAAATATTTTTATGCATTATCAAAAAATAAATTATTTGTCATTACATTGGTATTTGTTATAATTACTGTTAATGTTTTAGATGTTTACAAAAATAAAAGGAAGGAAAAGGTATTATGAAGTTGCAGTTGAAGTGGAAATATATTATTAATTCATTGTTTTTAATACTCGTACTTGTGGTATCGATAGGTTATTTTGTTGCTGGTGATACGGCTTCAAGGTATTCAAGTAAGGTTGAGAGTGCAAATAAAAGTACGATGGTTAGTGTTGCGAAATGGAAGTTTGATGCCAAAATTGAAAATTCTGTAATAGGAGTTGATTTATTAAAAACTTTAGTAGATAATAATTTTAGTTCTGATAAAATAGTTCCTGGTAGCAAGGGAGTTATACCTGTTGTTATTGACTGTACTCTTAGTAAAGTAGCTGTTAGCTATTCGGTTTCAATTGATACTAAGAATTCTTCTTTACCTAGCAATTTTAAAATATATTCTGATGCTGATTATAAAAATGAAATAACTTCACTTGATGGTGTTGTTATGCAAGATAGTGAAAGTGCTGTTAATACAAATCTTTATTGGAAATGGGTATTTACAGATGATGATGAAAGTGATTGGCAGAATAAAGAAATTAAGTTATATTTAGTTGTTGATGCTAAACAAAAAATAGATGGTGATGTTTAATGAAAAAAATAGAAATAAATAGAAATGTTGTTTTACCAGTTATTTATATTGCATTAGCAGTGTTACTTATTGTAGTTACCGGAATTGCATTAGCAAGGTATAATGAGTCAATTAAATTAAGTGGTTTAGTTTCAACAACTGGTGATATGTTGGCTAATGTTGAAGTTGATACAAATTCTTCTTATATTGAAAACAATGTGGTTTATTTTTTAATATATGTTACTAATACTGAAGATAGTGTGGTTTCAGGAACTGATTTGGATTATTCAGTAACAGTATCTAATCAAAGTGGATCTAATGGAATATATTATTTAATTGATGAAGAAGGAAATACAAGTAGTGAAGATGGTACTTATACGGAATCAGTTACTACTAAAACATATAGTTTTGATAATGAAGCTAAATCTACAAGAACTTTTAAAGTATTTGTAAAAACCCCTGATGGTTTGGAAAGTAATGTAAAATTTAATGTTAAGTTAAATGCAGAACAAAAAAATATGGAGTAGTAATTTTTGGATTACTACACTTCTTTTAAAAAAAACATAAAGCAGTATACTTTATGTTTTTTGTAATTTTTTCCCGAATTTATGCTGTTATAGTTTTAATATTTAAAAATAAATAATAATAGTCAGTTTTTTGAATATTAAATACTAAATGAAAATAAAACCCTTTCATAAAGTATACTGCTTTAAGAAAGGATGGCGTTATATGGTAAAAAAGATTAGTCATTTAATAATGCTTTTATTAAT
>CAKOLG010000041.1 GCA_934096175.1 uncultured Bacilli bacterium
TATCTGAACATATGATAAAGATAGCGATGAATAACAATAAAGACAAAAGAATAGAATACAAGTTGATGACAATGGAAGATATAGATAAGTTGGAAGGAAAATTTGATGTAGTTATTTCCTCATTAGCAATTCATTATATTAAAGACTATGATAAGTTAATAAAAGATATATATAATCTACTAAATAAAGATGGAATACTAATTTTTTCTATTGATCATCCTTTAAGAATAGCTAATAAATTCGATCCCTGGATGAAAAAAAATTATACAGAAATTAATGGAAAATGGTTTTTACTTGTATCAGATTATAACAGAGAAGGTATAAGGGAAAAAGAATGGAATGATGTTATGGTAAAAAAATATCATAGAAATTTTAGTAGCTTAATAAATGGATTGGTTAATTCTGGATTTAAAATTGATGAAATTTTAGAGCCAATACCTGATGAAGAAGCTATAAAAATTATACCCAAATATATTAATCAATATGATAGACCATATTTTTTATTTATTAGAGCAAAAAAATAGCATGGAAAGAATAAAGTTTCCATGCTACTTTAAGGGGCTGTAAAAAGTTCCGAAGAAAAAAGAGATTTGAGTTAAAACTTTAGCTCAAATCTCTTTTTTAATATAAAAACGCCTATATTTATTGAAAAATAAGGCTTTTATGGTATAATTTATATATGCAAAAAACTAACTATACCAATAATAATTATAAACTAAAACAATTAAAATTACCACTAGAAATTGAAAAAATTATAGAAATTTCTGATCAGGTCAATTGAAAAAGTAAATTCTATTTGATAAAAATACAATATAAATAAGTGTTACATTATATCTTATTGTAAGATTAAATTATAGTGATATAATTTAAGAGTAGATGTTTCTTGGGAAAGAAGGTTAATTATGAGTTTTAATGGTAAACATCTTTCTTTAGAAGATAGAAAAATTATTGAAGAAAACATCAACAAAGGATTAAGAAAATTTGAAACAGCAAAAGAACTCAATAAGAGTCAATCAACAATCGGAAAAGAAATAAAAAACAACAGAAAACGTAGATATTCACAAACAGAAGATTCACCATGGAAATGTAAACATTATAAAGACTGTAAAGTTTGTATTGGAAGATGTTCTGATTTTGAAGAAGTTCCATGCTTTAGAAGAGATAGATTTATTGGTACATGTAATGGTTGCTCTGAAATAAAAAGTTGTAAAAAAACAAAATATTTTTATTACGCCAACATCTCACAGAAAAATTATGAATATTCTTTGAAAGATTCCAGACAAGGTGTTAATTTAAATACAACCGAACTTTTTGAATTAGCACATATAATATGCCCTTTAATCAAACAAGGACAGTCAATTTACACGATTTTACAAAATCATAAAGAAATTACACAATGTGAAAAGACAATTTATACATACATTGAAATGGGATTATTTAAAGACTGGGGTGTCACTAATATTGACTTAAGAAGAAAAGTAACAAGAAAAATTTCAAGGAAAAATAAACTTAAGAAAAGATCTGAATCAGCAGATTATACTGGTAGAAAATATGATGATTATGTTGAATTTGTAAAGAATAATCCGACTTATGCAACAACAGAAATGGACACAGTTTATAATCATCAAGAAGGCCCATACATTCAAACATTCATATTTGAGAACACAGGACTCATGATAGGACGATTAAAACAGCATAAAACATCTGAGGAAATGTCTAATTCACTTAATCATTTTCAAGAACTTCTCGGAGATGATATGTATCAAAAATTGTTTGGATTATTATTAACAGACAGAGGCTCTGAATTTGCAAAACCACAACTGTTTGAAGTAAACACAGAAACAGGCGAAATAAGAAGCAATATATTTTATTGTGATGCACAAATGCCAAGCCAGAAACCACATGTAGAAAACAATCATGAGTTTATAAGAGATATTATATTAAAGAAAAAATCTATGTCAAATTTGACACAGGACAAGCTTGACTTAATGTTCTCACACATAAATTCTGTACCAAGAAAATCTCTTGGCGGAAAGACACCATACGAAGCGTTTGAATTCTTCTATGGTAAAGATACTTTAGATAAATTAAATATACAAAAGGTAAAAGAAGATGAGGTCACACTACAGCCTTATCTTCTTCAATTATAAGTATATATATTAAAAAATTCTAACAAGAAGCATTTACATTAATTGAATATTGCCACTGTTGTGAGCACAATTAAGTGAATAGAAATTAGTCTTACACTCAAAAAAATTAATTTGAATTCACTCGCTTAAATGCGTCTTTTTTTCTTGAATATATCTTCATTTTACACTAAAAATAAGCAAAAATCAATGTTTTAGCATTAAATTTTTGCTTATAAATAGCTTTTAGTAGGTAACTAGAATTTACTTTTTCCAAATAGAATTTACTTTTTCAATTGACCACTTGTTTGTACTAAGTCGTTTGTATCATAATAGTCTATATGGTGTTCTATTCTGCTTTTTAAATCCTGTAAAATTTCACTTTGATAATTTAATACTCCTTGACTAGTGGTTATTCTCTTATTTAAATATAATAAAGTTACTAT
>CAKOLG010000042.1 GCA_934096175.1 uncultured Bacilli bacterium
AATCAATAATATCTCCGGTATGCACAAGATAATCAATCTTAATATTCTCATCGGCCAACTTGTTAACTAAAGACTTTAATGCTGATTTTGCGCACAAAAGATCTTGTTTTTTCTCCGTCAAATGAAAATCTGATACATGTAGGATAAATCTCGAATTTTTATCAACATTCATTTTTACCACTTCCCATTTCAAAAGTATAATTATATTTTCTGTAAGCTTTATTTAATAATAGCTAATTTGTTGTTTTTCGGTCTGAGATATAAAAATTATGTTATAAAGATAAAGTTCTTCAAAAAAAGTCTCTTTTTTTAAAATAGAGTAAATCTCTTTAAAATTAGAAAATCACACCTAAACAAGAAGACATTAATTAAAAATTGTGATTCTTGCCCACAGATAAAGTTCATAGTCTGTAAAACCACTGTACAAATAAGATAAATTCAATCTTTTAAAATAAAAAATAGGCGTGATTATCGCTTGGAAATTATTAAAAATCTTTATATTGTTGGTTTTCAGGAAACTATAGAAAAATACGACATGGAATAAATGCTTTTTCTTATATCTTACGACTTAAAAAATTATCGAAGTTCACTTTTCATCTTACCGCAAACAAGCAGAAGACTTTCAAATATAAGACTAATGCAGCATGGGGCAATCAAAAAGCTTAATTTTAAAAAGTAAGAAATTATCACCACGGAAATGATTATAATCAGAATTAATCTAGCTTTTTTACGAAAAAATTTAAATTCTTTTTCTGAAAGCGGCTTTTCCGGAGTGTCTAATGGACAGATGCAAAAAATGATTATTGCAGAAACTAATGTTACAACCAATAAAATATTTTGAAAATCATATTGTTTTGAAAGGCGAATAACAATAATTGATGAAATTATTGATAGAGTAGATATAATTTCGCATCTTGTTTCAGTTGACGCATGATATCCTCCGGCATATCTTCTTATGAACTGAAATGCAATATAAAAAACAATACTTTCAAGAAAGCATCCAAGCAACAATCCGGATAATGAAGCGAGAATTATATACATTAGATTCGAGAGTAAAATAAAAAATCCATAAATATATAGTTCTCGCTCATCTTCGGTAATGCTTTGTCTTAAAAGAAGTTTTTCAGTAAATTTAGCTGATAACTTATTTATCATTATCTATTTTACTAAACTTTTTAAGCATTTCAGGTGCCTTCGGCTGATAAACAGCCATACAAGTTGTGCTGTTTGCATCTACTCTTACAAACTTCTCAACAATTGTTTTTACTATTTTTGTATGTTCTTTCTTTTGAGTTTTCATACTTATTTGCCCTCCTTTCTTTATTTATATTCTAATTTACAAAGATTTTAAAATCAATATCTTATTCCAACTTGTCGAAATATTGGGTATTTTAATTGATTTTGTACATAATATTAGAATACTCTCATATTTTATCGAATATTCTAACGTTATTAGAGTGTTCTAACATCGTTAGTTTATGCTTGCTTTTATTACTGATAAAGTTATGTTGAGGTGAATTTTATGAGTAATAATATATTTTTAAAAGAAGTCGGAAACCGCTTAAAGAAAAGAAGAAAAGAACTTGATTATACTCAATCTGAGCTTGTTGATATACTAAATAAAAACTCTTCTAATGATAATGATGATTATATATCCGATAAACAAATATCTCGTGTTGAGAGCGGACATAACTATACAAGACTGGATAAGTTTGTCAACTGGTGCCTAGCTTTAGGTAAAACTCCCGATTTCTTTCTTTTGGGTATTGATAACGGACATGACGACAAAGACGATAAGATTAAACAAATTTGTGAATATCTGAAATTATGCTCCGATGAAGATGTTTCTAATACTCTTATCTACGTTAAAGCTATGTTTGAAAAAAATATTAAATAAAACTAAAATAAATCTTTTAAAATACAAAAAGCTTATATAATAAAATTTAATCTTTAATTTCAAACAGTTATTACTTCTCCCGCACGATTACCCCATCTTTCAAACGATTACTGCTTCTTACGCACGATTGCAAATGCAATATATGATCTAATAAAGAATAAAGTCCTCGATAGAGTAAATATCTATTGAGGACTTTAAGTTGCTAATCGTGTGAAAGTTGTCAGAAATTCCCATATATCAATGGCTTCGCCAGCAAGGGGTGTGAAAAAAAAGCAAAGAAGAGTAACTTTGATATTGTATCAAAATTACCCTTCTTTTATGGCGCCTCAAACAGGGCTCGAACCTGTGACACCGCGGTTAACAGCCGCGTGCTCTGCCAACTGAGCT
>CAKOLG010000043.1 GCA_934096175.1 uncultured Bacilli bacterium
ATTTTTTAAACTTTATAAAATTATAATTACTATTTCTAGAACTCTTAGCATAAATATGCTAAAATTTTAAAGAATTAAGGAGCAGTAATTATATGGATAGTAAAAAAATTGGTGGTTTTATAAAAGAACGTAGATTAAATAGAAATTTAACACAAAAAGATATAGCTGTTAAATTATCAACTAGCAGAGAAAATATTTCAAAATGGGAACGAGGTATAGCGATTCCTAACACAGAATACCTTAAAGAGTTATGTGAAATACTTCAAATTAGTATCGCAGAACTACTAGCAGGTAGTTTAAATCAAGATAAAGAAGAAATAGATGAAGTAATTTACGATATGATAGATGCTCATCAAGAATTTAGAAAAAAAGCAATAAAAATTTTCACAACAACAGTTTTAACATTGCTGTTTATCTTTCTTGCTTATTATTTTATTAGTAATTATAACTCAATAAAACTTTACCGTATCAATGGTGAGCAAGGAGAATATATAATTAAAGATAGTATGCTATTTATTTCTAAAGAAAAAACATACATGATATTCAATGGTTTTATTAAACCAGAAGATGAAGCGATTAAATTAGTAGAAATGTATTACTACAAAGATGATAATAAAATAAAAATATATAAAAGTGATGAGTTCCCTAAAATAATAATAAAAGACCATATTGACCATAAAGATATTATTGATAATTTATTTATTGAAATAACGATGGAAGATAATACAGTTATAAAATTTCCCATTAACATCCGTAAAGACTTCAATAACGACAAATTAATTGAAAATGAAGATTATGAATTGTATGATGCCGTAAATATGAATACAAAAGAAACTGCTTTCGCCGACTTTTCATACGACGAAGAAACAGGAATATATACATACAACTGCAAAAAAGATGGAAAAGAGATAAAAATAGAATATGATAAATTTTCTGAAGTTCTAAGAGCTATAGAAAGCATAAATAATGAAACTAATCGTTGGACATATTATGGTTCCAAAAATAAGAAATTAATTTACAAATCACCAGATTTAGTAGAATATGAATATGATGTTAATAAAAAAAGTTGTACACACAAAGAATGTGATAGTGAAATAATGATTAAAATAAATTATTTTCTCAGCGAATATAGCCAGTATTTAGGTTAAAATGTCTGATGGAACTAATCGTTCCTTTACTTCGATTCGAAAAAAGCCGATAATGAGGTCATAGAAAGGAGTGAAAAGAAGTGAAAAAATTTGCTATGATGATTTTAATCTTAATAGTAGGTTTAGTAGTTAGTTTAGACGTTGTAAAAGCAGCAGAATCCCAAGCATATTTTACAAGCGACAATGGAATAGAGTTAACAGAAAAAGAATATAACTTTATTTTAGAAGTGTATGGTGAAGATTATGCTAAGAAATTAAACCAAAACCAATATGATTTAATAAATACATTAGATATCAATAACAGAGAAGTAACAACAGTAACAACTGAAGATAGAGTATTGCCAACAAACCGAGCAATTTTTGTCGAAACACAATACAAAAGACTAAGTATTAGTGCAAGTTGTGCATCAGATAAATTGTGTTCAATAGCGGTGGTATTACGTTGGTTAGCTATACCATCAACTAGAAGTTATGACAACATGGGTGTAAGATGGAATGGAACTGTATCATTAGAAAGTGCAAGAGTATCAACAGCAATAGAAGAAGACGATGTATCAAGATATTGTGTAAATTACAAACACCGTACAAACGGATTTGGCTGTACATTTAAATTGTCATCAACAGCAAAAGAGCATTTATATATGACCCAAGTATTTACTTTACAAGGATCAGGAACAGTATATGCAAGCTATCAACACGCAAGCAAAGCATTAACAAAAGATGCTGCACAACAATATAGACTATCAATAGCAGGATATGGAGCAGTATTCGATTTTTATGGCAATGCAATCGGAAAATATGACGGAATGAACGGCGTAGAAGTAAAAATAAACAAATAAATTTAATAAAACAGAAAAAATAAAACAAGAAAATAACTTAAAAAACAAAAAATTAAACAAATAACATACATAATTTTACTGCACGAAAGGCTAATGAAAAATCATTAGCCTTTTTCCCATTTCAAAAAATATTAAATAT
>CAKOLG010000044.1 GCA_934096175.1 uncultured Bacilli bacterium
ATTTTAAGGATTTTCAAGAATTTTCAACTAAAGTCACAATTTTTGTAATATTAACTGGAGGTGTAACTCCCACCTTATGATGTAAGTTAGAAATTTAATGGGTATTTCTAACTGTGGTTATATTATAATCAACTATTTGTAAGATTTCAAGGGTAAATCTTACATTTGTTTGATTTTCTATATTTTGAACAAAACTAATTTCTATTATTTGTTAGATTTTAATAAGGTGATATTATGACTTTTTGGGATAGATTTTACGATTTATGTATTAAAAATGGAACAAAACCTAATCCTGTTGCTGCAAAATTAAACATAAGTACTGCAACTGTAACACGATGGAAAAAAGGTTCTTATCCAAATTCATCATATTTAAGCAAAATATCAAACTATTTTAATGTATCAACAGATTATCTTTTAGGAAAAACCGACATAAAAAAAGAGCAAACTACAGAATTACAATCCGATAATGAGGATATAAATAAATTGATTGAAATTGGAACTAAACTTTCTCCTGAACATTTGAAAGTTCTTCTTGTTCTTGCTGAGCAATTAGAGAAAGGACAGTCTGAAAAATAATTTAAAATAATATAAATTATTTTTTGTTTATTTTACAAAATGGGGTCTTATTTTGAGTACTTTAGACAAGATTTCTTTAATGTTAAAAAAACAGAATAAAACACAAAAAGAACTTTGCGACTATCTAGGGATTAAAAAGAATGCTTTCACAAATTGGAAAAACGGTTCTAATACTTCATACATAAAGCACTTACCTAAAATTGCAGAGTTCTTTGATGTATCAACAGATTATCTTTTAGGAAAAACCGACATAAAAAAAGAACAGACTGCAGAAATGCAGTCTAATAATGAAGATATAAATAAATTGATTGAAATTGGAACTAAACTTTCTTCTGAACATTTGAAAGTTCTTCTTGTTCTTGCTGAACTATTAGAGAAAGGGCAGTCTGAAAATTAATTAGATTTTTCATTACACCTAACGGGACAAAAATACTACAATTCATGCCAATGAAGCAAGTTAGAAATTTAATGGGCATTTCTTAACTGTGGTTATATTATAAATCTATAATTTATGGATTTCAAGTATTTTTTCTATAATTTAGTGATTTAGGATATTTGTACAAATTATAATTCGTTAATTTGTGGATTTTTATAGGTGATATTATGACTTTTTGGGAAAGACTTAAATCTTTAATGGATGAAAAACATATAACAGCGAAACAAGTAACAGAAGAATTGCATATTTCAAAGAATTCATTTACATATTGGAAACAAAATGGTAATATTCCACGAGGTGATATTTTAGAAAGTCTTTCAAACTACTTTGATTGTTCAACAGATTACCTTCTAGGAAAAACCGACATAAAAAAAAGACAATCTATAAAAGATGAAACAATGATTGATAAATCATTGTTATTTTGGAACAGATTCTATAATTTGTGCACTGAAAAAGGCATTAAACCTAATATACTCTGTTTCAAATTAGAAATTCCAACAGATACAATAACTGAATGGGAAAAAGGATATTATCCAAATACCTTTTATTTAATTAAAATTGCAGATTATTTCAATGTTACTGTGGATTATTTATTGGGTATAAATGACATTCAAAATCAAAAATCTAATATAATTGAAGAGATTCAAAATGATTCTCTATCATTTTGGGATAGATTTTATAACTTATGTCTTAAAGTTGGTTCAAAACCTAATCCGGTATGCAAAGAATTAGGCTTTTCAAATGCAGTATCATCACATTGGAAAGCTGGACAACTGCCAGGTGCTACTTCATTAAAAAAAATTGCTAATTACTTTAATGTATCTACCGATTACTTGCTTGGAAAAACTGACATAAAAAAAGAGCAAACTACAGAATTACAATCCGATAATAAGGATATAAATAAATTGATTGAAATTGGAACTAAACTTTCTCCTGAACACTTGCAGGCTCTTCTTGTTCTTGCTGAGCAATTAGAGAAAGGACAGTCTGAAAAATAATTTAAAATAATATAAATTATTTTTTTTATTTTACAAAATGGGGTCTTATTTTGAGTACTTTAGACAAGATTTCTTTAATGTTAAAAAAACAGAATAAAACA
>CAKOLG010000045.1 GCA_934096175.1 uncultured Bacilli bacterium
ATTTTTTTGTAGTCAATTCCATATCCTAGGATTTCAATTGGAATATTTAATGCTTTTGTGTTAAGCTCAATTCCTGAAATGATTTTTCCATTGAAAAGTGATTTAACATTGAGTTTTTCAAGCTCTTCATAAGCTAATGCAGTATTGTGATCTGTTATTGAAATATAGCTTAAATTTTTTTCTTGGCATCTTTTTAAAACTGTTGAACAACTTTCAGTTCCATCTGAATAAGTTGTATGCATATGTAAATCTATCATAATAAATTCTCCTTTGAAAGAATGATAGCATTTTTTGAGCAATATGTAAAGAAAATGTCAATACTTTTAGAAAATTTCACTAATAAAGTGACTTTATTTTATTAGCGAAAATTTCACCTATGTATAATCTTGAGTTTATCCGCTCGCCGCGGCGGCAGGCTCAAGATTTATTTTTTGTTTTAAAATTTTATTTTTAGTAAATACTATCAATAGGCGATAGATTTATTATGATGCCTTAGCATCTTTTAGATAATACTCATTAATTAATTCAATTACTACATTCGGTAGCCATTGATGATAATCTAATTTGTTATTATCTATTTGGTCTTTAGAAATCATTTCTAAAGGCTCTACATCATAAATTTTATTATTTGATTTTACTCGCATTCCTATCTTTTGGCTAATATATACTTGAATTTTTGTCTTGGGTGGAAGCGATTTATCAAGGATTTGAAACTTGCTATTATTTATTGAAAATACTCCAGCATTATCGATAGTTCTTTCAAATCTAACACATAATAATTCGTCTAAATTGTATCTTTTTGGTAGTTTTAAAAAAGTAGTCTTCTTACTTATTGGTTCAACAGAAAACCTAGAATTATATTTTTCAATATAGTTTATTAAAAATTTATTTGCTTGTTCTATATTAGTTATTTTATTAATTCTAAATTCTGTTACTAATCTACTTTGAAGTGTTTCCCATAATCTTTCTATTCTTCCTTTTGCCTGAGGGGAAGAAGCCGGAAACATAGTTATTCCAAGTTCTTCTACAATTCTACCAAATTGAGTTATACCTTTTTCTCGACCATTTAACTGTTCTTCTACAGTTATGTGGTCGTTAACTTTTTTTGGCGGAAAGAACACACTATATTTATCAGGATAAAGTGAAATTGGTATCCCATAATTTTCTAGTGTTTGTCTTAACACCTCTAAATATCCAAGTAAGCATTCATTTTTACACATATACAGTCCGAGTAATTTTTCCTGTTGCATCATCAATAAAACCATGTAGAGAGTATTTTTCTTTACCGCCAAACCATTCAAATGGTGTACCATCTGCTTGTAACATCATTCCTTCGGCATCTTTTCTTTTTCTTCTATGATGTAGCTTAGATTTTCGGTGTTTTTTCGGACTTTTTATTCCAGCATTTCTAAGTATATTATATAAGGCTGAATAAGATATATCAATGTTTTCACGTTCCTTTAAAAGTTCTTGAAAGTGCTTAAAATTAGATAATTCATATTCATAAGAGCTTCTGAGTTCTAATATTTTTTCCTTTGTTTCATCTGATATTGTGTTTTTAGGTTTTCTACCACGATTTCCATGTTGGATTGATTTGACGCCGTTTTCTTTTACCTCCCTTTTGATTTGTTTTACACGACGTTCAGAAAGACCTAAAATTGTAGCAACTTGTTTTATTGTACATTGTCCATTTATACATGCTTCAATTAAAGTAGCTCTTTTTAATTCTTTTGGTTTTAACATTAAATATTCCACCTTCCTATTCTTTCTGCTTTTTTACAGATTTATACATTTAGGGTGAAATATTCGCTTATAAACTTTCAAGGTGATATTATCATAAATTAAATACATGAAGTTAATTGCAAATCTGTCAATCATTTTTGAAAATGTCTTAAAAAATTTTATTTATTAGCACTAAATTTTTAGAGTTTAGTGCTAATATTTT
>CAKOLG010000046.1 GCA_934096175.1 uncultured Bacilli bacterium
TTTGAAATCTTATAAAGTTACTCATCATATAATAAGCACTACGTATTGTACATATTGATTGATAAGTATTAAGTAAGTGAAAGTTATCATTACTACTTAATATGTTATTATAGCTAAAGTATGTATCAATTTTATTATTAGCAAAATAATCTTGCCTTAGCTTATAAAGAGTAGCATTATAAAGATTCTTTGATAGATGGCATAAAAACTTTAATAATCTTTTTTCTTTTTCATTAGCTTTATAATGATACTTAATTGTTAAAAATTTCATTTCTTTCACCACCTTTCGTTATTAACAACATTAGTATTACTAAGCAAAGTATAGCATTAACAAATAATGTAAACAACGCATATGTTTTTGTGTTTTTTTGCATTATAAAAATAGTTTTTAAAAAGTTTTTTATTTGTGTTAACTTTTATGCAAGTTAATTCAAAAAAAGTGTTATTTATGTTTACATATTTTCCACATTTTTTTAACAATAATTATCAATAAAACTTTATAAATAGGAATTAGCAATTACGTATCTATCAGTATTTTTAAGTATAACTAGTATACTTAATAGTAGGTTAAAAAGATGCATTTTTATTAGTATATTTTAATGATATTTTTATGATGAAAAATGGCTATAAAAAAATTTTTCCATAAATTATAAATAATAACCATATTAAATGTTTTTTGTAGCATTACATTATTGCTAATTTTAACACAAAAACATTAATTTTCTATGGGTAAAAAAGCAATTATATTTATTCCTTTTAATAAAATGATATAATTTGAATATAGGTAAAAATTATGGAATACGCTAATTGCTCTGGCTTTTCTAAAAATGTATTTGTTTTTAAGGTGTTTTTGTTAGAAATCTTATGATGTGAAAAGCATTAACATATTAATAATAAGCATATAAATGACATAAAAAACTTTTTCATAGTGTGCCACCTCTTAATTGATAATTTTTAGAGAAAAATATAACTACTAATATTATAGTAACAATTTTTCTTTAAATGAGCAACTATTCATATTTTTACAATAATAATTTTAATAATTTACTTACTTGTAATAGCATTTAATGTTTTACATCTAGTTTGGCAAAATTCCGATAAAATAATTAAATAAATTAAAACCATCAAATTATTTTTGAAGAGAGTATTGAAATAATGTAACGTATAATAAATTATTCATAATTCTTATAAAAGCTTGTAATTATCGGAGAAATAAATAAAATTATTAAAGAATTTAAACTACTAAATTTGTTTCTTTGTTTTTAAAATCAACATTTGATGATAACTTTGAATTAGATGAACCACAAAATGAACCTCTAAAATTTTATAAATTAATTGCTAATTTAATTTTTGTATGGTATACTTTATTCAGAACAATTTGATTCAAATTAAACTGAATAAAAATGAAAGGAATGTCAATATATGTTTATAGGAAGAGAAAATGAACTAAGATCATTACAAGAATTGTATGATAAAGATGGCCTTAGTATGATGATAATATATGGACGCAAACATATAGGAAAAACAACCTTAATAGCTAAATTTATTGAAGATAAAAAAGCAATTTTCTATACTGCTACAAAGGTTGGAAGTGAAAAAAATATAGAATTATTTTCTAAGCAGGTTCTTTCTACTTTAATGCCAAGCATTAATAATATAAAGTTTGAATCATTAGAAGCTATTTTTGATTTTATTAACCAATCAGTAGGTAATGAAAAAATTGTTTTAGTTATAGATGAATTACCATATTGGGCTGAAAAAGATGAAGCATTACTTTCAGTTTTGCAAAAATACATAGATACAATTTGGAATAATAAAAATATAAAAATAGTTTTGTGCGGATCCTCATTAAGCTTTATGGAGAATAAGGTATTATTTGAAAAAAGTCCATTATTTGGAAGACGAGATTCACAAATAAAGCTTGAATCTTTT